>CAZQIQ010000021.1:52755-59172 GCA_964593835.1 uncultured Chitinophagaceae bacterium
CTTGCAGAAGTGTTGATGACTGGACAGGTTAGGGAAGGTGATAGTATATTTATAGTCGATATTGATAAAAAAGAATATGCTTATAGAATACATACGGTATTTGTTCCCAATTTCGTTGAAAACAATACGGACAGCATAATTAATGCTGACAAGAATGGGGAAATCGCCTTAATGAATGAGAAGCAGTTTTACTATGCTGAGCAGAGACTGAATAGATATTTTGAAAGGAATAATATTACAGCAGTTAGAGATAATAATGTTTTTTTAAATATTATTAATAGGGGAACGCCACCACTGGCCTTAAAGGGTAAAACTGCAGGTATAAAATACACTTCGAGTTATGTTCATACCGGTAAGATTATTAATTCGAATAAGGATACCAGCTTTTCACGTCAATCTGTTCTTTATTTTAAAGTGGGTGATCATACAATGCTTAAACAGGTTAATCGGGTATTGCCGGAATTAGGTGTTGGTGCACATGTGCAGATATTTATACCCGCTATTGTAGTACTTGGATTAGGAGCTTATGATCCGGATGCTGATCTTACGGGAGATATGTTATTTGAGCTGGAAGTTGTTGCTGTGCGTGATTAAATTGATGAGATGTATGTTCCCTGCTTATAAATCTGCTATTCCATAATTGTTCCTTAGCTTTAAGGTTTTAAGAATATTATGAGAAAGTTCTACTTCCTGATATTGCCTTTACTGGCCTTTTCTTCTTTTTCAGTTAATGCGCAACATGTTGATCATCACCAACATCATGTTAAGATAGAAACACAACCTTTTTTGGCACAAGCAAAACGTTTGGTTGAAGCGTTAGACTTTTTAGGGAGTTCATTATCCTCAGCAGACAAAACAAAATTGGAGAAACTGCAATATGCAGGAAGTGATAAGCATACAGTTTCTGAAGTCCAGAAGATATTGGATGCATATTGCATTGCTACAGTAAATATTAATCCGGAGGGTAGAGTAAAAGTAGATCGCGGAGTAGCTGAAACCCGGCTTATACAGGGAGGATGGAGTAGTTTTTTGGTAAAAGTGGAAAATCAGGCTGGTGGTACTGCTCGTTTGGATGTGGAAAGTCCGAATGCCCTTAGGCCGCAGCATTTTCCTTCTTTTGATCCTAAGGTAAAAAAGGAAAATATCATTACTCAGGGAGAGGTTGCCAATCGTTTCATGGAAATAAAGATGTACAGACAAAAGCCTATGCAGGAAAATCTTTCCGGTTTAGTACTTGAGTATGCTGTAGTGCAACTGTATACTAACGAAAAGGGTAAGCGTGAAGTAGAGATAGGTTTCAACGTTGGTGAGGGCTCAAAGGATATAGGTTTTCGAAATTCTGTTCATATTCTTTTTGATATTCTTCCTTCCGTTAAGGTTATACTTGATGTGAAAGATGCTGATGGAACACCAACTATGGCTTCTTTTGTTTTTACAGATAGTATTGAAAGAGTTCCCGGTAAGCTATATAATTTTTATCCTCTGCCCTCTCGCAGAGGAGCGGCTTATGATGAGTACCCCGATTTCTTTTTTCAGAAACAAATATATCGTGCAAGTGGAGAATCTGTTAACCTCGCTCCAGGAAAATATCATGTTACGTATAAAAAAGGGCCTGAATCTATTCCTCAAACTGAAATCATAGAAATTCCGGCTGGTAAAGATTCAGTTGAATTCTCTTTTAAAATAAAACGCTGGATCAAACTTTCTGATCTGGGTTGGTATAGCGCTGATCATCATATTCATGCAGCAGGATGCAGTCACTACGATAGTCCTGAAGAAGGTGTAAAGCCAGCTGATATGTATCGTCAGATACTGGGCGAAGATTTAAATTTTGCAGCTGTATTAACCTGGGGACCCAGCTGGTATCATCAGAAACAATATTTTACCGGAAAAGATGATCCACTTTCTACTAAAAATAATGTTATGCGTTATGATGTTGAAGTGTCAGGATTTCCCTCCTCACATGCTGGTCATATTGCTTTATTGGGTATAAAAGAAGATGATTATCCAGGCACTACTAAAATTGAAGAATGGCCAAGCTGGACATTACCGGTTCTGCAGTGGGCGCAGTCGCAGGGAGGAATTGTTGGTTATGCGCATTCTGGCTGGGGACTAAAACCCATGAAGGAGACAAATGAGCTGCCTAATTATGTTACACCTCACATGGATTTTATTGGTGCTAACGAGTATATAGTTACAGTGGCACATAATGCTGTTGATTTTTATAGTGCCGGAGATACACCTGCTCCATGGGAATTAAATATGTGGTATCATACGCTTAATTGTGGGTTTAAGCCTCGTTTGAGCGGTGAAACTGATTATCCTTGTATTACCGACGATAGAGTTGGTCAGGCAAGAAGTTATTTTAAAACAGCAGAATCCGATATTTCCTATGAAGGATATCTTGATGCTATTAAAAAAGGCAGAAGTTATGTTTCTGATGGTGGTTCCCATATCATGAACTTCGCTGTTAACGGTCTCGAAGTAGGAACAAAAGAAAGTTTATTAAAGCTGAAAAAAAAGAAGCAGAAATTAAATATTACGGCGGATATAGCAGCCTGGCTACCAGAGCAACAAACGCCTTTTTTTGCCACTTTAGCCAAAGTAAAAGTTATTGACGGTTATTATTGGAATGTAGAGACTGCACGTGTAGACTCGTCAAGAAAAGTAAGAGTGGAATTGATAGTGAATGGATATCCGGTTGATACCACCGAAATCATGGCAGACGGCAAAATAAATAAAGTAAAATTTCAGCATACAGTTGATCGTTCTTCATGGGTAGCGTTAAGAGTATATACCAGTTCGCATACAAACCCTATATTTATTGAATTGGATGGTCAGCCTATTAAGGAAAAAAGAAGTGCAGAATGGTGTATTCAGGCGCTTGATCAATGCTGGAAACAAAAAGAACCTAATATTCGTGCTGCTGAAAAGGCAGCTGCCAAAGAAGCTTATGAAAAAGCAAGAAGTATTTATCAGGCAATGACAAAATAATAAATGATATGACAGTTAAAGTGGCAATGGTTCAGATGAACGTAATAGGAAACGACATCGATGCCAATTTGAAAAATGCAGAAAAACTAGTAGCGGAAGCTGCTGCTAATAAGGCGCAAATTGTAATTCTACCTGAATGTATGGATATTGGATGGACACATCCGGGTAGTTTAGAGAATGCAACAAGTATTCCCGATGGTAAAGTGTATAAAGCGTTAGTGACTTACGCTAAAAATAATAACGTTTATCTCTGTTCGGGAATGACAGAAAAGGACGGAGACAAACATTACAATACAGCTGTGCTGATCGATCCCAAAGGTGATTTATTATTAAAGCACAGAAAGATCAACGAACTGGATATTGGTAAACCTTACTATGCAACCGGTGACCGTTTAAATGTTATTGATACAGAATTGGGTAGACTTGGGGTAATGATATGTGCCGATGCACTTCCTGAAGACAGATCAATTACCACTGCACTTGCGCGTATGGCTCCCGATGTTATTTTATCTCCCTGCGCATGGGCTGTTCCTCCCGGGTATGATAATAAGATCACTCCCTATGGCGACCTGTGGCGCGATGCATACAAACCTGTAGCACAGCAGTTCGCTACATACATAATAGGTGTAAGTAATGTAGGACCTGTAGTTGATGGTCCATGGAAAGGTTGGGATTGCATTGGAGCATCCCTGGCAATAAATAATAAAGGAGAGGAAATACTACAATGCCCATACGGTGTGGATGCAGAATCCATTACGTATGTTGATTGCAGCTATTAATTAATAATTTATCCCATTACTTTTTTCCATAGTTCAGGAATTCTTTTAATCCATACAAGTTCCCTTCTCTTTATCGATGCGTCTTCGGCAGGATAACCGAAATAGGTTTTATTGCCAGGTAAGGAGGAGGGAACTCCACTTTGAGCAAGAACAACAGCATTTTCGCCTATTGTTAAAGTTTTGCTTACACCCACCTGTCCCCATAACGTCACACCATCTTCAATAATAGTACCACCTGCAATACCAACTTGTGCAGCAAACAAACAATTTCTACCTACTACAGTATCGTGACCAATATGTACCAGGTTATCGATTTTTGTTCCTTTACCAATACGTGTTTCTGCTGTAACACCACGATCGATAGTACACCCTGCTCCAATCTCAACATAGTCTTCAATAATTACGGTTCCGCAGCTTTCCATTTTTTTATACCATACTTCCCTGTCTTTTTTACTGTTATAATAAAAAGCGTCGGATCCAATTGTTGCGCCTGCCTGAATGATTACGTGATCACCAATAATACAATGGTCGAGTATAGTTACATTGGGGTGAATAATACAGTTTTCACCAATAACAACATGATTACCAATAAAAGCATTTGGCGCTATATAAGTGGTTTTACCAATTACTGCAGATTCACTTTTGATGGAAGAGTGTGGAACAAAAGGTCGGTAGTGTTTTACAATTTTTAAATAAGCTTCAAATGGTTGGTCATGCACAAGCAAAGCCTTGCCATCCGGAACGTCTACTTTTTTATTGATAATGATATAACTGGCTGCTGAATGAATGCATTTGTCATAATATTTGGGATGATCAACAAAAACAACATCTCCTTTTTCTACTTTATGTATTTCATTTATCCCAGTTGCGTGACCGGATGTATCACCTACCAATTCAGCTCCTATAAGTTCTGCTAATACTCCTACTGATACAGGTGTTGGAAATTTCATGCTATTAGTTTTCGCAAAAGTATGGTATATGATTATCCTTTTCCACAGGATAAAAACCAAATGTTAATAAAATAGGTGAAAAAATTTTTTTGTAAAGAAAAATTTCTTTTTAATATTGTGTAAGGAAATTAAAGTTTCCTGTACTTACTAACCCATCCATATAATAATCCTTCTGATTTTTCAGGAGGATTTTTTTATTACTTCTTACGAAACCGTTGGAAGGATAATTGTAAAAACTGTTCCCGAAATAATATCCGATTTTACTTCAAGCGTTCCTTTATGTAATCCAACAATACGTTTGGCCAAAGCCAATCCCAACCCGAACCCGCTTTTACCTATCGAATTGGACGAGCGATAAAAAGGCTGAAATATCTTATTCATTTCCTCTTTTGCAATAGGTTCTCCTGCGCTGTATACTTCTATTACGGTATGCTGATTACTGAATGAAAGATTTACTTTGGCAATTTGATCAACTGAATATTTACACCCGTTTTCTACGAGATTCTTTACGGCTATATATAGTAAGTCGCTGTTTCCAAAAACGAGAAAATCGTATTCATAGTTATCAGACGAATCGATAAAGTCAAGTTCAACTTTATAAGCTGAGTTCACTTTTTTCATGTCGGCCATAACCTTAAAAAGAATTTCATCAATTCTAATTTCATTAAGCTCTATGCTTCCTTCCGAGCCTGTTTTAGCTATTTCTAATAAACTTTTTGTGAGTTCACGCATTTGCACAACATCTTCCTGAACCGACTGCATTACCTCATGGTACTCATCAATAGATCTTTCTCTTTGAAGGGTCACCTGTAGCTGACTGGAAATAGAAGTTAAGGGGGTGGAAAGCTCATGTGAAGCATTTGAAATGAAACGGCGCTGTGAGTCAAATGCTTCCTGTAGCCGGTCAAGTAATTCGTTAAATGTGTTAGCCAGTTGATTGAGTTCATCCTGGTTGTCTGTAGTTTGTATTCTTAGCGACAGGTTATGCGAAGAAATATCTTTTACTTCATTAATGATCTGCGCTACTGGTTTAAGTAGTTGTTTTGAGAACAAATGCCCTGCAATAAGCGCTACTATAATACCGATGAGCAGTGCAAAAATAAAAATGCGTTTTAATCGCTCCAATTGCTCCCAACCATCTTTATCGTATGCGGCAACAAGTACAATAATATTTTCATAGCCGTATTCATTAAACCCAACGGCCAATACTTCACGGCCTTTTTGCGTATAAAAATATTCCTTCCTGATGCGGGTTTCTTCTTCTACCTTTTTGTTTAAACCAATAGTATCGGAATTTTCGGATGTATATCGGTATGCCAGTTGTTTTGATGAATCGTAGATCTCAATGGTCTTTTTAGGAAGCAGTTCTGTAGATCCCGTATTAACTCTGTCGAGCAGCGTAATACTACTATCATAGAAATAGGAAAAAATCTGGGCATTATTATTTACTCTGCTGGTTAAACGTTTGGTGAATGTTTCCCGCCTTTCAAGAAAAGCATAATAATAAACTGACAGACTTACGCCCAGCATAATAATCGTTACGAGAAGAACAAACAGTAATGTTATTTTATGCCTGCTTTTCAATCAGGTTGTTTCTTTTAATACGTATCCAACGCCTACCTGGGTATGAATGATTTTTTTCTCATAATCATTATCCAGCTTTTTGCGTAGGAAATTTACGTAAACATCTATTA
>CAZQIQ010000022.1:0-11181 GCA_964593835.1 uncultured Chitinophagaceae bacterium
ATAGCCGCAAAGGGGTCGCTGGTAATTTGACTGATTTCCTCTCTTTCCTCCATATAATTCCATGACAAAGTTAAGAACGGTATTTTTTCTTAGCCATAATATTTGTGTTATGGGTTTTAATATCTTCGCTTCATTATGATGGAATCGATTGTTGCGCTGACTACTCTAATACTACTGGAAGTTGTATTAGGGCTCGATAATGTGATATTTATCTCTATTATTTCATCCAGATTACCGCAGCATCAGCAAAAAAAAGCCAGACGCTTAGGTCTCATACTGGCCATGTTTATGAGACTGGCATTACTTACCGTGATAGCCTGGATATTACGTCTCACAGCTGATTTATTTACTGTTCCATGGTTTACGGGAGAACCAATGGGAATCTCCGGAAAAGATCTTATTCTCATTCTGGGGGGACTATTTCTTATATATAAAAGTGCGACGGAAATCTATCATAAAATGGAAGGTGACGAAGCTGACCAGACAGAAAAAGTTACGGCTGTCAGTTTCAGAGGTGTGCTTTTTCAGATATTGTTATTAGATATTGTTTTTTCTGTTGATTCAATTATTACAGCAGTAGGTATGGTTAAAGAATTGTGGGTAATGTATACCGCTGTAATTGTTACTGTTATTATCATGTTATGGGCCGCGGAACCTATTAACCGCTTTGTCAATAAACATCCGACATTTAAAATGCTTGCATTAAGCTTCTTATTATTAATCGGAGTTTCGCTAATTGCTGAAGGATTTGAAGCAGAAATACCAAAAGGATATATTTATTTCTCCATGGCATTTGCATTTTTTGTTGAATTAGTAAACCTCAAAATCAGAAAATCCAAAGCGCCTCCCGTACAAACCAGAGAACATTATTCTACTGAAGAAGCTAAAAAGCAGATCAAAAATTTTTAGTCACAGGCTTTTACCTTATTATATCATTTTATATTCTCATTTATTTCGGCATACGCCTATACGTTATCATGTTAGCTATTATTCGTCAAGTGTTTATTTTTTGCATGTTGTTTGTTTGTGCTACATTAATCTGTAGTATCACTCAGGCACAACAGGACAGTTTATTCAAAGGAGTATTAGGTGTGGATACATTAAGCGAGATCACCGTCATAGGCGAAAAAAGCAGCATGCAATTATCGCTCGACAAACGAATATTTAATGTAGGTAAAGACCTTGCGAATGCAGGGGGATCTGCGTTGGATATCTTAATGAATATACCTGCCATGTCCGTTGATCCGGAAGGAAATGTTAGATTAAGAGGAAGTGACAATGTTCGTATTCTTATTGATGGAAAACCCAGTGGCCTGGTGAGTTTTAAAGGTGGTGGCGGATTACAACAATTACCTGCCAACATGATTGAGCGGGTTGAAATTATTACAAATCCTTCTGCGCGCTACGAAGCAGAAGGAATGGCTGGAATATTAAATATTATTCTTAAAAAAGAAAAACGTCAGGGATTTAATGGTTCATTTGAAATAATCGGTGGCGATCCGGCTAACTTCGGCGGAGCAGCCAATCTTAATTACCGGCATAATAAAGTCAACTTCTTTATTAACTACAGTGTAGCATATAGAAAACCGAGGGGTACATCTAAACTTTACCAGGAAACTTATCATAATGACACAATAAATATTCTTGAACAGAATAACGATTTTGTAATAAAAGGATTAAATAATAATATCAGAGGAGGAATTGATTATTTTTTCAATGAAAACAGCGTCCTTACAGGATCATATCTTTTTCGCAGAAGCGACGCCAACAGGATAACACATCTCAGGTATAACGATTACCTTTTTAATACATCAGGAAAACCTTTGACCAGCGCGAGAAAACAGGATGAAAACGAGGATGAGCCCAACTCTGAATATACAATTAGCTATAAACGAAATTTTAAACAAAAAGGTCATGAGCTGATTGCAGAAATGAAATATCTCGACAACTGGGAAAGTTCAGACCAGAACTTCACACATTATTATTTTAATGAGAATGGATCAGAAGATCTCAATAAAAGAATTCTTCAGCATTCACTGAATGATGAATCTGAAAAACAATTTTTGATGCAATTGGATTATGTCAGACCTATGTTCAAAACCGGAAAGATTGAAACCGGTTTCAGAACCAGTTTTCGTGATATGACCAACGATTATATTGTTACACAAAAAAATGATCAGGGACAGGATATTCCACTACCAGGACTCGATAATATATTTTTTTATAACGAAAATATTCACGCTGTCTATGGTATTGTAGCTAATAAAACGCAGCGCATATCTTATCAGGGCGGACTAAGAGCTGAATGGACAGATGTTAAAACAATATTGAAGGAAACGAATGAAGAAAATCCGAGAAAGTATACTAACCTTTTTCCCAGCGCTCATTTAACTTATCATCTGCCCGATGAACACGATATTCAGTTAAGTTATAGCAGAAGAGTAAGAAGACCTTTTTACAATGACCTTAGTCCATTCTTTACATTTTCCGACAACAGGAATTATTTCTCAGGCAATCCGGATTTAAATCCTGAATTCAGTGATGTTATAGAAGCAGGACATTTAAAAACTTTTGATAAAGGCTCTCTGGCCTCATCAATCTATTATCGTTATACCAACGGAAAAATACAGAGCATCAGAACGGTTAATGAACAGGGAAATGCCACTACCCTGCCTTATAATCTTAACGCTGAACAAGCTTATGGTTTGGAATTAATCAGCAATTATTCACCTTTTACCTGGTGGAAGCTGGATGCTAATATAAATTTTTTCAGAGCTCATATTGATGGCAGTAATATTGTAAAAGCATATAAAACTTCTACTAATACCTGGTTTGCCAGACAAACATCCAGGTTTAGTTTTCCAAAATACCTCGATTTCCAGTTACGTTTTAATTATGAAGCGCCAAGAAATACTGTACAGGGCAGACAATTATCACTTACCTATGCAGATATATCAGCGAGCAAAGATATTTTGAGAGGGAATGGCACTGTTAGCCTGAATATTCTTGATGTGTTTAATTCGAGATGGTCCAGGTACGTTACGGAAGGTATAAACTTTATGAGCAGAGGTGAATTTCAATCGAGAAGAAGACAGGTAAATGTGACTTTCAGTTATCGTATCCGTCAGTTAAAATCCGCACAACCCACCAAAACGGAAGAAAACTAAACAGTTCATACCAGTTGAACCATTTCAATTCTTTATATTGTCCGATAATTATTTCTTCAATGAACTACAAAATTAACCTAAAACTAATTGCATACTTATTATTATGCATGTTCATGAATGCTTGTAGTGAACCCTCAGAAAATGATAGATCCACACTACAATCCACTGATCCAAAAATCAAAAAGCTTAAACTACCTGTAGGCTTTAAAGCCGAAAGAATTTACAGCCCCGGTGAACAAAACCAGGGATCCTGGGTATCCATGACTTTTGACGATAAGGGCCGGATAATTACAAGTGATCAATACGGTTATGTATATAGACTAACATTAGCTCAGGCAGGAGACTCTTCTCTTCCTGCAGTAGAAAAAATTCGTCTTATTCATAAGGATTCGACGGCTAAAAATATTGGTCGTGCACAAGGATTATTATGGGCATTTAATAGCTTATATGCAAGTGTAAATAATCTGGATGAAAACGAGTTTTACAAAAGTGGCATATATCGATTACAGGATACAGACGGAGATGATCAGTTTGATAAGGTAACCTTATTAAAAACACTTCATGGTGAAGGAGAGCATGGTCCGCATAGCCTTAAATTATCCCCTGATGGAAAATTTATCTACGCTATTGCCGGAAACTTTACACCTGTTCCGAAAGCAGATGCTTATAAAATTCCTAACAACTGGAAAGAAGATAATCTTTTTCCAAAGATCACTGATCCCAGTGGTCATGCTGCTGAATTAAATCCACCTGGTGGATGGATAGCACGAATGGATTCTATCGGTAGTTATTCAGAAATTGTAAGCGCCGGATATCGCAACTCATACGATATGGCTTTTAATGAAGCAGGGGATTTATTTGTTTATGATTCTGATATGGAATATGATTTTGGATTACCCTGGTATCGTCCTACAAGAGTAGTACATGCTACATTGGGTGCAGATTTTGGATGGAGAACGGGTAGTATTAATGCGCCTGCCACCAATGCAGATAATTTGCCTGCATTAGTGAATATTGGTCAGGGTTCACCCACTAATCTGGTATATGCAGGAGCAGCCAAGTTTCCTGAAAAATACCGTAAATCTTTACTGGCATTCGACTGGAGTTTCGGCATTATTTATTCTATACATCTTACTCCAAAAGGAGCTTCCTATACCGCGCAAACAGAAGAGTTTATTTCCGGTGCGCCGTTACCTTTAACTGATGGTGTAATTGGTCCTGACGGAGCTTTATATTTCATGACAGGTGGCCGGCAATTAGATTCGGATGTATACAGAATTACCTATGAAGGAAAATTAGATAAGGAGAAAAATGAAACAGCGGTTACACTTCCTGAAGAAGCCCTGGTAAGAAGACAGCTTGAAGAATATCTCCAACCCAATAAAGAGGCAGTGGCAATTGCCTGGCCGCATCTGTCCAGCAACGACCGCTATGTAAGATATACTGCTAAAACCGTAATTGAACATCAGCCGGTTGATGAATGGAAAGAGAAATTTTTCAGGGAAGAAAATCCAATCAGTGTTATACATGCGTCTCTTGCATTAGCCAAAAATGGATCTTCCACATTAAGAGATGATATTCTCAAAAAACTCAATCAGCTCGATTTTACCTCACTCACTTCTTCACAGCAAATAGATTTATTACGTGCCTATGAATTGGTATTGGTAAGAATGGGATTCCCTTCAGGCGAAATCAGGTCAGCCACTATTGATCGCCTGGACGCACATTATCCATCGAGCGATAATTTTGTTAACCGCGGACTATCCAAATTACTCATTCGGCTGGAATCACCGACTGCTGTTCCCAAAACAATGGAACTTCTTGCTCATGCAAAAGACGATACATTAAATGATCAAACCTTCACCAAATCATCCGACCTTATATTCAGAAACCCTCAGTATGGTTTGGATATTGCTAATATGTTATCCAAAGTTCCGCCGGCGCAGCAAACCTATTATGCCATTATGTTAAGCACGGCAAAAAAAGGATGGACGCCGGAATTACAGGATCAATATTTTAAATGGTTTCACGATGCTTTTAATTACAAAGGTGGTGTAAGCTTTATTGGTTTTATCAACAGAGGTCGTCAGTTAGCTTTAGCAAATGTTGAAAAAAGCAAATACGCTTATTTCAACACTATTTCTGGAGATTCATTATTATCAAAATCAGGAGGATCTTTAGTAGGAAAAATTCCGCAGCCCAAAGGCCCGTGGCGTCAATGGAAACTTGATGCTGCTATAGATACTATAGCAGCAGGGGCCAAAGAGAAAAGAAATTTTGAAGTGGGTAAAAATATGTTTGCTGCCACAAAATGTATTTCCTGTCACAGTATGCGTGGTGAGGGAGAAACGATAGGTCCGGATCTCACTCAATTAGGCACTCGTTTTTCTGTTAAAGACATATTGGAAGCTATTATAGACCCTAATAAAACTATTTCTGATCAATATCATGCGACGGTATTAACACTAAAAGATGGTAAAACAATTGTTGGCAGACTCATCAGTCAGGATCAGAACAATTATATGATTTCACAAAACCCATTTGCTCCTCAGGAATTGCGCACCATCAGCAAAAAAGAGGTTGTCAACACAAAACCATCTGATGTTTCGATTATGTTACCAGGCATGATCAACCCCTTAAACGCGGAAGAATTAAAAGACCTTATGGCTTATTTACAGTCTGGGGGCAATGAAGCACATCCTATCTATACAAACAAATAATAACCGATCGAAAAACGCAATAAACACCCAATACCAGGAGTTCAGTTTTTAGCTTTTCTAATATTCTTGTAAACTGCAATTATAAAAGAGTGGTGTATCAAAATTTTGGTACACCATTCTTTTTGTTGTGTGTTATGGTTTGATTAAGAGTAATGCTACTGGATTTTATATTCCCGTTTTAACAATTTCAATTCCACTATGGTTCGATTAAGAGATTTACATTTATTATCTACGTACGTATACTTTTCCGGTATTTCAATTCCACTATGGTTCGATTAAGAGACTATTCATGTTTTTTTAGTTATTGTCTTTTTAATATTTCAATTCCACTATGGTTCGATTAAGAGTAACATTGTTTCTTATAGATTCTACTAGTAATATTCATTTCAATTCCACTATGGTTCGATTAAGAGGCGCACCCACGCCGGCAGCAACATCTCCTAATCTATTTCAATTCCACTATGGTTCGATTAAGAGTTGAGCCATTAGTAGATCTACATAGCACCCCTTTTGAATTTCAATTCCACTATGGTTCGATTAAGAGACTAAAGCCCAGATATTATCTGCTACTGTTTTATATATTTCAATTCCACTATGGTTCGATTAAGAGAGTGAATCGTTTCCACCACTCATTCAAATTACAGTATTTCAATTCCACTATGGTTCGATTAAGAGCTTTGTCGCTCACATCCTCTTTGTGTTCAATAAACAACATTTCAATTCCACTATGGTTCGATTAAGAGAAAGAGCTTAAGGAAGTTTTTCATGTAAATTATTATTTCAATTCCACTATGGTTCGATTAAGAGGCATTGGCGCAGCAGATAAAAGTGGATTTACTCAGATTTCAATTCCACTATGGTTCGATTAAGAGTGTTCACCTTGCACCGCGGATGAGGCGACCGTATTATTTCAATTCCACTATGGTTCGATTAAGAGGGTTCCGAGGCACCGCGAAGAGCCAGCCAACCCAGGATTTCAATTCCACTATGGTTCGATTAAGAGTTTCTATATAAACAAAAAGGAAGGGTTTGATTACGAATTTCAATTCCACTATGGTTCGATTAAGAGAGAATTTCGCCAGTTTCTGCATCCACGTAAGATTCTGATTTCAATTCCACTATGGTTCGATTAAGAGCGTTATAGCCGTTTTTTGTTTTTCCGTAGAAATGATATTTCAATTCCACTATGGTTCGATTAAGAGCATGGGAGAAATTAAAATCTTAACAGTCGCAGGCGTATTTCAATTCCACTATGGTTCGATTAAGAGACGAGGAAGCGAAAAAGAAAAGCGGCACAGACACATTTCAATTCCACTATGGTTCGATTAAGAGTCGCTAAAGCAAATAAAAAGGAAAAAGAAAATCTTAATTTCAATTCCACTATGGTTCGATTAAGAGTTTCTTAAAGCTGTAACATTAGATGCGGCAAAAGCATTTCAATTCCACTATGGTTCGATTAAGAGACCGCCTGCATAGCAGGTACAAAACTAAGTCATTAATTTCAATTCCACTATGGTTCGATTAAGAGCGTATTTATGGAACTCTCGATCATAATATATTATTATTTCAATTCCACTATGGTTCGATTAAGAGTATTAAAAAACTATGCGGGGAATTATCAGCAGCCATATTTCAATTCCACTATGGTTCGATTAAGAGATTTTTTAAGGTCAGAAATACTTCCAGTAAGAAGTGGATTTCAATTCCACTATGGTTCGATTAAGAGACTAAGAGCATTTCCGTTAGAGAACATAGATACGAATTTCAATTCCACTATGGTTCGATTAAGAGTTATGTTGGTGGAGTAGATGCAAAAGGAAATGCGCTATTTCAATTCCACTATGGTTCGATTAAGAGGAGCAGCACATTCACTTCTCTTATGAGCAAATCAAATTTCAATTCCACTATGGTTCGATTAAGAGTGTTCATCTGAATTCGGAATATGGCCTGTCGCTTAATTTCAATTCCACTATGGTTCGATTAAGAGTTTTAGTCCTGCAAATGTTACTAAGCTCACAATGGCATTTCAATTCCACTATGGTTCGATTAAGAGCTTTCAAGCTTAATGGTTTCAGGTGGACTTGGATTAGATTTCAATTCCACTATGGTTCGATTAAGAGTCATGTTAGTGTCACCAACATGCGCAAGATTAGCCTTATTTCAATTCCACTATGGTTCGATTAAGAGTCGTTAAAAATAAGGAAAAAAATGCTTGATTTACAAGGTTATATATCACGAACAAATGGCGATTAAGGTGCTAAATTTTTGTCGAATATAGATAACAGGATTGTGTGTAAAGATCGACAGCATACGTAACTGTCTTATTTTGTTTTCATTATGTCAAAGAGCTAAAAATATTTAATCACTATTGGATAACCATCAGCTTAGGTCGACGGTCACAAAATGTTACCCAACTCGTTCTTTTCCCTCCCAATCACTTTCTTCTCAAGCCAACGTTCCTCACGACTTTTAAATAGAATAATACTGTCTTTTTCCGTATCCATTTTTTTCTTTGCTTCCGCTATCAGTTCCTTAAGTTTTACTTCAGTAATCTCACCTTCAAAAACACTGTTCTGTATCCAGTTCAGATATCTGCGGCACAACTTCAACATCTTCCCTACCCGCTTTTGCTCCACATCGTAAACAAGTATTACATACATATTACCAGGAAGTTTTAAATGGTTTGTATTCTTCCATACCCAAAATATGTTTGACCAGTTTATAACATTCAAGCTTAACCAAATGTTTATAACTAACATTTCTCTTTAATGACTTATGCTTAATAGTTTCGTTCAGTCTTTCCTCCCATGCTTTCACTACCGTTTTTCTGCCACTTTCTTTTAATAAACAACTGTTTAATTTTGTATCAAAATCACACGCCTGAATCTGTCTTTTATTTAATAAAGAAAATATAAGCCGATCAGCTAATAAAGGTTTAAATATTTCAGCAATGTCGAGTGCTAAAGAATATCTTCTTTCACCCGGCTCATGTAAAAAACTGATGGTTGGATTTAACTGAGTGTGATAGATCATATCCAGACAAAGCGTGTAACACATACTATTTACAAAAGAAATCATAGCATTCACTTCGTTAGAGGGAGGACGTTTAATACGATTTCCCATTTCAAAATCATTAATAATGTTGGCAAATGCTTCATAATAACTGATGCGAATATTTCCTTCCAACCCCATCAGCGTTTCAATATCTGACGCTGCAGGAAGAAGCTCCATTATATTTTCAATCCTTTGCATCTGAACAAGCGTATCTTTTTCACGATTATGATAATACTTTAAATTCCTCAGCATATTAAAAGCACCACCTTCTACAAATTTCCTAGCAAGATCAAGTCTTTTTTTTGACTGAGTATATGTAAGTGTCTGTGCAATCTGCATACGACCTGCCAGCAGGTATTCTTTAGGCATAAAACTACCCGTATAGTGTTCATAATAATCAAAAAAATGAACACTTACTTTTTCCTTTCCCAAAAAATTATATAATGCACTATTTGCATCCAGACTACCAAAACAATAAAGATTATCTACAGTTTCAACAGGAATGTATTTTGGCATACCTTCTGATCCATCTTCATCAACAGGGGTGAATTTAAGTGTATTGTCTTTTCGGCTCATCCGTCCGGGATTGAAGAGATAGTATGTTTTTTTCATTTCAGGATTAAGGTTAGGTTAAAAAGCATTGATTCTACATATTTATATTTGTTATTTATATCAGTTATAAAAAACTATTCTTTCAACTGATATTTTTCAAAACAATCATTTTTATTATGAGTAATTTTAGTTTTTGGTTCACACCTCTACCACGTAACATAAATCGTAATAACTGCAATTCTTGCAGATCTTCGCATTAATAACTGATGGACATTGCTCCGATTCCTTTAGCTGAACTATAGATAGTGTTGTTTTTTCCAGATATATTATATCTTCTTCCGTAAGCTCTAATCGGTCGGTTTGTCGTAATAGCGGATACTCCAAAATGGCGGTTGACTCATCAATTCCGTTTAATTTCAATAACCATAGATAAAATTTAACCTGCCATTCATGGGCAGTTTCTACTTTATTACTTCGTTTGGTTTCGTGTATAATTTTCTGCTGACCATCATAGAAATCTATTTTACCAAATAGGTCAACACCACTATAAGTTGCTGCAATATTCATCTCCGAATGTTTTTCATTACGTTGCGGGTAAGTGATTTCATGTAGCAGTTTGCCATCCGCTACCGTATCACTAGTGTGTTCCATTCGTACACCGTTGGCATGCAACCAGCATTCACGCTTACATACATGGTAAAGATTGATGAGTGTGGCGTTGATGGTCATAGGAATTGGGTTAAATAATAAAATCTTCTCCTTTAATACTGATACCACTTTCAAGAGAATACGACTCCAAGTTTATTTTGTATAAAAAATTCATTGCAACTCTATTGTCACTTAAAACTGGCAAGGAATCAGTTTTTTTCAACCGTACCTTTACAATCTGATTTGACATTTTCTTTAATTGTTGTCCTATTATTCGCTTCTTTATAATTAATTCTTCTCTTTTGTTTTTTTGAAATTGTAAGATTTTTACTTCTTCTTCCATGTTTATAAGAGTTTCAAATGCTTTATCATTTTTACTTAAAGGAATATAAAACTGATATTCAACTCCAAAATCCATTTCATCAATTAGCCTGAAATCCCCTAGTTTTTGAAACATGCACTCCTGCATATCTTTTAGAAAATTAAACTCATGCTTTGGTTTATTTTGTGAGTGTTGAGCAAAATTTAAACCAGCTCGTATTTGGTTAAAATATTGGTTTTGTAACTCGAGTAAATTATTTTCTTCATATTGTGTGTCTTTTAAAATCTTTTTAGTTGTATCAAGAAAGAATTTATCCTTGCCTCTAAATATTAATGCCGCTCTATCATTTAAATTCATCAAATGAAAGACAACTACTTTACCTTTGTTAGGCATTTTTCCGTTTCTATTACATCTACCTGAAGATTGAACTATGCTCGGCATAGATGTTAAGTCCCTGTATAATATTGGAAAATCAATATCAACTCCAGCCTCTATCAGCATTGTTGAAACAACAACAATATTTTTCCCAAATTTCAATCTCAGTTTGGTATAGTCTATTTTGTACTTTCTGTCATTAGGGGTGAAATGCGTATTTAGTAGAACTAACTCTTGCTTTTCAACATTATTCTCCAATAGAAAATTATATAGCTTTTTAGAATCGTCTATGGTGTTTACGATAACAAGAACTGAATCATTCTCTTCTATAACTTTATCGGCA
>CAZQIQ010000022.1:11191-57353 GCA_964593835.1 uncultured Chitinophagaceae bacterium
GTTGTAGGTTTAGTTCTTCATCTAAAACATTAACTACATATCTGTCAAATAGATTGTTTTGAAAATGATGAGTTGGTAATATTGAATAAGGAGGCTCGTAATTTTTAAAAAAATCTGTCGCCAAAGATAAATACTTGCCATTACCATCAGTATTCGTTAGTTTAATATTATCTATTGAAAAGTTAGGTTGAGTAGCTGTAGATACGATTGCATAACAATTGTTTTTCTCGCAAAAAGAATCAAGATATGCTACAAAGAAACTATACAATCTCGGTGGCAAAGATTGTATTTCATCCATTAGAAAAATACAATTACTTAGATTGGGTAGTTTCAATAAATCTGCATTCTTATTACTTAATAGTGTTTCGAAAAAGCGAACAAAAGTCGTAATTATAAAAGGATAAGAGAATGTTTTATCCTTGAAATCAAGTAAGTTAATAGCCATTTTATTCTGCTGACTCGGGTCGCATTCCAAAGCATCTTGCAGTTTTTCAAACTCACTATTTTCTGACTTAGAATCTATACGCTGAATGAGATGCGAGGATTCTGAAAATATTCTCAAAACTTCTTCTTCTACTTGTTCTGTTATAGATAGAAATGGCAAAGCATATAAAATTCTCAAAGGTTCTTGGCTTGTCGCAATTATTTCTCCTGCCAATGCAAGTAACATTAGGGTTTTACCAGAACCGGTTGGTGCGGTTAATTCAAATAATCGTTTCCCCGCTTTTAACCCTATTTTGATATTTTGTACGGATTCATTTCTGATTTCCGTTCTCAATTTATTTAAAGGTGTGTTTGCCTTTAAGCTTTTTAAATATTGATCAAGTTGAGGAAGATATCGTTTATTAAATTCAGCTAAGTTCTCTTTGTTTTCATCAATTAAGTTGTCAAATTTGGCAGCATCGGCTTTATCTGCATGGATTAATGCAGCAAATGCAGATTGAGTATTTTGAAAAAAAGCTAGAGGATTATAATTTCTATATGCATCAAAAATCAATTCATTTTTATACTTTTTTTGTACTCTGTCATCTAATAAACTATCCTGAAAACTTTCCAGAAAAGCTAAATAATGTTTTGAATAGGCGTCTATAGGAAGTCTTTCGCTCTGCTTTAGAAAGATAAACAATAAATTAGTCTCGTCTTTGAAGAGTATTCTTGCTATATCTTCATTATCTGATTTTTGTGGTTTAAAGTCGGGCAAATTACCATGATGCTTTGCAATAATAATAGTTAAAGCAATTACATCTAATCCAGTAATTATTTCTTGATTTAGCCATTGACATATGTTTTCTCTATTCTTAGGATTGGTAGCAAATGCTACGAAAAATGCAAAGGCCGACAGGTAAGAATGATTAGCATAATTTCCAACTATATGATTGTTGCTTAATTTACTGCTGAAATTTGGATTTATCTTACCTAAGTCATGAAATATAGCAACTAATTCAGCCCATTTAGACGAAGTGATTTTTTTTACATTTTCTATCACACCCTCTACATGACCTTTCTCCCCATTGTCTTGACTAATAAGGAATTTATCGGGATGAGATTTTATTGATTTTATATCAACCACCATGATTCATTACTCCCATTTTCTAATTCATAATTGTAGCTATCGCCTTTTATTGTCAGCCGACTTGAACATTCTGGATAAACAACTTTTTTATAACGGTCAGGCAAGTTCCACCAGTCATTGTTTTGATAGGTAGGAATTCTTTCAAACCCAATTCTAAAATCTGAATCAAAAGACTGGATAGTATGTCTTTCCGCTTCCACAAAACCGGCGGTTTCAAAAACATCCCCTTCTGTTAATTTAAACATACCGGAGTTTACCAATTCCAATTCCGCCGGGCAGTTGTGCCAACCTAGAACAGGTGGATATATAGCTTCTGAGTTTATGACAGATTGGATAAAATTGTCAAACAGCAATTCCGAACGCTTATCTCTCAATGCCAACGATATTTTGAAGGATGGATTTTGAAGAAATTCAAATGCTTTAGGGGAACCTTCACCTGTAGGGTTTACAGCTTTCTTGCTTGTAAAACTCCAAGATACTTTTTTTACATTTTTCAAAAGTTGTACACCATACAAAATATCGTCTGATAGTTCTGGAAATCGTTCCCTCATCTCTTTTCGCTCAATGCCTAAAACAGCACCCATTAATCCAATTAATGCAGTTTTGGTAATAAAGTCGTGCGTAAGAGGGTTATTATTACTATCTGCCTTTCTAAAATGAGCCCAGTTCCCCCTAACTATTATTTGATGTCCCTTCATTGCTTTCTTTGTTTGATGAATCTGAGAAAACTATTTTACGAAATTTGTCTTCTGGGGTAAATAAGTTTTCAATTTCTTCAATCTCTGTATAGTAATTAATTCGTTCCACTTTATCAGATTTTGAAATTTCTATTAACTTTATAAAATCAAATTTATAATCGTCCATACTACGCAACTGTTCGCCTTTTTTGTCTCCTTTATCTAAGCTAATCAATCGGTCAACGCCATAGATTTTTTTGTTATTTTCGTTGTAAACTATTTCAAGCAATAGCACAGAATTTTGACCAACTTTACTACGAGAATGAGAACTACCATCACCACTTGTACCGTACCAAAGTCCTTCAAATAATAGGTTCATATCAGCTGCTTTCATCCCCGTTTCTTCTGCAATCTTTGGATTAAACCAACCATGTATTTGGATAACGGAATAGGGAACAAGTGTTGTAGTTCCGATTGAACCTTGTGTATTTTCTGCTTTGGATGTAAAGTGTGTCGTATTTTGGTGCATTCTTAAATTCACTTCATTTAATGAAGGATTAAGCAATGCAAATTGAACCGGTCCTGTAAATTGAGTATGTCCATTAGTCATAGGTTTTTCATCAACTTTAATATCCTTTGCGGTATCACCTAGTGTGGAAATTCCGCCAAATAAGCGCACGTCTATTTGCTCTTTCAAAAGTTCTGCTACGTCTGTCAATTTTCTAGGGTTACGTTTCCCATCTTGAGCAATCCATTTTAATACGCCTTTCGAATCCGTTTTTCCCGCTCCTGTCTTTTCACTTACATAAATCGGAAGATTCTTAACATCTTCTAAATAGGTTCTTACATACCGTTTCATTCGGACATCACTGACCAAGATTTTTTTAGTTTCATCGTCATAACGTTGCTCTCCTGTGAAAGGGTCACCATTAGGGATATTGTAAGATGTTTCATAAATGAAAAGTAATTCTGACTTTTTCATTGGAATTTCTGTTTTATTTTCTTCTTGATTTGTTATGCTCATTTTTATTATTTTAGATTGTTAACAATATTTTGTAGTGAGCTAAGCTCACCCTCTAAATTCTCATTACCTTCGTAGTCAGATAATAATTTTTCTATCCGATTAAAGAAGTCTTTCTTCTTGTCCAATACTTCATATTTGAAATAGCCCTCAAAAAAACCGAAAGCTAATTTTTCCTTATCATAATCTTTCTCTTCTAAAATTGCCAATTCATTAAGCATTTCGGCAGATAATTGACCATAAGTTCGCTCGTGCAAAACCAACTTCTCATGAATATCATTGGCAAACGAAATACAATCATCTTTCGTACTAATTTGCCTCGTCAATAAGCCAACATATCTTTTTTCAAAAGAATTGATTTTCTTTTTTAGTGGCTTTGCTAGTTTGCCCAGCTTAAGTCCTATTTGATAACTTTTTGTTTTTATCATATCGTTGAATTTATTTTGATTAGTGTTTTGAATACTTAACAGGAATTTTAAATCATAACTTAGGAAAACATACTGAGGATCACCATTTCTACAAGTGTATTCTACATTGCTTATAAATGCAGGGATCAGCAAATTATCTTCAAAGTAATTCTCTGTATAAATTAATGGCAAAACTCTTAATAGATGAGATTGATATTTGGGGTTAACTTTCATTGCCACTTTCCTCGTTTTTTCGTCAAATTGTGGTGTGCCCAGAATCCTTTGAAATGTATATTCTATTTCAAAAGGTTTTATGTTTTTTTCGGTCTTTAAGTATTTTTTCTTCTCCGTAGTTATTGCTTCTGCAATCTCAGTAATTCTCTTCATTACTAATTGTAACCTACTTTTTTGAATACCAGATATTTCAATTAAATCTGAATCCGGTGTTCCAACTCCTGCTCCCTTTTTACAGAAAATAGCATCAAATGAGGTTATCTCATCACTTATATCACCAGCAAAATCGAAAACAGGATCGATCGCTGTTTTGTTATTAAATATTACTTCACTTTCATCATTCCTATTCAAAAAGTCTATGTAATGGCTAGCTTGCAAGTTTTCACCCAATGGCAAAATAATCCTCTTAATATCTGTTCCTTTTATAAATTTTCCTTTATTGGTAAAGTCAACCGCATAGAACAAATCCAAGATAGTATCATTATCAAAAGATTTCACTTTGTGCTTATTCTCTATGGTAAAGCCGGGAAATTGGATGTCACTACTTTTATCGCCTGACCCAATCCCTTTGTACAGTAGTTTTTTCAAAACAACACCTTCCTTTGTATCTTCAGTAAACTCTGACAATATTTTCCTTTTTATAGCATCGAATTCTTCCTCAAACTCGTACCAATGTTTGCCATCCTCAAACTCGAAGTGTAAAAAGACAGAACCCGAAAGCAATGAATAAAGCTTATTCTCGTCTCCATTTTTTAAATTAGCTGCATCAATCCCAATTTTCTTTAGAGTTGGCTGAGATTGTTCTTTAAGAACATATTTGATAGCATAATCTTTCAGTTTATCGCCATTACCTAATAGTACAGTCAATGGCTCCTCAGCCGATGAAACTAAAAAGTCGGAAACGACTTTTGGATGTAAAAGAATCGCCTCAATCAGAGATTCATTTTCTAAAAACCCTTTTCTAAATGACTCTAACACGTTGTTATCATGTAAAGATTTTATAATTTCAAAAGAGTGGTCACTACCCCGTCCGAAAGAACTATTTTGCCTTCCTCGGGATGCTTCTGGATTATTAAGTTGATAGTACCCTCCTGTACTTACATTTATTTTGCCATCTTTTGAAATAGAAGAATTCTTTTCAAAGAAGATATCACCGAAAATGTACTTTACAGTATTGTCGTTGCCGATTTTGTATTTTAAATAGTACAAATCACCTCTTTCATTTTCTGGTATCTCACTAATATTATCTATATCAAAACTTAAATCACTTTTGATTGGCACCTTAAAGCTATAAACATCTTTGTTTTTCGAATCGTTTTGCAATGAAGTAACCTGTTTAAAATGCTTTAAATTGTCTTTTGAGGATCTAAGTTTTTGACCTATTTCTAATACTGTTTCTAAGCTCATAATCAATCTTTTTTACATTTTTAAACCTTTGCTTTATTAGTGAATCAGTCCTCCAAGATTTTGAAAACCTTGCAGGGTTAACTTCTGCTGTTTCTTTTTAACACATTTCAACGCCTCCCCTTCTGTCTGTATACGTACTACCAAATGAAGATGATTTGGCAGCGGCCAATATGCACATGTAACAACAACGTGACATGTATAACTGCTGTAGTGTTGTAAACAATAATGGTAGTTCTTTTTTTTACCGAAAAGGTTGTGGCTTCCGTTGGCATATTTGTACCCATAATACACAGTAGTAGCTTCAAAAAACATAGGCAATCGTTTCATTTTATCTTTTAATCATAAAAGGTTTTAAAATATTGGAGCTGATCAATCCTTATCCCACACACCCACATCCTACCCCATTATAAATTCCTGCACCTGCATTGATTAATAAGTTTACATACCTTTTCTCCCCCGTCACTTTCAATCCGAAATTCATCCATCCCCTGATTTTTGTTTCTTCTGTAGTATTTGCTTTAATCGTGGTGAGCCTGGATTTTGGTGGGCTGTTCATAGGGATAATTTCTGCCATTAATAATGCTCCGGTTCCAGTAGCAGGATCATAAGAAGTGGATATTTTATTCCGCCAGTTGTAAAGTATGTTTTCAACAAATCGTGAATCATCGGGAGAATGAAACTCGTAATTTCCTTTGTCGTCAGGAGTTCCGCATACTACTGGTGATAGTGGTTTTAGTTGTATGTTGATGATTTCGTTATCGCTATAAGATTGCAACGAATCAGGCAGACTCTCTACCGATTTTACTAAAAAACTAGCCCTGGATATTTTATCGGCTATTTCTATTTTTTCCGATTGAAATAATCCTTTGACAAAAGATTCTGCAGCCTGAGGTAAATGAAAAGCAATTTGAAAATTTAATTCATTGTCCAATAGTATTAGTCTATCCGCGTTAATTTTAAAAGGACAATTAATCTGCGAAAAAGTAAAAAATTTAAATCCTTTGCCATAACCTTTCTCATGCAGAAAGTTGGCGTATTGACTGTCACCTTTAGCAATTATTCTGTAGATAGCTGCAGAAAGCGGATATTGATAATTAATAGGAATTTTAAGAGGTGTATGCTGAATAGCAGAATGATAATTAGATAAGGTTATTGACAAGCGCATGTAATTATAATAAGGTTTAGGTAATGAAAACACAACTCGTTAAACAACATCAACGAAGTCAAAAATCAGCTATGATAAATATATTTTATCAAAATGATTCCTTAATGCATATGAATACGGAAATCAGTAGTTCTGTAGAAGCGGATTTATAATTTGGAAGATAATATTTTTTTACAATATGACAAATCAAATTTATTTCGTTTGTCCTATTCAGTTGTTTTCAACCATATAAGACGAATCATACACATCAGGTAAGCAGATTTTCTTTTTTTATAGCTGCCAAGTGATCATAAACGTTCAGCAGAAAGAACCGGTAGAACAAAATGAAATACCAGCTACCTTATTTTGGATAAACTGTATTTAACAAGTCTGTTGTATCTTTAAATAGTTCTATCTATCAATGCTTAAATGCAAAAAGGCCCATCAGATTATGATGAGCCTTTTTTATCGTGTAATAACAATCCGCTGTTATAGGACTGTTCTACATTACTATTATCTTTCTACCTCACTGGCATCTGTATCCTGCCAGCTGCGCGATGAAGCCGACTTCAATACTGCTTCACAAACTTTCTGTGTTTGTAATGCATCCCTGAAGGTTGGTGAACAAGGTTTGCCCTCTTCAAGGCTTTGCAGAAAATCTGCCACCTGATGGACAAAACTGTGTTCGTAGCCAATACTTGTACCTGGTATCCACCATCTTTTCATATACGGCTGATCACTATCAGTAACAAGAATGGATCTCCATCCACGCACAATAGAATCGTCACTATGATCAAAATATTCTAATCTGTTCATATCATGAAGATCCCATCTGATAGAGGCATGTTCACCGTTTATTTCAAATGTGTACAACGCTTTATGTCCCCTGGCGTATCGCGTAGATTCGAATAAGCCTAATGAACCATTCGCAAAATGACAATGGAATATACAGGCATCATCAATCCCTACTTTTTGTACTTTACCGGTAGCCTGATGCACTCTTTCTTTTACAAAAGTTTCCGTAACGGCAGAAACATCGGTGATTTTGCCATTGATCCACATCGCTGTATCAATACAATGCGCAAGCAAATCTCCGGTTACTCCTGAACCTGCTGCATCAACATCTATTCTCCATAGTGCATCACCACCCTGAGGAAGGTCTGAACTGATGGTCCAGTCCTGTAAGAAGTTGGAACGATAATGAAATATTTTGCCCAGCTTACCGGAATCAACAATTTGTTTAGCTAAAGTAACAGCAGGAACACGGCGGTAATTATACCATACAGTGTTTACCACACCGGCTTTTTCTATTGCGTCAACCATTTTTTGTGCTTCAGCAAGATTTCTTGCCAATGGCTTTTCGCATAAAATCATTTTTCCTGCCGCTGCTGCTGCTATAGCAATTTCAGCATGCGAATCGTTCGGTGTACATATATCAATCGCATCAATATCTTCACGTGCAACAAGTTTCTTCCAATCTGTTTCGTAAGATTCATATCCCCACTGTTCAGCAAAGGCTTTCACCTTATCTTCTCTTCTTGCGCATGCTGCTTTTAAAACAGGACGAAATTTGAGATCGGGGAAAAAGTCTCTGATACGATTATATCCATTACTATGAGTTCTACCCATAAGTCCGGTTCCCACCAAACCAATTCTTATTTCTTTGTTATTTGCCATAGTTAAAATATAATTTATTAATTATTCAGCTTCATACCATCCGTGCTGTTCACGAACTTTAATCATCACTGCAAGAATATCGTTCCATGTTTTTTGATGCATCATTACATCATTAGGAAACATGCATCCATCCCAACAGATATGCTTAAACGCTTTAGTAATTTTGTTAGCTTCATCACGCATCCAGTATCCTGCATCATGAACAATATCCAGTTTTCCATTAGGATCTGTAGCGAGACAGTGTCTTCCGGTTTTATCGTGTGAACCACTTCCGTGAACTGTTCCATCGTTTTGCGCGATATGGAAATCTATTGTCCATGGACGTAAAGCAGCTGTAAGTTTTTTCAGTCCTTCTTCAAGCGATTTTCTGTCACTCCACTGAAAATCTTCCGGCAGAATTCTGTCTTTAGGTTCATTATATCCTAGCAGATATAAAAAAGTATGAGACATATCAGCCTGGAAACCCATGTTAGGTCTGTCAACCTGCTCAAGCGTATCAATCATTGTTCTCCAGCTATGCATACCACCCCAGCAAATCTCACCTTCTGCTGCAAGTTTCTCTCCATAATCGGCAGCAACATCACAAGCTTCACGAAAAGTTTGTGCAATCAGTTTGGTATTACCTGCAGGATCTGCGGCCCATGCTTCGGGACTTGATGCTGAATCAATACGAATCACACCATACTGACGAATGCCTATATCACGCAAAACTTTTCCAAACTCGCATGCTTTGCGCACTTCTTCTACAAAACGTTTTCTTTCCTCACTGCTACCCATAGCCGGTCCTCCTGTTGGTGGCCATATTGCAGCCACGAGGCTACCTATTTTCAAATTATGTTTAGCTACTTTATCGGCAAGTTTTTTAATACCATCGCGGCTACTATCTTTTACCAGCTCAGGATCAAACAAGCCAATGTCTAATCCATCAAACTTTACTCCGTTAACTTCAGCAGCAGCTGTCATTTCCAGCATTTTTTCGAATGGAATAACGGGTTCTGAATCGGGCCCCTTTCCTACTATTCCAGGCCACGAGGCATTATGTAACTTGGGAAAATTATTATCTGACATATCAACTTATTTAATAATTAGCAAATATTATAAGGTAAGATCGGGATTAGCAGGACCAAAATGTTTTAAAATAACAATCGGATCTGTAGTTGAATGGTTTGTTATTTTAACACCTTCAACCGCTGCTTTTTCACTAATAAAAAATTCATCATTAGTTAATTGACCATAACGGATAAGTGCAGGTGTTTCAATATCCCAAACACCCATCTTTCCACGTCCCTGCATAACAATAATTCCGTATGCAGCATTGTCTTTAATCGTTACTGTAGCGCCAGGCTGAACAGTGAGTTCTTTAGCGCTGAAATCTGCCGACTTGTAACATATCCAGTTTTCAACGTATCCTTCCGCTTTCATTTCTTCGAGGGAACGAACAGGTTTTGGCGCCATGAATCTGTTTTCCCTGATATTAGGATCTACGTTAAGATCCCAGTCAATCACATCAATAAGAGCATCAAAATCACCTTTTTGATTTTCAGGAGTTCCCGCCCATAATAATTCCTCCGGAATAATCGCTTCATTTACCAATGACTGGTACATAGCAAAAACATCAGAAGCTTTTTGAGGCTCATAAGTACACATACTGCCTGGTGCATGTAAAAGTCCGGGAGGAACATCCCATCCTGTACCGGGTTCCAGACGAAACGCCTGAGAATAGTTGGTGATTTTATTATCACCCTTGGTAAAATTGACTAAACACTCACGAATAGTTTCTTTGCTTACGCCTGGAGAAATACCCATAAATGTATATGGAAAATCTCCTCCATGATTATTTAGCTGCGGAGGAAAATAATATGCTTCCGGTTTACCTAATTGTCCAACAAGCGCTGCTTTTTCATCATTATGATGAATATGATGAGGCAATGGTCCCATGTTATCAAAGAATTTTGAATACATAGTCCATGCCTGATATTGATTCCATAAACGATTTCCTATCAGTTCCCCTTTAAGTTCATCTATTGCATCTTTTAATAAAAATTGTTTTTCCTGTCCTCCATCGGCAAACACCACATGGCTCAAACCTTCGTTTTTGCTTGTCAACGGACCGTTTTTCGCCGGCGTTGTTGAAGATAACCAGCGCTCATCAATACCGCCACGTTCTCCACCGAGAACATAATAATCATCGGGATGTAACTTGATCCTTCTACCCGGAACACAAAATGAGCGAGGCACCCATGTTGGGGTCAAACGAAGAATTCCTTTTCCTTGCTCCAGTGCTTTTGCTGCAAGATTTTTTTCCATTTCTTTTTTAATTACAGATTTTATTACAACAATTGATTAAGACGCATTTACTATATCCAGACGTACTGAATATTTTTTAGTTTCTCCGGGTTCAAGAAACAACAATGATTTTTCTTTTCTGGCCCTTGCCTGTCCTATAGGAGGGTGAGTGCCGGGCTCAATACCTGTTACATATTCATTTTTGCCCCAATGCTGCCAGTTGGTTAATACCGGCAATTCTTTTTTATTAAAAGTTACATGAACACCAAAGCCTAATTGTTGATTGACAATTCCTGAAACACATTGTCCTTTATCATTAGCAGGAAAGTCAAAATAGGCCACAGCTTCTCCTGTTCCTGAATGCTCGGGAAGAGGAACAGAACAGGATCGGAAATTATTTTTTGCATTAAAAATTTTGCTATCTCGTTCTTCATTCATGAGTTTCATATCTCCCTCAAGCAATAATTCAGCTCCTTCATCTGCGAGTGGCCAGCCAAAATTAATATGGTACAATAACATATGTGGAGATGTAGTATTGCCCTTATTAGTGATTTCATCCTGAATAAAAATATAAGGCTCACCAAGAGTACCTGAAATAGTTCTGCGCAATTCCAATGCTCCTAACAATGCAGAAGACTCTGCAATTTTTCCGGTAATACTCATCTGCAATTTCCCCTGTCGTACATCAGGTTGAATAATTGACTCTATTTCAGCAGGGGTATTACTGATCCGGCCATGCAGTCCTCTATTACCAAACTCATCACTTTCCGGTCCACCTATATGCGTTAATCCGCATGTGGTGACAAGCCCTCCTCCGAAAGTATGCAGCCAGTTAACATGATGATTTGAAAATGCCTGAGGTGCGGTAAAACCTGCGTTACTCATCCAAGACAGACTACAATGATTATAAAATGCATCAGCAATATCCATTGCCCTGTCAATAAGAATCTTGTAACGTAATCCTGTCCCTGTATTTATCCATGCTATTCTGGAACCTCGTCCGGGTCCATTATCAATAACAGAAGTTTCTATTCCTCCTATTTGCGAAGTGCTGGATATCTTATCCAGGCAGCTTAAGTTCGTTAGATTAAATTTGTTGTTTATCACCGGCTTTACAATCAAAAACGTAATTTAGGAAATACTCAGGCAATATTTGTTTTTTTCATAGATTGCTTTAAATGTTTGTAACAAAAAATAATCAAGATGCAAATTCAATGGTTTAAACCAACAACACGATCACTTGCCATATTTCTTTTATTTGTTATTAGTGGAACCACCCTCACAGCACAGCACAGCAAGGGAAAATTCCGTAAAATATTTGATGGCAAATCTTTAAAAGGCTGGAAGGGTGATGAAGCCTACTGGAAAGTAGAAAACGGAACTATCGTTGGGGAACTCACTCCGGCAAAAGAATTAAAATCCAATACATTTTTAATATATGAAAAAGAGTTAGGCGATTTTGAATTGATAGCTGATTTTAAAATTACTTCTGCAGGTAACAGTGGCATTAATTACAGAAGTGAGATGGTTGAAAATATTCCATTTGCCCTCAAAGGATATCAGGCAGATATTGATGGAAACAATACTTATACGGGACAAAATTATGAAGAAAGAGGTCGTGGTTTTTTAGCTAAAAGAGGAGAAAATGCTGTTCTTGAAGAAGACAAAGAACCTAATATTGTTTCCAGTGTTGGTGATAGTGATGCATTGAAAAAATTAATAAAAGCGGAAGACTGGAACAATATTCATATAATAGCCAAAGGCAATAAACTTCGCCATTATATAAATGGTGTATTGATGAGTGAAACAACAGACAACGATCAGGTTAAACGTAAATCTTCAGGTCTGTTAGGATTACAACTACATGTTGGCCCACCCATGAAAGTTGAATACAAAAACATTTCACTGAAAAAATAATACTAGTTATAATCATTGATAAAAAAGGGTGTATCAAAAATTCGATACACCCTTTTTTAGTAGGATTCTTAATAGAAAAAAATAAATTTCTTATCTATTTAAGAAATCCTTTTAATTTATCCATTATTCCACCACTACCACCAAGTACGGCCTTAATATCTTCTAGATCAACATCTCCATCACCGTCCTGATCAAGTCCACCTTTAAATTTATTTAACAGCGACTCCACGTTTAATCCTGAAGTTTTTCCATTTGATAACTGATTAAATATATCCTGAATATTAAATGAATTATCTGAAGGATCATTTGTTTTAGAAACTAATTTTCCTAAAATCATAGGAATTATTGAAGAGGCCAGTCCTGAAGCCTGCGAAGAGGACAAACCCAAACGTTGGCTAAGGTTTTCTTCAAGTGTATGATTGATCTGGCTGGTAACCGGGCTACTGGTTATCTGACCACTATTGCCTGAAAAAACTTTCAGCACGTCCTTGATATCTCCTTTTGCCAGCATACCCTGCAAACCTGAAACAATAGCTTCTTTTGATATACCAACAACTTCTTGTTTTTTATCGGCAGGAATATTAGGGTCGTTATCAATTACAGCACCTGCATTTTCTTTGATAAGTTGAATAAGTTGATCAAACATTTTATAATATTTTATTCATTCAATATAATCATTTTTATCCGATAATTCTTTTGGTATGACTATATTCGGACTGTTTTATGAATAAGGTGATAAAGGCCCGTAGGGCAACATTATTAATGTTTTTGATCTGCGGGATTAGTGTATCTACCTGGGCGCCTATGGTTCCTCTGGCAAAAGAGAGAACCGGCGTGTCAGAAAAAGGTCTTGGTTTATTATTATTAATGATGGGTGTAGGCGCTATCATTACTATGCCTTTTGTTGGCAGACTGATCTATAAAAATGGCAGTCGCAAAATTATCATATCCAGCAGTATAGTAATCGCCCTCATGCTACCATTACTTGCTGTAGTCAGTCACCCCTTAGTGCTGGGTATTGTTCTTTTTGTTTTTGGGGCCGCTATCGGTGCTCTCGATGTGGCTATGAATTCTCAGGCAGTTGTGGTAGAGAGAGCATTACAACGACCGGCCATGTCTTCATTTCATGGAATGTTTAGTGTGGGGGGATTAACAGGCGCATTGGCATTCGGATTATTTTTATCCGTATTAAATTCTCCCCTGGGAGCAGTCTTAGTGATTTCAGCAACATTACTATTAATGCTTATTACCCACCACAGCTATTTTTTACCCCATCCGCAACATGAAGAAAAAACAAAAGTTCCATTCCGTTTTCCCAAATTAACCGTGTTGATATTAGGAATATTTTGTTTTATCACTTTTATGATGGAAGGAGCGCTGCTGGATTGGAGTGCGCTTTTCCTGCAGCAGAACAGAGGATTTAGCATTGCTGCCAGCGGAATAGGCTATTCAATATTTTCTATTGCTATGGCTATTATGCGATTCACTGGCGATAAGCTCGCAAAAAAATTCAATCCGAATAAAATTGTTTTTTGGGGTGCGCTGATTTCAGCAGCAGGATTATTACTAGCCATTCTTCTACCCTATCAGTTTTCAACATTATTAGGATTTTTTATTATTGGCATCGGAGCAGCCAATATAGTTCCAATCATTTTCAGTTCATCAGGAAAGGCCGATCCAAAATCGCCCGAACTGGCATTGGCGGCTATCACTACTATGGGATACACGGGACAATTAGCCGGACCAGCCCTTATCGGATTTGCCGCTGAATACTATACTCTTCCTATAGCGCTCGGATCTCTGGCTATACCCATGGCATTGGTAGCTATTGGATTTATTAATAGAAATCAAAAGGCAAAAGAATTTTAATTTTTTATTTCTAAACGGATCTACATAAAGTAAGCATTGCAGATGCATGAAAAATAAATTAATCAACATGGATCTTTCTCTATCAATAATAAATAAGTAGTTATTATTAAATATTTATTAAGCCGTTCTATGCTTAATCATTTCTATTACACATCAGCAATAATTTTTATTTTTACATTACATCTAAGAAATCATATAACAAAATCAACAACTGATGAAAGTCTATTTTATCAGTGGCCTGGCTGCTGATGAGGGTGCATTTCAACATATTGTATTACCACCAGCATATGAAACAATTCATATTAAATGGATAACACCTTTAGAAAACGAAACGCTCAATGAATATGCCATCAGAATGGCTACCTCAATTATTACAACCGAGCCATTCATCATTATAGGGCTTTCTATGGGTGGAATGATAGCCATTGAAATTGGAAAAATATTCAAAGCACATAAAATCATTCTGATTTCAAGCGTATCCTCTCCTCAGCAATTACCTCCATATTTTCATTGGGCTGCTTCCATAAAACTCCATTATATTTTACCTGCCAACGTCTTTAAATTAGGCGCCTACATAAAAAGATTTTTTACGAACGAATCCGCGGAGGATAAAAAATACCTGATAGAAGCCATCAGAAAAAGCGACCCGGCATTTATCAACTGGGCCATTAACGCAATTTTAACATGGCAGTCGCCGAGAGGAAACGCATGTGATTATACCCATATTCATGGATCGGGCGATCTGTTATTACCAGCAAGATATTGCAATCCCACTCATATTATTGACGGAGGAGGGCATATGATGATCCTTACTCACGCAGATAAGCTAAATAGAATACTCAAAGAGGTAATTGCGTAATTTTTATTAGCGTTGTAACCTTTACCCAAACCATAACGTCACATTCTGCACAAGTGATAGTTATGAGAAAGCTTTTAATAGTTTGCTTTGTTTTGATGTGTGTTACATCAGTATATTCTCAGCAAGAAAAAGACAGTTTGAACATTAAAGACAGTTTACTTCCCTCTCCCACCCAGGAATTAAAAGAGGTAGAAGTTGTAGCCAAAAAGAAATTGATTGAAATGCGCGCAGACAGAATGATTATTAATGTTGATGCAGCCGTTACTAATACAGGTACAAATGCAATGGAAGTACTTGAAAAAACGCCAGGCATAACAGTAGACAAGGATGGTAATATTAGTTTAAAAGGTAAACAACAGGTAATGGTAATGATTGATGATCGCCCAACCTATTTAAGTGCCGAACAATTGGCAAATTTTTTACGCGGAATGGAATCTTCTCAATTAGATCAGATTGAAATAATGACAAATCCTCCGGCCAGATATGATGCTTCCGGCAATAGTGGAATTATCAATATAAAAACCAAAAAAAATAAAAACTTTGGTTTAAGCGGATCTGTAACAGCAGGAATAACACAAAGCAGATACCTGCGCACCAATGAAAACATTTCACTAAGTTATCGAAAGGAAAAATTTAATCTCTTTGCGAATTATAGTTTTAGCAGAAATCAGAGTTTTAATACTCTTGAAGCATACAGAAGATATTTTAATGACGATAAAAGCACAAGGGCAATATTTGATCAATCTTCTTTTATAAATAGAAAAAGTTTTAATAACAATCTTAAACTAGGCGCCGATTATTATGTAAACACTAAAACAACATTGGGAATAGTTTTATCAGGTGTGACTAGTCCGGATAAAATAAAGGGTTCCAATACTACCTATCTGAATAATCATATTGGAGAACTTGACTCAATGCTTGTTTCCAGCTCTTCCTTTGAAAACAAATGGAGAAACGGATCAGTTAATGCTAATCTTAGACATAAGTTTGATACGTCCGGTCGTAACCTTACTATTGATATCGATGCTATTTTTTATTACGATTATAATCATCAGCAATTTGCCAATACTTCCTACACGAAACAAATGATTAAACAAGGAGAAGAGAAATTACTGGGATTATTACCAATGAATATAAGTATCTATTCGATAAAATCGGATTATACCCATCCCTTTTCCAAAAAAACAAAAATGGATATTGGAATAAAATCCAGCTATGTCGAAAACAATAGCAAAGCCCAATATTATAATATCACTGATCAGCTATCACCCGATTACGATAAAACGAACTTCTACATTTATCGTGAAAATATTAATGCAGGATACGTCAATCTGAATAGTAAACTCAATGATAAATGGGAAATACAAACCGGTTTAAGATTTGAAAACACTAATTATAATGGACGACAATACGGTAATCCCACACGTCAGGATTCCTTATTTAACAAAACTTACAACTCATTATTCCCAACAATTTTTGTAAGTCATCATATCAATAAACACAACACGTTAACAGCGAACATCGGCAGAAGAATTGATCGTCCCCAGTACGGAGATCTCAATCCTTTTTTATTCTTTATTGACAGATATATTTATCAACGGGGAAATCCTTATCTACGTCCGCAGTTCACTAATAATGCAGAATTATCCCACACATACAAAGGCTTTTTAACCACAACATTAAATTATAGCAAAACAAAAGATTTAATTGGTGAAGTATTTGAACAGGAAGGCGATTATGCGACAATACAAAGCAGAGGAAATTATGGAAGAAGGGATAATGCAGGAATTGCTGTAAGCGTTCAGGTACCCATTACTTCGTTAGTCAACTCAACTTTTTTTGCCAATTACAATTATACTATAATCGAAGGCATGCTGTTAGGTGAAAAGTTTGAGGGTGAAGCCGGCAATATTCTGTTTAACATTAATAATCAATTTAGTTTCTCTAAAAGCTGGAGCGCAGAGCTCAGCGGATGGTACAGAAGTAAAGGCATTGAAGGACAAATCATCATTTTTCCAATGGGAGCCGTTACTGCAGGTATTGCCAAGCAGGTAGCCAAAAACAAAGGAACATTGAAGCTTAGCATCCGCGATGCTTTCTACACACAACCGGCACGTGGTACTATTAATTTTCAAACCACAGAAGCTACCTTTAGATCGGCGTGGGATTCAAGGCAATTGAATTTAAGTTTCAGTTATCGCTTTGGTAAAAAAACTTCAGGCAACGCCCGTCACCAACAATCTACTGAAGAACAGAACAGAGTTAAAAGCACTGACTAACCTCTTTTCTTTGCTCTTTTTTGTAATTCCTGCACGGGCATGCTTATAATTTTTCCAACAGCCAGACCATCTCTATAAGTAACGACTTTCACATCAGCCACATCCTTGGGAATAATCAATTCTTTTTGATATTTAGGATAAAACTTATCCGGCAATGATCCGTCATAAGAATAATGAATATCCAAATCGGATATTTCCGTTTCCATCTGCAGAATCAGATTTCCTTTATCTGTAAATGACTTAAAAATCGGATCGTACATAGATCTGGAATATTTAATTTCAGCAGCATCCATCCGCTCAAATTCATGCTCTACCCTTGAAATAAAACTATTCCAGTTTTTCTTTTCTTTTGGCGACCAAACAGCATCTGCAACAGCTAAGGTTCTTGGATAAAGCATGTATTGTGCATGACGCATGTTTTGAATTTGTTCAGTCCAAAGATTACCCTGACCTCCCAGTATTAATTCTGCATTCACTCCTTCCGGAAGCGGATCAAATGCGTAAGAATCCTTAAGTCTGAGCATACTATAAGTAGGAGGTTCAGCTATAGGATCTCCCTGATAAAGATCATAATAAGCATGTGTAGAGGGGCTCATCACCACCGGGTGACCATTTTTGGCTGCTTTAATTCCACCTTTCATACCGCGCCAGCTCATTACAGTTGTATTGTTTGATAACTTACCATCAAGTATTTCATCCCATCCCATCATCTTTTTTCCTTTGGAGCTGATTATTTTTTCCACTCTCGATACAAAATACCCCTGCACATCTTCAACCTTTTCTAACCCTTCACGCTTCATGAGCGATTTAATCTGAACGCTCTTAGCCCAGAAATTTTTGGCACATTCATCTCCCCCCATATGAATATATTCAAATGGAAAAAGTTCTGCCACCTCAGTAAATACCTTATCCAGAAAAATATATACGTTTTCATTAGCTGGACAAAGCGTGTTATCAATAAGCGCAGAAAAACCTTTGCTATGCCATTGCATTATTTTATTACCGGGACTTACATAATAAACACTATCTGTAGTACAGCTCAGTTCAGGATAAGAAGCTACAGCAGCGAGACTATGTCCGGGTACATCTATTTCAGGAAGTATTTCAACGAATCTTTCCTTTGCATAATGAACTAATTCTCTTATATCATCATGTGTAAAGAATCCGCCATAATTTTTAGGTTCAGTTTTCGAAGGCCTTGGTGTATTACCCCATTTTCCCAAACGTTCAGGTCGCCATGCACCTACTTTGGTAAGCTGCGGAAGAGATTTTATTTCAATCCTCCAGCCCTGATCATCGGTAAGATGAAGATGTAGTCTGTTGAACTTATACTTCACCATATTATCAATAAAGGTTTTTACCTCCTCTACCGAGAAAAAGTGTCGGGCAACATCCAGCATAGCTCCACGCCAGTAAAACCTCGGGTAATCTTTAATAGTTACTGCAGGAATAGTCCATGAAACCTTTTGTTGTTGCTTACTTTCTATTTCTTTCGGTAATAACTGAATAAGTGTTTGCCATCCGTAGAAGATTCCTTCAGCATCCTTTCCGGCTAATAATACGCCATCATTACTGACTGATAATTCATATCCTTCTTTCTTTTCAATAGTCTTATCGTATTGAAGCTGAATAGCGCCTTTACTAAAATTTGTTACGTTTTTTACCTCTATTTTATAACCGGTTGGTATAGACAGACGTGATGCCAGTAGAGCAGCCACTCTTTCTATTGCACTATCCGCATCTTTAACTTCTATGACAGTAGCATTCCCGATGGTAAAATATCCTGTATTTTTTTGAACAGATACGGGTTCCGGAATAATATAAACATCATTGGAAGACTGACCCATTCCAGTCCTCAACTGCAGAATCACAATACAAACAATAACGATCAGTTTTTTTATCATTTTGCATTCAATTTGAAAATCAGATTGATTTCATCTTCTCTGTAAGGTTTTCCGTTGCGGAAGAAAATATCGTGAAACCATTCGTCAGGTTGAGAACCATCTTCGATAGGCTTATCCCATTCGTAAATTGTATTGGTTTTCCCTTCTACAAATCCCCAGTTTATAGCACCAACATTTTCTCTCTTGAGCAACGGCATAATATTCGAGAATCTGCTATTCTTTGTTCTGGCCATATATTCTGTACAAATGAGCGGCCGTCCTGAAGCTTTTAATATTTTAATCACTCTTTCATGCCAATGAGTATCCTCATAATTATGATAGGTTATAACATCCGAATTGAGCAGTTGAAATGTATTGAGTTGTTCTTCTTTCCAGCTCCACAGACCTACTGTTAGCGGCTGAATAGGGTTTACACTTCTCGCCCACTTAAACACATTTTTCAATAGTGGTAAAGAGCTTTCAGATTTTCCTGAATTGCCGGGTTCATTATAAAGATCCCACATTAATATCCTTTCATCATTTTTAAAGGAACCAATTACATCCTTTACATATTTTTCCAACGTAATGAAATGAGTGGAGTCGGAAGATTGTTTCTGACCAGGATCCTGCATCCAACCTGAATTGTGTTTACCAGGTTTTGGTGAAGGCTGTTTGCCGGGTTTGGGGTCGCCATTCCAAACGTCATCGAATATCACAAACATGGTCTTAATACCTAATTTTTCGGATATTGAAAGATAAGTATCTATTCTTCTTTTAAATCCTATAGGATCAGCGTTCCATGCCACGCTATGCAAAAAAACCCTCATAGTATTAAACCCGATTTTTTTCGCCCATCCGAGTTCTTTTTCAATAGTGTAGGGATCGAATGTTTCGGCCTGCCACATTTCGAGTTGGTTGATAGCTGTTGCAGGAATATAATTCGCTCCTGAAATCCATTTGTGTTTAGCGTACCAGTTGTTAGCCCTTTCTTCTGTCCATCGGGCTTCTCCTGAAGCCCCCCTTTTAAATACAGCTCTTCTTTTTGTTTGTGCTAATAATGACGGAGCTACCAGCAGAAGAAGTATACATAATACCCAGCTATTTCTCATGATTTTTAAGAAAATTTAAAAGAGAAATAAATGTAAGTCTTTTTACAGAGAGTAACGAAGCTTAAGCAGAAGAGGGACAGCTACCGTTTCCCTTCTATTATTAAGAATCGTATTAGCCGCCAGTTTGCCCATAAGATTAAAATCGGGAGAAATTGTAGTGATGCCTTTTAATAAGACTTCCTTTAGCGGAGTATCATTATATGATATAATGCCGACATCTTTGCCGGCTTCCAGGTTTCTTTTTTTCAATTGATCGAAAAGCAGCACAAGGTCCTCATCCGTAAGAGTGATAAATAATTCACCTTTGTTGATACGAATATTATTATTTACGCCATGCCACTCATTCACCACAAAATCATGCTCGATACAGAATTTTTTAAATCCTCTTAATATAGCATTGTGAAAATTTTCTTCGGGGATAATAAAATTCATCACCTGGTAACGAACAAGTAAAGGAAGCGCGTCCTTCATAGCACTATAAATATCGCTCTCAAAATCCTGATAAATACACGTATGCTGAATATCAAGATCATCCATTCTACTATCTAATAAAATCAACTGCTCTCCGGCGAGTTTCTTTTTCAGCAAACCTGCTGTATTGCAATCATTGCAGTTAAATGGAGGAAGAATAATATAATGTGTATATGCATTATTTAGCGTACTCAGAATATTACAGAAGTGCAGATAGTCATTATTGTATACATGAATGTCTACTTCTGTTTGTACAGGCAGGTTTTGCAATAAGGAATCATAAAAACATTTTTTTTGTATACTAAGTTCATTAAAAAGCAAAAACACTCTGTAGACAGGCAAGGGACCGGAAGTATTAATAACATTAGACTTACCATGTGAAGCCTTAATAATGTTCATTTTCTTTAATACTTCATACGCTTTTTTAGCTGTATCAAACGATATATCAAGCAGACAGGAAAGTTCTCGGATAGAAGGCAATAAATCTCCCTTAGCGAATTGTCGTTTTTCAATTGCTCTGATAAGGCTATTAGACACTTGCAGGTATTTTGGCATACCAGAAGCTTTATCCACTGAGACAAGGTGTTTTATGTCAGTTTGGTGCATGATCGTTAGCTAATAGTAAGTTAGCCATTCCCACGTACAAAAAACTGTATTATCCTGACCAAAAATTGTAAAAAATTAACCTTTTTTTTAGCTTTCAAGAATACGCCTATATTTGCTTCCCATACAAATTCACTTAATAACGTCATACTTGCTCATGACCAACAATCTTGTTTTTGCGGATTACGCCGTATTTCTCATCTACTTTGTAATAGTTGTTTCTTATGGTTATTGGATTTACCTGAAAAAGAAAAAAGCAACTGCAGATACTAAAGATTTTTTTCTTGCAGAAGGGTCTTTAACGTGGTGGGCAATCGGAGCTTCTCTTATCGCCTCAAATATTTCGGCAGAACAGTTTATAGGAATGAGTGGAGAAGGTTTTTTCGTTGGAATTGCTGTAGCTGCTTATGAATGGATAGCGGCTATTGCACTGATTATTATCGCTATTTGGTTTATTCCAATATATTTAAAAAATAAAATATATACTATGCCGCAGTTTCTCAAAACGCGGTATAATGAAACTGTGGCCCTTATCATGGCCATATTCTGGCTTTTCCTTTATGTATTTGTAAACCTTACATCAATTTTATATCTGGGTGCTGTAGCCATTAACGGATTATTAGGTGGTGGATATCAACATGCCATCATGTTAGTTCTAGCGCTGTTTGCATTGTTCATCACTTTAGGGGGAATGAAAGTTATTGGTTATACTGATGTAATACAGGTGGCTGTACTTATTATTGGAGGACTGGCAACTACCTTTCTGGCGCTTACCATAGTATCTGATAAATTCGGGTTAGGCCACGATGCTATTGCAGGATTTAAAATGCTTTTAGAAGATTCTCCGGAACATTTTAAAATGATCCTGGATAAACCCACAACCACTACAGGAGTAATAGATACACCTGAAAATCTTGAGATTCAGAAATATGTTGTGTTACCTGGTATCGCCATGTATTTCGCGGGCCAATGGATAGTCAATCTCAATTACTGGGGATGTAACCAATATATTACCCAGCGTGCACTGGGTGCGAATCTTCACACAGCAAGAAGCGGTTTGTTATTTGCAGCCGTACTTAAATTATTGATGCCTGTGATTGTAATGCTTCCTGGTATTGCAGCCTGGGTACTTTATAAAAATGGTCATTTGCCAGAGCTTTCCTCAAAAGATGGGGCTTATTCTGCGATTCTTGGATTCTTACCCAGTGGATTAAAAGGATTATCTATAGCAGCGTTAACTGCAGCAATTGTGGCATCTCTCGCCGGAAAAATGAATAGTATATCAACTATCTATACACTTGATATCCATAAAAAATACATAGATAAAGGAGCTTCTGAGAAAAAACAGGTATGGATTGGACGAATGGTTGTACTTATAGCAGTAATAGTATCTCTCATTTTTACATGGGAAGACTTACTGGGTATAGGAGGAGAAGGAGGATTTACATTTATTCAAAAGTATACAGGCTTTATTAGTCCGGGAGTATTTGCCATGTTCATATTAGGAATGTTCTGGAAAAGAACAACGGGAACAGCAGCTGTAGTGGGTGTAATACTTGGATTTTTACTTTCTGTATTTTTCAATAATTACGCCGTTGGTATTTTTGGAAAAGAAACTTTGCTATATACCGCTTATGAATATCAGAAAATGGAAAACGGGCAGGTAAAAACCCTTGTAGAGATTCCATTTCTTATCAACATGGGTTGGTCATTTTTTATAACTGTTGCCACTATGGTAATTATTAGCTTGGCTGGACCAAAAGTTAATCCTAAAGCTTTTGAACTGGATAAATCCATGTTCAGGTTAAGTCCGAGACTACTTATGATGGTGGTATTTATTTTATTGCTTATTACTCTATTGTATGTCAGATTCTGGTAAAAACATTTCTTACAAAACCGCAAAAAACGAAGGAACAAACATTTATTATCACGAAAGAGGCTCTGGTACCCCACTTGTACTTATTATGGGATTTGGAGCCGATGGAACAGTATGGGAAAAACATGCTGCAGTATATGAGAAACATTTCCGATGTATTATCATCGATAACAGGGGGGTTGGATTATCCGATCAGCCTGTAGGTCCATATACTACTTTGCAAATGGCAGCAGATGTTATCGCTGTAATGGACCACGCTGGTGTAAATGAGGCATCCGTAATTGGAATATCCATGGGTGGTGCCATTGCTCAGGAGTTAACAATTAATTATCCGTCACGTGTTAAAGCATTGATATTAGTGAGTACCTGGGCTCGTTTTAATAATTACGCTACTCAGGTATACAACAATCTTAAACACATCAGGCGCGAAGTCGCCCCCCAGCATTTTACGGAGCTATTACAGCTGTGGATATTTGCACCGCCTTATTACGATCATTATTCAAAAGATCTGCAGGCTGATGCTGCTAATGCCGGTAAAACACCCGGAAGGCAAACCACAGAGGGATTTGAAGGTCAGCTGGATGCCTGTATTCAACATGATGCAGTATCCAGATTATCACAAATAAAAACGCCTGTTCTGGTTACAGTTGGTGCAATGGATATTTTTACTCCTCCTGCTTTTTCTGAACTTATCCATCAGCAAATCCAACAATCTGTTTTGAGCATTTATCCAACAGGAGGACATGTACATCACTGGGAGGATCTGGAAAGATTTAATAAAGAAACTTTAGACTTTCTTTTGCAACACTCTTAATTAACTTTTCGTCATGTATACTGCTTTTCTATACAGTACACATGACTGAAAGAAAAGCAGTATATTACCAAACGTATAGCTGACTTCAATTATATTATACAAATAATTAATTGAAAGGCTATCATCTTTATCAAACCCGGCAACTATTTATTCATGCAACAAAACAGAAGAAAATTTTTGGGGCAAATGACGATGGCAGGATTAACTCCTTTTGTACCATCCATTTCAGAAGAATTTACACAGAACGCTAGTGAGGAGTTTACACAACTCTCTAGTTTTAAAGGCAAAAACAAAGTAGGATTTAACCTTCTTTTATGGGGATCTTCTATTTCAGAAAAAATGAATCCTATCGCTGACCGTTTAAAGCAGATCGGATTTGATGGTGTTGAAGTTCCTATGAGCAATCCTGACGAAAAAGCATATCAGGCATTTGGAAAACATCTTAAAAGTATAGGATTAGCTGCGACATGCTCAACTGGTCTTGGTCCGAATGAGGACCCTATCAGTGAATCTCCAGCGGTAAGACAAAAAGCGGTTGAACAGTTAAAATGGTACGTTGACAGAGCCAATGATGTTGACTCTAAAATAATATGCGGTCCGACGCATTCTGCATTTCTGAATTTCCGCAAGCGTTTTCCAAATGAGGACGAATATAAATGGAGCGCTGAAGTTTTACACAAAGCAGGAGAATACGCTGCTAAAAGCGGAGTAACTTTTGCTGTTGAGGCTATAAACAGGTTTGAATGTTATCTGTGTAATACTACTGATCAACTAAACAAATTGATCAAGATGACCGGCCACGATAATATCAGGCCTATGTATGATACATTCCATTCAAATATTGAAGATAAAAACCCTTTAGCAGCGATTGCTTCATTAAAAGGATCTCTTGTGCATGTGCACATCAGCGAAAACGATCGCGGAGCTCCCGGAGAAGGTCATATCAACTTTGAAGCAGCTTTTGCCGCACTTTCGAAAATCAACTACAAAGGATGGATTACTATCGAATCTTTCTCCCGTAATGACGATGGATTTGCGAATGCAATGAATATATGGCGTAAGTTCTCTGAAGATTGGGATGTAGCCACCAAAGGTATTGCACTGATTAAAAAATATCAGTCAAAATATAATTTATAGTTATTGTTATACGTAGTTACTGTGGTTTACTCAAACAGTAACTACGTATATTAATGAACTTGCCAGTCTTTTATTGTTGATCGCTTTTATATTGGATCTTATTCCTGTCCATACCCCCTTTATTATATCAGCTGATCCGCTTTTGTATTTTTCACTCAGCATACTCACATAAAAACTATCGAACCACATAGGATGTATACGCTGAATTTTACAGTCGTGCAAATGCAAAAGTTTTTCCATTGACTGCGGTGAAAAATGATAAAGATGCCGGGGCACATCATATGCCGCCCAAAACTGTTGATAATGAGTGGCATCATAAGAAGTATAATTAGGTACTGCAATAAATATTTTTCCGTTAGCCTTACATATTCTTTTTATTTCTCTGATATATGTATGCAGATCATGTACATGTTCCAAAACGTGCCATAATGTAATTACGTCAAAGCTGTTATCTGCAATACCAAACAGTTCATCAGAAGATTTTAACTGAATCCGGTAAGTATCTGCAGCACGTTTGATGGCTCCTTTATCGGGTTCTAATCCTTCAACGCTCCAGCCATTGGATAACATATAATGAACAAAAGTTCCCGTTCCGGCACCGATGTCCAGTAAACTACCTTTATTTATTCCTGTAACCCTCTCTATAAGTTTTTTTTTCGCTAATAAAGTATACTGTCTCACTCTCAGGTACAACCAATTAACGACTCCCTTATTTGTGGCTGTATGGGAAATATAATTCTCTGACTGATAATATTGGCCTATATCTTCTATAGAAGGCACTTTTTGCGTAAATCTCCCGCTACAATCGCCACAGTGCCATATTTCAAAAGACTCTTTGGAAACCGTATAGTCAATTGCTGAAATTTTTGAGAAAATATTTGAAGAATTGCAAACAGGGCAAGTGTTATAATGAATCATTTCACTTGTATTTTCTGTTGACTACCGAAGGAGAATTTATTGCCACTACTATAATAACCGAACAAAATCATGGTCAGTGCAATCGCCGCAAGAATTAAAGCATATAACCACCACGATTTTTTTTCTTTATGTGTTTCCACATTGTAGTAGTCTGTCATAGCTTCTGTGGTGGTTTCTTTATCTCCGACAAGCATAACATGACTGGCATTAGAACGGATAATTCTTTCAGCAGCAATAGGCACATCAAATGTTTTGGGTTTTTCAGTAGGTTCGAAAACGATATTGCCTGACTCATCTCTTGTCATTATACCAATCCCCTCAAGTGTGACAGTTTGATTAATACTGGTTACTTTATTTTTCACATTCAGCGCCCACTCATTAAATCTTTTCATTGCCTCAAAATCATGCGTTTGTTCCAAAGCTGCCACAAAAGAGAAAAAGTCTTTGCCCGGTGTATCAAAGTATTTATCAAAACGGTAATGATAAGCGGGTGGCAGCAGCTGCTTGTTGACAAAATCTGACTGAGCAGGAATTCTCTCAATATATATAGTGCCTAATCCGGGAATACTTATACTCTTATTTTGCAGCAAATACGCTTTTACCAGTTTAATCATGATCATTTGTTAAACGAATAAATGATACCTCCCAGAATATTAAACCCGAATACCTGGTATTGGTTCCAGCGTTCATATTTATTATTCATGATGTTATTCATTTGTAACCAGATATTAAAATTCCGGTTGATTCTAAACTCGGCTCCGGCTCCAAGATCAAAACCGCCTTTTCCTTTAAATGCATTTCTTTGTTTATCCATGAACTGAGCGCCATCCCACATCCACAAATCAGCACGCAGGAATAAATCCCTCACCACCTGCCAGCGAAGCGAAGTATTTAGTTCCATAGGCAATAAACCCCAGGGACGTAATTGATCTCTTTCATTAAATATGTTCCAGTTAAAAATGGCTTTAGCATTAAACTTTTCTCCTATCCTGTACTCTGCTTCAGCATGCGTTTGAAGTATGTTTAATTTGCTTTCATAAACAATATCAAAAGTCTTTCCGTCAATGTCATCATTGATAAACATCGGCATATTTCTATGCTGCTGATGACCAATTTTTGCCGAGTAACTAAAGTGATCAGATAATGATCCTTTAATTCCTCCATATATTTCAGTCACTTTAGTATTGACCAAAGAATCAGGTTGTGCAAGCCATGGATTTATAGATGCAAACCGCTGATAGGAGCCCTTATTATAATAACCAATCCATCCCAACTGTAATGTTAGTCGCTGATCATTTGTAGTAATATCTGCCATTACATTAGGAAGCATATTAAAATTCCCCCTCTCCCATGAAGGAATAACACCACCATGCAAAAACAGATTTGGCGTTTTCAGCAATACGGTAGGTGATACCATTAATATATTATTATTCTGTACGGTCGCCAGCCCCTGTTCATTTCTGTAATTAGTCAGATCTGCAGTTACTCCTAAATTAAAAGCAGTGCTCTTTCCAAAATTTTTTTGTACAGGCAAATCAAATACAGCATTAGACTCTGTTGTTTTATTGGCATGATTATCACTGAATACAGCAATTTTTGCAGATGGGCTATAGCTTAGTCCAAAATTTGTTGGAACAATATTTTTAAATCCTACCCGTGCTTCAAAAGTTTGGAAACGTTGCCTTAACTGGTCTTTTGTAAACTTTAAAGAATCGGGCCTGAATCCATATAAGAAATAATTATCGTTTGTATATCCAAGTCCGGCATTCCATTCATGTTCACTGGCTGTTTTGTGAGTGAGCGTCGCTCCTATTTTTGTAAGACTATGCCTCTGAAATTCAAGTGATCCTTTTGAAGAATAATGATCAGCAAATAAATTAACAAATGTATTTTCTCCGTTTCCAAAACTAAACCCGGCCTTAAGGTATGGTAAATGCACATTGCCTATCCCAGCCTTAATATAATTACTATACGCCCACTCACCTGCCCCTTCTTCATCCAATGTTAATGGTTTAAGATCTGCAGGTTGATAGGTAAATAGTAAGTTCTCGGCAGGTATATTATATTTTAATACTGGTGGTGTAGTATCCGAAACCAATGGTGCTGCATTAAAGTTCACTTTAGAAGGCTCACGCAATACCGGTTTGAACGTTGATGTAATATCAATCGTTTTTTTCTTTGTAGTATCCTGTGCAAGTGATACAACAGGAATACCTATAACCAGTGCTATAACAATTATCTTCTTCATTCTTCTATTTTACTGGATTTAGCTTCTTCTGCAATGACATCCTGCAACCTGCTTTCAGCCTGCTGCTTCAATTCTTCAATTTTGGTATTATCCACTACACTTTTATAAGTGGCTTTTGCATTAAAATAATCTTTTTGCTTATAATAAATATCCCCCAGCAGAATATATGATTTAGTGACCCAATGTTCATAAGAACCTGATTTCTTAATGACTTCAAAAGCTGCTTTTTCTGCATCATTAAAACGATTATTTTTAAAATAACAGTTAGCTATTTCATACCTGGCTTCAGCACCATAAGCAGCTTTACTTAAAGAGGCTACTGTTCTGAAATTGGTAATAGCTTTATCACATTCATTATTTAACTGATCAGATTTAGCAATTGCCATATAAGCTAGTACTTTATCGTCTGTACCTGCACTTTTTTGCGCAAGCAACTCTTTGGCATTATTTACGGCATCATTAAATTTTTCAAGCTGAAACTGACTTCTTAACAATCCCCTCATCGCTTCAAGTCTGGCGTTATCATTACCTGCAAAATCCTTCAGTTTCATATAATACGTTTCAGCATTTTCGTATCTCTTCAGATCAAAGAAATTAATTCTTGCTGCATGCAATAATGCTTTCTCGCCAAATTTATGAGGTACTCTGTTAGCCAGTTCCTCATAACCTTCCACTGCTTTACTCCAGTTTTTCTGGCTTAAGTATATCTCACTTTTATAATAAAGCGCTTCTAATGAATACTTACCGTTAGGAAATTTTGCCAGATAATCTTCAAACTTTTTAACTGAGGCGTTAAAATTACCGTTGTTAAACTGTACTTCAGCTTCCTGATAGGCCAGTTCATCTTCCTGAGAAGTAGATACTTCTTTACCCAGTTTTCTGGCAAACTGAATATATTCACTTGTTCTTCCTTCATCAACATAAATAATACGGGCATTCTCCAGGGCTGCTTCCGCCTCCACCGAATTAGGATACTGCTCCAGTAAAACCGAATATTGTTTGAGCGCTTCAGTATTATTATTCAGATTAAAATAAGCAATGCCCAAGCGCAGATGAGCTGAAGGTTTGAGAGAAGATGCATGAGGATCATTAACTACATTTTTCAGATAGGTAATAGCCTCTCTGTATTGTTCATCACTTAAATATGTAGACGCTATTTCCATATTTGCATCTACACGTAAAGCGGAAGAAGGATATTTTTTAGAAATTGAAGATAAAAGATCAATCTTCTGTCTCCCACTATTTATACCTGCGATCATAGCTTTCTGAAAAGTAGCATGATCAGCAGACGGCCATGAATATTCTATAGCTTTATTATACATGGTTTCAGCACGTTTGAACTCTCTGTTCATATAATAACAATCAGCAAGACGTATATAAACATCCTGTTCCAGAGGTTTGGAGCTCACTTTCGGTGTTGAGAGTATTTCATTAAAAAAACCTGCTGCCTGTGTATAATTTTCTTTTTTCAGAAAACTATAGCCAAGATTATATTTCGCATGTACGGGTGTTGCCTCGCCACTTGACACTGTTGATTTTAAAAAATCAAAATAATACCGAATGGCTTCATCAAGCTTATTGGTACGGTAGTTAATTTCACCTTTCCAGAATTGAACAAATGGTAAAACATCTCTGTTAGAAGGTTGTTTTTCTGCTTTTGTCAATAATTCGAAAGCTTCTGCAAGATGACCATCGTTAATTAACTCAGAAGCTCTCGCCAGCAGGATACGAGGATAAGCTGCTCGGGCGGTTGATGAGGGATTTTTCATCTGCTCTATCAGCACTAATGCTTCCTGATAATTACTGGTATTAGCCAGTAAAGCTACCAAGAGATCTTTAGCTTCGCTGTTATAGGTTGACTGCGGATAAGCCTGTATGAATTTTTGTAGTTCATTTAATGCCACATCCTGATATCCCAATTCATAAGAAAGTTTACCATAATTAAACTGTGATATTTCTTTCTGTATATAGTTGCTGCTATTGGACGCACAAAACAAAAATGCATTGCGAGCATTAGCTTTCTGATTTGTTTTAAGATAGGCATCACCCAACAAATACATAGCATCCTGTGCTAAAGAATCCTCTTTTCCCCCTAATTGTTTAAAACCGTCTATAGCTTTATCAAGCTTTCCGGTTTCATAATAACAATATGAAAGTTCATAAACGTCCTGTCTGCTGACTTTTTTAGATTGATTTACATAAGTCTCCAGATAGGGTAATGCTTTTTCAAACTGTTTCCGCTGAAAATAACTATGTCCGACTAACTGTCGTAGTTCAAGATCATAATACTGATTTCCGGATTTTAATTTGTTCTCTGCATACTCCAGTGCTTTGTCTTCCTGCTTAAGAGAGTAACGGATAGTAGATATGTAATAAGGTACAACCTTTTTATACCTGTCCTCATTTTCCACTATTGTAAAGGCTTCCAGCGCATCACCATATTTTTTTTCATAAAAAGAGATAAAGCCATAATAATAGTTCGCATCAAGGTAGTTTGGATCTTTAGGCATCATTCTAATCGTATTCAGCAAAGGCTTAGCCTGATCAAAACGTTGAACGGTAAAATAGGCATACCCAAGATGAAACTTCATCAGAGATATCTCTTCATTACTGAGATTTGCCAAATTAACTTTTTCATATGCAGTGATAGCTTTGGAAAAATCCTGCTTACGAAAATAATATTCAGCCAGATGAAAACTTAAGCTTTGCACAAGCGATGCGTTATCCTCCAGGTCAATGAATTCCTGAGCAATAAAAGCAGCGCGCTCCTCGTTTTGTTTGAGTGCACATACAATAACATAGTAATGTATTTCCTGATAGTTTAAAGCATCATTACTTCGATCAGTTGCTCTCAGCTGCTGGTGTAGTTCCTTCAGGAGCGGATAAGCAAGGCTAAATTGTTCTTTTTGAAAATATTGTTTTGCTTCATTAAATTTTGCCTGTGGATCATTTAAAAATCTAGTCTGTTGCGCTAATGAGATCTGAGAAAAACAGATCATTAGCAAGAATACTGGCAGTTGCTTCATCTGATAGTTAAAAATATTTAGTATATACCCAAACATCATTCCAAACATAGCTGATATTTTCCATTACATTTGATAAAATTTTCCAATCATGAAAAAGCTATTAAGTATAAAATACTCTGCTGCAGCATTTAACATTGCAATGCTCATATTACGCGTTGGAGCAGGTATTCTATTTGCGAGTCATGGATATACCAAGCTTATTCATTTTCAGGAACGATCAGCAAAATTCATGAATTTTCTTGGAATGGGATCAACTACTTCATTAGTGCTGGTGATATTTGCAGAATTTTTCTGCTCCATTCTTGTTATACTTGGATTGTTTACCAGAATAGCACTGATTCCAATTTTAATTACACTTTTAGTGATTATCATAAAAGCCCATCCTTACGAATTTTTTGGCAAAGGTGAGTTACCTACATTGTTCTTCCTTGTTTTTCTAACATTATTTATGGTTGGCCCTGGTAAAGCCAGCATTGATGGATTGATTAACAAATGATATTATGAGATACTATGAGTTTACAAGCATTACGCGGTGATACAATCAGAAAAAAAGGAAAATATAAGTTTCATTATGTAATAGTGAATTTCTTTTTCGACAGAACGTTTAGGCCGATAGTGACCCTTAGGATATGTCAGGCAACCAGAGGAAATATAGTTTTATTGCCTATACATTATTTTTTCAGATTTCTTCATCGTTGGTCGTCCAATCGCGCAGGAATTGATCTTCCCTGGAATACCAATATAGCGACAGGATTTACCATGACTCACGGATGGGGAATTGTTATTAACAAAGATGCGGTAATAGGGAAAAACGTTACTTTATTTAACGGAGTGACTATTGGAAGAAGAGACATACGAACACCTGATGGAAAGATACAGATACTGAATCCTGTTATTGAGGACGAAGTATGGGTGGGTCCACATGCGATTATTGTAGGAGGCATTACTATTGGTAAAGGGTCGCGAATAGCAGGAGGTTCTTTTGTAATAGAAAGCGTACCACCATATTCAGCTGTCGTAGGTAACCCTTCAAAAATTATCAAGAGTAACGCAACTCCCGAAGTGTACAATCGGGTTCCCGAAGATTTTTAATCATTATGAGTAAAACAATAATACAAGCTTCAATCATTACCATTGGGGATGAATTAATGATAGGCCAGGTGATAGATACAAACAGTGCCTGGCTGGCTCAGGAACTGAATAATATGGGTATATGGATGAGAAGACGGGTAGCGGTGGGTGATAATTTTGAAGAGATGCGAAGGGCATTTGAAGAAGAATCAAAACACTCCTCTCTTATTCTTATTACAGGTGGACTAGGTCCAACTGCGGATGATATTACTAAACCTTTCCTGTGTGACTATTTCAGCACTTCTCTGGTCATAGACAATACGGTACTGGAACACATCACGCATCTTTTTGAAAATGTGTTGAAGAAGCCAATGATAGAGCGCAACCGGAAACAGGCAGAAGTTCCTATGGGCTGCAAGGTGATACCCAACGCAAGGGGAACTGCGCCGGGAATGATGCTGGAAAAAAATGGTGTTGTGTATATTTCTATGCCCGGTGTTCCGCACGAGATGAAAGGCATGATGAAAGATCATGTACTGGATATGCTAAAAGAAAAATTCAATACCGGTTTTATACTGCATAAAACATTATTAACCTCTGGTATTGGTGAATCTTTTCTTGCAGAACATATTATGGCGTGGGAAAATGCGCTGCCTGAATTTATTAAGTTAGCCTACTTGCCTAATTTTGGAATGATCAGGTTGCGTATTACAGGTTCCGGAGAAGACAAATCTATTGTGCAACAGGAACTGGATCGCCAGTTTTTAATGTTAAAAGAACTTGTAGCAGAATGGCTGGTCACTGACGAGGACATTACGCTCACTGACGTTATCAAAAAGCTGCTGATAGAAAAAAACAAAACACTGGCCACTGCTGAAAGTTGTACAGGTGGATATATAGCTCATATGTTTACAAGAGATGCCGGTGCTTCTTCCTTTTTTAAAGGATCAATTGTCAGTTATGCCAATGAAGTGAAAACGGAAGTCCTGCATGTTGAACACTCGACGCTTCAACAATACGGAGCGGTAAGTGAACAAACAGTCAGAGCAATGGTAAGCGGAGCATTAAAGCAGATCAGAAGCGACTATGTAATAGCCACTTCAGGAATTATGGGTCCAACAGGTGGTACGAATGAAAAACCTGTTGGAACTGTTTGGATAGCGGTCGGAGATAATAACAATATTGTCGCCCAACAGTTTAATTTCAGATACGATAGGACACGCAATATCGATATGGCTGCCACCAATGCATTGAATATGCTTAGAAAATTCATCACAAACTAACATCTGTTAGTTTTATTTGGTGATAGAAGCATCATTTCCTTACTTTTGTGCGCGTGCTTGTCACTAAAAAATTGAATTTCATTTATGGCTATAGTTGATCTGATAATGCCTAAGCTAGGAGAAAGTATAATGGAAGCCACTATATTGAAGTGGCATAAAAACCCTGGTGACCAGGTAAAATCAGACGAGACCGTATTGGACATTGCCACTGATAAGGTGGATAGTGAAGTCCCCTCAAGTATTGAGGGAACAATAGAAGAGTTGTTATATAATGTTAATGACATTGTACCGGTAGGTACTGTTATTGCCCGCATCCGTACACAAACTACAGATGAAGTTTCACAACAAGATGACACTTCATCCATTGCTTCTGTGCAAACTACTCATGTATTGAATCAGTCACAAAATATACCTGTGCAACAAGTCAGACCTACAGCTGGGTCCAACAGATTCTACTCTCCCCTTGTCCTAAACATTGCAGGAAGTGAAGGTATCAGCTTACAAGAGCTGGAATCGATACCTGGTTCAGGACATGAAGGCAGAGTGACTAAAAAAGATATTATTCAGTACATAGCTGACAAAAAACAAGCAGGCAATCAACGTCAGTCTAACGAGTATGCTGAAGTGGCGATAGTCAATCCTAAAAATGGAATAACAGGCGATTCACAAACTTCTTTCCTACCTCCCGAACATTCTGCCTATTCGGGCGGCAATGTGGAAATTATAGAGATGGACAGAATGAGAAAGATGATTGCGAAACACATGATCGACAGTAAACATACGAGTGCTCATGTTACCAGTTTTTCAGAGGCGGATGTTACTAACCTTGTTCTTTGGAGAGAAAAAATAAAAAAACAGTTTGAAAAAAGGGAGAATGAAAAAATAACTTTTACACCCTTATTTATCGAAGCTATTATTAAATGTCTCAAAAAATACCCCTGGCTCAATAGTAGTGTTGACGGCGATAGACTGATCATTAAAAAGGATATAAACATAGGTATGGCTGCAGCATTACCATCCGGTAATCTGATTGTTCCTGTGATCAGGAACGCAGATCAGCTAAATCTGGTTGGTCTTACCAAACAGGTTAACCGATTGGCGAACGATGCCAGATCTAATAAACTAAGGCCAGATGATACAGCCAATGGAACATTTACATTAACCAATGTGGGTTCATTCGGGAGTATCATGGGCACTCCAATTATTAATCAACCACAGGTAGCTATATTAGCTGTTGGTGCGATCAAAAAACGCCCGGTAGTAATTGAGACAGCACAGGGTGATTCAATTGCTATCAGACATATGATGTATCTCTCCATGTCATATGATCATCGTATTATCGACGGGGCACTTGGTTCAACATTCCTAAATGCTGTTACCCAGGAGCTGGAGAATTTCAATCCTGAAAGAGAGTTTTAACATCTTCTTCCTTCAGAAGAAAATGTGCTTTACAAATTAATTTCGTAAATTAATTTACGTATTAACATGATAGGCCTACCGTAAAGGTTGTCTGTACTTATCATTAAGCCATTAAATATTTGTAAAGCAAAACTACCCTAAGAATGAAAATGCTTTCCGAGACTTGGTTTACAGATGGATATATAGATTTTGAACTTAAAAAGTATACAATACTTGCTTATCTACAGGAAATAAGCAAGTATTTTGGAGAAAACAAGTTATATCCTCAACTGGCTGATGTTATTTTTCATTACAACAATCTTATTGCTTTCAGAGATAACAAAAAATATTTACAGGAGCAGTTCCCCAAAAAGCTATCCATTATTCAGATGGAACAGCTGCAGATGTTATACCAGCAAATGATAGAAGATGATGATCTGATGGTAGAATTAGAAGAAATTATCAACTATGCTACAGCAGAAATAAAAACGACTATTGCTAATGGAACGGAAATCTATGAGTTTGTAGAAACTCACCTTGACATTTTCCCGATAGGAATTGTTCCGCTCGAAAACAATGAAGGTTATTTTTTTCTATCGAATGGAAAAATTCGCACAACCAGCGTTTATCAGTACAGTCTAAGTTTTTTTCATAACCAGGATGAAAAATTTCGGTCAATAAAAACCGAGTTCGTTGACAACTGGACCAGAAGTATTGCTACAACCTATGAAAATATTAAAGCAGATTTATTAAAGAGAAAAAAAGATATGCCAAACCCGGCAGTTTTTTGTATCGAAACAGCTTTAAGTTTTCCTGTGAATGAAACGCTGTTACCTGTAGCCAAACGTTCCCTGGTTAGATATATTTCTAAACCCTGACAACTGTTGCATTAAATAAATTTGTACGCCGAGATGAAATGATTGAGATTTTGCATTAACAATATGTACCAATCAGATTATTGATCAACACTTGATCATATATATTAATCTATTGTAAGAGCTTACTGGTTAAACATTTTTTGTTGTTTATTGAATCGATACAGGAGAAACAATGAGCATATTTGAGACTAACTAAAGTCTGTGTGTTTTTTAACTTTTTTTCCATAATCTTTAAACAGACTATACCACTTTAACTTCATTACTCCTAAAATCCCTTCTTTTATTATGCTCTTATGCATTTTGGAAACGCCATATTTTCTATCCTTGAACCAGATAGGTACTTCTATGATCTTAAAACCAAGCTTCCATGCTGCAAATTTCATTTCTATCTGGAAAGCATAGCCCAGAAATTTAATTTCATCAAGATTAATTGTTTCCAACACCTCCCGTTTGTAACATACAAATCCGGCTGTAGTATCACGGATAGGCATAAATGTAATCATTCTCGTATATAGAGATCCTCCTTTCGATAACCATATTCTGTTTCGTGGCCAGTTGATTGTTCCACCTCCGGCAACATAACGTGATCCAATAGACATATCAGCCCCACTACTTTTACAAGCATTGTAGAGTCTTGGTAAATCTGCCGGATTATGAGAAAAATCGGCATCCATCTCAAATATGTAGTTATATCCTCTTTTCAGCGCCCATTTGAATCCATGTATATACGCTGTTCCCAAGCCCAACTTTCCTGTTCTTTCTTCCAGGAAAAGTTCACCGGTATATTGCTGCTGAAAATCCTTTACAATAGCAGCTGTACCATCAGGAGAGCCGTCATCTATTACTAAAATATGGAATTGTTGTTGCAGGTCCATAATGGCCCGAATAATAATACCTATATTATCCTTTTCATTATAAGTGGGTATAACAACAAGTTTTTCCAATGCTTAATTCTTTTTTAGCATTACCCTGTTAAAAATCTCTGTGAGTTTTTGTTTAGTATGCAATGGAAAATCGCCTTTCATCATCCAGTCATAGTATTGAGGTTCGGCTTTAAGCACATCCGCGACTCCCCTGCCCTTATGTTTACCGAAATTAAAAACCTCACGACCTTTCTCCATAACCATTCTTCTGGCACAGTCAACTATATTATCCTCGCCTATACATTTTAATATACTATCAATGGTTTCACCTAATTGAGGGTACCGCTCAATTTGGGATAATAACACATCATAAGTGGCAGCTGCGTCAGCTTCAGCGCTGTGTGCATTTTCTAATGTGCCATTACAGTAAAACTTATAAGCAGCAGATAATGTACGAGGTTCGAGGGTATGAAATATTTTTTGTACGTCGAGGAGTTTACGGCTATCCAGGTCGAACTCTAAAGATGCACGTAAAAATTCCTCCACCAGCATAGGTATATCAAACCTGTTCGAATTGTATCCAGCCAGGTCAGCATTATCAATAAACTGACGAATTTCATTAGCAACCTGTTTGAAAGTAGGAGCATCCTTTACCATTTCATCAGTGATACCATGAATTTCAGATGAGGAGGGAGGGATAGGCATCTCCGGATTAATCAATTTACGCTTCACTATCCTTTTACCGTCGGGAGTTACCTTAATGATAGCTATTTCGACAATACGATCAGAACATAGGTTTATTCCTGTAGTTTCTAGATCTATAACAACTATTGGCTTAACTAATTGAAGTTTCACTTTATTTAATATTTGATAGGGTCACCTGGTTGGCAAATGTAAGCATATCTGTTCCATCAAAACTCATTGCATTCATTAGCAAATGGTTAGTATTTTCATAATTATCGAGGCTTAGTCCGGAACACAGACTAACAATTAAGAAGTTTTTACTAGAAACAGGTAGTTCCCTGGTTTTTACAGCATTCATAACGGTTGATACTTAAAAAAGGCATTGGCAAACTGATAACAAATCATATGTTTTTTTTTTATCAAATACATAACTATTGTGTATAAACTCTTTTCCTTCTCCCCTATGCTGTTTTTTAAGCCCCATTCTTATACTCATAATCAGTAATACTGATTTTATTTCCGTTCTATAAGCTATCTCCTTTCGATTCGTTTTTATTGGCAAGAACTCAAAAATTGACAATTTCTACGCTACGAACAATACCCATCCTTCATAATATCAAAACTGTGTACAAAGGTGAGAGGCCGGCTTAATACCCCTTCCCTCTGGTGTTATCTTATTGCTTTGAAGACGCATCTGTGCTAGCAAACACTTCATTACGCAAAACACTATAGCATCCATAACACCATTAGGGTCAGATACCTGATCAATTCATTCACAATATATTAGAAAACTTTCTGAAAGAGTTGGCCGGAAGCTTGCATTTACAGGATTTTATTATTTATTTTGGGCCTTATCCAGTCCTCTTAAAACTCCCCCAATATTATCCGTCCTTTGGATTTCCTGTTGTGATCGATTATCCTTCAGGCAGTATTCATTCACTTTAAATATTTTAATGATGAAAAGGACGATTATTATTGTTGCTTTATTATGCGTTACAGCTATCGGATTCACTTCATGTACAGCCGAAAAAGGGTGTAAATCTACTCATGGATATGTTGGTTACGGTTCAAAATAGTTATCGCTATCTTTGCCAGTAACTAAATCAGCATTAATGGATTGGAATTTGCTCACGAATGAAGATGAGCTTGATAAAATTGTTGATAATTCAGCTACAAAAACACAGGTAATATTTAAACATAGTACCCGATGTTCAATTAGTTCCGTCGCAAAAGGCCGCTTGGACAGAGCCTCATCAATACAGAATGCAGATTTCCACTATCTGGATCTGATTAACTATCGGGATATTTCTAACAAAGTAGCTGAATTATTTAATGTGGAACATGAGTCACCGCAAGTATTGGTGATAAGAGAAGGAAAGTGCATATATCATCAAAGCCATATGGGCATAAATATGCAGGAAATACTGGAGGTCGCCATTTGACAATCTGATTCACCGCTAGGAAGCAATCTGAGAGGCTAGTTAGTTATCTAATGATTATTATAAAATCTATAGATAATAATTAAAAGAATGGAGATAGAATATAATCACAGAAGACCTCACGAGTTATGAAGAGAAGAATATGATAGCTTCAGGACACATAGTTCACCAAATAATCTGACGCCAAACAAAGTGATTGAAAAGTAAAAAGAGCCGGAAAATCTATTGTAGACATGTCCAGTATTGGAGATACGGTCAATAGCTGGGAAATCCACTTTAGAAGGGTGCTGTATTTGGGAGAGGGTCAGTATTACAACCACCGAAACAACGTTCCGGTATTTGATATAGGATTAATCCTCGATCAATTATCAATTACACCAAAACAGTCTTCCGATACATTGCGCAGTTAAAGTCTAATAATAGTAAGAATCTCAACTTGGATGATCAGATATTTGTGATTGTGGATGAAAGGTTAACTTCTAATAATAGCCAAAGATCACAACGCACTTGTATACTTCAGTAAAAGAACAGGCATATCTACTTGCGCTGATAATAATTTAATTTAGGGTCAATATTAAAAGCTTTCTCACTTAACGTAAAGAAGCCTCTATTATCTAATCTAAAACATATTGCCTCACCCTGAGCTTCTAATTGATACCCCAGCTTGACAGGTTGTTTTAGAAGTGCATCAATAATCGTTTCTCCGGAAAGTTTAGAATAATAATACAACGAAGAATATGTCTTTATAATAATTTCTTTTGCATCAGGAGATATTGCGGCACTTACCACACCGTTATAACTTAATGACTTTACGAATACAGCTTCATTTGTAGCATCAAGCTGTTGTGGATAGGGAAGTTTATATATTTTAGATAAGCTATCTCTTTTAGTAAATATATAGATATCCAACGATTGAGGGTCAATAATAAAACCCTCAGCATCATGTGATCCATCAGGATATGTAAAATCAATCCTATCAACGTTCGTAATTTTTTCTTCATCGGGTAAGGGTTCGTGAAAACGGAAAAAACTATAGATAGGATAAACATGATTATTATCGCCTGTTTCGGCGACATACAAATAGTCATTACATAATTGAATATCTTCCCAATCTCTGTTAGTAACACCTTCTATAAAAACAGAGTCGACAATAGTACCATCAAATTTGAGTAAATAAATGCAGGCCGGATTTCCGCCATCCTGTTGCACCCATAAATGTCCCGGATATTGTTTACTATCAGCAATACCCGAAGCTTCTGGCAAAGAGCCACCTTTTATTACAATAGCTTCCGGAGTATTTGAAAAAACCGGTAATTCAGTTTGCGAAGACGACTTACCACAGCCGGCAATAATAACAACAATAAATATCAGGATGGATTTCATACAATTACTTTGTTTTTACTTCTTAGCTCATAGAACCTGATAATGCACAATGAAAGCAACAACCATATAACACCAAATGCAAAGCCAGCTAAAACGTCGGTGGAATAATGTACTCTCAGATAAATTCTGCTTAGACCAATGAAGAAAATTGCTAAAACCAATACAATAACGAGTATACATTTTATACGCCAATTTATTGAAGCTTGCCAAACGAAATAAATAAGTAGTCCGTAAAATGTCATGGCCGACATTGAATGGCCACTGGGAAAACTATATCCTTCAGCATCCAGGTAAACCGGATGATCAGGACGCAAACGTTGAAAATATAATTTTAAAAGCGACATAATTGTAACACTACCCAACGATACTATTGCCACTCTGATGGCATTCCATCGCAAGCGCAATAGAAATAGAAAATAACCCGCCATCAGAATATTTGCAGGAAGCAAAAAATATCTCGATCCAAAAAAAGAGATTGCTCTCATGATAGTTGTAGAACTATCATTGATATAAGGAGATATTTTTTCAAAAGCTACATTATCTATTTGCGGATGACCTGATAAGAATACCTGATAAATAGTAATCAACAAAGTACCAATAGACAGAAAAAGCAACAAGAACAGCGTCACCCTTTCAAATGGATTAGCAGATATAATCCGGAGATTTTCTTTCACCATCATTCTATAAACAAATGTTATATATCATATACCTAATAAAATATCACAGACTTATTAATAAAGTTCAGCATTGTATTTTATAATACTATGAAGAAGTATTTAAAAAAATCAAACCCTTAGTCCTCTACAAACGAAAAATAAATGGCCTGAGTTCAATACAATATCGAGCTCAGGCCGCTTATATTAAAAAACCGTAATTGTACGGCTCAGTTCAATATACTTTTATTATTTATCAGCAACGCCTTAAATACAAATTCCACCATTTCTTATTATTAAACAGATACACAAATCTGGTTAAATCACATCATGAAAGCTTCCAAAAGATAAATGCTTAAATGTGATTTTTTTTCGCTGGATGGATTGTATTGTTGAAAACATCAATAGTGAGAAGAAGAACAGAACAGCTTCCTACCACAGATAGTTCCTTGCTTAATTTAACACCGAATCAGGTTAATGAAATCTACAAGAAATACCTGAACCTCCACTTTAAAACTATCCGGTATTTACGATAGGGTCAGATATTAGAAATGTCTAAACAGAAGAAGCCTGATTATTAGTAGCTGAATATTATTAAACAGTCACTCCCCATCCCAACATTTTTAAAAAGCGTTCTTATTCCCTTTAAACGTATTATAAACGGTGAGAAACATGATCTTAATATCAAGCCATATACTCCAGTTTTCCATGTACCATATATCATGTTCAACTCTTTGTTGCATCTGAAGAATGGTTTTAGTTTCTCCCCTGAAACCATTCACCTGTGCCCAACCTGTAATACCGGGAGTAAGAAACTGACGGATCATGTATTGCCCTATTACTTTGGAATAATCTTCTGTATGTTTAAGCATATGCGGACGTGGTCCTACAATACTCATTTCACCCTTAAGAACATTAATAAACTGTGGAAATTCATCAATGTTAGTCCTCCTCATGATTTTGCCGATCTTCGTCATACGGGAATCATTTTTTGTCGCCTGCTTATTATTAGCATCCCTATTCACCTTCATACTTCTGAACTTAATACATCTGAATGCCTGATTATCTCTTCCACTTCTTTCCTGTACAAAAAAGATAGGACCTCTTGATTCAATAAGAATGAGTATAGCCATAATAGGCACAAGCCAAGACAGGACAAATACAATTACCAGCAGACTCACTATAATATCAAACAATCTTTTTTTAATCCTGTTGCTTACATCATTTAGTGGTTCAGTTCTGATGGAAAGAACAGGCATATCCTTAAGGTAATCAATATAAACCGGGCGCTTAATGAAATAAGAGAGATCAGGTATGATTTTGAATCGAATACACTCCTGATCAGCCTGTACCATCAACTCATATATTTCAGGATCTTGTTCTGGTCCTATGGTGGAATATATTTCATTTACCTGGTATTGTTTTGAAACATCCATCACACCATTTATTCCTGCAACAATAGGGTAATTAGACAATTCATGAACATTTTTTGATTCCTCGCAGAATCCCACTATTTGTGTATTCATTCCTTCTTCTTCAAGATAATTCACCAGCTTTTTAGCTACATCATTATATCCTATTATTACTACTTTCCTCACTAAATACTCCTGATGGCGAAAATAATGCCTGATCATCAGATATATAAATCTGTTCACAAGAAGCATGATACCCATACTGGCGAGCGTAACAGATATAAATAATCTTGACAACTGAAACTGTTGGAAAAAGTACAGGTATAACATAACTATTCCCAACCAGCCGAAATATATCCGTGTTGTTCGTCTGGCAAACAGCTCGAATGAATTAATGTATTTTTCATTATACATATTACCCACCCAGCATATCAGTATCCAAGCTAAATTCAGGAATAGCCAGAATCGGGCATATACAACAAAGTGTGTGACCGGGATAGAGTCACTTAACCAAAGTTCTGTAATCAGAACAATAAGGTTAAGTGTAAGAAGATCGAGGCCTGCAAGTACAAATTGCAGAAATCGAATAAATCTGTAGTTCATATTGAATTAATTAAATCGGAAGAACACTACCTTATACAGTAGCTTCGGTATTTGCATACAGCTCAATCAATCTGGCTACAATTCTGGGGGAAGTTTTTCCATCCCATAAAGGAGGAGTTTCGCCTTTTTTCCATTTTCCATTTTGTAAACGCTGAAGATACGGGGCAAGATTTTTCGGATCTGTCCCTACTAATTCATTGTAACCAATCGTAACAGTTTCCGGACGTTCTGTAGAATTTCTTAACGTCATACAAGGAACTTCTAATACTGTAGTTTCTTCAGTGATTCCACCAGAATCAGTAATTACTGCTTTTGCATTTTTTACCATATAAATAAACTCGAGGTAACCCATAGGCTCTACCTGTCTTAAACGAGGATGGCTATACTTGATCACTTCAAGTTTTTGTCGTGTACGCGGATGCACAGGAAAAATAACATTAGCGTCTCCTGTTCCGTCAAGAATAGCATCTAACATAGATTTTAGTTTATAAGGATCATCTACGTTAGCTGGACGATGGAGAGTAACAAGAAAATAATTGTCTTTTTCCAACTTAAACTCATTCCATATAGAAGGTTGTTGTAACCTATCGAGATTATGATAAAGGGTATCAATCATTGTGTTACCCACAAAATGAATTCTGTTATCTTCAACACCAGATTTTCTTAAGTGATTATTAGCAACTTCGCTGGTAGTAAAAAAATGATCGCAAATAGAGTCGGTTACAATTCTGTTGATTTCTTCAGGCATGGTCATATCTCCTGAACGAATACCAGCTTCCACATGTACGACAGGTATACAAAGTTTTTTAGCCACAATAGTACATGCCATTGTCGAAGTCACATCACCAACAACCAATACAACATCGGGTTTCTCTGCTTCCATAGCTTTTTCAAACCTTGTCATGATCGCTGCTGTCTGTTCAGCCTGGGTACCTCCTCCTGCTTCAAGATTAACATGAGGTTCAGGTATACCTAACTGCTCAAAGAAATCACCACTCATTTTTTTATCGTAATGCTGACCTGTATGAATAAGTCTATAATCTATATCCTCACCCTCAGCACTGGCCTCCTTTATTGCCCTTATAATCGGGGCTATTTTCATAAAATTCGGACGGGCACCGGCAATAATGGCAACTATCATATTACTTGTTTGGGTTTACTACTATTATCAAACTGATGAATAAGATTCACCGTTTCATTAATATTTCCTTTTGAAGAAGCTCCAAATAAAATGGATTCGATATTTGGCAATTGACAAACATATTCAAGAGCTTCCTTTGGAGGAACTGCTCCTGCTGCCAACACCTGCATAGCTATAGCTCTGAATTTTCTGGTTTTCAGTGTGTTTTCGTAGAGTTCTTTACCACCTGACATTCTGAATCCTATTTTATTAATAGAAGAACAGATGATAGGATTTTCCACTCCTCCTTTTTCTAACACGTCCAGCAACATAGGCATGTTCATTGTAATAAAGCCAGCTTCAGCATTGTATTTTTTCTTTACATACTTATGAAATGCTACCAGGAATTCTGACATTCTCAATCCGAGGAGTAAATCTGTTATAACATTCTGTAAAAATATTACAGGTGTATTTATCCCTTTAAACATTTTCATTTCTGCATCTATCATCAATTCCATAATAGACATATAATCCTTCGACAAATAGGCTACACCTCCTTTAAATAAAGAGCCGAAAAAATTACCGGGAACATATTCTTTTAAAGTGCCTACTATACCCAACTCTGTTACGGCATTGGCATATTTATGCGCATAGGGCATACAGGGGTATATTTTAAAATCCTTATACTTATCAGGATTATCACGAATAATATCACATATATTAGAAATCCTGTCGTGTGTGGTACACATAAAAGTGTTCACGCCTGCATCTCTTGCATAATCCAGCGTTTTGATGATCGCAGCGTCTTCTTTAAATCTTATCGATTGCGCCCTGGATTTTTCATCCGATATATGGTTAACAGCAAAAAACTGGTTGTCTCCAAAAAGTATCCTTTCCATCCAGATCTTATTTAAATTTTTTAATTAATTCAATTGCTTTGTCGGTATACCACGCACTTTCAAACGTATTGACAGTGTTAGGTTTTTTACCTTCAATAGCTTTAATAAAGTAATCAAGCTGAGCAGAATATTCTTCGCCACGTAAATAGAAATCAACTTCTTCAGTAAGATCAGTGATATATTTAGTACTCCAGCCTTTTGAGTAACCGCTTGAATTAGCCTCTTTAAAATACACTCTTAGCTCTGCGGCATCACAAATAATTTTACCTTTTGTACCTAATAATGTAATGGAAGTAGACATTTTCCTGTATGTTTCATCACTCCAGTTTACTGATAACACACCGCTCAATCCGCTTTGAGTTTCCAGTAATGCATAAACAGCATCTTCGACACCAGAAGAGTAAATAGACTTTAGAATAGCTCCCTTCACATTTGCTACAGGAGTGACAAGAAAATTAAGCAGATCAATCACATGAGATGCATAGTCCATCAAACATCCTCCGCCTTCGGATGGGTCTGACCTCCACGTATCTGCTTTCTTTTTTGTTACTACTGGTCCATATGATTCACCGAGGAAGTGGTAAATATCGCCTATCCAGCCTCCTTCAATAATTCTTTTTACTTCAGTGAAGTTTCCAATAAACTTATTATGGTATCCTACCTGATTAACGAGTTTCTTGCTTTTTGCCAACTGAACAAGTTCTTCACCCTGTGTAGCTGTCAAACAAAAAGGTTTCTCTGCAAAAACATGAATCCCCTGATCAAGGAGTTCCTTAACCATAGCGGCATGAAATTTAGTAGGCACCGCTACTACTACTGCATCGGGACGAGTTTCCTTAAGCATCTTTTTATAATCAGCGAAACAGTTGAAAGACCCGTATTTTTCCAAAACATCCGTAACCATTTTAGAAGTATCAGCAACGCCTACCACTTCAACATCAGGATGTGCACCAAGGATAGACAAATGGGATAAGCCCATTTTTCCAGCTCCAATTAATCCAACTTTGACCATTATTTTCTGAGTTTATAAATATTTGACTT
>CAZQIQ010000023.1:0-54721 GCA_964593835.1 uncultured Chitinophagaceae bacterium
AAATGATAAAATCATTATTCTTGAAGATACAGATGGAGATGGCAAAGCTGACAAACAGATCACTTTTGCAGACAGTCTGCATCTGCCAATTGGCTTCGAGATAACACCGGAAGGCGTTTATATTTCACAGGGTACCAACTTCGTATTATATAAGGATACAGATGGAGACGATCGGGCTGACAAAAAGGAAATTCTCTTAAGTGGTTTTGATGATCACGATACCCATCATGCCATACATGCATTTAGCGCTGATCCTTCAGGAGCAATATTTATGGGAGAAGGTGTTTTCCTGCATACTAATGTAGAAACATCCTATGGCACTATTCGCGGAACCAATGGTGGGTTTTACAGATATGATCCTGCACGTCGTAAGCTGGAACGCACTGCTCAACTCTGGATACCTAATCCATGGGGTATCGCATTTGACGATTGGGGTGAAAACTTTTTTGCAGAAACCTCCGGCCCGGATGTAAGATGGATGATGCCTGGATCTGTACAACCCAGATATGGTGAGGCTACTCATAAATCGTTTAACCTGATTGAAGAAGCTCATAAAGTAAGACCTACATCCGGACTTGAATTCGTGTCCAGCAGACATTTTCCTGATGAAGTGCAGGGTGATATGCTAATTAATAATACGATTGGATTTCTCGGCACTAAACAGCATGTTATACAGGATGATGGCACAGGATATAAATCTCATCATCGGTTAGACCTTATTGTTAGTGAGGATAAAAATTTCAGACCTGTGGATATGGAGTTTGCTCCCGACGGATCATTATATGTTATTGACTGGCATAATATACTTATTGGCCATATGCAGCATAATGCAAGAGACCCCCTAAGAGATCATCATCATGGCAGGGTATACCGTGTAACTTACCCTTCCCGTCCACTGCTTACCCCTGCAAAAATTCACGGCGCTGATATCGATATATTACTTGATAATCTAAAACTTCCCGAATACAGAACACGTTACAGAACGCGTCGTGAATTAAGAGGCAGAGATGTAAACGAAGTGCTTGTTAAAATTAACCCCTGGATAAATAAATTAGACAAGACTGATCCTTTATATGAGCATCATTTACTTGAAGCACTTTGGGTAACATGGGGGCTTAATAAAATAGATCAGCCATTATTAAAACGTTTATTAAAGGCTAAAGACTTTCGTGTAAGAGCAGCTGCAGTGAGAGCCTTACGCTATAATGGTCATCAGGTAATTGACCAGGTTAGTTTACTTACACAGGCAGCAGGGGATGCTCATGGAAGAGTAAGATTAGAAGCGATAGTAGCCGCATCATGGCTGCCTAAGGAAAACGGACTGCTTGTTTTGGGAGTAGCAGAAAAAAAGCCATTAGACAAATGGATGATTAATGCTCATCAAACAGCAGTGGCACACCTGAATGGAATTTCCGTAAAAGAAAAAAGACAGCAGGACAACTCAGGATTAAGAGCTGAACGACTTTCCTTATACAATCTTGGAAAAGAAATATACAATAGAGAAGGGTATTGTGTGACATGCCACCAACCTGATGGTAAAGGACTGGTGAATTCAGGATTTCCACCTTTAATAAATACTAAATGGGTAACTGGTAGTGAAGATCGTTTGATTAAACTTGTATCAAAAGGGTTATTAGGTCCAATTGAAGTGAATGGTAAAAAATATCCCGGACAAGTACCGATGACACCCTTTGGTAATATGTTAAATGATAAGGAAATGGCTGCAGTACTGACTTATGTAAGAAATTCTTTTGGCAATAAAGCTTCGGCCATTACTGAAGAAAAAGTAAAAAAAGTAAAAGCCTCAATCAATAACAAAAAAGATTTTTATTCTCCGGACAAACTTCTTTCAGAACATCCTATGGAAAAATAACCACAGAAAGAAAACCATTATCCTCAGCGTCATTAAACCTTTATCCTGTATTTTTTTGTAATGATCTATATACACAAATCAATAGTATCTTTTATTTTTTGTAATCAAAAACAGTTGCAGAAAAATTGTAAGTAAAAGCTTTCTAAATCATAGAAGATGTATCAAAAGTATTATGAAGGAATTGAGAATCACATAAACGAAAATATTCTCTATGTGTAAACAGATAAAAATATTGCATCAGACTTTTTACACATCCATGACTAGTACTTTTAAATATAAATTCTATAAAAACGCAAAAAAGAAAGACAATAATTTAAAAATTATAAATCAGCCTAAATGAATTATAGCTTATAGATTGATGTGTATGAATATAAATTATACTATTGATTATGTATATTATATAAATACCATGAGTGGATGAAGAAATATCTAAATATAAACGATACTGCTGAAAAATAATATGAAAAACTATTACAAAGAAAAGTGTGTAAAAAATAAGTATAATCAATATTGTATTGTACACTTAATTATACAATACATTGTACAGTGATCAGCAATTTATTATTTTAAAAACAATTATTAATACGATATGCTTAAACAATTTTTATTCTTTATTGTTCTGGTACTGACATTATCCTGTCAGTCGCAACATCAGTTATGGGTGGAATATAAAGGCAAGCAGGGCGCCGGAACAGGTAAACATATAGTGCTGGTCAGTGGTGACGAAGAATACCGTTCCGAAGAATCACTGCCTATGCTCGCACAGATATTAGCAGAAAAGCACGGCTTCAATTGTACCGTGCTTTTTTCTATTGATCCATCTAATGGAAGTATTGATGCTTACAATAAAACCAATATTCCGGGATTGGAAAAACTACAACAGGCAGATCTGTTGCTCATCGCTACACGCTTCAGAGAACTTCCGGACAACCAGATGAAATTTATCGATCAGTATGTGCAGGCCGGTAAACCTATTATCGCTCTTCGTACAGCAACCCATGCCTTCAACTATGAAAAAAATAAGAAAAGTCCTTACGCCAAATACAGCTTCGATAGTAAAGTAAAAGGATGGGAAGGAGGTTTTGGTAAAAAAATATTGGGAGAGACATGGGTGGCACATCATGGTCATCATGGCCAGGAAGGCACAAGGGCTATCACTAATGGTATTGTTGAAAATAAAAAAAATCCACTTCTGAATGGCGTAAAAGATATATGGGGTCCCAGTGATGTGTATACCACTAAACAACTCGCTAACGATACAGAAGTATTGTTGTACGGCCTTTCCACCAATGGAATGAGTGCTACTGATCCTGTTAATCTTAATAAATCGGTGATGCCTGTTGCCTGGACAAAAACTTATGCAGCCGAATCCGGCAAACAGGGAAAAGTGCTCACTACTACTATGGGAGCTGCTGTTGATCTGCTCAGTGAAGACCTTCGTCGATTAATCGTCAACGGATGTTACTGGGCCACAGGTTTAAGCGATAAAATACCCACTAAAGCTGACGTTGGATTTATCACACCCTTCAATCCCACCATGTTCGGATTTGACAGCTTCATAAAGGGAACTTATCCTGAGAAATACAATTTGAAATAAAGTATTATCTAATAACTATCAGAACAGACATTGAGGTAGCAATAAAGCAATACAGCGAAGTATACAACAGTATTTTAAGGGTATGATGTTGGCATGCATAAAACTTACTGTTACAGAAATATACATTGTCTGATTAAATTATTAGTATCTCATAAAAAATCTATATTATTTTCATACTCTAAAAACACGTACAACATCATATCTCTAACTATTATTTTTTATGTACAACATTAAATTAGCTTGTGAAACTTATACCTGGCAAATGCCGGGAGAACAATACAAAGGCAAACTGGAGCATATTATGGAAGTCTCTTCCAAAGCAGGATTTAAGGGCATAGAACCTGATTCCAGTTTTTTGCATCATTTATCGGATCCGGCTTTAATGAAGGCAGCTTTAGAAAAATATTCACTTGAACTGGCTGTCTTCTGTTATGTTGAAGACTGGAGACATACTGAAGAAACAGAAGCTGAGCGCAAGAGAGCGCAAGAATGGATAGCATTTATGGAGCATTTTCCGGAAACGCTTTTTTTATTAGTACAAATGCCAGGAAAAGACAGGGCTGATCTTCAGGAAAGACAGGAAAATCTGTTAAGTTGTGTAAATGCTATTGCCAGAAGAGCAGCCGATAAAGGCATAACCTGCTCTTATCATCCTAATTCTCCAATGGGCTCTGTATTCAGAACAGAAGAGGATTATAAAATACTCTTAAATGGTTTAGACCAGAAAGTAATCGGATATACTCCAGACCTTGGTCATATTGCTAAAGGAGGGATGGATCCCTTAAGTATTGTCAGGCAATATCATGAACTGGTTAACTGTGTACACTTTAAAGATATGTATGCTGATGGAAAATGGGCACCTATGGGAGAGGGTATAATTGATTTTGTGGGCACTACAAACTATCTGAAATCCATCGATTTTAACGGATGGATAGTAGTAGAAGATGAATGTGATAAAGCCATTACTGATCCTGATGCGGTAGCAATCGCCGATGGAGTGTATAATAAGACTGTGATTGAACCTTTAATCGCTTAACAGTAATATTATTGCTGGTAAACATTAAATCAGATTATATTTCACAATATTGTATGCTATACAACAGTTATCTGTTTTCTGAAATGATAACATGTAAAAGTATTCTGCATTAAACCATAGTCATGTAAACACAGACCTTTTTCTTCAAGTGTAAGTGAGAATGTATCAAAAGTATTGCAAGAGTAGGGTATGGCACAAACACATACTTTCTGCTTCAGGTTTGACCGAAGAAAATAGAAGTATTAAAAAAGTCAGGCCATTACATAAGTACATACTTCTACATCAGCTAAAGTGAAAAAAAAGAGAAGTATTTAAAGAGTCAAAACATCACACGAACACATATTTTCCGCATAAGGCAAAGCAAAAGAAAGAAGGGATATTAGCTATTACATATTAGAAGAGTCTAATCATTACACAATAAGTAAAAATTTATTTACTACGTATCTCTATAAGAAGAGGGAGGGTGTTTCTAACTTTTGAGACACCCTCTTTTTATTCGGCTAACTGATGAAGACAGGTAGTCATTTAAGTGATTTTCAAAAACTTCGTTTATTTTGGCACATCCTCTCTTCTTATTAATTCAATTTTATATTATCCAATTTATCTGTTTTTTACTTCAGTGTCTTTGCTTATAATGAGTATTAAGAATAATGTTCCGCATATTTGTTACCTACATTATATATACACCCAGTTTGCAATGTAAGCATCTCTAAAAAGATAGGCTAAGATTGGAAAATAGAAAATTAGTCGATTTACATTATTATTAATTTTTGAGATAGGGCTTCTTTAAAAACAAAAAATTATTGATTTGGTAATATGCCACCGCTTATGAAGTGTCTAATTTTATGCCTCGAATAACGATACCGCTAGCCAGATTTATTCATATCAATCATTTTTTCTTTGAACAAATATTCCATATATAGTGACGAGCAACTATTGGAATTATTAAAAAATAGTGATAAAAAATCGTTTACAGAAATATATGAACGATACTGGAAAACGTTACTCGCTATTGCCTACAACAGACTCAAACGTCTACATGAAGCCGAAGATGCCGTACATGATGTATTAGTAGGTTTGTGGAAAACAAGAAACAAACAGGAAATTATCGAATTAAAAAATTATCTATCCGTTGCTTTAAAATATTCGGTCTTAAGAATTATATATAGAAGAAGAATCTTTAGTAATACAAAAAACGTTGAAGACGATCTGACTATACATAATGATAAAAACCTGGAGGACAAAGATATTCTCACATTAATATGGAATGAAACCGAAGATCTACCTGAAAAATGCCGCATAATATTCAGGTTAAGCAGATTTGACGGTCTGACAAATCTCGAAATTGCAGTCAAGCTGAACATATCCAGCAAAACCGTAGAAAATCAAATCAACAAAGCACAAAAGAGAATTAAGGTCTCATTAAAAAACATTCTGGGATTCATAGCCCTGCTTTTTTTCATTTGTTAATATAAAGGAAACATTGGAGCGTAGGTGCAACCTTTGCCTCGCGTCACTAATTAGTAGTAGTATATGCATATACCGGAAAATATAAATATTGCCATTAAAAAACTAATGAATGGAAATGCCTCAGATGAGGACATCAATATGATCAATGAATGGTATAAAAGTTTTGACGATCAGGATATAAATGTGTATACCAGCGAAAAGGAAACAGATATAAAGGAAAGATTGTTACTTAAAATAGACGAATCGATAAATTATAAAGAGGATATTTTCTCTGAAAAAAACATGTACTATAAAAAAAGAAATATCTGGTATTATGTAGCTGCATCATTAATAACATTGATAATTGGAACAGGAGTAATAAAATTCATCTTAACGAAAGATTCACTGAATGCCAGTATTAATAATATTGAATTAGTTGTAAATGATGTCAAAGCACCAGAATTCGCCAAACCAATACTTGGTCTGGAAAATAATAGCATTGTATTACTAGAGAATATCTCAAATGGAACATCCATTCCATTAAACAACAATGGCACTATCCTTAAAGTTAAAGACGACGAATTTGTATTGGAAGGAAGCACGATGGACAATATTGTATACAACACATTGTCTGTTCCAAGGGGGAGTAGAGTGGTATCAATAAGACTACACGATGGCACCAAAGTATGGTTAAACGCAGAGAGCAATCTTCGATTCCCGATAAATAACACACTACAGTCTGAGCAAAAAGTATATATATCAGGTGAAGCATATTTTGAAGTCAGTAAGCTTAAAGGAAGAAAGTTTATTGTAGTAACAAATAATACGACTACAGAAGTATTGGGTACGCATTTTAATGTTAATACCCATGCCGATAGTATCGCTACTAAAGTTTCTTTACTGGAAGGAAGTATTAAGGTATCAAATGAAAACAAACAAAGAATAATATCTCCAGGACAAGAAGCAATTGTTAACAGGACAGGATCAATTGAGATAAGAAATAAAATAAATGAAGAAGAAGTATTGTCATGGAAAAATGGATACTTCAATTTTGACAACGAAGAGCTAAAAAGCATAATGAAACAGATCGAAAGATGGTATGATGTAGATATTGAATATAAAGATTCCGTGCACACATTAAAGTTTGTAGGAATAATTCCTAGAAAAGAAAACGTATCATCCATCTTAGAAATACTTGAGATGACAGGGGTAGTAAAGTTCACTGTTTCTGCTTCTACCAACGGACGATCCGGAAAAATAACTGTAAGAGGTTAATAATTAATATATCATAACAAATCCTATCGAACACGAATGACCATTGTCGTTCGATAAGTAAAACTTATCCATAAACTAAATTATTTTTTCATTAACGTGATAGAATAACTATCCGTCATCCAAATTAGTGACTATGTCTAATGTTATTTATTCTTTCGTTCGTAAAACCAATTTATTCCTTCTTTTTTTATTTTGGTTTACACTTCAATCTTCAGCAACGGGAAACTCCCAAAAAGTAACGCTGTATGGTAAAAACTTATCTATTGAACAAATATTCAACGAAATCAGGCAACAAACCGATTACATGTTTCTATATAATAAAGAAATGGTGAAACATGCCAGTCTTGTCACTTTAAATGTGAAGAATGCACCACTTGAAGAAGTGCTGGATATATGCTTTGAAAATCAACCATTTTCATATCGTATAAAAGATAAAATCATAGTATTAACGATAGATAATAACAATAAAAAAAGTATAGAAATAAAAAAATCTATTTCCGTACCGCCTATCAAAGTTACCGGTAGAATTTCTGATAAAAACGGCCAACCCGTTTCAGGAGCATCAGTTTCTATTAAAGGCACTAATGCTGGTGCTGTAACGGATCAGGACGGATATTACCATATCATGGCGCCAGAGAAATCCATTATTACATTCTCTTATATCGGTTTCCAATCTATTGAAATGGAAGTAAACAGTAAAAACAATATTGATGTTGTACTTGAACTGTTAAACAACGATTTGAGTAATGAAGTGGTAGTTGTAGGATACGGAAGCAGAAGTAAAAGAGTTATTACAGGATCTGTATCCAGTATTGACATGACTAAGCAGGCTGATCTGCCAAATACTAACATCACACAGGCCTTAAGAGGAAAAGTAGCAGGTGTACAATTCACAGATGGCGGCCGACCAGGCCAGGAAGGTTCTATACTGGTTAGAGGAAGAAATTCTCTTAGCGCTTCCAGTGCTCCACTTATAGTATTAGATGGTATCATTTTTAATGGTAGTTTGTCAGATATTAATCCTAATGATATTCAATCTATTGATATATTAAAAGACGCGAGCTCTGCTGCTATTTATGGATCCAGAGCTGCCAATGGTGTTATATTAATTACTTCAAAAAAAGGAATAACAGAAAAACCTTTTATTAATCTGAACAGTTTTACAGGGATATCTGAATACGGGCATAAAGTAAAACTATTAAGTCCGGAAAGATACCTGCAAAGAATTGTTGATTACAGAACACAGACAGGTGTTGAAGTAGATCCTTCAAAGATTGAAAATTACCTGACAAAAACTGAAGCTGACAATTACGCATTAGGTATTACTCGCGACCCCTGGGATCAGGCATCTCAAAAAGGAAAAATTGAATCCTATGACCTAAGTATTTCAGGCAAATCAAAATCTTTTAATTACTACATATCTGCTTCCATTGCAGATGAAAAAGGTTTAATATTTAACGATAATCACAAAAGAACTTCATTCAGAGTCAATATTGATAACAGGGTTACTAATTGGTTAAGTATCGGAACGAATTCTACTTTCTCAAGAAGGGACATGTCTGGTTTAAGTGCAAATCTAAGTAATGCTTATGTTAGTAGTCCATACGGTACATGGTTTCATCCTGATGGTGAACCCACTCAATATGTTGTAGCAGAAGAACAGGTTTCTGCCAATCCTATACGTAGTTCTATTCTTACTACCAATGAAGAAATATCCGATAATCTGTTCGCCAATTTCTATGCACGTATCAATGTGCCCTTTATTAATGGTTTAGAATATCGTGTCAACTATTCGCCCAATTTCCGCTGGCAACATGATTATAATTTCTTCCGGCAGGATAAACATCTTGCCAACAATACCACCAACGCCAGCAAACTTAACAGAAACAATTTTGACTGGATGCTGGAGAATATTATTACGTATAGAAAGACTATTGGCAATGATCATTCTTTTGATGTGACAATGTTATACGGAATGAATCACAGCAAAACGGAATCAACAACAGCCAGTGCTAATCTTCTTAGCACCGATGTTTTAGGATATCATGATTTGAGTTTGGGCAATATTCTCACTTCAGCTTCAAATGCGAGCGAATACGGTGGAATCTCGTATATGGCGAGAATAAACTATCTCTTAAAAAATAAATATGTTGTTACGTTAACGGCAAGAAGAGATGGAAGTTCAGTATTTGCCGTAAATAATAAATACGCCACTTTCCCCTCCGGATCATTAGCATGGATAATATCTGATGAACCCTTTATGAATAATAACAGATTCATTAATATGCTTAAGTTACGTTTATCCTATGGATCTGTGGGCAATCAGGCTATTAATCCTTATCAGTCACTTAGTTTATCTGAAATTACTCAGTATGTATATGGTGACGGAGGATTAACATCCATCGGTATTTTTCCGTCCACAATGGGAAATGATAATCTGAAATGGGAAACCACCAATAAAGCTAACGCAGCCATTGATTTTAGTTTATTTAAAGGTCGAGTAGGAGGAACATTTGAAGTATATACGAGCAAAACAACAGATCTGCTTGTACAAAGATCTATATCGAGCCTGACAGGTTTTAATACAATATTCACCAATATCGGACAGGTAAATAATAAGGGAATAGAAATCACTCTTAATACTGTAAACATTCAAACAAATAAGTTTGAATGGAGTAGTAATATAGTTTTCTCCACTAATCAAAATAAGATTGAACATCTCTTTGGCGCTGACGCGAATAATGATGGAATAGAAGACGATGACCTTACCAATAACTGGTTTATCGGACAACCGATTAATTCTTACTACGACTATGTTTTTGATGGAATCTATCAGGAAGGCGACGTAATACCAGATGGCTATAAGCCTGGCTGGGTACGCTTAAAAGATTTGAACGGAGATAAAAAGATAGATGCAAAAGACAGAACAGTTGTTGGCTCTGGAGGAAATCCAAGATACAGATTTGGTATCACTAACAACTTCCGTTATGGAAATTTATCACTTTCAATATTTGTCAATGCCATGACTGGGTGGGTGTCGCCTTTCTCTATGCTTGAGCCATCCACAACCGGCAGAAGTTTAAATCAGTTGGATGATGACTGGTGGACAAGCGAAAATAAATCTAACACAAGAGCATCACTCGTTTACACAAATCCATTAAAACATAGTTGGTATATCAGTAGGGATTTTTTAAGAATCCAGGATGTATCATTATCATATGAATTTCCCAGAACTGTAATAGATAAAATTAAAATCTCGTCCTTAAGGGTATTTCTAAGCGGTAAGAATGTTTACACATTTACCAATTGGCTGGGATCAGATCCTGAAAGTGGTGGAAATACTGCGGAAACTTTATATCCTATGCCAAGATCTTTCACTGCCGGCATAAACATCGGACTCTAATTAAAACTGAATTTCTGTATTATAAAGTAAATAGTTATGACTATTCAACGTAAACGTATATATCTGGTATTATTCATTTTGCCAGTACTAACATTTCTTAATTCGTGTAAAAAAAACATGCTTGACGAAAAACCTCTTTCGTCACTCAACTCGGATCTTGTTTTAACATCTAAAACCGGCTTTGAGAATTATATTACTGCCCTTGTTTTAGGCGCCCGGGAAGAATTAACTACCGGTGATACATATTACAGTAATATTAATACTACTGATGTTGCTTCTTCTGCCGGAATAGAATATGGAACATATAATTGGAAAAACAACATCACTCCAACATCTGGCCCTGTGGTATACTACTGGAACTGGGCATTTTTGAAAATGATCCCCCGTGCAAATACTATTATCGTATATGCAAATAAGCCAGAATCACAGAATATATGGCCAGATGAGAAAGAAAAGAATGCTGTTCTCGCAGAAGCAAGATTTTTCAGGGCATATACTTATAACATCCTCGCTAATCTCTATGGTGGAGTACCTATTGTTGATACGATTTATGCCGAACCAAAATTCGATTTTGTAAGATCAAGCAGAAAAGAAGTATATGAATTTGCTAAACAAGATCTTGAGTTCGCTTCTAAATGGCTTCCCACAACAGTTGATAAAACAAAAGAAGGAAGAATAGTAAAAGCGGCAGCAGACCATTTACTCAGTGAAGTATATATTAGTCTGGGTGAATACGAAAAAGCTGTTAACAGCGCATCAGATGTTATCAATTCTGGATTATACCATTTGATGACAACAAGATTTGGAAGAGAGATAGATAAGGCAGGGGACGTTTTTTCTGATTTGTTCAGAGATGGCAATCAGAACAGAAGCTCAGGAAATATGGAATCTATTTATGTATGGCAAATTGAAGAAAACACTCCGGGCGGAGGAGGAACTATCGGCAATAGTATGCTTCGTAACTGGGCCCCGTTTCTGGCCAATATAAAAGACCCTGAAGGGATATCTATGATTATTACAGATAGTATGGGAAGAGGAGTGGGAAGAAGCAGATTATCACCACATACCATTTACACCATATGGGAAGGAAACTGGGATAATGACATGCGTAATTCTCAATACAATATGCGCCGTGTTTTTTATTATAACAATCCGGCTTCCAAATACTTTGGACAGGTTATAGAACCCAGAACTGTACGAGAAGATACAATGAGAAATCTTTATCCATACTCAAGAAAAGTTGAAGGGAAATTTTTAAATAACAATAATACTACAGGCAGAACTGCAAAAGATGTAATGGTTTACCGACTTGCAGAAACTTATTTGTTGAGAGCAGAAGCATATATGAAGAATGGACAACCCAAAGAGGCGGCCGATGATATTAATATTCTAAGATCCAGAGCAAATGCCCACCCGGTAACTCCTGCAGAAGTAGATATTGATTATATACTTGATGAAAGAATAAGAGAATTACTGACAGAAGAACCACGTCGGCGTACATTAATCAGAACAGGACGATTGGTTGACCGAGTAAGAAGATTCGACTTATTGGAGCCCTCAAGAACATCTATTGAAGATTATCATCAGTTTTATCCCATTCCACAAGCCGCTATTGATGCTAATACTGGTGCAGTATTGGATCAAAATGATGGGTATTAAAATTGAAAAATATCTTATCAGGAAAAAATATATAAATGAAGCATTATTATTTAATCATTATCGCCATATTCTTTTGTTCTGCAAAATTGAATGCCGGGGAGATTCTACAAATCAATCAACAGAACAGGCATTTAATTCCTAAAGGCAAAAGCACTGATGCTATTGATGGTGACTGGATCATGAAAAATGATAAAGTAATTGCCGTAATAGGAAAAGCAGTATTTGGCAGAGAAGCAAATATGCGAGTACAAAGCATTCAGGGTGCTGTAATTGACTTTACCTCACTGGAAGCAAACAATGATTTCCTGGCAGCATTGTTTCCTCAGGGAATTCCGGCTGAAGACAGCAGAAGAAACCCTGCCGTTTTTGCTGATACTATTGAAATAATAAAAAACAACAATACAGAAATTGTATTGAGGGCAACAAGATATCCAAATAGTAAATCACCTTATACTTCTATCACGGAATATACTCTTACAGATGGGCAATTTCATTTAAAGATCACTACCACTTATATCAATAATCATACTGAAAGCGTCAACATAAAATTTGCTGATAAATTGCGAATGGATATGGATTTTAAGGACGAAACGCCTGCCTTAGGAAAGCATAAGCTGGCGTACATGTATAACAAATGGTTTAATTGTGCTTATGGTATATATCGTCCGGAAGGATTGGTTTTAACTGAAACACCGCGAACATTTAGCGATCCGGCAACGGGTTTATTAGTAGGATTTGATCATAAAAGCTTAAGCGATAGTTCAACAGTAAAACTTTATCCGGGAGAACAAATCTCAGCTACCCGATTTTTGATATATGGTAAAGATGTTGCTGAACTGCAGACAAAAGTTAATGAATGGGAAAGAAAGAAAAAGTCAATTTTTCCTATAGTCGTTAATGATAAAAACAATATAGTTATAGCTAAGGCTTTTGTTGAAATCTTTAATGAACAAGGAGCAATGACTTCGTTTGCTATTACCAATGAAAAGGGCAATACAGAAATACCATTGGCAGAAGGAAAATATTCATATAAAGTCAATAAGATTGGTCATGATTCTGTATCAGGAACATTTACAGTTACAAAAAAAAATCGGTTATTAAGGGTAATAATGCCTTCATACACAGGAATTATTTGTAATGTAAAAGAAAAAGGAACAGGAAAAAATCTACCGGTCAGACTTGTATTTAAAGGAATAAATGGAACAGTTAATCCTTTTCTGGGTACAATAAAAAGAGCAGAAGGTGCGAATAATCAGTATTACTCTTATGAAAAGGAATTTAATGTACCACTACCTCCGGGTGAGTATTTAGTAAATTTTTCTCATGGTCCGGAATACGAAACTATAACAAAACAAATAGCGCTAAAACCCGGGGACAAGCCAACTCTACAAATTGAGTTATCCAGAATGTTTGATTCTCCTGGTTGGGTAATAGCAGACTTTCATAATCACTCTGCAAAAAGCGGCGACAATGATGTTGAAACGAGAAGCAGGGTGATTAATCTTGCTGGTTCGGGAATTGAATTTGCACCGGCTACAGAACACAATAGGATCAGCAGTTATACCGATGAAATAAAAGATCTGGCATTAGAAGATTTCGTAGCGTCTGCAGCGGGTATTGAACTAACAGGGCCAACAGGAGTAGCAGGTGGTCCCAATCATCAAAACGCATTTCCTCTTACAATAATAGAAGGAGAGCAAGGTGGTGGATTTCCTCCTATTAATGCTGATGTATATACTCAGCTTAAAGGCTTATACGATTATGACAAAGACAAAATAAAATTTATCCAGCATAATCATCCTGGTAGAGATCTTCCTAATCTCTTTTTTGACAAAAACAAGGATGGAGTAATAGATAACGGTTATAATACCCGTCAATTTACTGACGCCATCGAATTACAACAGTACGCTTATGAGATATTAAAAATCACAGACAATCTCACAGTAAATAAAAGACATCCTATTTTCTATTGGCTGCAAATGCTGAATCAGGGAGATAGAATTTATGGAACCACAACTTCTGACAGTCATATGGTTGGGGAACGTAACGGATTAAGATTCGTATATGTAAGTTCTCCGACTGATCAACCAAAAGAAATTGACGCTTATACAATTGCAGAAAATGCAAAAAAAGGTCGCATGGTGATGAGTAACGGGCCTTTTCTTAAAGCCGATATCAATGGGTATTTACCTGGTGAAGAACTGAAGAAAAATAATAAACCCTTATTACTAAACATAGAAGTTTATACAAATAATGAAATCAGTATTAATCGTGTACAGATATTAGTTAATGGAGTAGGAGATAAAAAACTAAACTTTACAATGGATACCCATCCTCAGCTATTTTTTAATAATCCATTACAGTTTAAAAACAATATTACACTATCAATCGAAAAGGATGCACATATTATCATTGTAGCAACAGGAGAAAGGAAAGGTTCGATAGAAGATTTAACTAAACGTCCTGAACCGATAGCTATTACTAATCCCTTTTTTGTGGACGTAGATAACAATGGTTTTATACCCAGCAAAGACACATTGGGAGAACCACTACCTGTAGCGACAGAAGATTTCATGGGCAAACCTATCAGAAATGAATGGTAATCAGATAGGTAAATTATAAACATAAACAACCCCTATGCTCTAACCTCATTTCCTTTGTCGATTAAGGAATATATCAACTGTACATCTATGAAAACCTGAGATACAACAGCGTTCTTTTGAGAAGAAGTATCAAGTATTTTGAGTGGCTGAATATCAAGGATAATTATTTTTCACGTGTCCAAATCATACAAAATGTGTAAGCATTTTGAAAAACCTGGAATCTTGTAAGCGAAAGAAAACATCTATCAGTCACACCAAATAAAAAGAGGGTATATTAAATTATTAATAACCCTCTTTTTGTTATTTATCATAAAAATTCCTTTAGCACACCATACTTAATTTATACCTATTAATATACAAACTAAAAGCACTGTAGACTCACTGTTATTGGCAAGCATAAATCATTTACTACTAAATCTCACTTCCTCACCAAATTAAAAAGTCTGGAATTAAAAATCATCAATGCAAATTCCCTGATTGCTGTAAGCTTAAAATACGTTTATCACATCTTCTAATTTATTAATATTGCTCAAATGATCATACGAATTTCAACCAGAAAAAACCACCATTAATCTAATGTGTCCGCTAATGGATCTACCTATTCAAATCACTATCAAATGAACAACACCTCTAAAAACATTCTTTGCAATACAATATATACTTAGGATTTATTGATTCTCAATATTGGCAATTATGTTTAGTATTGTCGATACTTCAAATTATATATTACTAACTACTATTTTTTACATAATTAATAAATATATTCATCCGTACAAGCTTTTAAGTCCAAAATCAACAATAGAGATCTTATAGCATGTTTAGCCAATGGATACTTAGCTCAATATTTAACGCTGCTATTTTATCGAACTTATTTAATAATAATTTTTAGGGAAGGATCAAACTCCTGCTTTATTGATCACTTCCAGAGTTTTTCGAAGACCTGTTTCCGCAACTAACTGAAGATTTTGTTTATAGTATTCAGGGTTGTATAATTCCAATGAAATACACCCTTTGTAATCTGAGTTTTTTAAATCTTTTAGAATTTGTCCGAGTGGAAGAATTCCATCACCGGGGTACACTCTGTGCTCGTCGTTTAAAGCATTAAAAGCGGGAGTAGCAGGCGCATCATTAAACTGGAATATTGCATAAGCATTTCCATTCATCATTTTTAATGCTTCAAAGCCTCCTTCACTAATGTACATATGATATACATCCGGAATAACCATTGCATTCGGGTGATTGGCATCCATTGCAATAGCAGCGGCCTGTCCAAGTGTTTTTACCGGAAAATATTTAACAAATACCAGAGCAGGTTTCAATTCAAACTCTTTCAATCCGATTTCAATAATATCTCTGTAGCGAGAGGCCACCCATTTTATATCATAATTATCGCCCACAGTATTAGGTATAGTTTGAATATGCTCAGCGCCAATAGCCTTAGCCATTCGCATTCGGTTTCTTGTATCCTTCAGTGATTTTTCGAATAAGTCTTTGGTAGGGGGTAATGCATTCCAAAGTCCGATAACACTCGGAACTTTTAGGCCCAGATCAAAAATTTGTTTACCAAGATCTTTTAAGCTTCCTCCATTTTTTTCAAATTCCTCTAATTCCATATCCCAGGGCTCTATGGCATCATAACCTGCTTTTGCTGCTATAGTCACTTTTTCTTTCAAAGACGCAGGACGAATAGTAGAGGTATCCAGACAAATAGGCCAGGGGCTGACTCCCTGTTGAAATCTTTTTCCTTTTTTCTCGGCTGGTTCCTTAGCCAATAAATTCTGCACCGGTAATGTTCCGGCCATTACTCCAACAGCCGCTCCGGCAGTAATAAAGGATCTTCTTTTCATTTGGCAATACTTAAACTATAAAATGAATATGAATGTATGAAACATACACATAATAACATTGTCTAAATCATTAAAACTGTGTATCGGCTAGCCTGAATTATTGAGTTGTTTTACAGCTTTTCTGTAAGGATATGAATAATGTCTCTTAAGAATTTTCTTTGTTTTTACTGCCAGCTTCTTAATGAATAAACTATTATTAGACTAGATTGACCCATTCCCATTCATCTTCGAAAACTCGATGCTTGAACAATAAAGTGCAAGGCTGACCATGCAACGTAAGCGATCTGGCATTTGTCATGAGTTAATACGCTGATACTCAAAATATTTCCATTAAACTTTTTCCTATCAGAAAACATGCTATGGAGTTATTTTACGCACTCAATAACCATAGCAGAAAGAGGGTGTACCAAAGTCTGATACACCCTCTTTTTATTCGTTCTGGCTGATAGATAATTTCTTTCGCTTACACGATTCCAGGTTTTCCAGAATATTTCATATACACTTTGTGTTGATCTTGGACACATGAAAAGTCATTATCCCTGATCATCAGCTATTCAAAATACTTTTTATACTCCTTCTTTTATAAAGTCATTTTAAAAGAACTATCTGATGATACAACATAGATATACCCCCGAAAACTTTTAAGATTTCTTTTTGTACGTTTATGATATCGTTCCTCCATATTCTTAAGCAACCATTCTATGGTATTTTGATTATTAAGTTTTTGTAACTGCCACTCACTCAGTTTGGTTATATTTGTGAACGGTTAATCCATTCGTTTTGATTTCAAAAATGTATAACAACGCTGTACTTCAAATCGTATCATAATGAATTTACTACTAACAAAAAACATGACTGGACTCAACAATAAACTATGTTTTAAAAATGCTTCAATGACGAAGATCCTATTCATCTCAGGTATCCTTCAATTAATACTTCAAACAGGCTTATCTCAGGAAAGATTTGAAGATTATGATAAAGGAGGTTTTAGAAAAGAAAACCTGTTTACCGGAGGAGGTATTTCATTAGGTTTTGGTAATAGAACTTTTCAGACTGGAGCCAGTCCTTTTTTGGGCTATAATTTGGGTGATTGGGTAGATCTGGCTATAAGCACAAACTATCATTATGTTTCTTACAGAGATGTTTTTGTTAGTAACCAGAACGACAAAATAAGAAGATCGACTTTGGGAGTTGGTGCATTCACCAGAATATATCCTATTAATTTCATTTTTCTTCATGCACAGATTGAACGCAATTTTATTACAGAGAAGTTTATTCCAGGTGGTGGTGGCGCTACAATTAAAAACAAAGTACAAGCCAATAGCTTTTTAGTAGGAGGAGGATATGCTTCAGGAAGATATCCGAACAGCGGACAACCATTTTTTTATCTATCCATACTATTTGATTTATTGAACAGTGATTATTCACCCTATACAGATGGTAGTGGCCGGATTATCCCTATCATTCGTGGTGGAATGCAGATACCGATATTCCAAGGCAGAAAATTCTCCCAAAACCGATATTAGTATTCGTACATGTATCCCTATTCCGGCTGTTGCTATCAATATTATTATAAATGCGCCCAATAAATCTCAGATCCTTTAAAGCCTTTTTTTCTTCCAGCTCCGCAGGAGGAATAATATTAATGGCATTTGTTCTATTTGCATTAGTGATTGCTAACACTTCAGCAGGTCTGCTGTTGGAAGAATTATTAAACACCTCAATAGGTTTTGCCTCCGGTCACATTGATCTGCGTTTTTCAATTATTCAATGGATCAACGATGGATTAATGGCCATCTTTTTTTTATTGATAGGTTTGGAAATAAAAAGAGAGCTGCTAGAGGGAGAACTTTCCTCTTTCAGACAGGCAGCCTTACCAGTACTGGCTGCATTTGGAGGAGCTGTAGTTCCTGCCGCAATATTTTATTATATTAATCAGCATAGCGACGCTCAGGAAGGGTGGGGTATTCCTATGGCCACAGATATTGCTTTTGCACTGGCCATTATCTCTTTATTAGGTTCAAAAGTTCCTGCATCGCTTAAAATCTTTTTAGCAGCTCTGGCCATTGTTGATGATCTTATCGCCATTCTTGTTATCGCAATATTCTATTCGCAGGGTCTTCATACGAATTATCTGTTATATGCTACGGGAATATTTGTGTTTTTACTCATTCTCAACCGGATGCATATAAAAGCGATATGGTGTTATATTATACCCGGAATATTTCTTTGGTATTTTATTCATCATTCAGGTATTCACGCGACTATAGCCGGGGTATTACTGGCAATAACAATACCCACAACCAAAGGAAAAGAGGAGTCAACACTTGAAAAACTGGAACTTCTTTTACATAGGCCGGTAAATTTTATGATCATGCCTTTATTTGCCTTTGTTAATACTAATATCAGTTTTGAAGGTTTGTCCGTATCAATGCTCAGCAGTAATTTAAGTATTGGAATAATGAGCGGATTATTATTAGGCAAACCAATCGGAATATTTATCTCAACCTGGCTCACTGTTAAATCAGGGTTAGGAAGATTACCATCTGCAATTCAGTGGAAACATATTTTTGGAGTAGGAATTTTAGGAGGGATTGGATTTACGATGTCCATTTTCATTTCTCTTTTATCATTTGATGATGTACATCTTCAAACAACAGCCAAGCTTTCTATTCTTGTAACTTCCTTAAGTGCGGGCATTATTGGTTATCTGACATTATCCGCTACACAAAAAACATCATAGTTTCCAATCTACAATCGCATTCCTCCACTCTTCGCGGTATGGAGTGGTCACTTTAATATAATTATCAGAATAGCCTTCCATCATTCCGTTCTCTCGGGCAGATTCAAATAATACCTTTCTGACCTGGCCTGTATATTGTTCAGAAAAATACTGACTCTTCATAAATGAAAGATTCCGCAATTTTTTATTGCGTTCATTACGTATATGAACAGGTATTACAGGTTGTATAGATAATGCATGTGTGTTATCTCTCTCTGAATAAGTAAATACATGCAAATAGGAAATATCCAGTCCGTGAAGAAAATTAAATGTTTCATTGAACTCTTCCTCCGTTTCACCGGGAAAACCTACAATAACATCAACGCCTATACTACAATGAGGCATAAAGGTTTTAATCAGTGAAACCCTTTCAGCATACAGCTCTCTTTTGTATCTCCTCCGCATCAGTCCAAGAATATTATTACTGCCGCTCTGTAAGGGAATGTGAAAATGAGGCATAAAATTGCGGCTATTACTAACCCATTCAATAATTTCATTGGTTAGCAAATTGGGTTCTATAGAAGAAATTCTGTACCGTTCTATATCATCCAGGCGATCTAGCTCTTTGATAAGTTGAAAAAAGGTTTCGTTATGTTTTTTGTCCCCTTCTGGCCCCTTACCAAAATCGCCCAGATTTACACCCGTCAGTACTACTTCTTTAACACCATTCATTGCTAATTGCTGAACATCCTGAATTACTTTTTCAATATAATTACTCCGGCTTTTGCCCCTGGCCATTGGAATAGTACAAAAAGAACAGTTATAATCACATCCGTCCTGCACTTTCAGAAATGATCTGGTTCGGCCTGATGCAGAAAAAGAAGGCATAAATCCACTCACGGATTCAATATCACATGAACATACTTTAGCAGGATCCCCTTTAGTTAATTCCTGAATATGCTGAATGATATTGAATTTTTCTCCCGCACCTAAAACAAGATCAACACCGGGGATAGACGCTATCTCCTGAGGTTTAAGCTGAGCGTAACAACCAGTTATCACAACCAGACTGGAAGGGGATTGCCGCTGAATTCTTCTTACCAGATGTCGGCACTCCTTATCAGCATTGTCAGTAACTGAGCAGGTGTTAATAACATATACGTCAGCAACCTCGTCAAACTTTTTTTTCTCGAAACCTTCGTTTTCCATCAGACGGGAAAGAGTGGAAGTTTCGGAGAAGTTAAGTTTACAGCCCAACGTATGAAATGCTACTGACTTTTTTTCGTTCATGGATGGCAAAATTAAGCTTAATCCTTATTTTACATGATCAATGTAAAGGATAATATCATTTTTGTCCGGTAAATCCCTGCGATCGCTTGAAAGCCAAACGGTTGGATTTGGGTATTGAGGATAAGATTTTACAGGTATTACCAAATCCCAATATTGAAAGAAGAAAACTATGTGGATGAAACTCCTGCTGTTACCTATCAGGTTTATATATATCCTTTACGCATTATCCAGTTTTATTATATTGATGTTATGCGTAATTCCTGTTGTATTAGCTGCTTCTTTTTTCGGAAAGACCAAAGGAGGGAATTTAATCTATAAAGTTTGTACGTTATGGGCTAATATATGGTTCTTTCTGATAGGAATATATCATAAAAACATATATGAACATCCGCATTCCAGAAGCATGCAATATATTTTTGTGGCTAATCACATTTCCTATCTCGATGCCCCAACAATAGTCAAGTCGTTACAGCAAAACCTAAGGGTACTGGGAAAGGAAGAATTCGGAAGAATCCCTTTCTTCGGATTTATTTACAAAAGGGCAATTGTGACGGTTAAAAGAGGAAATACGCAGCAAAGAGCCAATAGTGTACGCATTCTTAAGTCAGTCTTGAAAAAAGGTATATCTATATTTATATTTCCTGAGGGAACATTTAATGAAACGGGGTTTGCCTTAAAAGACTTTTACGATGGCGCATTCAGAATTGCCATAGAAACACAAACACCCATCAAACCCCTGATTTTTCTGCATACCTATAACAGGATGCATTATAAAAGCATCTTTTCACTCAATCCCGGAATCTCCAAAACAATATTCCTGGAAGAAATTCCAGTAGCCGGCCTTACATCAAAAGATCTTCCGGCATTAAAAGAAAAGGTTTATCAGCTAATGGAAGTCAAACTCAAAGCATATCGGGCTAAATGGATCAAACAGCTATAATTCACTAAATTGCGCGGCATGTTTGCTGATGTAATTATACCACTTGCCCTACCTAAAAACTATACCTGGTCGGTACCCCAACAATTCAGGGAACAGATTAAACCCGGAATAAGAGTAGAGGTGGGGTTAGGCAAAAGCAAAAAATACGCAGGTATTGTTAAATCCGTTCATCAGCATCAACCAGGTTATCCCACAAAAGATATACTAAATCTGCTTGATACAGATCCTGTCATTCATCCTGTGCAACTGAAGCTATGGGAATGGATTGCAGGTTATTATATGTGCACCGAAGGAGAAGTAATGGCAGCAGCATTACCCGCTCATTTTAAACTAAGCAGTGAATCGGTACTCATCTTTAACGAGGAATATGGAGATGATTTCAGCACACTTGATCATGAGGAATACCTTTTAGCAGAAGCGCTCTTAGTGAGAAAAGAAATTACCATTAGCGAGTCTCAACAACTTATAGATAACGCGCAGGTATATCCGGTAATCAAAAGAATGATTGAGAAGAAAGTATGTTTTGTGTGGGAAGCCTTAAAAGACAATTACATACCTAAAAAAGAAACCTATATACTATTGCATCCTCAATACACTGCTGAGGAAAAACTGGAAGAATTATTAAATAATTGGGGACGCGCACCTAAGCAGATGGAGTTATTGCTGGCTTATCTGCATATCAGTAAAACAGTCGGAGAGGTTAAAAAAACGGATCTGCTTAAAAAAAGCGGGGCATCCGACGCCCAGTTAAAGGGGCTAATTGAAAAAAATATTCTTGTTACTGAGAAGAAAAGAATAGACAGAATTAATTACTTACCGAAAACGATTAATATAGATTTTAATCTTACTGCGCTACAGCAACAGGCTTATGATAACATTAACCTATCCTTTAGCGAACACCCGGTTTGTTTGCTGCATGGTGTTACCTCAAGCGGTAAAACGCTTGTATACATCAAACAAATAGAAAAATATATAAAAGAGGGTAAACAGGTACTGTATCTTCTCCCTGAGATAGCTTTAACATCACAAATTATCAGGAGGCTGGAAAAACATTTTGGTGGAAACATAGGGATCTATCATAGCAAATTCAATCAAAATGAAAGGATAGAGATATGGAATAAGATCAAAAAAAGTGAAGTGCAGATAATATTAGGTGCAAGATCTGCACTGTTTCTTCCATTTGCTGATTTGGGACTGGTAATAATAGACGAAGAACATGATCAATCCTATAAACAACAGGATCTCGCACCAAGATATAATGCAAGAGATGCTGCGATCTATTATGCTTCATTACTTAAAACAAAAGTTTTATTAGGAAGTGCAACACCTGCTATTGATACCTATTTTAACGCAATAAATAATAAATACGGGTGGGTTGAGCTTAAAGAAAGATATGGCGGCTATGAACTCCCTTCCATTCATATCATCGATACTAAAACCGGTCCATTTGTTCATCCAAAAGAGAAAACAATACTAACAGAGGCCCTTAAAAATAACATTGACGAAGTATTAGCCCAACAAAAGCAGGTTATTCTGTTTCAGAACAGAAGAGGTTATTCTCCTTATCAGATTTGCCGGATGTGTGGATTTATACCGCATTGCAGACATTGCGATGTAACCCTCACTTTCCACAAAAAAACAAATAAACTCCATTGCCATTATTGCGGACAGATTTATCCGTTAATATATACTTGTCCCAATTGTGGGAGCGATAAGTTTGTTCAACGCAATTTTGGAACAGAAAAGATAGAAGAACAACTGGAAGAAATTTTTCCGGATGCACATATTGCAAGAATGGATGTAGATAGTGTGAGAGGTAAACATGCACATGATCAGCTTATCCAAACCTTTGAACAGGGAAAAATTGATATTCTTGTGGGTACACAGATGATTGTAAAAGGTCTTGACTTTGGCAATGTTGAACTGGTAGGCATTTTAGATGCTGACAGCTTATTAAACTTTGCAGATTTTAGAGTAAATGAAAGAGCATTTCAATTAATGGAGCAGGTGAGTGGGAGAGCTGGCCGACAAAATAATAATGGTAAAGTGCTGATACAGGTAAGCAATACCAAACATCCTGTTTTACAATTTCTTAAACAGCACGATTACAAAACATTTTACAATAGCGAAATAGAAGGAAGAAAAAGATTTGCGTATCCTCCTTTCTCAAGAATTATTTTATTGACTTTCAAACATATTTCACAGCAGGTAACAGAAGATGCCGCCAATTTTTTTGCCGGATTAATGAGCGAAAACTATAAACCTTATATTGTCGGACCAGCCGAACCTGTTGTTAACAGAATCAGAAATCAATATCTTTCAGAATTATTAATAAAACTCCCTAAAGATTCTGCATTAGTAAAAAAATGCAAACAGGATATACTTCAATTTATCGCACGACTTCATGCTGAAAAAAAATTTAAAAGCGTAATCGTTATTCCTGATGTAGACAGATAATATCTAATAATATGAACGTAAGACAAAATATTTCTCTCAAGTCATATAACACATTTGGAATAGATGCCACAACGAAATACTTTGGCGAGTTTAGTAGTATAGATGAGCTACCGGAACTTCTCAGCTATTCGCCCAATCGATTGATTCTGGGTGGAGGAAGCAATATTTTATTAACCGGAAACATTGATGGAATTGTACTAAAAAACAACATAAGGGATATTTCTGTAGTTCGTGAAACAGAAGATCACTTTTTTGTTAAAGCAGGAGCCGGCGAAAACTGGAATCGATTTGTTCAATATTGTTTAAGTAAAGATTATGCAGGAGTGGAGAATCTCTCACTCATTCCAGGAAATGTTGGCGCATCGCCTATGCAGAATATTGGCGCTTACGGAATAGAAATAAAAGATGTTTTTGATTCATTGGAAGCATGGCATATTGAAGATAAAGCACTGGTATCATTCGATAAGAAAGATTGTGAATTCGGCTATAGAGAAAGTGTATTTAAAAATAAACTAAAAGGACAGTTTATTATAGTTAGTGTTACTTATAAACTCAGTAAAGTTCCGGTTTATAACATAAGCTATGGCGCTATAGAAGAAGAGCTTTCCAGGCTAAACAGGTCAATCAGCATCCGCACAATAGCTCAGGCAGTTATCAATATTCGCAGTTCAAAACTACCGGATCCATCTGTTATAGGAAATGCAGGAAGTTTTTTCAAGAACCCTACAATTCCTAAAGCAGCTTTTGAACTATTACAAAAAAAATATCCGACTATACCAGGTTATTTCCATAATGAACAGGAAATGAAACTAGCCGCCGGATGGCTTATTGAACAATGTGGATGGAAGGGATTCAGAAGAGGAGATGCAGGTTGTCATCGTCAACAGGCTTTGGTACTGGTCAATTATGGAAATGCCAGCGGCAATGATATTCTGTCACTGAGCGAAGAAATCATGCAAACCGTTTTGGAAAAATTTAATGTTCAGTTAGAAAGAGAAGTGAACATAATTTAGTCATTACACATCATTGTAGATTTTACTGCAGAACAAATCAGTAGCAGGCGCATCATTAAATGAATATTGCATAAGCATTTCCATTCATCATTTTTAGTGCTTCAAGGCCTCCCTAATAAATGCACACATGATATACATCCGGAATAACCACCACATTCGGGTAATTAGCATCTATTACAGTAACATTTATGTAGCGACTGCTTATACAAATTAAAATTCCTCCCTGTCATCTTCATCATCCTTTAACGGACCTAGGTTAATCATTGATCCCATTAAATCTTTAAACTCAATCTTTCCATCTACCACACGCTTGCTGATTAATGAATAAGATGATAGTCCATGCAATACAAACTCCATCAGCAAGGCAGTTTCTTTATCATTTGCCTGTTTAAAATATTTTTTAACCAATGAATATAATCCATCAACACTGTAGAGCAAGCGAAGTTTTTCTTCATCCGTAATATTTAAAAGAATATCCAAACTATTGCCTTTATCAAACCACACCTGAATTGATCGATATGGATTGTCGATAGGTTGTTGCTGGGCATTACGTTTTTTCTTTAGTAAATCCGGATTAGGAAAATAATTAGTGAATTGAACACGAATAGATTTTTCCAAAAGATTCATTGCCACCTGCAAAGGCCCTTCCTGTTCTCCTTCGTAAACAAGTTCTATTTTACCTGTTATAGAAGGAATAATTCCAACAAGATCACTAACCCAGACATTTGTTTCTTTTTCTTTATTTAATATGGCTCTGCGTTCTGCTGCACTATATGCATTTTCGAGAGCAGAAATACTTAAACGCGCTGATACACCACTTTTTTTGTCTACATATTCACTCGATCTGGCTTCAAATGATATCTGCTCAATTAATCGTTTAACAAGATCACTCACTTTTATTACCGACTTCTGCTTTTCATGAATATTCGCTTCCTGTTCAGTAATTGTTAATGCAGTTTCTATGCTCTTAGGATAATGCGTTAATATCTGGCTTTGTATCCTGTCTTTTAATGGAGTAACTATTGATCCACGGTTGGTATAATCTTCGGGATTAGCCGTAAAGACAAACAGAATATCTAAAGGTATTCTTAATTTAAATCCGCGTATTTGTACATCTCCTTCTTCCAGAATATTAAATAGTGCCACCTGAATTCTTGCCTGCAAATCCGGAATTTCATTGATCACAAATACACAGCGGTTACTTCTTGGAATGATCCCATAGTGAATCACCATTTCATCACTAAAATTCAATTTGAGATTTGCTGCTTTAATGGGATCAATATCTCCTATAAGGTCAGCTACACTCACATCAGGAGTCGCCAGTTTTTCACCATAACGCTGTGAACGATGTAGCCATTCGATAGGTGTGTTATTGCCTTTTTCCTTAACCAGATCTCTGGCATACTTAGAGATGGGATGTAGCGGATCGTCATTAATATCACTTCCTGCTACTATAGGAATATATTCATCCAGCAACTCTGTCATCTGGCGAGCCATTCTGGTTTTAGCCTGACCACGTAAACCGAGAAATAATATATTGTGACGGGATAGGAGTGCACGTTCAACATCTGGAATAACAGTTTCTTCGTATCCTATAATTCCAGTAAATGCTGACTCTCCGTTTTGCAGTTTTTGAATTAAATTTTCTCTTACTTCATCCCTGATAGATTTACTTGTATAGCCTATCTTTTTGAGTTCTCCTAACGACTTAATATTAAGCTTATCCATATCGAATTAATACACTGTTTTTCGTTTTCCACTTTCAAAATCTCTAAAAATAAATGCCCCTAACTTATCAAGAGAAGCAAAAAAAGCTTTCCCATTATTTGTTTCGGTAAACTCCTGCACAAAACGTTGCAAATAGGGATCAGTAGCAATCATAAAAGTTGTGATAGGAATCTTCAGCTTCTTGCATTGTGCAGCCAAATTAATACAACGATTAGTAATCTTTCTATCCAGACCGAAACTATTTTTATAATAGCGTTTACCAATTTTTAAACAGGTAGGTTTTCCATCCGTAATCATAAAGATTTGTTTGTTCGGATTTTTACGTCTCCTTAAAATATCCATCGCCATTTCCAATCCAGCTACAGTATTGGTATGGTAAGGCCCAACCTCCAGGTAAGGAAGATCTTTGATTTCAACAGGCCAGGCATCATTTCCAAACACCACTATATCGAGGGTGTCTTTTGGATATTTAGTGGTAATTAATTCACTAAGCGCCATCGCCACTTTTTTAGCTGGTGTAATCCTGTCTTCACCATACAATATCATTGAATGCGAAATATCAATCATCAACACGGTTGATGTTTGCGTTTTAAAATCGGATTCACGAATAGCCAGATCATCTTCATGCATAGAGAAACTTTCTATACCATGATTAATCTGAGCATTTCTGATAGAAGTGGTAAAGTCAATTTGTTCGAGACTGTCACCAAACTGAAATGGTCTGCTCTCCGGATTTTGCTCATCACCCTGACCTGGTTTAAAGGTTTGATGCTGACCAGACCTTGTCTTTTTAAGTTTGCCAAATATTTCCTCCAGCGACCGCTTTCTGATTCCCTGCTCTGTTTTTGCCGTTATTTTTATTTCTTTTGAAGCAGGATTTTCTTTTATATAACCCTTTTCCTTAAGATCTTCTATAAAATCTCCCATTCCATACTCCTGATTGGTCATTTCATACTCTTTGTCGAGCTGATTCATCCAATTCAGCGCTTCGGCAACATCTCCATTTGTATAGGTAAGCAACTGCATAAATACATCCAGCAACTGCTCAAAAGTTGATTTCCCTTCTCCACCCGGATCGAATTTCGAAAAATTGTATCCCTTCATATACCCCAATTTAAGTCATTTCTTGCAAAATTCATGATCAGTCTGCTACCCCGACCCAGGAACTTATCCGTGAATAAAATACCATTGTATGGCAACATATTAATCTATGTGTTAATGAAGTGGAAAATATTTATCATTCGTTAATCATAAGCTTATTACAGATTTCTGAACATTTAATATTCTTTTCTTAATAGTGATTTTAATATTGGGAGAATGGCTGATTAAGTATTAATCGTAATAACTAATATTTAATCCTATCTAAACATGTTCATACATTAAAGCAACAGAAAACATACAATTGATAAACTCAAAATTTTTCCAATAGTTATCCCTTAAAAGAAAAGGGTATAATAAACATAGAGGCAGCCTCCTTATCATTTTTATCTCCTTGCTATATTTTATGCAGGATCATTAGTCTTAATGTAATACTGTAAACCATAAAGCAATAGTAGTTGATGAAGATAGTAGGTATATAATCACCACTAATAGTGTTTTTATCAAACACCAAAATCTAAATCAATCTGTTTAGATAATAAAATAGGATTGGTTTTTTAGGTTGTTATTAGCCATAATACAGTCAAAACCATGTAATCAAACTATGGTTCTTAAAGAAAAATAGACACCAGCCGTTCGGCAGTTCTGCTCAAAAGAATTTATAAGCATTAAGACCTGAAATAAAAAAAGGTCGTCCGTTTAGTTTTCGGACGACCTCTCAAGTAATTTTTTTAGAATAAAGAAAACTCCAGCTATGCTTTATTCTTATTCTTATTCTTTTTCTTTTATCCAGCTGATTTATTTTATCAGCTACAAACATATTTTCATCTACACGATACACCCACTACTCAAATACTTTTTATACAAACTCCCCAGTTTTACAGTGTGTGTTACTAGTGGGAAATTCAAACCTTATTCAGTATCAACAGGCAGATCAGGTACAGTTTTTAAAGTGTCCGATTGCGTTTCTGTTATTGTACCACTCTTATTATACTGACCTTCCCAAATTTTTAACTGTTCCAGGATTTGGTAAGATGATAAAATATCATAGGCAAACACACCTTGTCTTTCCGATAAATTGCCACCCTTATTATTAAGAATACCTGCTGCCTGCATAGCTAGCTGTTCATTGCTCATTTCATCCTCACCCAAAGAACGGTAATAAACCATTTGTTGTTCGAGATCTTTTTTCAGACTCTGATTAACTTTTTTAGCTAATGCAAGATCACCACTCAGATAAGCAGCTTCAAGGAAATCAGCAGAAATACTATTATGGAAATTGCCTCTGTTTGAAGTCATTCCATACGGAATATTAGTATCCAATACACCCTGATCATATTTCTCCAATATTTTTCTGGCCAGATCTTTTTTATCGTTTGCGACCAGCGACTTCGCTATTGTAGAATGTGCAAGTCTTATACTGTTAATGTGACGACGATTTTCTTCATCAAAATAAGTATTAGGCTTGTGTGCACTACCATAAGAAAACTTCTCCATTACATTTTTGTAGGCAATTTCACTTTGTACATTACTATTTTCAACTGGTACAAGACGATAAGATAAACCTTCAAGTCTTACATATTTTTCCAATCCCAACTGCCTCAACTCCTGTGTTGAAGTAAAATAGATAGGACGTTTCCATTTATTTGCAGCTATCAGTGAAAGGACTGCTAAATCATTCTTCTGCAGATAGTTTCTTGAAATATCAATTTTGATTTCACTAAGCACACTATCACCCGGATTTAACTGGAAATTATTTTTTACATATTCAACATCTACGGGAATAGATACTTTTCTTACCGGCATTACATTGGCTCTGTCTCCGCTTTGCATACCCACCAGAAAACGTTCATCATCACTGGCTACAGCTTCTCTCAGAATTTTTTCAAGATCATGATAGACATTCTGATCAAATTGAGGAAGAGGGTAAACAGGAATCACATTTCTTTTGTTTCCCTGTATTTGTTCAGCTGTGAAAATCACATCGGCAGGTTCGCTTTCATTTAATTTATATCTAAGCTGATTGATATACCAATCAGTTCCAAGTAAACTGTAATTAATTACCCGAAGATCAGGACGTTTGCCTTCCACTTCCTGAGTATACCATAAGGGATAAGTATCATTATCACCGAAAGTGATCAGTATTCCATTCTTATCGCAACTTTCCAGGTAATTAGTTCCCAGATCAACACCAAGTGTTTTTTGACTTCTATCATGATCATCCCATTCTTCAGAAGCCATTAATACAGGTACAGCGAGCAAACAAACAATAAAAGCTGCGTATCCGGCAACGTTACCTTTTATGAATTTCCCAAACTGTTGACGTACATACAATACACCCAAACCTATCCAGATAGAGAATGCATAGAAAGATCCTACATAAGCATAATCACGTTCACGAGGCTGGTAACCTGACTGATTCAGATAGATAACGATAGCAAAACCGGTAAAGAAGAATAATAGGAATGTAATAAAGAAGTCTTTCCGGTGAAGCTTATACTGAAAAGCTATTCCTAAAATACCCAGAATAAAGGGCAGGAAATACAATTTATTATTGGCTTTATTAAGCTTTCCTGCAGTATCAGGAAGTATATCTGTTGTACTATGAAATAATTTATCAATGAATGTTATACCACTATACCAGTTTCCATCACGTATATTTCCAAAACCCTGGAGATCATTTTGTTTTCCGGCAAAATTCCACATAAAATAACGCCAGTACATCCATCGGAATTGGTAATCGGCAAAATATCTCACTTCATTGGCCATCGTCGGATTATCGCCTTCTTCCAGACCTCCGAATTCCCGGTATACAAAATGTTGATTGCGTTCATTTCCGCTATCATACATACGGGGAAAAGGATGTGCGGTTTCCATGCCGGCATAATTCTGCTTTTGCATTTTACCAGCCTTTTCGTACTTATCTTTTCCCTTTACATATAAATCGCCTGTTTCAACAAAATCTTCATTGGTCAGTTCTTCAGTAAAAAATGGTCCGTATAAAACCGGCCAGTCGCCATATTGCTCACGACTAAGATATCCTACCAAACTCACCGGATTATCCACGTTATACATATCCACTGAAGGATTTGCATTAGATCGGATCAATGTGGTGAAATATGTTGAATAACCAATGATGATGAACAGGGTAGACCAGATGGCAATCTTTAAGAACGAATAAATGGTGTCCTTATAACTATAACATATTCCAACAATAACTCCCAGAATCAATAAAAGCATAATAAATGAGCCTATTGATTTAATCATGCGAAAACAGAAAAGCAAAAGAATTAAAGACAACCATACAGGAAAAGATTTAAACTTTTTGATTTCTGCTGCACTAAATTTTAAACCCCATACGAGCAAACCGGCCATGAGTAAAAAATAAATAGCAAAACCCAGAAAGAATGGTGTACCCAATTCATTTACAAAAAATATGTCAAAAGAACCTGCACCTTTAATTGACCACTGAATGATCACTACCTGTACAATACCGGTAATTAAACAACCCAGTAAAAAGGCAAAGAACATTCCCCATTTAGTTACTTTATATCTTTTGAAATAATAAACCATGATGAGAGCAGGTATTGTCAATAAGTTCAACAAGTGAACGCCTATTGAAAGCCCCATCATATAAAAAATGAATACTAACCAACGGTCAGCGCGAGAAAACTTATGTCCATCGGTTTGATTTTCCAGATCCACTTCCTGTTCCCACTTTAAAATAGCCCAGAATACCACAGCGGTAAAGAATGATGAAAGAGCATATACTTCACCTTCAACAGCACTATACCAGAATGAATCGGAAAAAGTATACGCCAGAGCACCTACCACACCAGTACTGATCACAGCAAAAATGCTGGCAGAAGAAAGTTGCTCTTGCCCTTTCTGTAATATTTTTCGTGCAAAATGAGTAATCGTCCAGAATAAAAACAATATAGTAAAACCACTGGCTATGGCACTCATAAAGTTTACACCTCTTGCTGCCGAAGCCGGATCATCACCGAACAATACTATAAATAAACGGCCCAGCAAGATAAACATGGGTGCTCCCGGCGGATGCGGAATCTGTAGTTTATAGGCACTCGAAATAAACTCACCGGTATCCCATAAACTTCCGGTAGGCTCCATAGTTAATACATAAACTGTACAGGCGATAAGGCATACAATCCATCCGACAATATTATTTATCCTGTTGAAACTCATATTGTATAATGTTTTTAAAACTTGGCAAACCTAAGGCAATTTTGTATATAATGATTGATCAGGTAAACAGAATCCTGACAGTCTGATAAAAAAGTCGGTTTTGCTGATGAGCAGAATGACCGGTATATCCCTGCAAGCCGAACAGTCCGGCAGCATTTCCTTTGTTAATAGCGATCTCCAGATATCCGGCAGCATTAAAAAGCGCCAGCTTTTCACCTTCTTTTACATTAGCATAAGTTTCACTGATCACGTTGATTACCTCATCACGTTTAAATACAATACGGAAACTGCGACCTCTGCGCTGTTCCTCAAACTGCTCATGAGTAATATTAACAATGATGTTTTCAAAATGATCAATAAAAAGTATTTGCCCTTCCATCCAGTTATCACTCAGCAGAGGACGTAAAGGCGTTCTGTCAACATATTGAGCATCGGGTGAACCGATATCTGTCAGCGCAGCTCCGCTATGAAGTTTCTCCACAGCCTGACCCATAACTTTTGTACAATACAGTGTGTTTTTGATTGCTGACTTTTCCAGCGCAAGAGAAATAACCATTTCCGGAGTTTCTTCCAATATCATCGGAAGAAGGCCATTATCGGCACAAAGAATATATTGCTGATTATGGAAAGCCAACAGTAATTGCTCCGGTTTTTGGTCAAATAAGTTAACCAGTACGAGGTGAAAACTAAATGCAGGAAAGTTCTTGACCGCATTCCGGCACACATAAGCCGCCTGCGATATATTAAAAGGAGCAAGATGATGACTGATATCCACTAATGTAAATGATGGATTAATCTGTAACAACTGACCCTTTACAGCTCCAACGAGATAGTCTTGCGGTCCGATATCGGATGTAAGGGTTAGTATAGGCATGAATCGATAGTGTTTATTTTTTAAGTTCTCCTTTTACAAAATAAAACTTCCTGACAAGCTTGTCCGTTAAAGAAGGAAAAAATTTATTCATAAACACAGTCCGTTTACCGGTGAAAGTCAGCACGAGAGAACGTTTTTTCTTTTCTATGGCTTCAAGAACATGGCGAGCGCACTCTTCAGCACTCATCAACTTACTTTCATCCATAGGATTCTCTTTCTGCTGCTCACCTGCACTGTTAAGAGCGGTATTACGAATGTTTGAACTCACAAAACCCGGACAAACCCACATCACGTTTACTTCTTCTTCCAGCAGTTCGGTTCTCAGAGCTTCCAGCCATCCCTGGAGTGCAAATTTTGAAGCAGAATACGCACTTCTTCCGGGCAAACCACGGTAACCGGCAATTGAAGATATTCCGACAATAGCACCTTTACGTTCAATAATAGATTTTAAAGCAAAGCTTGTACAGTATACTGCTCCGTAAAAATTGACGTCCATTACCTTTCTCATCACCTCTACATCTACGTCCTTCACCAAAGCCCTCATACTGATACCAGCATTGTTTATCAAAATATCGATGCCTCCAAATGTTTTAATAGTAGAGTCAATGAATCTTTTACAATCCTGTTCACTGCTTACATCGCAGGCCACGGTATGAAGAGGGGCGCCCGGATAAATCATTTGGAGCTGATAAAGCTTATCATGATTTCTTCCGCATGTTGCCACTTTAGCACCCTGCGAGAGCAACCCTTCAATAAGGGCTTTACCTATACCTTCACTTCCGCCCGTTACGGCAACAACTTTATTTGTAAAAAAAGACATATCTCATCTATTGTAACGCAAAAATATATGAAATACCATGTTAAATAAAGTCAAAGAATTAACCAAACCATATTCAGCAGGTATTTAAAAAAAGAGAAAGCATCAAAGGTATTTTAAAGGGAATGAGAATAGCCTAAACGAAAATAATCCCCATTGTATAGCTGGTTATAGAAAAGTTCTATTTAACTTTTGCAACACTCTTTTTTAATGAGATATAATGAATAGTCAGCAAACCTGCACACCTCAATTTTTTTCAGCACTTAGATGATTGTCGATAAAACTGATTAGGATATTCAGCTGATTCAGCTATATGTTTCATTTCAACATATGTATGCAGCTTGATAATATTAAAATATTCTATTTACAAGAGAAGCCATCATGAGCATAACCAAATGATTATTAATATATTAAAAAATATCTTAAAGATATACTCCAACGAAACTGACATGTAAAATACTTATGTCCATTTCAACTATTTGATAATTAAAAAATCATTTATATATTGGTTATCAATAAATCATGATTGATTCATAAGGCCGTTATCCATCATGTTTTGACTTGTAGTATGATCGACTACAGTTTCATAATTTATATTATGAACGTTGTCGGCAACAATTTTTGTTTATTACAATTCAGCCTATGTATATCCTAAGAAATTCTACTCTCTTTTCGCTACTTCTGATTTCTAAAACATTATCAGCACAAAATGTAGATATAGCCATTAACATTTCCGGTTCCGCAACTTCGTTACCCGGCGGATCAATAACTTATACGGTATATGTTACTAATAATGGCCCCTCGGATGCATCGAATGTAAATCTTGTTGCTCAACCCGGTTCAAACTTTACAATATCCTCATTAAGCTGTCAAAATAGTCAGGGAAATAATGGTTCTTCGGTATGTCCTGTAACAATGAATTCTGGTTTACTGCAGAGTACAGGAATTGTTATACCATCTATTCCCTATGGCAGTAGTGCTATTTTTACTATTACAGGTACGGGAGGTGCCTTGACGGGCACTATACAATTTTTAGTTACAGCCTCTGTTACCGGACCAGACAATGATCTAAACTTTTCAAATAACAATGTTACCTATACTACGCAACTAGTCACGAATTTCGATTGCGGACAATCAACCTATGAAATTAACATACCACAAACCGTTGCTCAAAATACTGTAGCAGCAGATGGAGGTGTCATCAATCTGGTATATCATCTTGTATCGGGTAATGCCATAGAAGGTTTAGGCAATTCATTTACCCTTCCATTAACGTATAGCGATTTGCGTAATCAGCATGGAGTGGATAACAGGTGGGCCAGTTTAAGAATAGAGAATAATGACATCATTCTTGGCGCTACTACCATTGGCGACAGCTCCACAGGAAGTATTTTCACTTCCCTTCCTGTATCCAACAAAACAATAATTGGACATTACGATTATCCGTTAGCGGAAAGTGTTCTTTTACATGATAGAGCGATCAGTGAATTATTATCCAATAATACATTACAACCGTTAGGGACTTTCGATTTCGCTATTGGTGATATACCTCTGCCCACAAACGTGCGTGTAGAAGATAAGCGTATTATTGTTCGCGGCTGGGGAACTGCAAATTTTAGCCTGCCTGAACTGTACAGTGGTTACTGGTTTAAACCAATGATTCAGCATACCACTCAGGAGGGAGCTAATGATATTACCCATACTCCGGAAATAGCAATGGAGTTTGGACAATCCTATGGTTGGCGCTATACCGCCTACCGTGCTTTGGGTCGTGGCATAGCTAATAATAGGCGAGGAGTAATCATTAAAAGTGGCAGTCAAATCACTTTTTCCATTGAGCCACGTGATTATGGCAATCTTCCTACAACAGGTTCAACAAATTGGCCATTGGCATCAAGCAGGATAGAAGCAACGGATCTTTCAGTCGCACGGACATGGCTTGGAAGCAATAACGGTTATCCAAATATATCTTGTGCAGACAACCTGCATAAAAATGATGGACTTAGTATTACAGGTGTTTCTCCAATTGCAGGAAATGGAAGTAGTGCATTACCTTTTATAATAAATGCTCAGGACCAGACCTATAGTTTTCATGTGTCAGTTGATGGTAATGGGTCTGCTTCTACAGCCATTTCTTATGGTATTTGGTATGATGTTAATGGGAACGGAAACTTCAATGATCCGGATGATATTTTTGCCTCTGGTAATGGCACTCATAATAATGGATTTACTTATATTGTTCCCTTCACTTTAAACACAGGCAATGGCAATGCAGGAGCCACCGATGGAGCTATTAGAGTAGTGGCAACTTCGGAAAATATAAACTTTACTAAAAATCAAAACGGAGAAGTTCATGTTTTGGACGGTGAAGTAGAAGACTATTATGTATCATATCTTCATCCTCTTGCACTTACTTTACTACATTTTGACATATTTAATAAAAACAATACAAACATCTTAAAATGGACAATAAGCAATGAACAGAATAGTTCCGGTTTTGAGATAGAGCGAAGCAGTCCTAATCATCAATGGACAAAAATTGGTTTTATTAATAGTGCATTAAACAGTAAAAACGATACAGAGACCTACAGTTTTTCAGACAAAACCTTCCTGCCAGGAAAAAATCTATATAGATTAAAACAAATTGATAACGATAATAAAACCATTTATAGTTCTACCGTATTCATTAATAATATTGAAAGTAAAAATGTATATATATATCCTACTTCAGCAACCAGCTATATCAATATTGTAGGGTTAGGTAAGGAAGTTAAAAATATAATTGTGGCCGATATTTCCGGAAATATTATAAAAAAAGCAAATACCTTTTCCATACCTGATACCCGTATAGATCTTTCAGATTTGTCCTCAGGCACTTATTTACTAATTTTAAACAATGCCGATCGCACTTCAAATACTTTTAGATTTTTAATAAGATAAAATTCAATGACAGATGTCAGAAATTCTTGACAAATTTCAATATGATAATTTCTAATCAACTATGAGATTGAAACAATCATATTTATTTCGCTATACCGAAAGTGAAAAGGCATTAGATATAATATAAGCACGATAAATTAATTAAACGACTCCCTGAACTGTAATGGAGAACTGCCAACCTTGCTTTTAAAGAGTTTGCTGAATGATTGAGAATGTTCAAAACCCAATTGAAATGCAATTTCACTAATTGTCAGATCAGTGATAGACAGCTTTTCCTTTGCCTTTTCTATGAGTTTGTTGTGGATGTGCTGTTGTGTATTTTGTCCGGTATGTTTTCGTAGCATATCACCCAGGTAATGTGACGACACGTGAAGCAAATCGGCAAAGTAATTCACATTCGGTAATTGGCCTTTTTCACCATCAAAATATTCCGTTAACAAAGCTTCAAATTTAACGATCAAGGCCTGGTTTGCATTTTTACGGGTAATAAATTGCCTCCCGTAATATCGATTAGTATAATTGAGCAAAAGCTCTATTTGAGCTATCATCACATCCTGACTATGTACATCAATAGAAGTTTCATACTCCTGAGCAATGTTTTGAAAAATGCTCATCATCAACCTCTCTTCCTGAATGGATAAATGCAGTGCCTCATTTACATTGTAAGAGAAAAAACCATATTTTGTTATGGACTTTGCCAGCGGATACCCTTGTATAAAATCGGCGTGAAAAACCAACCACCAACCTTCGGCTTCATATTGGTTTTGCACAGACATCAGCTGGCCAGGTGCACTCATCCCCAATACCCCCTCGTCAAAATCATAATGACTTTGGCCATACTTCAATCTACCTGACATATTTTTTTTAAGGAAAATACTGTATAAGTTTAATACTGCTTTGACATCAATTAAATCATCAGGGGCTTTAAGCCCGTCAATGCAAATCATGCTAAGCATAGGATGCAAAGGCTTGCCGATTTGAGCCAGGCGGTGCAATTCAGAAACTGTATTTATCCTTATGGGCTTTGTCACGTTTCAAACTTATGGAATTCTCCGTTAAAAAGATATTTTGTACGAAGAGAAATCGTCCCTTTCCATTACCCAAAAATAAGGTTGTACAACGCCTTTTAAATCCATACAACCCAGTACCGTATTATCATCAATTATAGCAAAATGGTCGTAAATCGCCTTGTTGTCATAAAGCATGGTAGCTCTTAATTTTCCTCTATGTTCCACCATCCGAAGACGCGCTTTTGATTTTCTGGTTTGTAAAAAGGGGCGAGCCAATTTCATCAAAGTACCTAAAAAATCAACCTTTGGAAACTTCATGTCCAAAGGAATGTTTCTTGGATTTACTGCATACAATTCCTTTTTTCCGTTACCGAAAAACACAAGAGGATGAACCATTTCTTCATTGATGAATACTTTACCATACCAGCCAGAAGGAACCAGTAGTCCATCCATCTGATGTCCTGTTGCAATTTCATAACCTTTCCAACGTCCCAGCATAAATTGTGTGTCAGCAGGCGGCAATTCATCATAAACTTTCAAGATATCCGCCGTACTGCCTCTTCTTGATTGTAATATTTCTTTCAGGTTTGCCATAGTTTTGTTTTATCAAATTGATAAAACAAAACTAGTACAATGTAACTTCCTTAATGTAGTCAAATTGAAGCACATTGTATCCAAAATGAAGGATTGTATTCTGTTTCTTCAGCTAAATGGAGACAGAGTATTTTAGAAAATAAAGATTGTTTTAAATAATAATTTATTTCATCATCAAAACACCAAAGAAAAAGTATCGAATCTTCCACTCCAGCAAGTTTTCAACCTGATACCATTATACATGATCCCTGACTACTTAATCGTTTACATAAGCCTGTAAAACGAAAAAGAGGCCGCCTCAAAAATTTGAGACGACCTCTTTCTGTGATCCCGCTGGGACTCGAACCCAGGACCCATACATTAAAAGTGTATTGCTCTACCAACTGAGCTACGGAATCGGCTTTTGAACTGTTCCATTTAACCGGATAAACAAGCATCCGTTTTTGAATGGGGTGCAAAAATAAGGCAAAATAATATTTAACCAAACAATATTTTATATTTTAATGAAATCCAGTTGTCCCGCTCCAATTTTTTTTCCAATTCGAAACCTAAACTCGCAGCTTTTTCAGCTATTGTTATTTCATCTTCTTTCAGTAATCCACTTAGTATTAATATGGCCCCATTCGTCAAACCATTTTTTAACCCCCTGAAATTATCAACAATCACATTTTTAGTAATGTTGGCTAATATTATATCGTATTGCGTATTCACAGGAAGCTTATCATCATTGATAAGCTCTATCTCTGCATTATTTTCAGCAAAATTTTCTCTGGCATTTTCAATGCTCCATTCGTCATTATCTATTGCGGTTACCTGATCGGCACCTAACTTTTTTGCAAGAATAGCCAATACGCCTGTACCTGTTCCAAAATCAAGAACGCGCTTTCCTGCCATATCTACCGACCTCATTTGTTGCATCATCATAAAAGTTGTAGCATGATGGCCGGTCCCGAAGCTCATCTTAGGAGTGATGATAATTTCATGTATCGTACCAGTAGCCTTAGCATGAAAACCAGCTCTCACCGTACAAAAGTCATCTACTATAACTGGTTGAAAATTTGACTCCCACAAAGCATTCCAGTTAGTAGAAGGCAATTCACTTATTGTATAATCTATCTGATTGTTTTCCGCTAGCTTCTTCAGCATTGCTGAATTGAACAATTTTTTTGGTATGTAAGCTATCAGAGTGTTGTCATTTTTTTCTTCAAAACCTTCATAATCCAATTGGGACAGTTCAGCAATCATTCTGTCATTAGCTGCCTGATTAACATCACTGAACTCAATTTTTATATAATCCATATCTCTTTTCGTTTGAATCTAACTGTCTGTCCTATTTTACTAAACTGTTTTTACACCCGGTCTACTGCAGTGCTTCAAGTTAAACTTGCAAAAAATTATCCTAAAAAATTTCTGATAAAAATCCCAACAACCATCGCTATTCCTATGCTGAGTAATGTACCTATCACAAGATATTCTGTTTTAACCTCCGGACGATCCTTTTCATTAAACCGGATAATGCCTTTAGCAGCAATCAATAAACTGATAGCTGAAAATTCTCCCATCAGCACTAAAGCATATACAATCATTCTCTCTATTATACCTATCCATTTACCAGCATTAGCAAGTGTTTCTGGATTAAGTATTTTCTCGCGCCATCCTTTAGTCATCTGACCAATTAATATACCAGTAGGGGAGGATAACAATACAGCTCCTGTGAGAAGTAGCCAAAAATCATTATTTGTTTGTAAAACCGATAAGAGAGAAGAAACAACATCTACATTACCCCAGAAAAAATACCAGCAAAAAAACAGTATTAAAAAATGCAATGCCTGATCAGCTAAAAAATAATAAATATTATCTTTTTGGTAAGATTTCCAGCCATCAATTAATAGATGGGTAACAGCAATAATCAGTGCCACTAACCAGTATTGTATGCCTATAAATAACAATGCAACAGTTCCTGTTACCAATCCGTGGAGGTATAGTTTTCCTGAAGCAAAATGCCTGACTTTTCTGCTATCTACCCAACTTCTGGGTTGTAGGACAAAGTCAGATAACAGATGTGCCACTACAAGTTTCAAAAGCCATATCAGTGTTATCATTTGGATAATAGATCAATTATTGATTTATAATATTGCTGTATTTTTTCAATTTCGTCCCACCTCCCGGCACTTACGTGTTGACTAATAGTACTTTTTGACCGATTTAACTTATCGGCTACCTGCTGCTGATTTTGCCCTTTCAATAGTGAAGTTATTACCTCTGCCTGTTTTGCCGTCATTTGTCTAAATATCGAATTTAAATAATCTCCCAGGCAAGATAAAGCCAGATTGGCCATTGGTTGATTAGTGGTAATAAAAATAGCCCCTCCATTACGGGGAAGTGAATCAAAAGCTCTTCCCGACAAAATAAAAGCTTCTCCTTTAGCCGTTGAAAGATTAGCTATCGGTTCTTCTACAGCACCTAGCCCAACACTTATTCTAACATCATATTGAAGAGCCGGAGATTCCTGAGATAATAGTATTGCGTTTGTTCTGCATTGTAAAGCCACATCCAAAGCAACAGACGCTTCCTTAATAAGGACCTGAAAACTATCTCCCCTGTAAAACTCATATGAATACGAAGACAAAGTCGATCGTAGCGCATTAAGTAATGCCGTTTCTTTATCCGGACTTAATTGGGTAGAGTTAACTATATCTGCGGTTAATACAGCATGCATACTATATTGGTTTAATCGAAAATCACCTGTTATGTATTCGTTTATAAATACGAATATATAACAAATAAGCTAATATACACGAACCCTGGAGAAGAAGATAAAAAAAGAGCGCTAGTTGGTCGCGCTCTGTAGGATGGTCTAATGATTATACTCTGAGATATTATTATTCTTTCAATGCACCAAAGATAAAATGCAAGAATTTGCCATCACCCCGTAGCGTTACGGGAAATTTACCGTAGTTATACGGTATTTTAGTAGCAAAATAGGCAACACCTTCGTATGCCTGATTCTTTATTATTATAAAAATTAACCCATGTCCCATCAAATTAGCCTGAAAGAGGCTATCCAATTGACCAGCAATTACAGAGAAAACAAAGAGGTTATTCTTGAACCTCAATTTAGAAGTAGCAATGTTCTCCCGTTTTCAGAAACTTTTGAGAAGTCTGATTTTGAAGATTTACTTAAAGATAAAGATTGCGTGAAAATCAGGGCTTATTTTGGCATGAACGATAAAAAAGAAGTGTGTTTAGTTTTTGTTGGCGTAAATGAGAAAGATCAAGATATTCTCCCTAAAGAACAGGATGAAAAAGGAGGACCAGTTATTTTGGAAAGAGGTCAGCGTTGCCCGCCAATCTGCCCCGATGGAATTAGTCCGTTGAGCAAATAGATAATGATTAATTATAATCTGATACAAATATGTAGTTACAGCATTTTGATTGCTGTATTGATAGGGTTGATAAGATTCAGGAGAATTGATCCTTCTTATCAACCCTTCATATATATTATGACAATATCATTAATCAATGAAATAGTATCTCCTTTTTTTGTTGAGAAGTATAAAACCAACGCCATTAACATTAATGTGTTGATTGTGATAGAATACATACTTTGGTTGTGGCAGTTTAAATATTGGGGTATTTTTGATAAAAAAAAGCAATGGAGATTTTATTCGTTGTTGATTATTCTTCCGTTAGGATGGTTGATTGAAAACATTGTATTCGGCAGAATATTCATATTCAATTCCATCTTTTCTCTCGTATCTGCGTTTATCCTGGTATTCCTGGCAATAGACCAGGTCAATAAACTCATCGTTGAGGAGAAAAAGACTCTTATCAGAAATTCCAAGTTTCTTATTAGTTGCGGAATAATCATTTTCCATACTTATGAGATCATGGTAGACTCATTTTATGTCATGAAGCTAGACCAGAGCAATCATTTTTTATCTAATATTTTTATTATTCTCGTGTTCGTCAACCTTTTTGTTAACTTGCTCTTCGCACTGGCAACATTATGGATTCCCACGAGACAAAAATTTACCATGCAATATTGATAGCAGCAATTATCTTAGGCATTGTTGTAGCCTATTTTATTATTACTATTATTAAAAGTCAGCGCAGACATCTGAAACTTCAGCAAGCTAATCTTCTCGTAGAAATTACCACACTTGAAAATGAGCGTAAACGAATTGTTTCCGACCTCCATGACGAATTAGGCCCCTTATTATCAGTTGTAAAGTTTCATATTATGAGTCTTGATACAAAAGACGAAGAAGATATAAAACTTATCGATAAAGCCACTGATAATCTCGACAATATCCTGGACAGAATCAGAGATATATGTAATCAGTTAATGCCGCAGGCGCTGATAAGAAAAGGATTGGTTATGGCTATTAATGAGTTTATCAGTGATCTGGAAAATAAAACTCCTATTGTGATGAGCTTCAGATATGAAGACATCAGTATTCCCCAAACTGCAGAAATACATTTGTACAGAATGATTCAAGAAATCATTAATAATGCCATTAAACATTCCGGTGCTACAAAAATGGACATTCATTTGTACAAAAAAAACGATAAACTTGTAGTTTCCTTAAAAGATAACGGAATAGGATTCTCGACCACTGAAGTAGCAGAAAACAGTCGTGGATTAGGTCTTAAGAATATTCTGAGCAGGGTTGATGTTTTAGAAGGAGATATTTATCTAACTTCCGATAGTACCAATGGAACCTCTTATACTATTGAGATACCAAACGACTGATTAAATTATGTATGAATCTATCAAATTGGTGATAGCTGATGACCATGAAGTATATCGCGATGGTCTAAAAACGCTTCTTGGCAAGACAGAAGCTTTTCAGGTAATAGGTGAAGCAGCAAATGGCAAGGAGCTGATAAAATTATGCAGTGAAATAAAACCAGATATCGCGCTCACTGATATTAAAATGCCTGTAATGGATGGAGTAGAAGCTGCTGCCTATATTTATTCACATTTTCCTTCTATCAAAATAATAGCACTCTCCATGTATAATCAGGATAATCTTATCCTGGATATGCTCAATGCCGGTGCATTAGGTTACCTCATTAAAAACGCAAACAAATCAGAAATCATAGAGGCCATTACGTCTGTCAACAAAGACATTCCATACTACTGCAGAAGTACTTCTATGAAGCTTGCAAAACTTATTGGATCAAATGGTCCGTCTTCAAGGGGACAGGAAAAAACTACATTTAGCGAAAAAGAACTGGATATCATTAAGCTGATATGCGAAGAAAAAACAAGTAAAGAGATCGCCGAGATCATATTTGTTAGTCCAAGAACGGTTGATGAGTATCGCGAGCGTATCAGAGAAAAGATGAAAGTAAAGGGTACTGCAGGAATAGTTATTTATGCTTTGCAGAATGATCTGATTAAAATAGAGAGAAAAGTTTAACTATAAAGAAGGGCAGCTTAATCGCTTGTCTGCAGGATCTCTGATAAAATCAGAAGGACGCAGTGTTATGGCCAGGTAGCCTCCTCCATTAATCTTAGCCCATGATGAAAAAATATTCAGCAGGTTGTGCGTGCCTAGCAATAACGGACCTGCTTTTATAGCTCCACCAACCCAGAAATTACCATGTCTTGTTACCTGAGCAGGAAGATAAAAACCAAATTTTCTTCCTTCCCATCTAGGTGTAACCGTTATTAACCTGCTATCTACGACCGTCATTCTTTTATCCGTGTGTTTCAGAAGATTTACTGATAATTCTGCATTTACATAGAAGTTGTTCCACATATAACGGTCAACATTAATCACAGCACGAACCGGATTATAAATATTATATGGTCCGCTAAGCGCGGAATAGTTATTAACAATAGTACTCAAACTATCGTTAAAAGCATTGAGGCCATTAATTCTATTAAACTTCTGATGTAGTATTTCGCCGGATACATTTTGTTGTAATGATGAAGCATCACGACTTTGATGATTATACACAAATCGATTTAACCCCAAATCAAGGAGAGACAAACCTATTTTCCATTCATAATCGTAATAACTGTCATCATCAAAAATAGTAGTAACAGCCTGTGTTTTTACAATATACTCTACCCCTATGTCGATAGATGCTCCGCCTTGTGAAAGACGAAAGGCTTCAGGCAGATCGAAAGATGAGATATCTCCATGTGTCTGAGAAATACCATAACGAGCTGCCCCCCCCTTTATATTATTGACAATTGTATTATCCTGAATTTCAGTTTCGACCTCTATTCCACTCATCCTGGCAAAAACACCAGACATTCCTTTTTGTAGTTTACCTGTAATACCCACATTTAGTCTGCTGTCGGATCTGTCCCATAACGTTAAACCATAGGTGCCATATAACTCAAGCCATGCGGAACTGATTGCATTGACTGATAGCTCTCTGTTATTTTCATTTTGGTATAGAAATGAGCGAACTCCCAGTACCGAATCATTGTAATTGAATGTGCTTGTCCTAGCCTGTGTATAAGTTTTCATATTGGCACCAAACGCTATTACATTTTTTTTGTTAATAGCATACCTGCCATTAAGCAGTCTGAGGTTGGAGATAACATCGGCATGTCGGACAAAGTTACCATCAGCGACACGAAATTTGGTAGAGGGTAACAAATAAAGAGGAAAGTTTCTACCATTCAAAGCATTGGAAATGATCTGATATTGTGTTCCGAAAAGCGTTAAATCCCACTTAAAAGGAGTGTGGACGATTGAGGAGGGATTGTTATATACCCCTAAACTTCCAGAATAATTAGACCCGTGAATAGCCGAATAGTGCTGGGCATAGACAAAAAACCCACAAAAAGTCAATATGAATATCAATAAGAGACGCCTGCCTAAAATCATAAAGGAACTTTCCTGAAACACAAACTACTAATAAACGTCAATATTGTCGCCAAGACCATAAAATATTGGTTAAAATATTCATTTAACAAAGTAAAAGTCTAAAGAAGAGGACTGGAAACATAAAAATTTGCTCTTAATTGTTAAAGCAGTTTTGACATGGCATACTCTGGATCAAGTATAAAATTTGGGGGATTTTGTCTCACAAACTGATTTTATTGACAAAACAAGAGCCACGTCCAAAAGGAGAGTGGCTCTTGTAAATTTAGCTCTAAGCCTGAATATTACTGCAGATTAAATGCTTTTTTGTAAACAGATTTGAGCTTATACTCGTTATAAAAAGCATCAAATCTGGTCAACTCTCCATTGTTCCTGAAGTGTATATCAATCAAATCATGAAACTCGCGATTGAGCGGAAAAGCATGCTTGAGGTTGCTGATAGTAAGCGGTTTGATAGGAGCTGTACTACTTTCACTGAAAAAGTATTTTTTCTCTTTTATCCTGGCTTTATGTCCTACAACATGCGATTCCCTGCTGTATATAACAAAACCATCTCTATCAACCACCTTATAAATTTTGCTGTTATACAATCTTATCGGCTCTTCATCTCTATTAACCTGTTGAGCTGAAGTGAGGATGAAAAAACATGCAATTAATGGGAGGAAAAACAACTTACGTATCATAGTAAATAAAATTAATATATTATATATTCAAGGTAATTTTACCAGAATAAGATTAAATAGAATAAGAAAAGGAAGTATATCCAATTGCTATAGCCTGAAATGGCAATGCAGTACGCGAATCGGAACGTCGATTAATCTGACGTTCTTATGTTGGGTAGAAAAGAAGAAAGTAAAAAACATAACAGCATTAAAACGCAAACCCTGTTTGCCAATCAATGACTTCCCTGTTAATTTATTAGAATATGAAGATTCGCGGCAATCATGAATGGAATTGACAGAAGTTTCATTTTCAGCATTCTCTGTAGCAGAAAATAATTGTAATTGCTGACTTGCTGCCACAGGCAGTGCTGCAAATGTCAGAGAGTAAACAAATAATAATATGAATCCTTTTACAACATTCATGAATAAATAAAATTAAGCATAAATTTTAACGAAAAGCGCGAACAATACACTATACAATGCATATATATTGTTAAGATTGTTCCCAACTTTATTACTCAAAATTATCATGCCGCAGATTTAAAATGCACTTTATTCAGATGTTCCATAGGGATTAACTTTTCCTTAAAAACTAAAATAATGATTGACGTGTTCACTAACTCTCCAGTTTGTAGATTTACCAGCTCCTATTCAGGATATAGCGTTTCACGTGAATTATTACAGGCTCTTTTCTTTTCAACTGATTTCGTCTGATTTTTCAAGATTATTCCGGTAACATGCATAAGTTTATTCTTTTGACATTTATATGTGCTCACTAACCAAGTGAGCTCAAAAATGAGAGTATGGTATATTTTGATCTGTCCAGCTTAATGGCTGTAACAAAATAATCAGAGGAACCCTCTTACAGCTAAACGGTCGCTATCACTGTGTTTTGAGGATTTTTATACGCATCTTTTGGGATAAGAACCAATACATAGAGTAGTTTTTTTATTTGGTCCTGATAAAACTCATATTTTTGTTACGCTAACCATTAGTTGTGTCATTATGCTGGACAATATCATTAACATACAAAGCGCCAATATATACCAGGGTAAAAACCTGATATTGCAGAACGTCAACCTAACAGTTAAGAAAGGAGAGTTCGTTTATCTTGTTGGTAAAACGGGAACTGGTAAGTCAAGTCTACTGAAAACCCTGTATGGAGATCTTGCCTTAAAAGAAGGTGAGTGCACTGTGGTGGGATTTGATTTAAAAAAGATGGATTGGAAAAAAGTCCCCTTTTTACGCAGAAACCTGGGTGTTGTATTCCAGGACTTTCAACTTCTCACCGACAGAAATGTTAACGATAATCTGAAATTCGTATTAAGAGCAACGGGCTGGAAAGACGAGAAACTAATGGATGAAAAGATTCTTGATGTTTTAGACAAAGTAGGATTAAAATCAAAGGGGTTTAAGTTCCCTTTTGAGTTAAGCGGTGGTGAACAACAAAGAATTGATATAGCGAGAGCATTGCTTAATTCTCCTAAGCTCATCCTGGCGGACGAACCTACCGGTAATCTCGATCCTGAAACCTCTGATGAAATCATGAATCTTCTATTTCACATCTGCAGCGATTATGGTACAGCCATTGTAATGGCCACCCATGACTACCCTGTTATCAATAAATTTCCGGCACGGGTAGTGAAAACTGAAAGAGGACAGGTTTATGATAATGTTACTATAGCCAGCGAATAATCTCGGCTGCATTTTTCTGGTTATTAAAAATCGAGTCTAGTATTTTTTGTCTATTTCTTATTTCTTCTTTTTTAAAAAGAGTACAGAAGTACTGTTTAACCAGTTTTTTATACTCTTCAGCACTCTCTGCTACTACACAAAGATCAGCCAATACGGATTCTCTTACGCAAGATGGGTTAACAATACAATGTCTGCCATTAAATAAACTATGAATAAGTTTTAATTTAACCCCTGTATCATTAAATGAAGGAAGAACATTACACTGGGCATGCAAAATCAACTCTTCCAACTGATGATTATCGGGATTTTCTATTAACGTGACATCAGAGAGTTTTTCTACTTTTTTTCTTAACTGCCTGTTAGGATGATTGCCGGCAATAACCAGGGGGATACCTAAATCATTAAATATATGGTCTAATAACCATAGTACAGCTTTATTATTTTCTTCTACACCGAGATTTCCATGATATAAACAATAATTGCCTATCTCTTCAGATACAGATGCATTAGTATATCCTGTAAAAACAGGTAACCATGTTGCTTGTCTGCATCCCAAACAGTCTCTGTATATTCGTTTGTCTTTTTCTGATACAGTAAAAACAATATCTGGCTTTTGTGCATTTTTCTTTTCATAGCTCTTTAACAAAAAACTCTCTGCGAAATAGTATATTTTATCTTTTAAAGAAGTACTACTATAAAACAATTGTTTATAATAAATATGCTCAACATTGTGCAATCGGAGCATAAGTTTTCTTTTTTCAAAACGCGAATCACTAAACAAACTACTGCTATGTATTCCCTCTACAAGTATAGGATAGTCATCCTGCAATAATCTTTTTACAAGTAGTTTATCTTTTCTGGAAGAGACTATATAAGGAATTGAAAGGGATAAAGAAAAAATACCTTTTTTTCTTTTGTAATAATACACAGACTCACAATATCTGTTTAACACTGAAGCTTCATATAATCCATCATTAAAGCAATGCAAATATATCTTTACTCCTGCTTCCCATAATGATACTATCTTATAAAAAAGATCAACCATACCTCCATGAACAATCGGGAAAGGAACGGCAAAAGAAATGATATGTAGATGTTTACTCAAGTGTTATTAAACAATTGTTGATAAAAACCAATCAGCCTTTTCTCTTCTTCCTGCCAATTGAATATTAATCTTGCTTGGAGACAAGCCGTTCGTAGCTGCTCATAATGTTCTGCGTTACTAAAGATATCTCTAATCGCGTTGGCAATTGTTTCAACATTTGTATCAGAAATTAAGAATGCAAATTGATACACTGCATTCAGCTCCTTGTACACAGGATAACCAACACATATCTGAGGTACACCTGCATGCATATAATCAAAAAATCTGTTTGCCAGAGAATAATAGTTGCTCAGTCCTTTATCATCGAACAACGTAAATCCTAACCAGGCTTTTTCTGTAACCTCCCTGAGTTTTTGAGGTGCTAGTTTGCCCATAAACAACACTCTATCTTCTATTTCATATTGCTTTACCAGCTTTTTAGTTTGTTCCATAAAATTTCCATCTCCGCATATCAATAGTCGAAGGGGAATATTTTTTATAGCAGGAATAAGCGTTTCGAAACTTCTGCCTTCATTTACTGCACCCTGATAAAGCAGATATTTTTCTTCGGAGGGTTTTTCTTTGATCTCTGATAAAACCGGAAGATTTCTTATTACAGCATAGTTGACTCCATACATTCGGTAAAATTCCGCTGCTATAGGCTCATTAACTGTATACCCATATTTGAATGCAGGAACAATTTTTCTTTCGATGGTTTTCCAGAATTTGTAAATAGCCGGACGAGTAACGATTTCTTTCATTTCACAGAATAATTCATGAGCATCATACACTCTTTTCGTTCGCTTTACAACAGAATTTAACCAACAGGGAATGATAGTATCCAGGTCAATCGCGCAAATAAGATCATGTCTTATCCACAATAATAAAAAGAACAATCTGAAGTTATATTCTGCATAACCAGCAAAGCCTTTATTAAAAAAACAGCGAATTCTTTTCTGCTCAAATGGCCGGGATATAATGGGAACTGAATCATTAAACTTTCTACCAATTAATAATACATCATACCCCCCCAGTGTCAACGAAGAACAAATACGGATCATTCGTTGGTCATAAGAAAGATCATTGGTGACAGTAAATACCAGTTTTTTCAAGGATTAAATTATTTCCTGCATTCTTTAAATTGTTTCCAATAAAGGCGAAGCTGCGTATATTTTTTCAATTAATGCTATCGATTTATTAGCTTCTGCAGCTTCCAGAAATTTATAGGAGCTGTCCTGCAAGGCCCGATAAAGCTCTTGATATACTTTATCATGATTACTCATACTGCCTGTGTAATAACCGTAGCTGTTTGCCTGGTTTCCTTTCTGGAGTTCAGGGAGGGAAGTGTCTTCAACAGAAAAATGCTCTAATGTATTCAGGTAATGCCCACCGATTTTTACAGTCCCCTTTTCTCCGACTAACATTATAGAGCCTTCCGTATTGGTATTAAAGCTATTTATTGAATAATGTAAACTGCCTATTGCTCCAGACTGCATCACCATATTTGCCACTCCAGTATCTTCAAACTCTACACTTTTTTTATGTTGAAAATTAGTTCTCCATCCTGAAACCTCACGTACATCTCCCAAAAACCAATATAAAATATCTATAAAATGACTGAATTGAGTAAACAGTACACCTCCGTCAAGAGCCAATGTTCCACGCCAATTGCTGTTATAGTAACTATCAGGACGATTCCACACACAGTTTATATGAAAACTGATAATTCTTCCCAGTTTGTTCTCTGATAATAACGCTTTTACCAGCATAACCGGGGGATTATATCTATTTTGTTTTACCACAAAAAGTTTGCGATTAGTCTGGTCTGCAATTTTTATTAATTCATTTCCCTGATGAGATGTGATTACCATAGGCTTCTCACATAAAACATGTGCGCCATTTTTAAGAGAAATGGTCGCATGTTCCGCATGCAGACCGTTTGGAGAGCAGATGACAGATACATCCGGTTTTGCTGTAGATAGCATTAACTCATGATTACCATACACTTCTGCACGGTATGCATTCCCCAATAACTCCGCTTTTTCCCGTTCTGTATCACATACCCCCACCAATTTTCCATACTTTTGAAGACATGCAGCGTGCCGACTGGCAATGCTTCCACAACCTGTTATAGTGAAACGTAAAGGCATCCGGCAATATTAACGGTAAAGAATTGAAAAAAAACAGGTTTAGACAACTTAAGATTCAAATATTTATGTAGCTTTGCCGACCGTTCAGGGAAATGATCCCTGTCAATGATTAAAAAATTTGTAGATGTCTTATTTAACTAAAGAAAAAGTTTCAACAATCTTTGCAGATTTTGGAGGAAAGGCAACAAATACCGGTTCCGTTGAAGGCCAGATAGCTTTACTTACAGAGCGTATCAATCGTATTTCTGAACATCTTCAGAAAAACAAACACGATTTTTCAACTCACCGTGGTTTGATGAAGCTGGTTGGACAGCGCAAAAGATTGCTCATGTACCTGAGCAAAAATAACCTGCAGGGTTATCGTGCGCTAATAGAAAAACTAGGCTTAAGAAAGTAATTTCCTTTATGCTCAAGTTATAAACTATTCCCAACTAACTAATTTGGTTGGGAATAGTTGTTTTTGTTGTACTCTAAGATGAATTAAAATTTAAACAGATTATACGTATGCTTTCTCAACCAATTAGTGTAACGTTCGATATAGGTGAAGGTAGAATGGTCACTGTCGAAACAGGTAAACTGGCTCGTCAGGCTGACGGTGCTGTAACCGTAAGACAGGGTAATTGTGTGATTCTTGCTACCGCAGTGGCAAATAAAGAACCAAGGGAAGGTCAAGACTTTTTTCCATTATCAGTTGATTACCAGGAGAAGTTTGCCTCAGCCGGTCGCATACCAGGCTCATTTTTCAAGAGAGAAGCCAGGCTTAACGACTATGAAATATTAACCAGCAGACTGATCGACAGAGCGCTAAGACCATTATTTCCTGAAGATTATTTTTGTGATGTTCAAATACTTCTGTCGCTTGTTTCAAGTGATAGTGAAGTTTTGCCGGATGCTTTAGCATGCCTGGCTGCATCCGCAGCTCTTGCTGTTTCTGATATACCCATTAAGGAAGTGATCAGTGAAGTACGAATAGGGCGGATAGATGGCAAGTTCGTCGTGAATCCATCAAGAAGTGAATTGGAAAAAGCCGACCTTGAATTTATTATCGCTGCTACAGAAAAGAATCTAATGATGGTTGAAGGAGAGGCGAAAGAATGTAGCGAAGAAGATCTTATCAAAGCCCTGGAAATTGCTCATGACGCTATCCGTCTGCAGATAAAGGCGCAGCATGAACTTAGAGATAAAAAGGGAGTGACTGGAAAAAGGGATTATACTAAACCCGAAACAAACGAAGAACTACAGCAAAAGGTCACAGCATTTGCAAAAGATAAAATATATCAGATATCAAAAGCTGGAAGTGCAAAACATGAACGCAGTGATGCTTATGATGAATTAAAGAAAGAATTGATTACCAGTTTATTGGGAGAGGAGCCTGAAGAAAAAGATAAAAAGCTGGTGAAGAAATATTATGAGGATCTTAAATGGGAAGTAGTAAGAAACATGATCATTGATGATCGTATTCGCCTGGACGGTCGTTCACTCCAGGAAGTAAGACCACTAGCTATGGAGATAGATCCACTTCCTACTCCTCATGGATCTGCATTATTCACAAGAGGTGAAACTCAATCTCTTACAACAGTTACTTTCGGAACTGCTTTAGATGTTGTTTTAAGTGAGAGTGCTGCTAAGTCAGAAGATCTTAAATTTTTCCTTCACTACAACTTTCCTCCGTTCAGTACAGGAGAAGTGAAAATGATGAGAGGGCAAAGCAGAAGAGAAGTTGGTCATGGTAATCTTGCAATGCGCTCATTAAAGCAAATGATGCCGGGCAATGAATATCCTTATACGGTAAGAGTAGTGAGCGATATCCTTGAATCAAATGGTTCATCATCCATGGCCACAGTGTGTGCTGGGTCATTAGCACTGATGGATGCAGGTGTTCCCATTCCAAAACATGTTAGTGGTGTGGCAATGGGTCTTATTACCAGAGCAGATGACGGTAAATATGCTATCCTTACTGATATTTTAGGAGATGAGGATCATTTAGGCGACATGGATTTCAAAGTAACTGGTACGCGCGATGGTATTTGTGGTGTTCAGATGGATATCAAGATTGATGGTCTAAGTATGGAAACTATGCGTGAGGCCTTGGAGCAAGCAAAAAAAGGCAGAATGCATATTCTTGATGCCATGTATGCTTGTATTGAAAAAACCAGAGAAGATCTTAAACCTCACGCACCAAGAATGGTGAAACTCTTCATTGATAAAGATTTTATTGGTGCTGTTATCGGACCCGGTGGTAAAATTATACAGGAAATTCAACGTGAAACTGGCGCTACTATTAATATAGAAGAAGTAGGCAATCAGGGAGAAGTAAGTATATTTTCACCTGAAAAAGAAGGTTTGGATAAAGCTGTTGGACGTGTAAAAGCCATCGTAGCTATTCCGGAAGTAGGTGAAGTATATGAATCTGTAGTTAAATCCGTAATGCCTTATGGTGCTTTTGTAGAATTCATGCCTGGCAAACAAGGTTTGCTTCATATCAGCGAAGTTTCCTGGAAGAGACTTGAAACAATGGAAGGTGTACTGAAAGAAGGGGATAGCGTAAAAGTAAAACTGATAGGATTGGATCAGAAAACCGGCAAGTTTAAACTTAGTCGTAAAGTGTTAATGCCAAAACCTGAATTCAAAAAACCTGAAAACGATAATGCTTCACAGCAATAGAGAAAAGAATATAAAAAGGTCTTAAGCATTAGTTATTAAGACCTCATTTTCCTATTTTTGTTAATCACCAATTTCCTATTTCAGTGAAAGAACTTTTACTCATTGTAATAGCATATTTGATCGGATCAATTCCCACAGCTATCTGGCTAAGCAAAGCTTATTTTGGCATTGATATCCGTGAGTATGGCAGTGGCAACTCTGGCGCTACTAATACATTCAGGGTGCTGGGTGCGAGATGGGGTTCTATAGTAATGGTGGTAGATATTTTAAAAGGAGCTGCAGCAACAAGTTTATACGTTTTCTTACCCTATTATCTTACCAGTGAATGGGATCGTACCAATTTTATGGTTGGTCTTGGTTTAGCTGCTGTTGTGGGACACATCTTTCCATTATGGGCGGATTTTCGTGGAGGTAAAGGTGTAGCTACTTTATTCGGTATGATCCTGGCAATTCAACCCCTTGTAGCAGCCTGTTGTGTTGGTGTATTTATACTTGTTTTATACCTGACTAGATTTGTTTCCCTTAGTTCTATTTTGGCAAGTATTGCTTTCGCTGTATTTATTCTTTTTATATTTAACGAAGAAGAACCTCTGTATAGGGCATTTGCCATAGCAGTTACGCTCACAGTGGTTCTTACTCATCAAAAAAATATCAGCCGTCTATTACGAGGCAATGAAAGCAAAGTTCCTATCTTGAAACACCGTGATCGCAAGCGTGATGAACGCCGCCGCTCTGCGAAAAATTAATGTATAGTGGCACAACTATTGTTTTTTTACTGATTCAAACTCATAATGATGAAAAGCACCATTCTCATTGTTGTTCTGGCAACAGCACTGGCAGCCTGTAATAAAAACTCAATTACTGGGCGTAAACAATTATCATTATTGCCCGAGAGTGAACTCAGAAGTATGGCAACTTCACAATATCAGCAGTTTCTCAGCGAGAGTAAAGTATTAAATACCACTTCTAATAAGGATGCTGAAATGGTTAGGAGAGTAGGAGAAAGACTGGTCAATGCAATTAATAATTATTATTCAACAAAAGGTCTTTCAAAAGAATTGGAAGGATACAAATGGGAATATAACCTGGTTGACTCTAAAGAAGTAAATGCCTGGTGCATGCCTGGTGGCAAAATTGTAGTCTATACGGGTATTCTTCCTGTCACACAAAACGAAGCAGCC
>CAZQIQ010000024.1:0-2946 GCA_964593835.1 uncultured Chitinophagaceae bacterium
ATGCGTGACAAAATTACGATAGCTGGGCATATGACCCTAATAAAAATCCCCTGTCAGAACGTAACAGGGGATGAAAATGATATATTAAAATTATGTATAGTTTTAATTTTTATTTGTTGCCGGCTGGCGCTGCCTGTTGGCGGGTTGCTGTGCAGCTCTTTTTTTCGCTTCCTCAAGTTGCTTAATGGCATTGGTAGCTACAGTATTTTCCGGATCAATCTTCACTACTTCGTTAAGATAATATAAAGAAGAGTCGATATCTTTTGCAACATTGTTATAATACTGTACCAGATAAAAATTAGACTGAACAGCATATTGTTTATAGGCTTTAGCGGCTGTAGTATCCAATTCTATTGATTTTTGGGCCAGCAGCTGATATGCAGGTACTGCTAGTCCATTCTCCATAGTAGTATCCTGAGCTTGTTTTGCACGTGCACACCACAGATAACCAAAAATCTGATCAGGGAATTTTGACTGGTATTCGCCACAGAACAAACTATCTGCCTGTACATAATTTCCTGCTTGATAATGAGCAAAAGCATAATTATACAAATCACGCGCACTAGGCTCTTTTTGTAAAGAATAAGCTTTACCCAGCATTTCGGCTTCTAATGATCTGTTACCTGAATTTTTTGCTAACAACGCAGCGTTTTCAATAAGTTTCAACTTATTATTCAGAATCGTATCTGAGTCAATAGCTTTATTGTAGTAATAAAAAACTGAATCTTTCGCATCAGGAAGTTTATTACTGATAAAAGCGAGTTGCTCATAATCAGAAGATATAATTGTTTCGGGATCAGCTTTAGCGAGAAAAGTGTGCATAGCCGTTCTTGCAGTATTAGGATCACCCAATGTATCAGAAGTATATGCAATCATTCTGTACATTCTTGGATTCACTTTTTCTCCATACTGGTTAATCAGCTCCTGAGCACGTTGTTTTGCTCCTGCAAAATCTCCTCTTGCATATGTATAATCTGTCTTGATGTATTCTGTTTCAGGACCCTGATCGCTATTAGCAATATAACTATTCAGATAATTACCAGCTTTGTTTACATCGCGGAAATAATAGTAATAAAACAGATTAAAATAAGCAGGGGCGTATGTTTCATCCAGACTTACAGCTGATTCATAATAAGGAAGGAACACATCAGCATTACCCTGAGTTTCATATATTCTTCCAATACTATTTTTAGCTGCGGCTAAATTAGGATCTAATTCCAGCGCTTTATTATAGGATGTAACTGCGTTTCCGCCATCTAACAATTTGCGATAAGCATCTCCCATAAGTAAATAAGTATAGGGATCTTTAAACCTTTTCACCTGAGTAGCCTGATTAAGCTTTTCTACAGCATAAGTTGCATCGCCCGGTCTGGCTTCAACATTAGCTCTTGCAACAGCATTGAACACTTCAATATCCTTGCTTTTTGTGAGGTTAATGGCTGTTTCAAACTGCTGACGAGCTTCTTCTTTCTGACCTTCCATCAGAAGAATTTGCCCCATTCCCACTAATATCAGAGGTGCATTTGCATTTGCTGCCAGGGCCTTTTGGTAAAGATCTTTAGCAGCTACTGAGTCCTTTTGCTCCAGCAAGGTTTGTCCAAGCCAGTAAGTGGCTTCTGCATTATTAGGGCTCGCGGCAATAATTTTTTCAAATGTTTCTTTCGCACTTCTATAGCGCTCGTAGTAGTAGAACTTTTTTCCGTCCTCCACTTTCTGGGCAAATAAATTACCCGTAATGATCACTGTAGCTAACAGACTTAATACACTTTTAATCATTTTCCAATGCGTATTTTTTGTTTGAGAATTTTACTTTTTATCAATCGATATCATTCTTCAATACTCATTTGCCTAACCTCAAAGCGCATTTTTGCAGGCAGCAAATAGGCTCTTTGAAAAATAAGCTGTCCTTTTTCATAGATGAGGAAATTAGAGAAACCGCTGCCAAGTCCGGCATAATTTTCTTTTAAAATATAAAACAGAGTTCTTATCATCGGATAACGTGCACCTACGATATTTCCCTGATATGGTTTTACATATGTACCCTTACATCCTCTGCATTCTATATCTGCAATCTTTACTTTATTCAAAAAACTGATTACATCAGGATCATTCTTATCGCCTACCCAACTCACTCCTACTAATCCAATAGCATCATTATTTTCTGATACGTAATCAATTACTCCCATACTATTATTTGCTGCCACTACATTAGACGATAAAGATTTTCCACCGTTTAATGAATCAATCACAAACCTGACAGTACTCGTTGAAGTAGTGCCGTCAAGCAACATCTTATACTTGTATTGACTCGTTCCATCAGCAATGGATCGAAGATCATCCATAGTAAACAAGGTGTCTTTCGATTGATTATTGGTAATAACAGCTATAGCATCGTAAGCGATCGGGCCAAATCTTGGGTTATAATTCAGTTTTGCTTTAAGCAAATCCTCTTCGTTCTTATCTAACCCTCTGGTTACCAGCACCATTCTTATACTATCCACATTTAAATCTTTTAAGCATTCCGCTTCGGATTTATAGTGAACAACAATATGAGCTTTCGGATGAAGTGATTCAAAAACCTTGATCTGAGAATCAATTACTGGTTTAAATGACTCATCAGCACTAATGTGAATTGTTCCAGAGGTTGTTGTTTCCCTTTCTACCGACGATGATCCTTCTGCACAGCTGATCAATTGAACCGCTAATAAAACCGCGACCAATATCTGAGTTAATGTCTTCAAATAAAAAAACTGTTAATTAAAAACTAATTAAAATAATTTTTCTTCACCCCTCTATATATTCTAAAAACGCCATATATCAAACAAAGGCCTCCGAATATATATGAGAATGGTTTTGCTGGAAATTCCATAATTACCCCAAAAAATTCCGAGAAAGCAAAGAACCCACCCATACCTGCATAAATGATGCCCATTCCTAAATCCATTA
>CAZQIQ010000024.1:2956-3186 GCA_964593835.1 uncultured Chitinophagaceae bacterium
AGCATAGTTTCTTTTTCTCTTCTCTTCCAGATTCGTAGTCATGCCATTTAATTAAAGGGCGGTAAGTTAAGAATTTTAACAAAGCATACATTTGCAAATCGAAAAAATTACAAATGTCTAAACCGACCATACCGCAGGGAACACGTGATTTCGCTCCAGATATTGTGAGGAAAAGAAACTATATACTTCATACCATCAAGACTGTCTTTGAGTTATACGGCTTTCAGCCA
>CAZQIQ010000024.1:3196-36726 GCA_964593835.1 uncultured Chitinophagaceae bacterium
GGAAACCCCTGCAATGGAAAACCTTGAAACATTAATGGGTAAATATGGGGAAGAAGGTGATAAGTTAATTTTCAGGGTGCTTAATAACGGATTGAATGATCCAAAAAATATTGAAAAAGCTAAAAATGCCTTTGAAAATATTTTACAGGGAAAAAATGATAAAAATATTACAGAAAGAGCGCTTCGTTACGATCTTACCATTCCCTTTGCCAGATATGTTGCCATGAACCATGGGCAATTAGTGTTTCCTTTTAAACGATATCAGATTCAGCCAGTATGGCGTGCCGATCGTCCGCAAAAGGGAAGATATCGTGAATTTTATCAATGTGATGCAGATGTAGTAGGCAGCTTGTCCCTTATTAATGAAGTTGAACTTGTAAACATATACACCACTGCATTATCAAAACTTAATATTAAAGGTTTTGAGTTAAGAGTTAATTCCCGCAAAATACTTGCTGCCCTGGCAGAAAAATGTGGTGGCCAGGATAAACTCACTGCCATTACTATAGCCATCGACAAATTAGACAAAATAGGTTTGGAAAAAGTAAAAGAAGAACTTGTAAATCGTGCATTAACCAGTGAACAGATTGCGATTATTGAAAAATATTTAACTATTGATGGTGATAATCAAACTAAAATTGCTCAACTTAACCACTTGCTGGCAGATGTTAAACCGGCCCTTGAAGGAATTGCTGATCTTGAATTTATTGCTCAGCATATAGATTCTTCCGTACCACTGGTAATTGATTTTACACTTGCGCGCGGATTAAACTATTATACAGGTACCATTTTTGAAGTAAAGGCGCCAGATCAGGTGAAAATAGGCAGCATTGGCGGAGGAGGAAGATATGATGATCTTACAGGACTATTCGGAGTACCCGATGTTCCCGGAGTAGGAATATCATTTGGTGTAGACAGGATCTATGATGTAATGGAAGAAATGCAATTGTTTCCCTCAAATATTAATATCAGTTCTCAGGTATTATTTATTAATACGAATAAAGACGATACTCTTTTTATTTACAAAACACTCCAGCTACTTAGAGAAAAAGGAATAAGGTCAGAATTGTATCACGAGCCTGTTAAAATAGAGAAACAATTCAAGTATGCTGAAAAGAAAAATATTCCCTATGTAATAACATTAGAGAATAATCAGTTTAAAATAAAAAATACAATAAATAGAACCCAGCAACTCCTTTCTGACAAAGAATTGCTGGGATTTGATTTTACTCTTTAATTAATTTCACAACCATACGCTCATTACTATTCACAATTAATTCAAGAATATATGAACCGGGTTCAAGCGAAGATGAACCATCAACCTTAAATGTGTTTAATCCGGGTACTCCTTCCGCAAGCTTACGTAAAACAGTGTTGCCATCTGCATCCAACACACGCATAGAAACATAAGAGTTTTCGTGTAACTGGACATTAGCTGTAATATCGTTCATTGAAGGATTGGGCGTTACACTTATCATTGTTAGTGTTTTAGTGTTATACACTCTAACGACTAACAATTTGCTTAACAAAACATTGCCATCTGCATTGGTTTGTTTTAAACGATAGTAAATATCTTTTTTCAACGCCGCACCTTTACCTACATAATCAATATAAGCGTAAATATTCGTTTTGTCTTCATTATTGATTGTTCCTGCTGTTTCCCATTTGCGACCATCATAACTTCTTTCAAGATCAAATTTGTCAATTGAATTATTGCCTGATGTATTCCAGATCAGTTCGACATTTCCATTGTATTTATATGCTCCCTTAAAATCAACAAGACTATTGGAAGAATTTGGAAAATCAATATGTACTGTGGTATTTGCTGAACAAAGATTACCTGCTCCTTCATTACAAACTTTATAAACAAAACTGGTAGAAGTACCTTCAAATCCTTTTTTAGGAATAAAAACAAAAGTACCATCAGCTTTCAAATCAACATTTCCGTTAGGCGAACCTTTTACCAGAAAAGCGCTTAAGTTTTCATCAGCTACATCTTTTTCATTAAGCAACAATGAACCAAATGCAGTTCTATCCGGACGTCCCGTAATTTTTGACTTAAGCACTACAGGAGAAGCACTGCAACCCCCTTTATAAGAAAACGGTGCAGATATACTTAATTGATCGATGGCAATTCGGGCTGTTTCTCCACTTCCGCCATATTGTAAAATAATCCTGTAATCTCCTTTAGGAAGATTATTAAATTCAGTATCGTATTGTCTTGCCTTTTTTGCAGATGCTCCGTTAAAATGAATGGTTTCCAATTCCTGAACAATTTCATTGTTAGCATTTGCCAGGCATACTTTCAGCCATCTTTTTGAAGAGGATGAAAAATTTTCATCAAAAACATAATCAAATGATATAGCAACATTTGCTGCAATATTCATAAGAGGTGTGTAAATACCACTGTAATTATATCGTGTAGCCTGCATATTGGCTACCATTGCACCATCTCCTTCTAATTGAGGATTCCATCCATCCTGATTCACATCAAAATTGTGAAATGTCCAACAGGAATTTTGCAGTTTAGACTTCACATGAGGAATTGTTGCGCCTTTACGTGAATTAAAATTTTCAACGGTTTCTGCAGCAATAGCAGTTAAGCCGCTAAAAAGTACGGGTAATACCATTAACTTATACATGTCGGTAAATTTCAGGTTGACTAATCGGGTCAACGATCAAACTTATAATTGGGGGACATCAAAGGAATGGAGATGAAACAAATGTAATAGGCGTTTTTCGGAAATGCAAGCCCGAATCAGGATTTTCAATTATTTATTCCTGTTACAGGCTAATTTTTATTTGCTAACTGACCGCACGCAGCATCTATATCTTTACCTCTGCTTCTCCTTAATCGCGCATTAACTCTTTGTTTCTCAAGGTGTGCCATAAATTGATTCACTACTTTTTCGTCAGGTTTGGAAAAAGTAGCCGCATCAATAGGATTATATTCAATAACATTTACAAGATCTGCCGGAACCTGACGGTAAATTTTCACTAATTCGTCAGCATCTTTAATACTATCATTAAAATTCTTGAATAAAATATATTCAAGTGTTATTTCATTATTAGTCTCTTTATAAAAATAATTTAATGCATCTATGAGTTCCTTTATATTGTTACTCTCATTAATAGGCATTATTTCATTTCTCTTTTTATCATTTGCAGCATGTAATGAAAGTGCTAATTTAAACCTGACTTTATCATCACCTAATTGTCTGATCATTTTTGCGACGCCTGCTGTGGAAACAGTAATTCTTCTGGGGCTCATTCCTAATCCATCAGGCGCACTGATTCTTTCAACGGCTCTTAAAAGATTTTTATAGTTTAATAAGGGTTCTCCCATACCCATAAAAACTATATTAGTAAGCTTCTTGTTATAAGTCTGTTCTGAAAGCTGATTGAGTAATGACACTTCATCATATATCTCATCATAATCCAGGTTTCTTTTCCTGTCCATATATCCTGTTGCACAAAATTTGCAACTCAGACTACAACCAACCTGCGATGAAACACAGGCTGTATTTCTTGAATCAGTAGGTATCAACACCCCTTCTACCAGATGACCTTCAACAGTTTTAAACCGGCTTTTTACTGTGCCATCAGCTGAATGCTGTGTAGTGTCTACGCGTAAGGAAGGAAGCATAAATTGTTCCTGCAATTTTGCACGCAGATCTTTACTCAAATTCGTCATACCCTCAATGGACTTTACCTGTTTAACCCATATCCATTCATACACCTGTCGTGCCCTGAACTTTTTTTCCTGGATTGCTTCAAAATAACCCTCCAGATCCTGTAAACTCAAATGTCTTATATTCTTCTTCTTTGCCGGTTCCATAACACAAAGGTATTTACATTTGCGCTCTAAAGTTCAATCATGCACATTGCTTACGTTATTGATGCCATAAGAACACCTATAGGAAAATATGGTGGATCACTTGCCCATATTCGTCCCGACGACCTCCTTGCCCACGTGGTTAAAGCCATTCTGAAGAGAAATCCTCAAATTCCCTACAGTGCTATTGAAGATCTCATTGCCGGAGATGCTAATCAGGCTGGTGAAGACAATAGAAATGTAGCGCGCATGGCGGCTTTATTGGCAGGACTACCTGTAACAGTTGCCGGCAATACTGTCAACCGCCTATGCGCTTCAGGTTTGCAGGCCATTATGGATGCTGCGCGAGCTATTATGATAGGTGATGGAGAGGTGATTATTGCAGGAGGCGTAGAAAGCATGACACGCGCGCCTTTTGTAACACTTAAATCAGCTTCAGCGTTTAATAGAACGACTGAAATAGCAGATACTACTATCGGATGGCGTTTTCCCAATAAAGTATTAATAGACAAGTATTATCCTTATTCGATGGGAGAAACAGCAGAAAATGTTGCCCGCCAATGGAATATCAGCAGAGCAGAACAGGATGCGTATGCACTGGCGTCGCATACAAAATATTTTACCGCAGTAGCAGCAGGTAAATTTGACAATGAAATTGCTCCGGTTGAAATAAATGGTGGCAATGAATTATTTGCAACAGATGAGCATCCCCGAAAAACAAGTCTGGAAAAACTGGCCGCACTTAAACCTGCTTTTGTTAAAGACGGAACAGTAACTGCAGGAAATGCAGCCGGATTGAATGATGGTTCAGCAGCACTTATTGTAGCCAATGAAAAAGCTGTTGAACAATTTTCATTAAAACCGATAGGTAAAATCATTTCCATGGCGGTTGCCGGTGTTGATCCTTCAATTATGGGAATGGGCCCGGTTCCTGCAGTAAAAAAAGCACTCACCCGCGCTAATTTAAATATTAACGATATTGATCTCATCGAATTAAATGAGGCTTTCGCCTCTCAATCAATTGCCGTTAGCAGAGAGCTGCAACTTGACACTTCTAAGGTGAATGTAAATGGTGGTTCAATATCCTTAGGACACCCCCTTGGATGTAGCGGAGTAAGGATATCAGCTACACTTTTACATGAAATGAAAAGAAGGAATGCAAGATATGGACTTGCCTGTATGTGTGTAGGTGTAGGGCAAGGTGCAGCCATCATTTATGAACTGGTTGACGCATAAGCTAACAATCATTAGTTTTTTAGTCCTAATTTTGATGGCACTTATTATTTATGTCTGATAATCAATCTTCAAGAGTAAGAATTGTTACTGCAGCATCTTTATTTGACGGCCATGATGCTGCCATCAATATTATGCGTCGGATTTTACAATCACGAGGTGCAGAAATTATTCATCTTGGACATAACAGAAGCGTACAGGAAATAGTCGAATGTGCTATTGAAGAAGATGCGCATGGTATTGCTTTAACTTCTTACCAGGGTGGACATGTTGAGTTCCTTAAGTATATGAAGGATCTGTTAAATAAGTCAGGTTGCGGACATATAAAAATATTTGTGGGTGGCGGTGGAACGATTCTACCTGCCGAAATAGAAGAGTTACATCAATATGGAATAACCCGTATTTACTCTCCTGATGACGGAAGAACCCTCGGATTACAGGGAATGATTGATGAAGTTATCGCTTCATGCCGCTATAACGCAAATGATTATTGGAATGCTGCTGAGAAATGGAGTGATAGTTATCCTTTGCAGGAAGTGAGAGATATACGTAAAATAGCCAGGGATATAACGAATGCAGAAGAAGGTAATATTATTAACCTTAACCGTAATAAAAAAAACATTCCTGTATTAGGAATTACCGGAACCGGAGGCTCTGGTAAATCATCAGTAACTGATGAACTCATAAGAAGATTATTACGTAATTCAGATAACGTATCAATAGCTGTTATCAGCGTAGATCCCAGTAAGAAAAAAACCGGTGGGGCTTTGTTGGGTGACCGAATAAGAATGAATTCCATATCACATACCAGAGTGTATATGCGTTCGTTAGCCACGCGCGATGATAATACAGCATTAAGCATTCACGTTCGGCAGGCTATTGACATCTGTAAATCATATGACTATGATATCATCATTCTCGAATCAGCTGGTGTTGGTCAGAGTGATACTTCTATTCTTGATTATTGTGACGTAAGCTTATATGTGATGACGCCGGAATATGGTGCAGCATCACAACTGGAAAAAATCAATATGTTGGACTATGCAGATGTTGTAGCCATCAATAAATCAGATAAACCCGGTGCACAGGATGCTCTGCATGATGTTATCAAACAATACAAAAGAAATCATGAATTATGGACAGCCAACGATAATGATCTGCCAGTTATAGCAACCATCGCTGCACAATTCAATGATACAGGGATTAATCGTTTGTTTAAAAACATCCTCAATATCCTTCAGCAGAAAACAGGATTTGTACTTAATAAACAGGACAATACTTTTAATGAATGCTTACCTAATGAAAAAACCGTTACTATTATTCCTCCAAAACGTATCCGTTATCTATCAGAGATAGCAGATAATAACCGGTCATACGATAAATGGGTAAATGAGCAGTGTTCCACAGCTTCTTTATTATATCAACTGACAGGAGCTGCTTCGATAATGAAGGAGAATACTGAACTGAAAAATCAAATAAATCATTATTCTACAGTTATTAGTCCAGAAAATAAAAAACTACTTGACGAATGGCCGCAAAAAAGGGAATTATATAAGGGAGAATATTTTGAATATACTGTTAGGGAAAAAGTCATCAGGCAAAATCTAAATACCTCCACATTATCAGGATTAAAAGTACCGAAAGTAATATTACCTAAATACAAAGATTGGGGAGATATATTACGATGGCAGTTGCAGGAAAATATACCTGGCGCTTTTCCTTATACGTCCGGCGTATTTGAGTTAAAACGTGAAGGAGAAGATCCCACAAGGATGTTTGCAGGGGAGGGTGGTCCGGAAAGAACAAACAAACGTTTTCATTATGTGAGTATAGGTCAGACTGCTAACAGGCTCTCAACAGCATTTGACAGCGTCACATTGTATGGAGAAGACCCACATGAACGTCCGGATATTTATGGCAAAATCGGCAACGCAGGAGTAAGCATAGCAACAGTTGATGATGCAAAAAAATTATACAGCGGATTTGATCTTTGTGATGCTAGAACTTCGGTAAGCATGACTATTAATGGTCCTGCTCCTGTCCTGTTGGCATTTTTTTTAAATGCAGCTATAGATCAGCAATGCGAAAAGTGGATCACAGAAAATAATCAATGGGATGTTGTTCATAAGAAAATAACAGAAATATTTACATCATACGCACAACCGGCGTACAAAGACACCTCTTTTCCAGGTCAGTTACCAGAAGGTAATAATGGATTAGGATTAAAATTATTAGGGCTTTCCGGTGATCAGGTGTTACCTCCTGATATTTATCAGCGTATTTTGTCAGACACATTATCTAAAGTACGCGGTACCGTACAGGCGGATATTTTAAAGGAGGACCAGGCACAAAACACATGTATATTCAGTACAGAGTTTGCGTTGAGATTAATGGGTGACGTACAGGAATATTTTATTGCTAATAATGTCAGAAACTTTTACAGTGTAAGCATTAGCGGATACCATATTGCTGAAGCAGGCGCCAATCCCATTACTCAGCTGGCTTTTACTTTAGCCAATGGTTTTACATATCTCGAATATTATCTCAGCAGGGGTATGGATATCGATGAATTTGCTCCCAATCTCAGTTTCTTTTTCAGCAATGGAATGGATATTGAATATAGCGTAATAGGAAGAGTAGCGCGAAGGGTATGGGCAAAAGCTATTAAGCTTTTATATAATGGAAATGAAAGAAGTCAGAAATTAAAATATCATATTCAGACAAGTGGAAGAAGCTTACACGCACAGGAGATAGACTTTAATGATATCAGAACTACCTTACAGGCATTATATGCCATCTACGATAATTGTAACAGCCTCCACACTAATGCGTATGATGAAGCTATTACAACACCTACAGAAGAATCGGTTCGCAGAGCAATGGCTATTCAGTTAATTATTAATCGTGAATTAGGTACAGCTAAAAATGAGAATCCTATACAAGGTTCATTTCTGATTGAAGAACTCACCGACCTTGTGGAAGAAGCAGTATTAATTGAATTTGACAGATTAACAGAAAGAGGTGGTGTTTTAGGTGCTATGGAAAGAATGTATCAGCGTAATAAAATACAGGAAGAAAGCCTTTATTATGAAAACAAAAAACACAATGGAGAGCTCCCTATCATAGGTGTAAATACTTTTCTAAATAAAAAAGGTAGTCCAACAGTTTTACCTGAAGAAGTGATCAGAAGCACAGATCTGGAAAAAGAACAGCAGATAAAAAACCTCATCAATTTTCAGATGCGCCATTCATCAAAAAGCAAAGATGCACTTGAAGCATTACAACTGGCTGCAGTAAAAAATGTAAATGTGTTTGCTAAACTTATGGAGACAGTAAAATGCTGCTCGTTAGGACAAATCACTCATGCCTTATATGAAGTTGGCGGGCAATACAGAAGAAATATGTAACCATACATTGATGCATGATAGTATATTAATGTGCGAGATGAGAACCCAATAAATGTATGATGCTAACTATGATATTATTTTACTCTTTCATACTCAACCAGAACAAGTACGGGTAATGCACTCATACAGAGTGGATGATATTATTTTGCTCTTTCATATTGAACAGGCCATTTGATATCTATTCCCAGTTCTTTGGCTGCGTGCAAAGGAAAATATGGATTTCTCAATAACTGTCTGGCAAGAAATACAAGATCAGCTTTACCTTCACTAATAATATGTTCACACTGCTCTGCAGTGGTAATGAGTCCGACTGCTCCTGTCATAATACCGGCTTCTTTTTTGATTTGTTCGGCAAATGGAGTTTGATAAAGCGGTCCGATATTTATCTTAACACCTGAGATATTGCCACCACTTGAACAGTCTATAACATCAACGCCTTTTTCTTTTAATATTATCGACAGCTTAACAGAATCATCCATTGTCCATCCTTCTTCAAACCATTCAGAAGCAGATATTCGTACAAATATGGGTAGATCCTGTGGCCATACTTTTTTTACTCCATCAACAATTTCCAGTAAAACCCTTATACGATTATCAAAACTTCCACCATATTGATCAGTTCTTTTATTAGTTACAGGCGATAAAAACTCATTGATCAGATAACCATGTGCAGCATGAATTTCCAATATTTTAAATCCTGCTTCCAATGATCTTCGCGCTGCTTCAATAAACTTATCCACCAATTGAGTAATATCATTTATAGATAATTCAACAGGCACTGGATCACTTTCTCTGAAAGGTATTGCTGAAGGTGCTACAGTTGGCCATCCACCATTATTTACGGGGACAATATTATTTCCGTCCCATGGTGCTGATACACTAGCTTTTCTGCCTGCATGCGCAAGCTGAATACCGGGTATAGCACCGTGTTTTAAAATAAAATCGGTTATTTTTTTAAGATAAGTAATGTGTTCATCTTTCCATATTCCCAAATCTGCCGGAGATATTCTTCCTTCCGGAGACACAGCAGTAGCCTCAGAAAACACTACGCCTGCACCTCCGATAGCACGGGTACCTAAATGTACCATATGCCATTCATTAGCATATCCGTCAATAGATGAATATTGACACATTGGTGATACAACGATACGATTACGTATCGTAATACTTTTAATCTTTAGTGGTTCAAATAGCTTTGTCATATTGCAATATATACAATTTGTTCTTCGGTAGAATAGAGGTGAAAAGAGCCCTTATTATTTTATTCGTATTTTCGACCCAACGTTTGTGAGCCAGGAAAAATATTATTTAGATGACAGCAGAACACCAAAGACTAACAGTTAATGCTAGTAAACCTGTACCGCTTGTTGAATGGGGACCTTACTTGAGTGAACGCCAATGGGGTACAGTACGTGAAGATTACAGCTCTGACGGTAATGCCTGGCATTATTTTCCATTTGATCATGCCACTTACAGAACGTATAAATGGGGAGAAGACGGTCTGGCAGGAATTTCAGATCTTTATCAGAATCTGTGCTTTGCTATTGCTTTATGGAATGGGAAGGATCCATTTCTTAAAGAACGATTATTTGGTCTGCGTAATGGCGAAGGAAACCATGGAGAAGATGTAAAGGAATTATATTATTACCTGGATAATATTCCTACGCATTATTACATGGAATACCTGTATAAATATCCCCAGCAGGAATTTCCTTATTCGTTACTCAGAGAGGAAAATCGTAAACGTTCAAAACTGGAATCAGAATATGAGATATTGGATACAGGAATATTTAATGACAACCAATATTTCGATGTAAAAATTACTTACGCCAAACATAGTCCATCAGATATTTTTATAAGGATTGACGTAACCAATCGTTATCACAAACAAGCAGAAATATCAGTACTACCTACATTATGGTTTTATAATCGCTGGTGGGATCAGGATCCCAAAGTTGAACCAAGCATTTCTTTTATCAATAAGACCTGCGTAAAAGCAGAGCACAGCAGACTTGATAATTATTATTTTTATTTTCAGCAGGCTAATGATCTTTTCTTTACTGATAATGAGACTAATACTCTAAAAGTCAGCAATATTCCTAATAGCTCCATCTTTACAAAAGATGCTATTAACGATGCAGTAATCAATCAGTCTAATATTTCAGAATTAAGAAACCGGAAAAAAGGAACAAAGTTCTCTCCTTTCTATAAACTTAAGATTGCTGCAGGCGCAACAAAAACAGTTTACTGCAGACTGTCCAACACATTTATGGAGAATGCTTTCGTTAATGGATTTGAAAGTATTTTTAATACAAGAAAGGAAGAAGCGGATGATTTTTACGGAGCTATACTGCCAAAGAATATAAGTGATGACATGGCCCGTATCCAGCGACAAGCGCTAGCCGGATTATTATGGACAAAACAATATTATCATTACGATGTAGAAACCTGGCTTACTAAAAGCGATGGCATTTCACCTGTCAGTACAGGAAAACTTAATGGTCGCAACAGTGACTGGACACATCTTAAAAATCAGGATATCATTTCGATGCCTGACAAATGGGAATATCCATGGTATGCGGCATGGGATCTTGCTTTTCAAACCATTTCATTAGCTGTTGTTGATCCAACATTTGCCAAGCATCAATTGTTATTGATTATGCGGGAATGGTATATGAAACCTGACGGTCAGCTGCCTGCATATGAGTGGAATTTTGGTGATGTGAATCCTCCTGTACATGCATGGGCTGCCATGCAGGTTTATTTAATAGAGAAAAAACAAAAGGGTATAGGAGACATTCCGTTTCTTAAAAAAGTTTTTCATAAACTCTTAATCAATTTCACGTGGTGGATCAACAGAAAAGACGTGAATGGAAATAATATATTCGAGGGAGGTTTTCTTGGGCTGGATAACATTGGTGTGTTTAATCGCAATTTCCATTCGGCCGATGTAATGCAACTTGAGCAGGCTGATGGAACCAGCTGGATGGGTACGTATGCATTAGATATGATGGATATTGCATTGGAAATTGCTATGTATGATCCTTCATTTGAAGATGCAGCCACTAAATTCTTCGAACATTTTATTCTTATCGCTGAAGCACTTAATGAACACAGACTATGGAACGATGAAGATAAATTTTTCTATGATGTGTTATGTATTCAGGGAGCAGAACCGATTCCTCTTAAGATACAATCCATCGTAGGACTCACTTCTTTGTTTGCAGTATCAACTATTAAAAAATCCATCTTCGATAAATTACCGGATTTCAAAAAAAGGGCGGCATGGTTTGAAAGCTTCCGGATCAAAAACAATAAGTTCTGGCCTAATGAAGAAAGAAGTGACGGAGAAGAAGTATTACTGTCGCTCGTAAAACAAGACAGACTTGAGCACTTACTAAAAAGATTACTTGATGAAAGTGAATTTCTTTCTCCCGGAGGGATAAGAGCTCTTTCCAAACGACACGAAGAACATCCTTATTCTGTAACTGTAGATAATGTATCCTATACCATCCGATATGATCCGGGCGATTCTACTTCTGACATTTACGGAGGTAATTCAAACTGGAGAGGTCCCGTTTGGATGCCAATTAATTATCTGATCATACAGTCTATCCGGACTTATGGGGAGTTTTATGGAGATAGTCTTGTTGTTGAATACCCGACAGGTTCAGGCAACAAAATGAACCTTTGTCAAATTGCAGATGAATTAAGCCGTAGGGTGATCAGCTTGTTCGAAAAAGACGAAAAAGGAGAAAGAAGGATTTATAATCATGAATACAACTGGTTTTATCAACAGCCGGGTAATGAAGATCTAATCCTCTTTTACGAATATTTTCACGGTGACACAGGGAAAGGGCTTGGTGCAAGTCATCAGACAGGATGGACGGCCCTGGTAGCTGAATTAATCAGTGGGATGGATAATAAAAAAGATTAATTAAATACTGGAAGCCGTTGCCGTTTTACCAATATTAACCTCTCTGGTATTTGCTTCTTTAGTGACATGAATAGTTCTCCATTGCTGCTGAATGGCAGAAACTTCTTCCAGTTCTGGCAACTGTTCCAATTCTTCCGCAGTGAAAGTTCTTGCAGCCTCGTATATATAATTTATACCTGTAAAAAAACAGGTAGCTCCTACGATCATGTAACATGTTACCTCCAGAAGATTAATGCGTCCACCGGTTCCGGTAACAAATAAATATCCAGCCAGAACCATACCGCCAAATCCTATTATCGTCAACAAATAGCCTAAAACCCTTTTTTGCATGGAAAATTATTTTGTGTTAGTAGCTTATATGCAAAGTACATGCCTTTATTTGAGTTTTCCTGAAAATGCAAATTTATAAAGCTTAACTTAAAAGAAAATTAACACGATAGTGGAATTTATGTTAATATGAAATTAACTGTTATGAAATTTTTTCTACATTTTGTCGTATTGGCATTTCTCTTAACTGCCTGTCAACAAATATCAAAGAATTCAAATATTTCCGGCTGCTATCGTATGATAATTAAAACTGATACGGCTATAATATCACTTAACCAATCTGGTGATTCAGTGAGTGGAAGTCTTAGTTATCATTGGAAAGAAAGACGAAGTAATGATGGAACATTCCAAGGTGTTATCAATGACTCATTAATCGTTGCTCATTACACTTTTCATTCCGACAATAACATATCTGTCAAACAGGTTGTATTTAAGATAAAAGATACAACGTTGTTACAGGGTTACGTGGAACAGCTGACAAAGAACGATACTACTGTATTCCGAGACATTTCCCTGGTTATATTTGACACAAAACATCCGTTCATAAAAAGTTGTGAGTAAATGGACGAATACTCATTCCTTATTCAGGCAATGATTTATCTCGCTGCCGCTGTGGTGATGGTTCCGCTTTCAAAGAAATTGGGACTGGGTTCTGTATTAGGTTACCTCATTGCCGGTATTGTTATTGGTCCTGCTGCATTAGGTATAATAGGCAACGAGGGAGAGGACATTATGCATTACGCAGAATTTGGCGTAGTAATGATGCTATTCATCATAGGACTTGAACTCGAACCTGAATTATTATGGAGATTAAGAAAGTCAATCTTAGGATTGGGAGGCTTACAGGTATTATTGACCACTATAATAGTTTCCATATTCGCTGACTGGTGGGGAGTTCAATGGCAAGAATCTCTTGCAATAGGTATGATTGTCTCTCTTTCATCCACCGCAATAGTACTACAAACGCTTACTGAAAAAGGATTAATGAGAACAGGTGCCGGGAGGCGTGCTTTCTCTGTGCTTTTATTTCAGGATATAGCGGTGATACCTATGTTAGCCATTTTTCCTCTTCTCTCCACTCAGAAAAGCAGAGCCAGTTTTGCGGAACAGACCCCTACACTAGTGCAAGGCCTTCCCGGATGGGCTCACACGCTGGTAGTAATTAGTTCTGTAGCAACCATTATTATAGCAGGAAGATTTCTTGTCAAACCTCTTTTAAGAATTGTAGCTGCTACAAAATTAAAAGAAGTATTTACAGCTACAGCCCTTCTACTGGTAATAGGAATTGCAGTATTAATGACCCAGGTAGGAATTAGTCCTGCTCTTGGAACATTCCTGGCAGGTGTAGTGCTGGCTAATAGTGAATACAAGCATGAACTGGAAAGTGATATTGATCCATTCAAGGGCCTTCTACTCGGATTGTTCTTTATAGCCGTTGGCGCATCCATCAACTTCCAGCTGATTATGCATTACCCCATCACCATTTTTGGAATGGTAGTGGTGCTGGTAACAGTAAAGACCATTATATTATTTATCCTTGGCAAATTTTCAGGATTACAAAGAAGACAAAATTTTTTGTTTTCATTTGCCCTCAGTCAGGTAGGTGAATTTGCATTTGTTTTAATTGCATTTGCTATGCATTTAGGTATAACATCCAAAAACACCTCCGAAATGCTTATGGCAGGCGTCGCAATCAGTATGGCATTTACACCGCTGATGCTTTTGATAAATGATAAAATATTACAGCCCAGACTTGCAAGATATAAGTTGGAGGATGAAAAAGTAGCGGATACAATTAACGAAGACAATGAAGTAATAATAGCAGGATTTGGTCACTTTGGTAATACAGTAGGTCGCTTTTTAAGAGCCCATAATATTGGTACAACTATATTAGATGCAGATGCCGACAGAGTGGAAAGATTAAGAAAACTGGGGTTTAAAGTGTATTATGGAGATGCATGCAGATATGAATTACTTCTTGCAGCAGGTGCACAACGTGCCAAAATAATCATCATCGCTCTTGAGCCGGCAGAAAAAAGACTCGAACTGGTTAACATTATTAAAAAACATTTTCCTCAGCTTAACATGTTTGTCAGAGCGAATAATCGCTACGATGCCTATAATCTTTATAATGCTGGCATGTTAAACGTTTATCGCGAAACTGTAGACACTTCACTCCGGCTTGGTGTAAATGTGTTACAGTCCCTGGGACACGATAATGATAACTCTCAAATGGCTGCTCATAAATTTCTGAAACATGATGAAGAAAATTTAAAAAAACTGGCAGCCATTTCGGACCGGGATGAATACATTAGTACTGCACGAGAAACCATGGAAGAATTGGAAAGAATACTTAGAGAAGATTTAACACAGTTAGGCAAAGAGAATGAAACGGATTAATAAATACGAAGCTGTTAGGAATTGTAAAATCAACACACATATGATAGTCTTCTGTTGAAAGAAGACAATAAATGTAAAAAATTGCTGTTAATTTTGAATCTGCCTATGGAAGACATAATAGAAGAAATAAAAAGACTTTGCACTACGGAGATGAATTTTACTCCACTGAGAATCGAGAAGATACCTCAGAGCGGAAGTGATAGATTATATTTCAGAGTTTATTCGGACGACACTACTTATATAGCCACTCATGGCAGAAACGTAAGAGAGAATGAAACTTTTATATATTTCAGTCGCCATTTTAAAAAATATAATAGCCCCGTACCTAACATATTTGCTGTTAACAAAGAGGTCACCGTATATATTCAGGAAGATTTCGGCAATATATCTTTATTGAATAAATTAGAAGAACTTGGTAAATGTGAAGAGGTGTTGGACCTATTCCGCTTATCACTAAAAGAGCTCACATATTTACAGATAAAGGGAGATCAACTACTTGATTACTCAAAATGTATTACCAGTAAAGAATTCGGAAAGCAAGCGATACTTAGCGACCTCTTATATTTTAAATATTACTTTCTCGACACTTTACAAGTTCCATATGATAAAGAAAAATTGCTGGAAGAATTCGACCAGTTTGCTACTTATCTGACAGGATCTAAACATAAACATTTTATGTTTCGTGATTTCCAGAGCAGGAATATTATGATCCATAATAACAATATACATTTCATCGACTATCAGGGAGGCATGAAGGGGGCTTTACAATACGATGTAGCTTCACTCCTATGGCAGGCCAGAGCTGAGCTTCCCGACGATTGGAAAGTGCTGTTATTGGATTATTACATGGACCGTGTTGAAGAAAATTTATCGGAAAAAATAGACAGACAGATTTTTAGTCAGCAGTATTATGGATATGTTTTAATCAGATTATTACAGGTGATGGGCGCTTATGGATTCAGGGGATTATTTGAAAGAAAAGCTCATTTTCTTACAAGTATTCCTTTGGGATTAAAAAACATTGCTTCCTTTCTGAAAATCATACCCAGGCTTCCATCACAAAACAATATGGGTTTGCCCGAATTCGAACGATTGCTGAATATTATCATTAGCGATGATATAGTAAACAGATTTAGTCCGACACAGGCAACAGAAAATACTCCTCTGGTGGTTCGCATTAGCAGCTTTTCATATAAAAAAGGTATCCCTCAGGATGTTTCTGGTAATGGTGGAGGATTTGTTTTTGACTGTAGGGGAATATTAAATCCCGGACGATTTGAAGAATATAAAAAATTTACTGGTCGCGATAAATCAGTACAGGATTTTCTTGAACAGAAAACCAAAATAGCAGAATTCCTAAACAGCGTTTACAGTATAATTGATATTTCTGTTGAGGACTATATTAAAAGAGGCTTTACCGACTTACAGATAAATTTCGGATGTACAGGAGGACAGCACAGAAGCGTTTTTGCTGCTGACAATCTTGCCCGTCATCTCAGAAACAAATACAAAGTAAAAATAGAGTTGCATCATCGCGAACAGGAGGAACGTAATTGGATCAACTAATAGTACAATAGAGTTATCTTGGCTTATAAGTTAATATATGGATGTTTGTATCTGGTATCATTATTACCATTGAAAGTATTGTTTGTATTATCAGATCTTCTTTACGTTCTTATCTATTATATTTTAGGTTACAGAAGAAAAATAGTGAAGGCGAATCTTGCCATCGCTTTTCCCGATAAAGCGGAGGCTGAAAGGAAAAAAATCGAAAAAAAATTTTATAAAAATTTCATCGACAATTTTATTGAAACCATTAAGCTTATCTCAGGAAAAACAAAGTTTGCCAACAAACATTTTATAGCTGACGGATCATTAATGGAAGAACAATTCAGAAAAGGCAATCGTTGTCAGTTTCATTTAGGACATAATTTTAATTGGGAAATGGCCAACATAGCAGTAAGCGCTATTAGCTCCTATAAGATGTTGATGGTTTATTTGCCGGTTAAAAATAAAATTTTTGACAAGCTCATGTTCAAAATCAGATCTGCCAGTGGTAATTATCTTTTACCTGCTACCCATCTGAGAACATCCATACTTCCACATCGCGACGATACCTATTTGCTGGCGCTTATAGCAGATCAGGTACCCGGTGATATATCAAAAGCATATTGGTTAAATTTTTTCGGAAAACCTACACCTTTTATGAAGGGTCCTGAACGAGGAGCAGTGGCTGGAAATCTATCAGTCTTTTTCGCTCACATTTATAAAATCAAAAGGGGGTATTACCAACTTGACTATGAGTTGTGTACCGAAAATGCAGGATCATTACCCACTGGTGAGCTTACACGCAGATATGTCTCCTATCTTGAAAAGTCGATTAGCGAACATCCCGAAATGTGGTTGTGGACACATAGAAGATGGAAAAAAGAGTGGAAAGAAGATTATAAACAGTTATGGATTGGTCAGCAAAGTGACTAATTCAAAACACTGTTCTCCTTAATGATTTCTACTTTTTGATCTTTTATTTTTTCCCATCCTCCGGCAACGTTTCTCAAATTATGAATCCCCTGCCTTTTTAACAATGAAGAAGCTATAACACTTCTATAGCCACTTGCGCAATGTATATACAGATTCTGGGTATCTTCAAAACCGGCAAGATTTGCAGGATCAATAAATTCATCAAGCGGTAAATTTACAGCGCCTGCAATATGACCATCACCATACTCCGTTTCTCTCCTTACATCAAGTACTATAAGATTATCATCAAACGGAATATCCATTGCCAGCTCGTCAGCTTCAATATTAATAATCATATCTACCTCTTCCCCTGAATTTTTCCAAGTATCAAACCCACCATCCAGATAACCTTTAACAAGTGAAAAACCAATTCTTTCAAGGCGGGACACAACTTCCTTTTCATGATCAGGCTCAGACACCAGTACAATATTTTTATCAGTCGGAAGAATAATACCTGCCCATTCGGCAAACCTCCCTTCAAGTCCGATAGATATTGAACCTGGAACAAATCCATTCAGAAAATTCTCTGCTGTACGGGTATCAAGAATAATAGTATCGTTTGCGCTGATACTTTCTTTAAATTCCTGAACATTATATGGTGTAAGTGCTGCTTTCATAATTTTATCAAGGTTATATATCTGCTGTTATTTTGTTCTTTTTATAAAGTTATCCAAGCGTTGTTACTAGTAATTAATTCAACATACAATTCTTGGTTGTCGCCTTTTAAGCTGCTCTTTGTATATGTCAGGGCAATAGACTAAGGCATTCATTTAATAAGCTCATTACAATTTAATTCTGCCAGAATCTGCCTGTTAAACGCTTACTTAATAACCCATAAAAAGATATAGTACACTGTAAAGTAACAATCTTTATATGGAATGAAGTTATACTTAATCAATATCAACTTCCTGCTGATCATTTATCTTTTCCAAATCTACAGATCATAGTGATCCTATAGCACGTGTATTGTGTATTCGGTCAGGTTTGTCTTGCCCTGATCTGTAGATCGCAGTCATCTGAATATAACCTACATATTACAGAAACTGCTCAGGATTTAAAATAATAAAGAAGTGGATAATATACAGGATAAAGACTTATAAATTGTTGATGGTGTACTTATTAATCTTATTAATGGTACACTCTTTAATAGTATACAGGTCACTTTAGGATTCATCATTTCTGACCGAATAGATAGGATAAACAGTGGTAACATTCAGCTTATACATCATGCAGACAATCTATTGACTAACAAATTCAGAATGCGTAAATAAGCTTGAATAAATCCTAAAGAATAATCTTTACAAGAGGATTAATCTTTCATGCCTGTTAATGAAATACTGATGTCACTAAAGGCATCGATCAAGACAACTATATGTCCGTATTTTTCAATACAGCACATGCATTCACTGATTTTATCAGTGAAAATTGTCTGAAATCATGTTATAAAGCTTCAAACCTATTCTACTCAGTCAGACTATGCACGCACTGCATGATATCATCAATACGAGTGCTATTAACTGAATAATGAATGAATTTGCCGTCTCTTGTGGTTTTGACGATACCAGCTCTTCTAAGAATAGCCAGATGTTGTGAGGCAACCGATTGCTCAAGACGAAGCTTAACATATATTTCCGTGACTGTCAGCTTCTTATTCTCGTCAATCAGTTTCACGATCTGTTGTCTCAACTTGTGATTGAGTGCTCGCAAAATCATTGCGGCTTTCTTTAGGTTCACGAAGTCAACCTTTACAGGTACCCCATTCTCTTCTTCAGCGCTTAAAACCATTGAATAATTACTAGATACGTTCATGTTCACATCTCCTTTTTGTAAAGCAACCACAAATTTACGTTCAAATTATTGACGGAATGATCTGTGGTTAGATTATTTTAATCCTGTATATACATTTTTCAGGTAGGAAGGCTCTGAATAAGCAAGTTGATCAAACTGATGATCATTATATTTTTTTCTTGCAAGTGTTTCAAGATCTTCAATACCATAAAAGACTTCACTGAACACTGCGTTAGGATGTTTGCAAATATACTGCCATTTAGAACATCCATTACCACAAAAAACCACAATATTATTATTCAGCAATTCTTCAAATGAGTTTTCATTCAATACCATAGCCGTTGGAGGAAGAATCATATTTTCATTCTCATCATATACAACTGTAAACACTTCCATCCTTCTTGCATCAATCATCGGGCATATCAGTACTGGGAGGGAATATTCCTTTTTTAAGCTTTTCTTAACAGCATAGGAGATGAGAAAAAGAGTGCTTTCAGTAATTATTGGAATGTTTAGTGCGAAACAAAGTCCTTTGGCTGTCGCCATTCCGACGCGTAAACCGGTATAGGAACCAGGTCCGGCCACTACAGCTATTGCACTCAATTGATTTAGTTCCATTAAATGTTCAGCAAATAAATCCCGAATAGCAGAATGTATCCACCCGGCATGATCATGTTGTATCAAATTACTCTTTTTGCCTATTATCCTGTCTTTACCACTTAAACATATGCCTGCTGTTTCAAGCGAAGTATCTATGGATAGTATTAGATCCATATCATAAATTTTCTTTTTTTAGCAATGACGGAGCTATTGTATAACGTTCATCTGTTCTACTCAACTCTGTTAGTAACTCCACTATATATTGTAAACCTATCTTTTCAGCCCACTCGAATGGTCCATAAGGATAATTAGTACCTAACTTCATGGCTATATCAATTTCTTCTTTTGAGCTGGTTCCGGCATCGTATGTATAAAAAGCCTCATTGATTATCATGGCTACTATGGCAGGTGTAACCATTCCGCATACATCAGATACTTCTTCGTATGGCCATTGTAGTTTTTTAAATAAACCGTCTGCCTCTTTATGGGCAACACCTGCAGGAATAGACACTTCGGCAATATTTCTTTCAAGCATGGTAGGCCATCCATTAATACGAATAAAAGGAGCGTTGATCACTTTGATAGTATAAGCAACGGCATTCACTATAACAAGTTTGGGTAATAGCCTTTGTAATGAAGTGATCCTTTCCTGGTCCCATGCAAACAATAAATCGAAATACACATCTGCCTCTATAATTAACAAGGATCTTAGACTATCGGCCCAAATAATCCGGATATCGGCAGGGAATATTCTCGAGGAAAAAGCCTCTTTCAGTTTTTTATCAGCAAGCACAGCTATTACCATCCGGTAAAATTTAGCGCAAATATCTACTTTTGATGAATGGAAAAAAAGATAATCAATACTTCAGCAGCACCAGCACCTATCGGACCTTACAGTCAGGCCGTACAAATAGGAAACTTTCTGTTTGTATCCGGACAGGTTCCTATTAATCCCGCTACAGGAAATGTAGAAGCTACCAATATTGAGGAAGAGGCAAAACAGGTGATGAAAAACCTTGAAGCCGTATTACATCAGGCGCAAATGGATTTTAATAATATAGTAAAGACTACTATCTTCCTAAGTGACATGTCACTTTTTGGAAAGGTTAATGAAATCTACAGCGCTTATTTCACCGGCGATTTTCCTGCCAGAGAAACTGTAGCGGTAAAAGGATTACCCAAAAATGTTAACGTGGAAATCAGTGTCATCGCAGCACGATAACTATTTCAACACGCCAAGTTTTTTACCTACATGCGTAAAGGCTTCAACGGCTTTATCCAGATGGTGTTGATCATGCGCAGCACTAAGTTGCACACGAATACGGGCCTGCCCTTTTGCCACAACCGGAAAGAAGAATCCTATTACATAGATACCTTCTTCCAGTAATGCAGCAGCAAACTGCTGAGCCACTACCGCATCATATAACATAATAGGAACAATAGGATGGTCGCCGGGTTTAATATCAAATCCGGCTGCTGCCATCTTTGTTCTGAAGTATTTAGTATTGAATTCCAACTTATCACGTAACGATGTGGTTTCACTCAACAGATCAAGCACAGCAATACTTGCCCCAACAATAGAAGGCGCTACCGTATTAGAAAACAAATAGGGCCTTGAACGCTGACGCAGCATTTCTACAATTTCTTTTTTTCCACTTGTAAAACCACCAGAAGCGCCACCCAGTGCCTTGCCAAGCGTACCGGTAATAATATCTATTTTACCCATTACACCTCGATATTCATGAGTTCCTCTTCCTGTTTTACCTAAGAAACCGCTGGAATGCGATTCGTCAATCATGATGATTGCATCGTATTTTTCAGCTAATTCAACTATTTTATCGAGTTGAGCAATTGTGCCGTCCATACTAAACGAACCATCTGTCACTATGATCCTGCTCCTCAACGCAGCCGTTTCTTTCAGCTTCGCTTCAAGATCGGCCATATCATTATGTTTATACCTGAAACGCTGTGCTTTACATAATCTGACACCATCAATTATAGAAGCATGGTTCAACTCATCAGAAATAATAGCATCCTGGTCATTAAACAAAGGTTCAAAAACACCACCATTAGCGTCAAAAGCCGCTACATAAAGGATCGTGTCTTCTGTACCTAAAAATTGCGATATTTTTCGTTCGAGTTCCTTATGGATATCCTGGGTACCACATATAAAACGAACACTGCTCATACCATAACCCCGGTGATCAACGTATTTTCTCGCTGCTTCTATTACTTTAGGATGAGAAGAAAGTCCAAGATAGTTATTGGCACAAAAATTCAATACCTGTTTTCCGTTTACAGTTATTTCTGCACCTTGCGGAGATGTAATAATTCTTTCTGTTTTAAATAGTCCTGCAGCAGTAATATCTGCTAGTTCTGCCGCTATGCGGTCAGCAAAATTCTGGTTCATGGTAAGTCTTTCTTTAAGTGGTCACAAAAGTATAAAAAACAGAGGAACACTGTAACATTTCTCTTATCTATCCCGTATAACTTATAGAAAAACTAATTTTACCAGGCTGGTCCTGTTTATGACTGAAAAAGAATATAACCAATGTGTTGATGAGCATGCTGATAGTGTGTATCGCTTTATCCTTAAAAATCTTCATCATCACGAAGATGCCCGGGACGTAGTGCAGACTGCTTTTGAAAAAATGTGGGTGAACAGAGAAAATGTTGATGGTAAAAGATGCAAATCATTTCTTTTTACAGTGGCCTATCATCAAATGATAGACCATATACGTAAAAGAAAAAAAACGACGGAAACGACAGAAATGGAAGCATTAACAATTTGTGATCCTTCTAATCAAACAAAAAAAATACTTGAAATAGCATTAGCACGACTAAATGAAATACAACGTTCACTGATATTACTAAAAGACTATGAAGGATATTCCTATGAAGAAATAGGCACAATTACGGGTTTGAATCAGAGTCAGGTAAAAGTATATCTGCACAGAGCAAGATTGCTACTGAGAAAGTATATTGTAAAACCGGAAAATATATTATAATCCTGAATCTTTAATTATGTTAATCAACAGGAGTAACTACGAAGAATTTTTTCTGCTCTATATAGATGGAGAATTAAACGAAACAGAACGTTTAACAGTAGAAAAATTTGTCAGTGACCATCCTGATTTACGAGAAGAACTTGATGTGCTCCGTGATACGGTACTAGTTAGTGATTCAGCAATTGTTTTTGAGAACAAACAACAACTATATAAAACATCAGCAAACAGAAGACTGATATTTTACTGGTATAAGATTGCAGCAGCAATAATAGTGATACTTGGAATCGGTTTATGGGGATATAGATTGCTCAATAAAGCAGATACCGCGTCTCTTCCAACACTTCCTGTTGCCATTCACCATCAAAATGAAAATCCTACTCTCTCTGAGGATCGGGCCGATGAAAAAAGAGAGATAAAAGATGAAAACGAAGCAAAAGAACAAGAAGTAAATGGAGTAAACGGTAGCAACAACAGTAAAAAAAATCCTGTACAAACAAAAGATTCATTCAAAAAAACACATCAATCATCTTTAAATATTCAGTCAAATACAACTATTGCTGAAAGCAAAACACCCGAAGTTGATGACTTGTACCACATAGAGCAAAAAAACAATTTAATAGAATTAGCGAAAGATTTTGAAATAACAGGCAGAGATATTCCTGAAAATGATAAAACCAATCTCACAAATAATCATTTACAACCGGAGGTAGAACAATTGATCCGTAATCACCATACAGTTTCACACGCTGTATACGCAGACGAAATGGAGCATATTGAAGAAAGTGATGATGAAGTGATCTATTTTGCCAATACAACAATCTCTAAAAAGAATTCACTTCGTGGGGTGATCAGAAAAGCAACCAGAATTATAGACAGGGTAACATCATCCAGAGAAAATAATTAACATAGACATGAAACGATTATTTATTACACTAGTATTTTCATTGTACATACTTTCTATTAAAGCGCAAGATGATCAGTATAATTCACGTGATACCATCATTGTAGGCAATATGATTATTATCAGAAGTGGAAAGGACCGTAACATTACGCATTTTGATTCAACCGAGAAAGTATTCAGAAGTAAGAAAAAAAATGTTGTTACCAACTGGGCGGTGATAGATCTGGGATTTAATCAGATTAATCATAAAACAAATTATGCAAATGCCATGGCAGATGGGTACCTCCCCATAGGAGCATCAGATGACTGGTTTAATCAGCGCGATTTTAAATCCACTAATGTTAATATATGGGTCTTTATGCAGAACCGGAACCTTATAAAGCACGTAGTGAATCTAAAATATGGAATAGGCATAGAGCTCAATAATTATAAATACAAAACTGATATCAAATACCAGGCTACAGCAAGACCGATGGTTATAATGGATGACATTTCATATTCAAAAAATAAACTTGCAGCTGATTATCTTACTGTTCCGCTTATGCTCAATTTTAATTTTTCGCCCGATAAAAAGGAAAAGGGATTTGGTTTTAGTGCAGGGGTGAGCGCTGGCTTTTTATATTCATCCCGGCAAAAAACCAATGGTGGACCAGAGGGTAAACACAAATTCAGAGATGATTTTGAGCTACGTAAGTTTAAAGTTTCCTATATAGCTGAACTGAGTTTAGGCCATGTACGTCTATATGGCTCATATGCTACAAAAAGTATGTTTAAAAATGGACTCGATCAGATTCCTTATAGTTTTGGCATCAGGATAAGCCAGCATTAGTCCTGGTCAAACTCTTCTTGGTTTTTCTCTTCAAAGACAGATTGTAAATTAGATAAGCCAATAGTCCTGGTCAAACACGCGCTCTGTTCACTATATAAGCGCCGCAAACCACTAAAACTATTCCTATCAGTTTCTGAAAATTAATAGGGTTTTCTCGTACGCCAAGTATCCCAAAATGATCCATAATCACCGCCATTGCTAACTGACCGGCAATAATCAACACAAACATATTGGCTGCACCTATCTGGCTTACAGCAATTAACGTGATCGTTACCACGAAAGCGCCTAATAATCCTCCTGAATACTGATACCATTTTACACGTGAATACTGACTTAGCTCAGGTAGCGCTTCCCTCGAAAACACTAGTATAAGCGCCAACGCAACTGTGCCTACAATAAAAGAAATAAATGCAGCCATTACCGGATGTTGCAATCCTGCGCGTAGTTGGCTGTTTATTCCGGACTGTGCGGTGATCGCAATACCTGCAAAAACGGGCAACAGATAGAAAAATATTTTCATTTGTATTGATTTGTATTGGCCGGCAAAGCTCTGTTTAATTTGAATCTGATAAAAGAGAATAGATGATCTTATCCAGGTTACAAGTTAATAAAAGTCTGATTTGTTAAACTTTATAATAACAGAAATATCTAACAGCTTCATTCGTTACATTTAGTTTCTGCATTAATTTATCAAAGATTAATTTTATAGTATAGTAAAAGATTTACAACAAAAATTTAGCCATATAAAGCTAAACAAGAAGTTATATCAAAAGGTAGATACTACCTCTGTTTATTCAGGTAGTTTATGGGAAAGTTTTCGTTTACGCCATTATCGATCCCTTCAATGTACTTTTGATACTTCCTCTTGAAAACGTTATTAGATTTTTATACGTCTTATAAAATAAAAAACATGGAGATAAGGAAGAATAAGCTGAGTGATAAAGTTTTTATCGGGTAGATAGATTTCTTATTCTTTCCACTGAAAATTTCGAAATAGGATGAAGAAAAATATTTTTGCAATACTTTTTTTATTTGTTGTTACCGCTCTTGTAACTACAGCCATGCTATCCTTTAACACGGCATCAAAACACTCGTATGGTAAGCGTACTTACGCTAATCCTAATGGCAGGATTTCTATCATCGTGGACAAGTCTGATTATGAATTACATATTTATGATGACGAAGGATGGTACGCTACTTATCCCGTTGTTTTTGGAAATAAATCTTTGGACGACAAGATGATGGAAGGCGACAGGAACACTCCAGAAGGGGAATTCAAAGTCATTGCAAAACGTCCCCATAATAAATGGAATAAGATTCTGTTACTTGATTATCCCACCCGGCAAAGCTGGGAAAAGTTCAATCGCAGAAAAACCGAAGGCCTCATTCCAAAGTCTGCAAAGATTGGAGGAGATATTGGCATTCACGGAACTTGGGCACATGACAAGTTAGTAGTCGACGATTTTACCAACTGGACGCAGGGATGTGTTGCCTTAAGAAACGAAGACCTTGACGATATTTATCGTTTTGTAGAAATCGGCACAAAGGTGACAATCAGGAAATAATGCCTGTAACTTACCAGAATATAATCTAGATCTTGCCTTTTTTAATTTCTTCTACAACACCCGGATCAAGCAAAGTAGATGTATCTCCGAGATTACTCATTTCTCCTTCTGCTATTTTTCTCAGGATTCTGCGCATAATCTTTCCGCTTCTTGTTTTAGGCAATCCGCTAACCACCTGAATCTTATCTGGCTTGGCAATAGCTCCGATAATTCTTGCTACTGTGGATGATATATCTTTTTTAAATAATTCAATATCATCAGGCTCCGAGCCGGCAATTACATAGGCATAAATTCCCTGGCCTTTAATATCATGCGGAAATCCTACTACAGCGCTTTCCACTACTCCAGAGTGCATATTGATAGCATTTTCCACTTCAGCAGTTCCTATACGATGCCCACTTACATTGAGCACATCATCTACACGTCCGGTTATTCTATAGTGACCTTCTTCATCACGCAGGCATCCGTCACCGGTAAAATAAAGATTTGGATAAGCTGCAAAATAATTAAGTCTGCAGCGTTCATGGTCGCCATATGTTGTTCTTAACATACCAGGCCATGGAAACTTTATACACAGATTACCGCTTACGCCATTACCTGTAAGTTCTTCACCCTTTTCATCTACCAGTATTGGTTGAACACCCGGCAAAGGAAGAGTAGCAAAGGAAGGTTTGGCTGGCGTAACACCGGCCAGATTTGAGATCATTATACCCCCTGTTTCGGTCTGCCACCACGTATCTACTACAGGGCAATTCTTTTTACCTATATTTTCATCATACCAATGCCACGCTTCCTCATTGATCGGTTCACCAACCGTACCCAATACTTTTAATGAGTTTAATCTGTGCTTTTTAATAGGGTCAGTGCCATAGCTCATCAGTGAACGGATTGCAGTGGGAGCTGTATATAAAATATTAACCTTGTATTTATCTGTAATCTCCCATAATCTTCCTGCATCAGGCCAAGTCGGTATTCCTTCAAAAATTACAGATGTAGCGCCAGCACTTAACGGACCATAAACAATATAACTGTGCCCTGTTATCCATCCGATATCGGCAGTACAGAAATGAACATCTCCCTGTTTATATTGAAAAACATTTACAAAGGAATAATTAGCATACACCATATATCCTCCACAAGTATGCACAACACCTTTAGGTTTACCTGTAGAACCAGACGTATACAAAATAAACAACATATCCTCTGCATCCATTTCTACAGCAGGGAATGTCGTTAAGCCGGCTTTTTCCACTTCTCTCATTTCCTCTTCCCACCATACATCACGCCCCTTCATCATACTTACCGGAGTTTTTGTTCTGGTCAATACAACCACTCTTTCAACAAAAGGACATTTATCCAATGCATCATCTATAATTGATTTCAGGTTAATTTCTTTATTACCTCTAAAAGCTCCGTCACAGGTCACTACAAACCTGGCATCGGCATCCTGCAGCCTATCCGCTATACTTTGTGCGCTAAAACCGCCAAAAATCACCGAATGAATGGCTCCTACACGGGCACAAGCCAATACTGCAATAACAAGCTCCGGTACCATTCCCATGTAAATACAGACCCTGTCACCTTTTTTCACTCCATTATTTGTGAGGACATGAGCAAACTGACAAACTTTTAAAAGCAGTTCAGAATAAGTTAATGTTCTCGAATGTTCCTTAGGGTCATTGGGTTCCCAGATAATTGCCGGAGAATCACCAAGCAAAGCGATATGACGGTCGAGGCAATTTTCTGTAACATTAAGTTTCCCACCCTCAAACCATTTTACACTGGGCTCAGAAAAATTCCATGATAATGTGTTATGCCAGGGTTTTTTCCACAAAAACTGAGAAGCGATGTTGTCCCAGAACGTTGTAGGATCTTCTATGCTTTTGCGATATTCTTCGTGATACTGTTCTTCAGCAGTGATTTGGTATGAAAAGGCCATGCAATCTTCTTGAATTATTTACAATAATAATAATATGATAATCTGGAATTAAAAATACGATAGAACCATCACCAAATTGTTAAAAAAACATAAAGTAAATAGATTTCTCGGTTTTTGGAAAGTATATTTGTAAGGCATGGTAACATCAAAAGAGGCAAATAGATTTTCAGTACGCAGGTTTTTATCAACCTGTTTAATGTTTCTATGCCTGACTCTTTTGACTTCTATGAACTTTTTTCTATTTGGCTTTACAAAGGCCGACACAGGATTGTTTTGTGTAAATGTTGAAGAATGCGAAAGTAAGAGTAATTATCCTCCAGCCGGACCAAGTGAAGATAAATCCGGCAATACTGGTAGCTTTTCTTTTTCAGAGGAAATTATTCACGAGTCAAATCCTGAGTTTAACTTTTCCACCAACAACTTTTTTTATCTGCACCATATTGCAGATGCAGAAAAGATCGAAATGATTCATCCGGAACGGATGCTTCCTCCACCCAAACACTAAGATTAGTTTTTTCATATAGATGCTGATTATATCGGATGTATATGACAGGTGATAAATCTCATGATTTAGGATAAGAGCGTTATCTCTGTCCCCTGACGAAAACTATTTATTGCATTGCTTAGTAATATAACCGGTACACTAAGTTTCCCCAACGATTGGCTCATGGCCCTTTGCTTGCATTAAGCATTAATAAACAATTAACGTAACAGTGAAAAAATCTACTAATTACATCAGATCCTTAGGTTCTGATTTTCCAGCCTCAGTTGTTGTATTCCTCGTGGCTTTACCCCTATGTTTAGGAATAGCACTAGGGTCTAATGCACCTTTATTCTCTGGTATTATCGGAGGAATTGTGGGAGGTATAGTTATTGGTCTTTTAAGTGGTTCTCAACTTAGTGTCAGTGGTCCCGCAGCTGGTTTAACTTCTATAGTGGCCGTTGCGATTGGTAAGCTACAGATTTATGAAGCTTTTTTACTAGCAGTAGTAATAGGTGGTGTTTTTCAGATAATATTAGGCTTTTTAAAAGCCGGTATATTGGGAGATTATATACCCTCTAGTGTTATTAAAGGAATGTTGGCTGCTATCGGATTGATTCTTATTCTTAAACAATTACCTCATCTGGTAGGATATAGTGCCGATTTTCCAGGCGATGAAGCATTCAAGCAAAAAGACGGCGAAAACACCATCACCGAGTTATTTAAAGCATTCACCAATATAGTACCGCTTGCCATTATGATTGGGGTATTATCTATTCTTATACAACTCGTTTGGGAAAAGTTTGTAGTAAAGCTGCATAAGTCTCTATCTCTTCTCCCTGCCCCACTGATAGTAGTAGTAGTGGGTGTGTCTATAAATGAATTTGTTAAAAGCACCAATCCTGATGCAGCGCTTGCTGGATCTCTGGTAGTTAATATTCCAATAGCAGAAACGTTTAAGGACTTTACTTCGTTTTTTACATTTCCCGACATCTCTTTCTTAAGTAATTTTGCTGTTTGGACAACAGCATTAACGATCGCTATCGTAGCCAGCCTGGAAACTCTTTTAAATATTCAGGCGGCAGATGAGCTGGATCCTTTTAAACGTGTAACGCCAACTAACAGGGAATTGAAAGCTCAGGGTGTTGGAAATCTTGTTTCGGGGCTTATTGGAGGATTGCCACTTACTTCGGTTATTGTTAGAACTTCCGCTAATATTAATTCGGGAGGAAAAACTAAAATGTCGGCCATTATACATGGTTTTTTACTGTTGTCTTCCGTAGCATTTATTCCAAAAATTCTTAACCTCATTCCGTTGTCAGCTCTGGCCGGAATATTAATTTATACTGGTTACAAACTGGCAAAACCCACTCTGTTTAAAGAATTTTATAGTAAAGGATACTCTCAATTTCTGCCATTTGTTATTACAATTCTTGCCATATTATTTACCGATCTGCTTATTGGTATATTAATAGGATGTGTAGTAGGTTTATTTTTTGTAATGCGCAGTAATTTTAAATCAGCAGTATTTGTTGTAAATGATAAAAGCAATTATTTATTCAGATTAAGAAAAGACGTTTCTTTTCTTAACAAGCCTATTGTTAAAAGAAAACTGGAAGAAGTACCGGAAAATTCATACGTACTGATTGATGCTACAAGAGCTGATTTTATAGATAAGGATATTATTGAAGTGATAGATGACTTTATGAAGCATGCGCATTTATCCGGAATCACTGTAGAACTCAAGAAAAGCAGCTCTAAGGATCACGGATTTGAACAGGAGTCCAATTTTTTAAAGCCCAAAAAAACCGGCATTAAAGAAGAAAGTGTAAGTACAGAGAAATAGAACATAGTTGAGATTGATACAATAGTCTGTACATAATCATTTTTCAGATTATCTCTGTTTATATTAAACTCTTCATTCAAATGAGCCTGATCATACACGACCTGTAGAATAATAGTTTGTTATGATAGCGCTTCGAACAAATTCATAATATGAAAGCATACGAAAAGTTATTACTCGAAAATAAAGCATGGGCCGCCGAACAGCTTATGGATGACCCTGATTATTTCTCACGGTTAGCTAAAGTGCAAAATCCGGAATTTTTATGGATTGGTTGCAGCGACAGTCGGGTTCCGGCAAACCAGATTACAGGCACTACTCCGGGAGAAATATTTGTACATCGTAATATAGCCAACCTGGTTGTTGAAAATGATGTGAATCTATTAAGCGTATTACATTATGCCGTTACCTATCTGAAAGTTAAACACGTTATCGTTTGTGGGCATTATGGATGTGGGGGGATTAAGGCAGCGATGGGCAATGATAGTTTTGGCATATTAGATTCCTGGTTAAAGAATATCAAGAATGTCAGGGATGAACATATTGATGCTATAATGGATATTAAAGATGAAGAAGGAAGAACGGATTTATTAGCTGAATTAAGTGTTCAGCAGCAGGCTAGAAATATTGCCAATACTACTATTATCACAGATGCGTGGGAAAGCGAAAAAAGACCCACTATTCATGGGTGGATATATGGGGTGAAAGACGGACTGATAAAACCTCTTATTCAAATACAGCCCAGTACAAAGGAACCTGTATATACAATGTTATAAGCACACGAGTTGATAAATGGAGTAATCGGTTGTTTTAACCAATTGCCTCATTTATCGACTTTATTTTGTTGTTTTTGTGATAGTATTTACAAACAGCAGTAAGTCCGCATATATTACACTTCGGACTACGTGCCAGACAAACATATCTTCCGTGCAGAATAATCCAGTGATGAAATGTAGGAATAATCATTTCAGGCACATACTTTATTAATTGTTTCTCTGTTGCCAGCGGAGTTTTTGCATTAACCGTTAAACCAAGCCGTGCAGATACCCTGAATACATGTGTATCTACTGCCATATTAGGCTGATGATCAATTACAGAAGTTATAACATTAGCTGTTTTTCTTCCTACACCAGGCAGCTCCATGAGTTCCTGAACAGTCATAGGTATTTGACCGTTAAATTTTTCTATGATCATTCTTGCCATTCCTATCAAATGGCGTGTTTTATTACCCGGGTAAGAAATACTCTTTATAAGAGGGAAAAGCTCATCGTATGTGGCCCCGGCTAATGCTTCAATATCAGGATATTCAGCAAATAAAGCAGGGGTTGTGAGATTAACACGCTTATCAGTGCATTGAGCTGATAAAATTACTGCTACCAGTAACTGGTATGGATTATCGTAAATGAGTTCTGTTTCAGCAGCAGGATTATGTTGTTGAAAATATTCAATAACAAATCTGAAACGTTCTTGTCTTGTCATCCCACCTCAACAGATTCCCGGGCATAGTTCATAACATTGAACAACGCTTCCGGCCTGGGAGATACCAGTGGGGTTTCCAACATTTTAAGCGAGTGTTGAATAACTTCCAGCTTTTCGCGAAGCATCCAATCAGAGTAAAGCGCCGTTTCTATAGCGGCAGTTCTCTCAGCAGAGGTTTCATTATACAAATACTGTACAAGTTCCTCTTGAGTAAAGAGTAGAGTCATGAGCAATCCTTTTTTGTCCTAATTATCCGAAAGAGTCAGTTCTCGGAGTCCGTCCAGTTATATAAACGCAAACAGGTTGATCTTATTGTATTGGATTGTCAGAAATAACGAAGACATCTTCATTATCTTTTTTCATACGATATTTTTCCCGGGCATACTTTTCAAGGATATTACTGTTGGAACGTAATTGGTCCAGCTCGGTCTGGGTAGATCTGATTTCCTGTTCAAACCAGGCCTTACTTACCTGAAGCCTGTGAAGTTCGCTTCTTTGTCTGATATGGGTAGTGATCACATCCCTGTTATCAAAAAACAACATCCATACTGCGAATGCGCTCACAGTAAGGATGTATTTGTTTTTTATCAGTTTAGATAACATTATAATTGATTACTTACCAAATTTAATTTTATCTTTTAAATAAATGGCATTTGCGCCAAGCATTTCTTCAATTCTGATCAACTGATTGTATTTAGCAATACGATCTGTACGCGAAGCAGAACCAGTTTTTATCTGACCGCAGTTTAATGCAACCGCTAAATCAGCAATGGTAGTATCTTCTGTTTCACCGCTTCTATGACTCATAATGGTATTATAACCATGTGTTTGAGCAAGAGAAACAGCATTAATCGTTTCTGTTATGGTACCTATCTGGTTTACTTTTACCAATAAGCCATTGGCGATATTTTTATCAATACCCTGTTGAAGACGATCTACATTTGTAACAAAAAGGTCATCTCCCACCAACTGTACTCTGTCACCAATGGTATCAGTCAGCATTTTCCATCCGTCCCAATCATCTTCTGCCATTCCATCTTCAATAGATACTATAGGATACTGGTTAACCCAGTTTTCCCAATATTTCACCAGTTGTTCGCTGGTAAATGTTTTTCCATCACTCTTATGGAAAATGTATTTACCGTCTTTAAACAATTCGCTATTAGCGGCATCCATAGCAATACTTACCTGAGAGCCAGCTTTATAACCAGCAGCTTCAATGGCTGTTAATACGGTCTCTATAGCTTCTTCATTACTCTGGATATTAGGAGCAAATCCACCTTCATCACCAACGTTGGTACTATATCCTTTCTTCTTTAATACGGTTTTAAGTGCGTGGAAAATCTCTACGCCCCATCTGAGTCCTTCGCTAAAAGAAGAAGCCCCGATAGGCATTACCATAAATTCCTGGAAATCTATTTTATTATCTGCATGGGCG
>CAZQIQ010000024.1:36736-54072 GCA_964593835.1 uncultured Chitinophagaceae bacterium
TCAGCATGCGCTCCACCGTTCAAAATGTTCATCATAGGAACCGGTAACACTCTGGCATTAGTTCCGCCTATATACCTGAAAAGAGGCAATCCGGCTTCTTGTGCAGCAGCTTTAGCAGTAGCCATACTCACAGCCAGCATTGCGTTAGCACCCAGATTGGATTTATTTGAAGTACCGTCAAGCTCAATCATCGCAGCATCCAAACCTGCCTGATCTGCCACTTCCCATCCAACGAGTTTTTCAGCTATAATTTTATTGACATTATCTACCGCCTTCAATACTCCTTTACCTACATATGTACTTTTATCATTATCGCGTAATTCGACAGCTTCATGAATACCAGTGCTGGCTCCGCTGGGAACAGCAGCACGTCCCATTGCTTCTTCATCCGTAATTACTTCTACTTCAACTGTTGGATTTCCACGGCTATCCAGAATCTGCCTTGCAAAAATCTCTGCGATGTAACTCATATTGGTTAATTATTATTTGTTGTTAAATGTTTAAATACTTCTTCCAGCGATTTGTCGCCATATTTACGCTTAAGATGATTGATCGACTCATCAGCTACGAGTTTTCCTTTATTGATTACCACCACTCTCTCACAAAGCGCTTCTACTTCCTGTAAAATATGAGAAGAAAAAAGCACTGTTTTGTTTTGCCCCAGATTGCGGATAACATCTCTTATCTCGATTATCTGGTTAGGGTCAAGACCGGTGGTGGGTTCATCCAGAATAAGCACTTCGGGATCATGTATAAGTGCAGCAGCTAATCCGACTCTTTGCTTGTAGCCCTTTGATAACTGCCCGGTTTTTTTTCGACTTTCAACGGACAAGCCTACGATTTCAATGATCTCTTCTATTCTTCTTTTTTTATCGGATATCTTATGAACATCAGCAATAAAACCCAGGTACTCCCTTACATACATATCAAAATATAAAGGATTGGCTTCCGGAAGATAACCAATGTTTCTTTTTGCAGCGATAGGATCATGTTGTACATGGATACCGCAAACAGAAGTCTGACCACTTGCAGGTAACAAATAGCCTGTAATCATCTTCATAGTAGTGGATTTTCCCGCTCCGTTTGGTCCGAGAAAGCCTACAATTTCACCTTTATCTAATTTGAAGGAAATATTGTCGACCGCCTTTTGGGTGCCATATATATGCGTTAGCTCTTTAACTTCTATGGACATTCCGGCAAACCTACAGCAAATTGAGGATTTTTAAAACTGGAAACCTAAACTTAAAGTTTCGGAGAAAAAGCCGGAGAGCAAGGCTGAATGATGCGTTTATATCCTTTTCCCTTAATATTTTCTGATCAACAGATTAAGGTCCTCCCAACATCACTCTTCATTACTATCCGGAAATTCTCATTTTAGTTATTTATCTATAGCTGATTATAAACGCAAATCAACAAATATTCTTAGGAATAATCATACAGACAAGTCCATATCGCTTCAATAAAACAATAACATTATTACCGTAACCAGGACAACAAAGCTATGAGTAGGTCAACAATTTAATATTACTGCTGCAGTAATTCTCTAATCTTTAATATCATTTCATTACGGGTAATCGGTACTCCCATTATTTTATTATATCCTTTTGCATCAACAAGATATTGATCGCGAATGATCTTAATGAGTTGTCCGTTATTAATTTCAGGTATCAGCACCTGTTCAAAGTTTTTCAGTATATCCCCCAGATTTGAAGGAAAAGGACGTAAATACCGTATATGTGCGTGACTAACTTCTGCACCTTCTTCCTGCAATTCGGCCACTGCGCTTTTGATAGCTCCATAAGTACTTCCCCATCCTAATACCAGCAATTTTCCTTTTTCCGGACCACTATCCAACTTTTGTAAGGGTATAAAATCTGCGATCTTATCCACTTTTTCCTGTCTGATTTTTACCATCAGCTGATGGTTTTCGGGATCATAACTTACATTACCTGTAATGTTTTGTTTTTCTATTCCTCCAATTCGATGTTCCAGACCAGGAGTTCCTGGAACAGCCCATGGACGTACCAGTTTTTCATCACGCAAATAAGGTTGAAATTTTTCTTCGTGATGCCCCAACTCAGTTTTGAATTCAACTTTTATAGGATGTAAATCAACAGCTTTGGGAAACTTCCAGGGTTCTGCTCCATTGGCTATATAACCATCACTCAAAAATATTACAGGTGTCATGTGTTCCACCGCTATACGAACCGCTTCATAAACGGCATTAAAACAATCACTCGGAGTAGATGCGGCGATAACCGGCATGGGGCATTCACCATTTCGTCCGTAATAAGCCTGCAGCAAATCACTCTGTTCTGTTTTTGTAGGAAGTCCTGTAGAAGGTCCTCCGCGTTGAACATTGCATATCAGTAAAGGAATTTCCAACATTACAGCCAGGCCCATGGCTTCTGATTTTAATGCCATCCCCGGTCCAGAAGTTGTAGTAACGCCCAATAATCCGCCATAACTGGCACCAATAGCAGAAGTAATGGCTGCAATTTCATCTTCAGCCTGAAAAGTTTTTATTCCAAACGATTTGTATCGGCTTAACTCATGTAATATATCAGAGGCAGGGGTAATAGGATATGTTCCTAAAAATAAAGGCAAGCCGCTTTTTTCTGAAGCCGCAATTAATCCATAAGCTAACGCCTGATTGCCCATTACAGAACGATAGGTTCCGGCATCCATTTTTGCCTTCTCTACCCTAAAGCGAGTGGTAAATGTTTCTGTGGTATCACCATAATTAAATCCTGACTGCAGCGCTTTGATATTACTGTTCATAATATCAGGTCTCTTACCAAATTTCTCCCTGATAAAATTCACTGTATTGTCCATGTTTCGGTTGTACATCCAATACAAAAATCCCAGGACAAACATATTTTTTGCACGATCCTTCTCTTTAACACCCAACTGGATATCTTTTAACGCTTCCCTTGTCATTTTGGTAACGTCCATTTTAACCAGCTGATAATTAGCCAGGCTATCATCTTCCAATGGATTAACCCCATCGGGGTAATTAGCCAGTCTTAGATTTTTCGCATCAAATCCGTCAGTATTGGCGATTATCTTTCCACCTTTTTTCAGTGATTTAAGGTTGGCCTTTAATGCAGCGGCATTCATGGCTACCAGCACATCACATTCATCTCCGGGAGTATAAATTCGTTCGCTTGAAAAATGTAATTGATAACCACTAACACCAGGCAAAGTGCCTTGTGGAGCACGAATTTCAGCAGGAAAATCGGGAAAAGTAGCAAGGTCTACGCCTAAAAGGGCTGTATTATTAGTAAACTGACTTCCTGTTAACTGCATACCGTCTCCCGAATCACCGGCAAACTTGATCACCACGTCCTGCAGCACTTCTTCTTTACGATTCATTCTTGAAAATTGATGCGCAAAATTAGGATTTGTAAAGGGTTAAGCCATACGGAAATAGGAAAAGCTTGCAGTATTAACCATCAACCCTCTAATAACTTTGTGATAATCAACAGTTACAATGCTCTTTATTATACGTTCCTACTGAAAGCTGACATCTTTTACAAAGGCATTAGCCGAGAAATTTCCTTCTTCAGCATTGAGTATTTTTTTGTCATTAATAAACAAATTTTTAAAAAGAATCCCTTCTATGCCATTTTCTGCAGAATGTCCCACCAACACGGAGGTGGGATGGTGGGTGCCCCGATACCTAATTTGTTTAAATTGAATATTGCTCACTTTGCCCCTTAACGTATCGCGCGAATAAGGATTAGGACGAATATTAATTTCTACAAGCAAACCCAATTGTTTTGAAGAATAAACAGCTAATGGATCATAACTCATTGCCTGTTGAATATTTTTTATGGGAGATTCTTTATTATCGTAATAAGCATTTTTTACAATAGGCTCTTCTACATTGATATTTTCAAAGAGTACATCTTTTATATGTGCCCTATCTCCATTTTGTATATCCATGGCTATATGTACATAATGAATGATATCAATATTCTTAAATACAATTGATGACATAACATCTGCTGAAGTTTCAGCACCAATTTCCAGTGCTCTTCCCCAATCGTTCCAGAGTACACAACTGTCTACAATAATATTTTTCACCGCGCCTGGTTCCTTTATAATTCCTTTTATGACAATACAGTCATCAAAAGCTCGCACAAAAGATTTTTTAACAACAATATCATTGCTGTTTACAATATCAATACCATCGGAATTATACCTCCAGTTCCCTATCAGTTTTACATTTTCGACATCTACATTTTTTGATCTGTATATCATAAAAGCCCAGCTATGAGCATCATTTAGCGTTATACCTTCTACTTTAATATTTTCACTGCTATCAAGAAAAATGATATTGCGGGCATCAAATCTCCCTACACCACTTGCATCTAATACACCTCTGCCGGTAATCTTACAATTCGTTACATTTTGCGCATATATCACACCTTTTACAATAGCGCCACCTTCTATAAATATGGTTTGATTGCTACGCAGGTGTATAATTCCTGCGTGATGAATACCTGCAGGAAAATATAATACACTGGAATCATTTTTATCCGGTACATCATTGACTAATGGATTAACAAAAAGATGAAGAGCTTTATTATGTCCGTTAACTTCCACTACCAATTGACCAGGATCATCAACGGTAAAACTGATGGTTTTTCCTTTTATTATCGGTTTGATATTACGGGAAAGAGGTCTTACAACAACGTCTGTCACTTTTATTGCACATGATATAACTATAGTAACCTTCTCATCTGTATCAAAACTACTATAAGAAGCTAGCTCTGTCTGTTCAACAGGCCGTTGATAACCTGGCCACACCTGATTAATAGGAGCTGCTGAAACACGGGTGTGAAAAACAGGAAGCTGCCGGCCATTAATTTTTATTGAATACTCTTTTGATAACAACTCCCCTGCAGGAATTGGATAAATAATTATAGTAGCATTTACGCTAATAGTTAAAATGAATATAGTCAGAATACTTACCAGATATTTCATCCGCATATTTTAATTGTTGATATAAAATCTCATCGTATTATCTGATGAAATAAAGAAATGAATACTGAAATTATTTTTTGCAAAAACACTTATCCATCTAAGCTTGTGCAGTTATCTCACTATAACGGTCTGCGGAACAATTGTTCCATATATTCTTTTTTAAAATCAATATACGTTGGATTGCCGCCAGCTGTTACACCCGGTTGTTTGCAACGAAACAAATCTTTCAGCAATGCCAGCATTTCTTCCTGCGACAGAGGTGAGCCGGTTTTAATAGACTGCTGAATAGATAATGATCTTATTACTTTTTCACGCATTGAAAATTTTATCTCACTGCTAAAATGTTTTATCTGCTCCACCATATTTTCTATCACTGCTTTTTCATTTCCCGGGTCAAGATCTGCAGGAGTACCCTGAATCACAAAACTATTTTTTCCAAACGGCTCTACAAGATAACCCAGTTGCAGCAGATCTGGCAGTAACTCTTCAAGCAATGAAGCATCCTGTTGTGATAATTGAACTGTTACAGGAAACATACTGCGCTGGTAGGGAACGGCTTTGCCTGATGATGCCGATCCTAATTTTTCATATATTATTCTTTCATGTGCCAATTGCTGATTCACCAGAATAAAACCTCTATGGGTAGCCGCAATAATATATGTATTAAACACCTGTACAACTGGCGTATCTTCTTTTAATAACCCTTCTTCAAAAGCTGCTTTTTCAAAAGAAAACATCTCCGCATTGCTGTCAGATAACCTCTCACCACCATCCTGAGTTTGCTCAGTAGAAGGGGAGGTTGTTTTTTCATTAGGGAAAAAATCTTTCCAGTTTTTAAGATTACTATTTTTATCAATCAGGTGAGCCTGATTTTTCTGCGTAAACGACTGATATAAGGAGGAAGAAGTTACAGAAGCCTGCTGCTCTCCCGACACTGGTTTCGCTACTGCATCAAGATGTTGTATGCCAGGGTCAAGATCAAAATCAAGTGCAGGTGTTACACTATATTGGGCCAACGCATGTTTTATGGCTGCCTGAACAAATGCATATACAATTTTTTCATCCTCAAACTTAATTTCCTGTTTGGTGGGATGAACATTTACATCTACCTGTTGCGGATCAAGTTCAATAAATAGTACATATAATGGGAAACTGTCGGCAGGTATCATATCCTGATAAGCACTCATTATAGCGTGATTCAGATATGGACTCCGAATAAACCTGTTATTCACAAAAAGATATTGATCTCCACGTGTTTTTTTTGCCACTTCGGGCTTACCAACAAACCCGTAAGTGTTCATATAATCAGTTTGTTCCTGCACACTCACCAGCTTAGCGTTGTATTGATTACCTAATATTTGGACCACGCGTTGTTTAAGTGTTCCCTTCTCTAAATGCATCAATTGCTGACCATTGCTGCTTAGAGAAAAAAATATCTCGGGGAATGCCAGGGCAACCCGAATAAATTCATCCACAATATGCCTCATCTCTGACGCATTGCTCTTTAAAAAATTCCTTCTCGCCGGAATATTAAAAAACAGGTTTTTCATAGCTATACTTGTGCCATTCACACACGCTATTTCTTCCTGAATTTTAATTTTACTGTTTTCAATTTCAATATAGGTTCCGGTTACATCTTCAGCTCTTTTAGTTTTTAGTTCTACCTGTGCAACTGCAGCTATTGATGCAAGCGCTTCACCACGAAACCCCATCGTTTTAATACTGAAGAGATCATCGATTGCACTTATTTTAGAAGTGGCATGCCGTTCAAAACAAAGTCGCGCATCGTTTGCACTCATCCCTTTTCCATTGTCAATCACCTGCAGCAAAGACTTGCCAGCATCATTAACGATCAGCTTAATAACAGTTGCTCCGGCATCAACAGCATTTTCTAACAGTTCTTTAACAGCACTAGCCGGCCGTTGAATAACTTCTCCGGCTGCAATCTGATTAGCGATATTATCTGGCAATAAATGAACGATGTCTCCCAATTCTGAATTAATTTACGGATGCAATTTAAGACGAATAATAGCTTTTAAATCCGGTAAAATATTATGAAAGGACCTCTGTTTGCTTTTTTTCTATTTTGTTCTCTGGTCGGTCACAGTCAATCTCAACCCTCACCGTTTGCCATTAAATGGGTAGATAGCGTTTATCAATCTCTTAATGAGGACCAGCGCATAGCCCAGTTAATGACACTACGAATGTCGGCCAGGGATAATAAAAAAGTAGTTTTTTATGAGAATGCAATAAAAGAAGCTATTCTAAAATATAATATCGGAGGAATTACGTTGTTCCAGGGTGGTCCGCTACAGCAGGCAAAGATCATCAACCAGATGCAGGCTATAGCTCAAACCCCTCTTTTAGTCTCAATTGATGGAGAAAATGGTTTAGCTATGCGCATGGATAGTGTTTTACCACTACCGAGACAGATGATGCTTGGCGCCGTTGAAGATCCATCACTAATATATGAGTACGGAAAACTCGTAGGCGAACAATGTAAAAGAATGGGTATTCAACTTAATTATGCACCGGTTGCCGATATCAATAATAATCCTGCCAATCCTGTAATTAACGATCGGTCATTTGGGGAGGACAGACATCGCGTAGCTATGTATAGCATTCAATATATGCGTGGAATGCAGGATGCAGGCGTGATGGCCTGCGCCAAACATTTTCCTGGTCACGGTGATGTGACAGTAGACTCTCATTATGACCTTCCCGTTATCAATAAAACAAGAGCACAATTAGATTCGCTTGAACTTTATCCATTCCATAAAATTATCGATGCAGGAGTGGCTTCAATAATGGTAGCTCATTTGGCCGTACCCTCTCTTGAAAAGAAAGATAAAGTAGCTACATCTCTTTCTAAAAATGTTGTTACAGAACTTCTTCGGAATGAAATGAAGTTTGAAGGTTTGATAGTTACAGATGCACTGGAAATGAAAGGGGTATCCAAATTTTTTAGTCCTGCCGAAATATCTTTAAAATCATTACAGGCTGGCAATGATATGTTATGCCTGCCAGGAGATATAGAAGGAAGTATAAAAAGAATAAAAGAAGCTATAAAAAAAGATGATTTTAGTTGGGAAGCTATTGAGCGGCATGCAAAAAGGGTATTATTAGCCAAATATCAATATGGCCTGGCAAACTATCAGCCTGTAACGCTGGAGAATCTTGTGGAAGATGTAAATGCGAAAACGGAAGAAATGAGAAGACTGATTGCACAGAATGCCATTACACTATTAAAGAATAAGGACGCTTCTATATTCCCGTTAAAAGCAGGAAAACGCATTGCCTATTTAGGAATAGGTTTAAAAAAAGACAATGTTTTTGCCGAACAGATTCGTGAACAATATGATGCCCATGTTTATTATTTTGATTATAACATGAAGGAATCAATGATCGGACCAACGATGGATATTCTCGGCAATAGATATGATATTGTTGTTATCGGCGTACATAAATATGGAAGATTTCCGGGAAATAATTTTGGTGTTAGTCTGGCAGCCCATCAATTGATTGAAAGAGTACAACAAAAATATAGAACTATTACTGCCTTCTTTGGCAATCCATATGCCATGAAAAATGTCTGCAACAGTCATGTGTTGCTGGCATGTTATGAAGATGATGACTTTACACAGCAAACTGCCCTGGATCTCATCGCCGGAAAATTAATAGCTAAAGGGAAACTTCCGGTAACGGTTTGCGATGAGTTAAGGTATGGAATGGGAATCGTATCACATAGATTGTTACCACAGTGGAGACCGGCCGACCTCGGCTTTAATATCAGCCAACTCACTAAAATTGATTCCATAGTTAATGATGCGATTAAACGACATGCTATACCCGGCGCCGTTGTACTGGTAGCAAAAGATGGAAAACTTGCCTATGAGCGGTCGTTTGGATTTATGGGATATGACAGCATTGAAACAGTTTATCCGGAAACAATTTATGATCTGGCTTCCGTCACCAAAATTATGGCAACGACCATTTCTATAATGAAGTTATACGACGAAGGGAGAATAGATTTAAACAAATCTATTGGGTATTATCTTCCCTGGGCACGTGGTAGCAATAAGGCAAATCTGACGATCAGAAACATTTTATTGCATCAGGCTGGATTAAAAGGGTGGATTCCTTTTTATAAAGAAACCTTAGATAGTATTCAAAACCAATCACCTTCTACAGCTATATATGCATCTCTTCAAGACTCTATATTTACAGTAAGAGTGGCTGATAATATTTATATGCGCCGCGATTGGACCGATACACTTTATAAAAGAATTATTCAAAGCCCTGTTACTAAACAGGGCGTTTATTTATATAGCGATCTTGATTTTATTTTCCTGGGCAATATAATTGAAACAATCACCGGAAAACAACTCAACCAGTATGTAAAAGAAACTTTCTTCGATCCACTTGGTTTAAAATCCGTTACCTACAATCCCAGAAATTATTTTCCGCTGGAAAATATCGCCCCCACTGAAGCTGAATTAATTTTCAGAAAACAGTTAATCAGAGGTGATGTGCACGATCCTGGCGCTGCAATGTTTGGAGGAGTGGCCGGTCATGCCGGTTTGTTTAGTAATGCTTACGATATAGCCGTGCTCTCCCAAATGTTATTGAATGGAGGAAAAATGAACGGCATAACTTTCTTCAAAAAATCGACTATCGATCTTTTTACAGCTTATGGAAGCAATGTGAGTAGAAGAGGATTGGGATTTGATAAACCCGAAAAAAATAATTCTACCCGCACAGAGCCTTATCCTGCTTTATCAGCATCTCCTGCCACTTTTGGGCATACCGGCTTTACCGGAACATGTGTATGGATCGATCCTACCCATCAATTAACTTATATATTCCTCTCCAACCGGGTATACAATAATGGAGATCCCGGAAAATTTGTACGAATGAATGTAAGAGGTAAAGTGCAGGAAACTATTTATAAATCACTCGGTCTAGCTTCTACTCCCCGTCAGATTAAAAGACGTTAATTATCAATAAATATTTCTTTATTATTTATAATCTCTCTCAGCCTTCAAATACTATAAAAAGCTTGAGAAAGCAAAAGGATTAGTCCTTTAACAGCGATTTTCGGTATAACATTAACAGTTATCTCGGAGTTTATTAAAAATTTTCTCCAAAACCACACAGTTAAATAATTTGTCGGTATGAGGATAGTCGTCCCTTAAAGAAATCATATACAATAGGTAATTAATTATAAATGCATTTCCCATATTCTGAATAAGTATATATAGGGCAAGAAGAATATCTGTCAAAATTCTTCAACATCATTTTAAATGGACGTATGCTTAACACAAAGAATATCTTATGCGAATAATAATCTTGTTTGATAAAAAATCATGTATCGTGTTCAAGCATTGACACAACTTGTAAAAAGTCCTCTTGATAAATATGTTATTTTTAAAACGAACTATTCATCAGGGAACAATAAGCATTTCTATAACGAAAAAAATCTTTTCAAAAATATTCATCATAAAACGAAGACCTTATAATCGATAAATCTTTTAGCGACCTCTTATATGTGGATGAAAGGACAATTCAAAAAACAATGGAAGAGTATTTATTAAGAGGAAATCCTGTTAATAGGAAACCGAAAGCTGTTTAATAAATCTTTCAATACGTCGGCGAATAACCGATGCTTTGGATGTATGGTTATTGACCAACACAGAAAAGATAAGTGTCTTTTTGTTTTTAGTAAACAAATATCCGCTCAATGCTACTACTCCGGTTAAAGTACCAGTTTTAGCATAAATAATTCCCTGTTCTTTTATATAATAGTTGCGAAGTGTTCCTTTATTGCCGGTAGGAAAAATTGTTTTTATTCTTTTCTCACCTTCTTCCGTAAACAGCTTATTAAGAACATAAGTAAACTGTTGTGGTGTAAATAAGTTATACCTACTTAATCCACAGCCATCCACCCAGGAAGGTTGCCTTGGCAATGCATAAAAAAAACTATCTAATGAGGTTTGTTTTTTAATTGTTCTCCATAATTGTTCTGCCAGAAAATTATCACTATCAAACATCATAGGCTTTAACAGGGAATCTAAAGATCCCGACCAAATTTCACCGCAATCAAAATATGGAATTACCGGGAACGGATTTTCTAGTTCCTGATCATCATCCCAAGCCCACCCCGGACCCATTTCTTTCCAGTGAAGATCCTCAGCCAAAACACTTAGCGTGTCGGGAAGATATTTCAAAGCAGCATAGGCTGTAATTATCTTAATATTGGAAGCAGGAACAAAATACTTATCACCCTGATAACTATGAATATGTTTCTGTGTTAATGGATCAAATACTGAAACACCAAGATGAGCAGTCTTAAATAATGTATCTGTAATAAATCTATCAAAATAATTATTCTTCTGCCCCTGAACAGTAATTACTGTAAAAAACAAAACAATATTAAAAATCCTTATCATGCGCTTCTTTCCTGTGCTCTTAACCAACGTTCCGGTAATTCATTATTAATGGCAGTAAGATAGTCAGCGTAAGAGCAGGGTATATATTGTTGATCCGGTAACTGCATCCACCATCTTCCAGTCTTTTTACTTTGTAAGAACGTTGTATTGAGTTCTCCGAAAGCCAGGTGATATTCATTAAAAGCATCCAGATCATCCATGCTCGCCTCTTTTTTACCTCTGTTTCTTCCTTCAATAAAATACCATATCATCTGACTGATTTGCTTTGCTGTGATATTATCTCTGTCCTTATTAGCATCATACCCATAAATTCCTATAGAATTAGCAAGAGGACTTAGTCCTGCATACCTCATCAGAGAACAGGCTTCATCTCCCGTAAAACCATTGGGTGTAATTTTATTAACAGGTGCAAAATGATGAGCTATTGATGAAATATCAAAACTGAACAAATTGGTATATCTGACAACCGGTTCCATTTCCTCTATATTCTCTCTGACTTTCCCCACTCTAAAACAATCAAATCTTAACTTGTCCAATGTTTGGAGCATCTCAGGATGAGCGAGATAACTCTGAAAACCTATATGATTATAATGTTTTAAAAAATTAGGCTCCCCCGTAAGCATTTCCATAAGAAAATGATCAGCGGGAGCTGGCGAATTCATATTAAGATCCAATCTGGCATCTATACAAGCGGCCTCAATAATCTGTCCTGCATCGCGAAAAACACTATACTGTGCAAGCGTTAGATCGTGCGAACCTCCTATTACCACAACAGTTTTTCCGGCAGAAGTAATTTCCTTAATCACCGTTTTTAAAGCCGCATAGGTATCATTTAATGTAGCCCCTATACGAACATTACCTGCATCTGCAATACGTAGAGAGGGGTGCCAGTCATACAACTGATAAAACTCTCTTCTGATTACATCCGCTGACATTGATTTTTTTGAAGGCCCCGCTCCTCTTTGTTCCGAACATCCCACCAGAACAATATCTGCATCCCTTAAATCACTTTGTTCATTAATATAAAGATTTAGGGTTTTTCCGTACTGACCATCGTGATACTCTTCATCCTGGGAAATATTACCCAAGTCAACCGGTTCAAGAAAATCGGCAATATTCAAAATTTCGGGCATGCTGCAAATGTATATTATCTTTGCCGGATGGATCAATTGTTAAAGCAGATAGAAGAATACAAAGAGGAAATTACCAGCCTTTCTCAGGACGGAGCAGAAGCTCTTGAAACATATAGAATAAAATTCCTGGGCACCAAAGGAATTCTGAAAAATCTATTTGCGGAAATGAAAAATGTTCCGTCAGAAAAGAAAAAGGAATTCGGGTTAATTCTTAATGAATTCAAACAACTTGCCGAATCCAAATATGAAACCTGGAAAAATGAATTAAATAATACAGACGCAGTAACGGATGCAATTGATATCACCCTGCCTGCGGATGATGTTCCTATAGGCAGTCGACATCCTATCAGTCTAATGCGCAACAGCATTATTGAAATATTTCAAAGACTTGGTTTTGCAGTAGCTGAGGGCCCTGAAATTGAAAATGACTGGCATAATTTTACAGCATTAAACCTACCTGAACATCATCCTGCCCGTGATATGCAGGACACATTTTACATTAACCGTTCTACTGATGGTGTTGACTGGTTGTTAAGAACACATACCAGTAATATTCAGATCAGAGAGATGGAAAAAGGTAAACTTCCGCTTCGAATTATTTGTCCGGGACGCGTATACAGAAATGAAACGATCAGCGCACGTTCACATTGTTTCTTTCATCAGATAGAAGGTTTATATATTGACGAAAACGTTTCTTTTGCTGACCTTAAACAAACTCTTTATTATTTTGTTCAGGAAATGTATGGTCAGCAGGTAAAAATCCGGTTTCGTCCAAGTTATTTTCCTTTTACCGAACCCAGTGCAGAAATGGATATAAGCTGTCTGATCTGTCATGGAAAAGGATGTAACGTTTGTAAACATTCCGGTTGGGTAGAAATTCTGGGTTGCGGAATGGTACATCCAAAAGTATTGGAGAATTGTAATATTGATCCGAATAAATATACCGGATTTGCATTTGGAATAGGGATAGAAAGACCGGCGATGATGAAATATGGTATTAATGATATTCGCCTTTTTAGTGAAAATGATACCCGATTTTTAAAGCAGTTCACATCAGCCATCTAACTTGAGTCATCCAATTAATACAATATGTGTTTGCGGAGCAGGAACCATGGGAAGTGGTATTGCGCAGGTGTTTGTAGAAAATGGTTTTGATACCATCTTGTTTGATACCCAGAAAGAAATGTTATTAGCGGCCAAAGAAAAAATAGAAAAAAGAACCGGCAACAAGACTATTAATTACACAACTGACATACATGATTGCAAAGCCGATGTATGTCTGGAAGCCATAGTTGAAAACATCGACCAAAAAGTAGAGCTGATGAATCAACTCGCGGCAGTGAATAATAAAAACACAATTCTGGCTACCAATACATCTTCATTATCAATTACAAAAATTGCTGATAATATAGTTATTCCCGAACGTTTGGCAGGTATACATTTTTTTAACCCTGCGCCTGTTATGAAGTTGGTGGAAGTAATTAGCACAGTCTATTCCGATCCTGAAATAATTAACCGGCTTCTTACACTTATTCACTCCCTTAAAAAAACTCCGGTACGTTGTAAAGACACACCGGGATTTATTGTTAATCGTGTAGCCAGACCCTATTATCTGGAAGCCCTTCACTTAGTTGAGCAGGGACATAGTAATTATACCGCTATCGATCATCTTATGCAATCAACAGGGTTTAGAATGGGCCCTTTTGAATTAATGGATCTTATTGGAAACGATATCAATTATGCCGTTTCATGCATTGTTTACGAGGGGCTGGGCAAACCTGCCCGATTACAACCTTCAGCTATTCAGCAACAAAAAGTTGAAAATGCAGCATTAGGAAGAAAAACCGGAAAGGGTTATTATGAATATCCAGCCAAATAAATCAACTGTTCTGGTAACCGGAGCAACAGGTTTTGCAGGAGCCTATGTAGTTAGGGATCTTGTAAATGCTGGCTATTATGTTAAAGCCTTACGCAGAACAAAAAAAATTCCGGATTTTATTGACAGCTCTATATGGGATAAAGTAACATGGGAGGACGGTGATATACTTGACATAGTAGCTCTTGAAGAGGCTATGGAAAATGTGGATGCAGTTATTCATTGTGCAGGAAAGGTTTCTTTCCACAAAAAAGATAAAAAGCTTTTATATAAGGTTAATACTGAAGGAACCGCCAACATTGTTAATGTTGCTATAGAAAAGAATATAAAAAGACTTATACATGTCAGTTCTGTTGCAGCCATAGGCAGAAAACCAGGAGGTGAAATAACTACAGAAAAAACAAAATGGACTAACAATAAGTTACAGACAGCCTATGGAATGAGTAAGTATAACGGAGAAATGGAAGTGTGGAGAGGAATTGGCGAAGGATTAAATGCAGTTATTGTAAACCCATCTACTATTTTGGGATATGGCGACTGGAATACTTCAAGCGCTACTATTTTCAGGAACGTATATCAGGGATTTCCATGGTACACTAATGGCACAAATGGATTTGTAGATGTGGAAGATGTATCCCGCGCTATTATTAGTCTGCTAAACAATCCGGTTTCGGGCGAACGCTTTATTTTAAATGGTGATAATTGGAGCTTCAGAAAACTTTTGAATACTATAGCTGACGAATTTTCCAAAAAAAGACCGACGCGACACGCCTCCCCGATGATGAGTGCTATTGCATGGCGGATGGCCTCTCTCGGATCATTGTTCACAGGGAAAGAAAGTATTCTTTCCAAAGAAACTGCTAAAATCGCTCAATCAATTAGCCACTTTGACAATAATAAAATATTGAATACGTTGCCGGATTTTGCATTCACTCCATTAGCAATAACTATCAGGGAGGCTTGTAAAAAATATATTAATCATTAGTTAGCAGCGTAAAACAGAGGTATATTTATTGAAGTATTCTTTGTATTCGAATCCTGAAACAGAAAAACAACTATGACCATGAAATATCTATTCGCGGTTTTCTTTGTAATATCTTCTATAGCAGTAAGCGGACAATCAGCTACATTCGTTGTACGCGGAACCGTATTGGATTCCGCTACTCTTCAACCTCTTACAGGAGCATCAATATATGCGCAGAATACTACCTATGGAACAACCTGTAATACTGAAGGAGCTTTCGGCATACGTCTCCCCGATGGCGGTTACGAGCTCGTTATTTCCTATACAGGATATGAGAAAAGAAATATTCGCGTAAGCAATAATCAACCGCTAACTGATAGTATAATTATTTATCTGCCCGCCCTGGACAATTCTTTAGCAGAAGTTGCCGTAGTAGCTACCAATGAAGTAGAAAACGGGTGGGAAAGATTCGGACAATTTTTTTTCGATCATTTTATTGGCACAACTCCTAATGCTTCTGAATGCACGCTTATTAATCCACAATCGCTGCATTTTTTTTATACTAAAAATAAAAAGCGTCACCGCTTGAAAGTTACAGCCGACCAGGATCTTGTTGTTCAAAACAATGCGCTGGGTTATTTAATCCGTTACCAACTGGATTCGTTCAGCTACGATTATAACAGTAATATTAGTCAATACACCGGTAATCCGTTTTTTATTGAAATCGATACTACAGAAGAAGTCACCAGTCAATGGATAAAAAATCGTGCGAGAACATATCTGGGCTCACGCCTGCACTTCATGACAGCTTTATATGATGGTATAGTTGAAGAAGAAGGTTTTATTATTGAGCAACTCCAAGGCAGAGGAAAAAATATTACAGGAAAAAAAATAGAGAACATATACGATTCCACTCTTTATGTTGCTGATAGCAACAATATTATTATCAATTGGGATGGCAAATACCGCATTAGTTATAAAAGGGTTTTTCCTGATCAGAAGTTTCTGGAGGAATTCAAAATGCCCAAAGACACAAAAATGCAGGTTACATTACTTGACGTCAATGATATATTTATAATTGAACAAAATGGCTTCTTTTATGAACAGTATGATATTATTAATACCGGATATTGGGCGTGGAAAAAGATAGCCGAATCACTTCCTTACGATTACATATATGAATAAAACATTCATTTTAATGTTTTTTTAATTATGTTTTGGGGCATTCAAGATTAACATTCATCAATTTTGTTAGCTTATCACCCTATATGATGTTCCATGGAAGAAATAAAAGAAATAAGGATTTTATTAGTTGAAGATGAAAAGAAAATAGCCGACTCACTAAAAAAAGGATTGACGGAAGAGAATTATAATGTTGAAGTTGCCTATGATGGCCTTACCGGAAAAAAACTTTTTGAAATACAACAATTTGATCTTGTTATCCTGGATATCAACCTTCCTGGCATAAGCGGTATTGCACTTTGTAAAAAAATTCGCAATAGAAATCCGAGAATTCCTGTCATCATGCTTACAGCATTAAGTGCAACGGATGATAAAATTGAAGGTTTTGATGCCGGAGCAGATGACTATATAGTTAAACCATTCGATTTTAAAGAACTTTTAGTGCGCATACGGGCAGTGCTTAAAAGGATATATCAACACATCCCTATTGGCAATATTCTTAAGGTAGGCGACCTGACCATCAACCTGGACAGTAAGGAAGTAAGTCGCGGCGGAAATGTCATCTCTCTCACTGCTAAAGAATTTCAATTATTGGAATATCTGGTCAGAAACAGAAACAAGGTAGTTTCACGGGCTGACATCGCCCTAAATGTTTGGGACATTGATTTTGATACCAAGACCAACGTAATAGATGTTTACGTAAATTTCCTACGCAAAAAGCTGGATAATGATTATGAGAA
>CAZQIQ010000025.1:0-4653 GCA_964593835.1 uncultured Chitinophagaceae bacterium
ATTTTAGGGAACCAGTGATAAACCCCGGCAAACATTCCGAAGAAGCCGGCAACCCCCATCACTATATGAAAGTGTGCAATTACAAAATAAGTATCATGTAAAGCGATATCCAGTGTAGAGTTACCTAAGAATATACCAGTAAGACCACCTGAAATAAACAAGCTTACAAAGCCTACGGAGAAAAGCATGGCCGGTGTAAATCTTAGATTTCCTTTCCACATGGTAGTTAACCAGTTAAACACTTTGATCGCTGAAGGAATCGCAATCAACAGCGTTAGCAATACAAATACAGAACCCAGGAATGGGTTTAATCCAGATACGAACATGTGGTGAGCCCAAACAAGGAAGGCTAATATAGCTATGGCAAACATTGATCCTACCATCGCCATATATCCGAATATAGGTTTTCTCGCATTTACACTCATCACCTCAGATACAAGTCCCATTGCAGGAAGAATGATAATATATACTTCAGGATGCCCAAGGAACCAGAAAAGATGCTGATAAAGAATGGCACTTCCTCCTTCATTAGGTAAAGCAGTTTGTGTAGAAGCCAGATAAATATCAGAAAGATAAAAACTGGTACCTGCATTTCGGTCAAACAGCAACAAAATAAATCCTGATAATAAAACAGGGAAGGACAGTATACCAAGAATAGCAGTAAACAAGAGCGCCCACATAGTAAGCGGCATTCTTGTCATACTCATCCCTTTCGTACGCATATTTAATATCGTAGAAACATAGTTAAGACCACCAAGAAGGGAGGACACTACAAACAGTGCCATGCTTGTGATCCACAGATCCATCCCAATTTTAGATCCCGGCGAGGCATCGCCCAAGGCACTCAAAGGAGGATAGGCCGTCCAGCCACCACTGAAAGGTCCGGTTTCAACAAACAACGAAGATGTCATTACAATACTTGCAACAAAGAAGAACCAGTATGACAGCATATTCATAAATGGAGATGCCATATCCCTTGCTCCAATTTGCAGAGGAATAAGAAAGTTGGCAAATGTTCCACTTAATCCGCCGGTCAACACGAAAAACACAAGAATGGTTCCGTGCATGGTTACCAATGCGTAATAAGATTCTGCTGTTATTTTACCACCTTTTGCCCATTTACCCAGAAAATCTTCAAGAATAGGGAAGGATTGATCAGGATATCCTAATTGTAAACGGAATAATACGGACATTAAACCTCCAACAATCGCCCAAACCATCCCTGTAATCAAAAACTGCTTGGCGATCATTTTATGATCCATGCTGAAGACATACTTCGATATAAAAGTCTCTTTATGATGATGCACGTGATGTTCATCATGATGGGCTTCATGCGAAGTGCCTACTCCAGTGTGACCATGCAATGCTGCTTCGTTGCTCATTATATAATGAATTTTAAAATTATCTATTTTGCTGCCGTAGCAGTTGAATCTTGTGTTACAGGAGCCGCCTGTTTTTGGTTAGCAGGATCCTTATCAGGAAAAGCCTGAAGATACTTAGGTTTTTGTTTCGCTCTCCACAAAATAAACTCATCGCGTGTTACCACTTTAACTACACCTTTCATTGAGTAGTGTCCGTTTCCACACATTTGATCACAGGCAATCTCGTATTCGAACTTAGGATTACCAGTAATTTTTTTCATCTCTTCTGTAGTATACTTTGGTGTGAAGTGAATAGTAGTAGGTGTACCAGGTACAGCATCCATTTTCATGCGAAAATGCGGCAAACCAACACTATGAATCACGTCTCTCGAAAATATATTAATCTTTACAGGCTGATCTTTAATAACATACATAGCTTCAGTTGTTACCAGATCATCATGAGTATAAGTATCATCCCAAATTAAACCAAGTTCATTACTATTTGTTTCGTCAATATTCTTGTAATACTTTTTACCATACACATTATCCTTTCCGGGATATCTGTAAATCCATCCAAATTGCTTACCAGTGATTTCTACCTGTAATGAATCTTTAGGTGCATCGCCGGTTATTTTATACCAATAAAACAAACCAAAACCTACTAATACGCACAATGCGATAGCCGGAATAGTAGTCCACAACAACTCCCAGTTGGTATTGTGCGGATAGAAATATGCTTTTCTCTTTTCTGTGTATTGGTACTTATAAGCAAACCAGAAAAGCAGGATCTGCGTAATAAAAAACACGATACCTGTTACCGCAATAGTGATAAACAACATTGTATCGATTTTTTCACCATGATCCGAAGCAGAAGGATAGGGCAGCAAAGTTTTACCGTAGTACAGTTCATGACACCAGTAAATTCCTACTAACCCCAGCAAAAGGAACACTACCAGCAGAAATGCATTTACCTTGTTGCTTTGTTCGAAAGATTTCTTCTCGCCTTTCAGTACAGACACGTACTCACTTGCCTTTGCTATCTGAAAAGTAATCAGAAAGCCGAGAGCTAATATTGCGAATAATAAGATTCCTGTAGATGACATTAATAAACTATGTATGGTGAATAATACTTTCTTTTATAAAAGGATGGTTCTTAGCAACAAGAGGGTATTTACTTAATACACGTCCGGTTACCAGCAATATAATTCCGATAAAGCCCAGAGCAATACCAAAATCAAAAAGATTTAGCTCTACATGCTCGGGAGAAACGCTGGCAAAAATCATTTGGTGAAAATCCAGCCAATGGCCAAAAATGATCACCAATGCCATTATCGTTACAGTTGTATAATTGCGTTTTGAACCTCTTTTCATTAATAATAACAGCGGAGCCAGGAAGTTAATGATAAAACTGAACCAGAATAAACCACTATAAGCTCCTTTTACTCTCGGGATAAAGTATACAGTTTCTTCTGGTATATTAGCATACCAGATTAACATGAATTGCGAAAACCAAAGGTATGTCCAGAAAATAGAGAAGGCAAACATAAACTTACCTAAATCATGTATATGTTCCTGGTTGGTATACTCCAGATATCCCTTATTTTTCAGATAAACGACAAACAATAATATCAAAGCAATCCCAGCTACCCATGTGCTGGCAAAAGTATACCAGCTATACATGGTAGAATACCAGTGAGCATCAATACTCATCAACCATAACCATGGAGTAGTTGATAAAACAGTCAATGCAAACCATACAATAAAGAGCGCTGCCCATACCGTATTCTTCCAGATATATTTTTTACCCTCTTCAATGCTAAAAGTCCTATTATCCGACTCACGCGAAAGTTTACGCATTTTATACCCTAATACTGCCCATAATACAATTGTCAGTATTGTCCAGATGGCAAAGAATGGAATATTAAGGAAAGGTTTTTTGCCTCTTAGAATAGGATCTGCTTCAACAGCTTCTGCATCAGTCCAGTGATAGATATGCGTCATGTGATGACCACCAAAAACTATAGCCAAAATTATAATAAGAGCAATGACGCCAATGACCGGCACGACAGCAGAAATAGCTTCAGGAACTCTTCTGAAAGCCATTTGCCAACCACCAAAAGCTAAAGTTGTAGCACAAACGAAGAACATGCTCGCATTTACTACCAGCAGAAAGTAAGTACTATTATGCAACAACGTAGCCCAGAATCGGGTTTTATGATGAACATCGTCACCTGTGCCGTACAACATAAAGCCCACTATGAGCGATAAAATGCCTACACCGATCAATCCATATGACCAGTTTTTGTATCGCCCGGGAACTTCAAAATATTCTTTACTTGCCATGCTCTGTTTTTTTCAATCGTCCGTCAGCTTCTTAAGATTATGACGGATGGTTTATTAATTTTTATCGAAAGCTCGTCCGTTTTTATTTTCCAGACGCATCCGCCTGTTTAGCATTCATATAATGAACTATCATCCATCTTTCTGTGGTACTTAACTGCGGTCCGTATGGACCCATTTGCCCTTTTCCATAAGTAATAGAATAAAACACCTGACCGTCAGGCATACTTAATACCGGATCAGTCAATAAATTTCTGGGGGCTGCCGCGTAAGGACCATTTCCTCCGTTATACAATGGACCGTTTCCGTCAAGCTTTGTACCGTGACAAATACCACAATTTATAAGATAAAGTCTTTCGGCTTCTTTCATCTGTCCTTCGTTAAGAGACGGAAGAGGATTTACTACCTGTTTTGCCAGCACATAATTAGTAGTATCTGCACCTTCATCTTTAGCCAGAGGAAAAGGAAAAAACTCACCTCGTTTAATTGTTCCGGGAACAGGCATTTTATTATAATTAATGCCGTTGGAATCAAGGTTTGAGGTAGAAGCGAATGTTTCGTAAGCTCTGCTGTACGCCATATCAGGCATATACACTCTTCCTGGAGATCTTCTTACATTATCGGAGCAAGCCCAGGCAGTAAGTGCAATAATTGCTATGATGGATAATTTCTTCATTCTCTTATTATAATTATTTGTTATTGGCAGAATAAAAACGGTTTACTCAGCAATAAGTTTTTGTTCTTTATCATAGGTGCCTAGCCACCATCCCGTTTCAGCGTGCTGAACATTGATTTCTGTGGCGCCAATACTATTCAGAAATCCGCTTACCTCCGATTCATTGTTTGCAGATGAGCAATCGATCACCATTACAAACTTATCATCAGTAGCTCTCAGGTGGAAATGATGCTTTTTCACAAATGGTGCCAGCTGACATAAATAACAGAAAGTAAG
>CAZQIQ010000025.1:4663-51632 GCA_964593835.1 uncultured Chitinophagaceae bacterium
TGCTGCAAATAATACTGTTAATTCAAAAGTGATAGGTATCCAGGCTGGTAAAGCAAAGTGAGGCTTACCACCAATATTAAGTGGCCAGTCTTTTGTCAATATCCATGAAATAAAGCTTACAGCCGTTGTCGTTCCAGTAATACCGTAAATAAAACCAGCGGTATGCAAACTGGTATCACGAAGTCCCATCACCTTATCTAAACCGTGGATAGGGAAAGGAGTATACACATCGTGAAGACGATAGCCCGCTCTGCGAACTTTACTCACTGCATCAAAGAGAACTTTCTCTTCATCAAAAACTCCAACAACAAATTTTTTTATAGCCATTTCTACCGAATTAGTATTTCATTAATGATGTTCTGCATGTGCCTCTTCGTGATATAATTCATCTGAAGGCTTTTTTTCCACACCACTCATATCTGCTTTAAAATTCTCACCGTTTTTCTTCAATATATGTTTGATCTCTGCAATTGCAATTACAGGGAAGAATTTAGAAAACAAGAAATAACAGGTGAAGAACAGTCCGAAAGTTCCGAGATAGAAACCAATCTCCCAGATAGTAGGTGTATAATAAGTGCTCCAGCTACTTGGTAAATAATCACGATACAAGGATGTAACGATAATAACAAAACGTTCAAACCACATTCCAATATTAACAATGATCGACATGAAGAAAGTCACTGTAATATTCCTTCTCATTTTTCTAAACCAGAAAATCTGCGGAGATAACACGTTACAGCTCATCATCAACCAGTAACTCCATCCATAAGGAGTAAATGGATTAGCCCTTGCCTCAAGGAATGTAAATTGTTCATATGGATTCTGGCCGTACCATGCGACGAAAAGTTCTGTCAGATAGGCAATTCCGACAATAGAACCGGTGAGTACAATAACCTTGTTCATCACCTCAATATGTTCCATTGTAATATAATCCTGCAGGTTCAACACCTTTCTCGTTATCAGCAATAGCGTTTGCACCATTGCAAATCCGGAGAATATCGCACCCGCAACGAAGTAAGGGGGGAATATCGTTGTATGCCATCCGGGAATTACGGAAGTGGCAAAGTCAAATGATACTATAGTATGCACAGATAATACAAGAGGAGTACTTAAGCCGGCAAGTACCAGAGAAAGACTTTCGTGACGTTGCCAATGTTTTGTAGAACCTGTCCAACCAAAAGATAAAAGGCCATACATTTTTTTTCTCCACTTCAATTTAGCTCTGTCACGCACTGTAGCCAGATCAGGCAAAAGTCCACTATACCAGAACAATAAAGAAACCGTGAAATAAGTAGATATTGCAAATACGTCCCACAACAAAGGAGAGTTAAAATTCACCCACAAAGGTCCACGTGTATTAGGATAAGGCAATACAAAGAAGGCCATCCACACACGTCCCATGTGCCAGATAGGAAACTGACCAGCGCACATTACCGCGAAAATAGTCATCGCCTCAGCTGCACGGTTAACCCCAGTTCTCCACCCCTGTCTGAATAATAACAGAATTGCAGAGATAAGCGTACCAGCGTGACCAATACCCACCCACCATACGAAGTTGGTAATATCCCAACCCCATCCGATGGTTTTATTAAGGTTCCACTGACCTGTTCCATATATTACCTCATAAGTAACGGAAACCACTCCTAAAATGAGAAGAGCAATTGAAATAATAAAACCTATCCACCATGAACGGGTTGGTCGTGCCTCTATCGGACGCACAATATCCTCCGTTACCTGGTGATAATCCTTATTACCACTCACCAATGGGGCTCTGACCTGTGATTCGTATCTCAATAATGACATAGTAATGATTTAATTAGTGGTTATGCGCGGCTTCTTCTGGCTTTGCATCGCCTGCAGTTGGTGAATTCCTAACTTTAGCGAGATAGTTAATATTTGGCAGTGTATGAATTTGTTCGAGCGAGAAATAGATTCTGTTCTTTCCCTCGTTACGAACTTTGTTAATCGCGCTAGATGCATTGTTTACGTTACCAAAAACAATGGCATCAGCAGGACAAGCATTTGCACAAGCCACATATGTATCACTATCTTCCAGCTTACGATTTTCTTTTTTAGCGTTTAGTTTTCCTTCCTGTTGACGTTGAACGCAGAAAGTACATTTCTCCATTACACCACGGCTGCGAACCGTTACATCAGGATTCAACACCATTCTGGTCAGATCATCATTCATCTGAAACACTGCTTCATTTAAAGCGCCTACTCCGGTTCTATTCTGATTATCCTTGAAGCTGTCAGCTCCTGTATAATCGGCCCAGTTGAACCGACGTACTTTATAAGGACAGTTGTTGGCACAATATCTTGTACCAATACAACGGTTATAAATCATTTGGTTAATACCCTCACTGCTATGGGTAGTTGCAGCAACAGGGCACACATTCTCACAAGGAGCATTATCACAATGCTGACATAACATTGGCTGGAATACAGCCTGTATAGAATCTGCATCATCAGGATCTCCACTAAAATATCTGTCAATACGCAACCAGTGCATATCATGATATCTTAACACCTCATTTTTACCCACAACAGGAACGTTGTTTTCGGCATGACAGGCTATCACGCAGGCCCCACAACCATAACAGGCATTAAGGTCGATTGACATACCCCATTTAGCTCCGGGTCTGTCGAATACAGGGTAAAGAGTACCCTGTGCTTCATAATTTTCTAATCCACCCCAATGATGTAATTCATGATCCCTTGCATCACGGATAAGCGTTGGATTTTTCTTCATGTCATCCAGCGTTACCTCTTTGATCACATTATGGCGACCTTCATAAGAATTATGTGTTTGAGTTTGAGCAACCTCATATGTGCCTTTTCCTTTGGTTACCACTGCAGCAGGAGCAATCCTCTCTATGGTAGCACCGTTATAAGAAGCAAATACTACGGCGTTTTTACCTGATCCCAACACTGCCCTTCCGATTTTCCTCGCCGTTTCAGCGTCTTCACCAGAAGCACTGCTTCTTCCATAACCCAGTGCAACACCTATAGTTTCATCATTCACACCAGGAATGATCATAGCCGGAAGAGTAATTTTTTTACCTCCCAATTCTATATCTACAACAGGCTTAGCCGGATTAACCTCGTAAGAGTCGGCATCACCTTGTTTATTTAAGTCAATTTTTAATACCTCTCTGGCAAACTTAGGAGAAACTACAGCGTAGTTGTCCCATGTAGCTTTAGTGATAGGATCTGGCAACTCCTGTAACCAGGGGTTGTTAGCATATCTTCCGTCACCGATAGCGAGATTCTCATATAATACCAGTTCTGTCGTTCCACCTTTAGGTGCAGAAGAAAGAGCTGAGGTTGCTGCAGCTACAGCATTATTGTTAAATGCAGCAGCACCAGAAACTGAAGGGGCTGGTTCTATAATACCCTCTTGCAAAGCTTTGTTATAGCCATCATATCCGCCCAACTTAGCTGTCCAGTAATTACGGAAATAAACCTCGTAAGCCGTTGTGCTTCCTGACCATTTTAATAATGATTCTTCAAACTGTCTTGTGTCAAATAGAGGGAAAATTGTAGGTTGAAGCATACTGAAATGACCAGAAACAGCTTCAGTATCACCCCAGCTTTCAAGGTAATGATGAACGGGGGCAATATATTTACAAAGCTCGGCAGTTTCATCCTGTTTGTAGCTGATAGCTACAGAGAGTTTTACTTTTTTAAGAGCTTCCGCAAAACGATTACCATCAAAGTAATTATGTACTGGATTTACGTCATTAACAATGATTGCTCCAACTTTACCAGCTTCCATATCTGCTATCAAACCAGCAAACTCATTATCAAGACCTTGTTTAGTTAACTGGTTAACTCCCCAGTCAATAGTCTTACCATTTGCTCCTATCGCTTCATTAATAGCATTTACCACTATCTGAATGTTAGGATTGTTGCTGCCACTTACTACCAGAGCGTTTCCTCCAGCAGCTTTCAGTGATGCTGCAGCTTTTTCAAGACCTGCTTTTAATTTTGGATTAGCTATACCAGAAGCAGTTCCTGTCTGAACCGCATTCAAAAGTCCTACCACAACAGCACCAGCTTCAGACGGCTTATGAGTAAAACGTTCATCGGCATTAGCACCAGTCATGCTCATCATGCTTTCAAACTGGTAATGTTTGCTCATCTCCAAATTGGTATCTGTAACTTTCCTGTTTACAGTGTATCCTCTCTGAAACACAACAGGGTTCAACCAGGTACCTAAAAAATCTGCTTCAAAACTCACTAATACTTTAGCGTTTTCAAAACGATATAAAGGGAGTATTTTCTTGCCGTAAGTAGCTTCATTAGCCAGCAGCATTCCACTATAGGAAATTGCATCGTACTGTATATGACGGCTACCCGGATATTTATTAAGAAAATCAGCAATAATCAATTTTGCTGTCGGTGAAGTAACTGTACCAGTCAATAATACCACAGGACCAGATGTTGCTATAGCGTCGGTCAACTGTTTATCAAGTTGCTCCCAACTTACAGCAGTACCATTGGCAACCGGAAAACGCTGTCTTGATGTATCGTACAGATCAAGTACAGATGCCTGAACCCTTGCAGAAGTTCCTGCTTTAGTAAGGCCAGACAAAGTATTTCCTTCTATTTTAATAGGCCTTCCATCCCTTACTTTGGCAACAATAGGAATAGCTTCACCTTCACTTACAAATGTAGTAGCATAATAATCGGCAACCCCTGGAACAACGTTTTCAGGTTTGTTAACAAAGGGAATAGCTTTTCTTACGGGAGTTTCGCAGCTTGCTGCTAAAGCAGCAGCAGCAGTACTAAATCCCAAATATTTTAAAAAGTCTCTTCTTGTAGCGCCCATATCCTCAATCTCTTTACCCGCTTTTGCAGGATCAACGACAGGAAGGTCCTCTTTGAATTCATCCGCAGATAGTTGGCGGTGCTGCTCACTATCGTTGAATTCCGAAAAACTTTGCCAGTATTTTTTGTTCGCCATATTTATTTATTTGCCGCTAACTCCCCCTGGAGTTGAAAAGGAATTCTAATTAATTATTAAACTTAATAGTGACATTTCTGACACTCTATACCACCAATATCACTAACTGTGATACTATCTCTGGCTCCACTTCTTATTTCATCATGAAATTTCTCGTAAATACTGTAAAACTGGTTGCCATTACTTCCGCTTGAGTCGGGGAAGTTAACCTTGCTGGTGCGGTGACAGTTAACACACCACCCCATACTAAGATCTGAAAACTGTTTTACTTCATGCATATTCTGAATTTCTCCATGACATGTCTGGCACTGTACCTGACCAGCAACGGTATGCTGAGAGTGATTAAAGTATACATGATCAGGGAGATTATGAATTTTTACCCACTCAACAGGTTTAGGCTCTTTGGAATAAGTTTTTGATGCCGGATCCCAGCCTACATAATCGTATATTTTCTGAATTTCAGCAGTACCATCCACCTCTGTCTTATCTTCCCTGTATATCGGTGCTCCGGTATATTCACTAATTGTCATGTGACAATTCATACAAGTGTTAAGGGACGGAATATTCGCATGCTTTCCCTGCGTAGCGCCGTTGTGACAATACAAACAACTAATCTGATTGGCACCAGCGTGAACAGCGTGAGAATAATAAATAGGTTGTTCGGGTTGATAATTTTGCTGACGTCCAAGGCCAACCGCGCCTTTAACTACGAAAAAACCACCTACAACAAAAAGTATAAGCGTCAGTAATGTTATGTAACTTTTATTTCTATAAAAAGGAATTGGCTCTTTAGAAGGAATACCCTCTTTATCATCGGTTAGTTTTTTCAGGTTACTATTTACCTGTAACATCACCAGAGCAATTACAGCTAGGATAAGCGTAAGAATACCATATAAAATATAATCATCATTCTCATCCATCTTCACACCAGCAGGATCATCTTTAGGTTTCTCTTTCGCTTTTTGTGCTGCAGTATTTACATAATCAACGATAGCGTCGATCTCCTTTTCAGACAATTGCGGAAATCCTGTCATCACCACACCACCATACTGACCTTTCAGCTCCTGGGTGTAAGGATCAGTCTGCATGAACTTTGCCGGATTATGAATCCAGTCATACAACTTCTGTCGGTCTCCCCAGGGACCACGCTCTTCCATATCTGCCAGAGCAGGACCTGTTAGGTTTTTAGTAACTGAGTGGCACGCAGCACAGTTCGACTGAAAGATAGCCGCACCGTCCTGAGCTTGCAGTTTTCCAGCAAACGCCAATAATACTATTAAAGAAAATCTGAATATTTTTTTTATGCCTGGTCGATGGTCCATCATATCAGTTGAATCTGATTCAATAATGTGGAAAAATTTCCTGGAATTTGGGTGCAAAAATAAGCCAGGATTTTAACATTCTATCAACATGTTCAAAAAATTTTTGAGCCAATAGGGGCCTGGGTTTCAAGCGATTCAATGAAATTTTGCCAGTGTCAGAATATCAATTTGTCATGTAATTGTCAGAGCAAAAACTGGCCCCTAGATACAATTAGGGACAAGAAAAATTTTATTTGAATCCGGCTAGTGGATGTTTATAACTAATTATACGACTAAAAACATTCAACAAAAACTCTGTTAAAAGAACCTATAAGTATTGTTTCTTAATGCAATACAAGGTTAAAACCTGCGAAATTCCTGTAGATTTGACGATGACCCGGATAGCCATATTTGCCTCAGGAGCAGGCTCTAATGCACAGAAAATCATTGAATACTTCAAAAACAGTCAATCTGTAACGGTTAATCTTATTGTTTGCAACAAACCTGAAGCAGGGGTAATAGCTATTGCCCGAAAAGAAAAAATCCCGGTTCTCCTGATTGAAAAAGAACAGTTTTTAAAGGGTGGCGCTTACGTTGAACAGATTAAGGAATTGAATATCAATCTAATAGTTCTGGCAGGTTTTTTATGGAAAGTGCCGGCAAGATTAATAGAAGCTTTTCCATCTGCCATAATAAATATCCATCCGGCACTTCTACCCAAATATGGTGGTAAAGGAATGTATGGAATGAATGTGCATACGGCAATAATCAACGCGGGAGAAAAAGAAAGTGGTATTACCATTCATTATGTAGATGAACATTATGATAATGGGGATATTATATTCCAGCAAAAAGTGGCGGTAACATCTGATGATACTCCTGAAAGTCTCGCCAATAAGATACATACCCTTGAACATCAGCATTTTCCGAGTACAATAGAAAAAATTATAGATCTTAAGTCCGGTAAATGAAAGGAGTAATCATCATATTGCTATTAATGATTATTCATAATACTTATGCTCAACAGGTTAGAGTGTCTGGTCGGGTATACGATATATCACAACAAAACTCACTTGAAGCTGTAAGTGTAATGACGACTTCAGGAACCGGAACGATATCTGATTCGCTGGGAAGATATTCGTTGGTTGTAGACATTCATGATTCTATATGGTTTTCCTACCTGCAGAAGCCTACACCTAAATACCCGGTAAAGTCTATATTGAATATTCAAAATTTTGAGATAGCCTTACACGTCAGGGCAACTGAACTTAAACAAGTGCAGATTATGCCCCGTAGCTATAGGTTCGACTCCCTTCAAAACCGCCTGGATTATGCTAAAGCATTCGATTTTCGTAAACCAGGAATCGGATCCTCAATAAATCCAAGTAGCGGATTAGTAGGTATGGATATACAGGAATTAGTCAATATGTTTCGATTTAACAGAAATCGTAGGATGCTGGCTTTCCAGGAACGTTTGTTGAGAGAAGAAGAAGAGAAGTTTATTGATTACCGCTTTAACAGGGCGTTAATTATAAAAATTACCCGATTGCATGGAGAAGAATTAAATACATTTATTGAAAACTATAGACCGACGCTCGATTTCGTTCAAACATGCACTGATTATGAATTACAGGATTATATAAAAAAATCTTTTAGCCATTATGAACGATATAAAAACATGCTGAACAACTTCAATCAAAACCAAAAACAACCATGAAGAGAAGTTTATTAAATAGAATACTGATTTTTTGTTGTTTGCTAGCTTTTCAAACAATTAAGGCCCAAACAAAAAACACAAATACATCTTCTGAAAAGAAAAACATTTCAGCACCTTTTACCGAAGCAAATCCCGAATCACAAGGCTTTTCATCTGTAAAACTCAATCGCATAGATAATATGCTGAAAGAATATATTGAGCAGGAAAAAATGATTGGCGCTTCTTATCTTATCGCCAGAGATGGAAAGATTGTCTATTACAGGGCTGTTGGCTACGATGATAAGGAAGCAAAAAAACCGCTGAAAAGAGATGCTATTTACAGAATTGCTTCACAGACCAAGGCAATTACGAGTGTTGCAGTAATGATTTTATATGAAGAAGGAAAGTTCCTTTTGGATGATCCTGTTTCAAAGTATATACATTCCTTTAAAAACCCACAGGTAATTGATAAGTTTAATGAAAAAGACACAACATATACTACCATACCTGCCAAAAGAGAAATTACAATAAGAGATTTGCTAACGCATACATCGGGAATTGGCTATGCGCAGATAGGCAGCAAAGAAGCTAACGCATTATATGCTAAGAGTAAAATTACAGCAGGTATAGGTGGGGGTAGAACATCTCTTGCTGAAGATATTCAACGTCTGGGTTCATTACCACTGTTACACCATCCGGGTGAAAAATATACTTATGGATTAAATACAGATGTATTGGGTTATCTGGTTGAAGTGATATCCGGAACTACACTGGATGAATTTTTTAAAAGGAAAATCTTCGATCCACTCGGCATGCAGGACACTTATTTTAATGTTCCGGCTGAAAAACAGGACAGAATTGTTTATACCTATAAACTTGATTCAGTTGGGAAGCTAAAGAAAGCAGCAGGTACATTTGATGTAAATGGAAATGTAAACATAGATTATCCCAAAACCGGTGTAACTTATTTTTCAGGAGGAGCAGGTCTAAGCTCAACATTATATGATTATGCCGTTTTTATGCAAATGCTGCTCAACGGAGGTGAGTATAATGGTAAACGAGTCTTATCAAGACATTCAGTACGCATGATGACCTCTAACCAAATAGGGGATCTTAATTTAGGTAGAGATAATAAGTTCGGATTGGGTTTTGCATTAGTTACAGAAAGAGGAAGTGCAGAAAGTCCGATTCCTGAAGGAACTTACAGCTGGGGCGGAGCATTTTCGACAACTTACTGGATAGACCCCAAAGAGAAAATAGTAGGATTAATTTATAAACAGGTTTGGGGCGATCCTGCTCATGACAACGGCGATAAGTTCAAAGTAATGGTCTATAGCGCAATGATGGATTAGCTCCTTTCTTTTAAGGGAAAATGGCTATTTTAAGAAAGTGAAAAGGATCACCTTTTTATTGATTGCTAGCTTAAGCCTTAATATGATAAGGGCGCAGGAAGAATTTATCCAGGATCCATCTGTTTTTATTGCTAAAGTCCCTTTTAAAATGCTGACCGGTGGGATTATCATTTTAAAAGCATCGCTTTCCGAAACATCCGACTCTCTCAACTTTATTTTTGATACTGGCAGTGGTGGTATTTCGCTTGACTCTGTAACAGTAGAAAAATTACAACTTGTAAAAACACCCAGCGAAAAAACAATCCGCGGAATTGCAGGCATAAGAAAAGTGAGCTTTGTCAACAACAAATCTCTTCATCTCCCGGGAATTATTATCGACAGCCTCAATTTTCATATTAATGATTACGATATTCTCACAAGTGTATATGGAATAAAAATCGATGGAATTATTGGTTATAGTTTGTTATCAAGGTATATAGTGCGCGTTAACTACGACAGCATGTATATTTCTCTGCATAGTAAAGGAACTATAAAATACCCTCGCGGAGGATATTTATTAAAACCTATTATAGCGAACATTCCGATTATTAATGGAACAGTTAAAGACGCGGAAGAATTAAAAGCACGATTTTACTTCGATACAGGCGCCGGTATGTGTCTTATTTTTTCCAGTGATTTTGTAGAAGATAGTATGTTTTTACGTTCAAAAACTAAATGGCACCAAACACAGGCAGAAGGGTTAGGTGGAAAAGCTTCTATGAAACAAGGAGTAATAAAGAATTTTAAATTAGGTCCGTATCGTTTCAGGAATGTACCGGCATTTATTTTTGACGATGTCTATAACATCACATCCTATCCATATCTGGGAGGAATTATTGGCAATGATATATTAAGAAGATTTAACCTTATTATTAATTACGAAAAGAGAGAGATTCACCTTTTACCTAACTCACACTTTAAGGATGTTTTTGATTATTCATATACAGGCATTGGCATGTATTATATAGATGGTCATATTCGTATTGTTGATATTATGAAGGGATCACCGGCAGAAAAAGCCGGATTGCAACCAGGTGATATTGTGATGGCAGTAGAAAATAACTTTAGTCAGGATATTCAATTGTATAAAAATCTTATGCAAACGACTAACCAAAAAGTTAAAATAATGGTTTACAGGAATAACGATATTATTATGATTACTATGAAAGTGAAGAGTCTGCTGAACTGATTTTTTATGGTTAAATTGCGTCCCTATGTTACAATTTAACCGTTTTACCCTCGGCAATGGCCTGCGAGTAATTGTACACGAAGATGATTCTACACCGATGGCTGTGGTCAATGTAATGTATGATGTAGGGGCAAGGGATGAAGATCCTGAACGTACAGGCTTTGCTCATCTTTTTGAACACCTTATGTTCGGGGGTAGTATTAATATCGAAGATTTCGAAACTCCGCTAAATATGGCCGGAGGAGAAAATAATGCCTATACCAGCAACGATGTGACTAATTACCATATTCAGCTTCCGGCTGAAAATCTTGAAACAGCGTTATGGTTGGAAAGCGACAGAATGCTTTCGCTAGCATTTAGTGAAAAGAGTCTTGACGTACAGCGAAAAGTGGTAAGTGAAGAATTTAAAGAACATTACATTAATAAACCTTACGGTGATGTATGGTTCAAGCTGAGAGAAATGGCTTATAAAGAACATCCATACAAATGGATGACTATCGGCAGAGAACTCAGTCATATAGAAAATGCCAGCCTTATTGATGTTAGAAGTTTTTTCAAAAAACATTACAATCCTGCTAATGCCATTCTTGTTGTTGCAGGTAATGTAAAAAGCGACTCCGTAAAACAACTGGTAGAGAAATGGTTTGGAGATATTCCTTCAGGAGAAAAATATATCAGAAATATTAAAGCTGAACCTGCTCAGGAAGCCCCAAGAAAAACTGTAGTAAAAGCTAACGTACCCATTGATGCATTATACAAGTGCTGGCATATGGACGGCAGGTTAGAACATGGATATTATGTTGCTGATCTTATTACTGAGGTACTTGGCGGCGGTCATTCATCAAGACTTTTTCAGAAGCTGGTAAAAGAACAACAACTCTTTAGCAATATCGAATGTTACCAGTTTGGCACAATTGACAGGGGTTTGCTCGCGATCGAAGGAAAACTGATTAAGGGGGTAACGCTTGAACAGGCAGAAAAAGCTGTAGATGCAGAACTCGAAATATTAAAAAATGAGTTTATTGCCGAGAAGGAATTAACCAAAATAAAAAACAGAACTGAATCCGCTATCGCTTTTGAAGATATGAGCGTAATGACCAGAGCCAATAATCTTGCATTTTACGAGCTGCTTGGTGATGCAAATCTTTTTAACAGTGACAGGGAAAAATATTTTGCCGTAACCAAAGAAGATATCAAAGAGTACAGCAACAGAATTTTTGATAATAACAATTCAAACACGCTGTATTACCAAAGCGAAAACTAGAAGAATTTATGTTGAGCAGAACAACACCACCACTTATAAAAGATCCGGTTGAATTTTCAGTTAAACTTCCTTCCTGTAAAGTGCATAAGCTCTCCAATGGAGTGGAAGTACACGCCTTAAAAATGGGCTCCGAAGATACAATGATGATCAGCTGGGTATTTTATGCCGGAAACTGTTTTGAAGAGAAAAAAAATGTTGCTGCCGCAACAAATTTTATGTTGAAAAGCGGTACTTCCCGATTATCCTCATTTGAAATAAACGAGCATTTTGAATTTTACGGATCATATCTGAACAGGCATTGTTATAACGAAACATCAGAAATAGTTCTTCATTGCCTGAATAAACATATAGATAAACTTATTCCGATTGTTGGAGAGTTAATTACTGATAGTGTATTTCCTGAAAAAGAACTTGACATTTATGTACAAAACTCCAAACAAAAACTGGAAGTAAGTTTGCAAAAATCTGAGTTTGTTGCCTCCCGGCTCATTGATGCTCATTTATTCGGTGAAGAACATCCTTATGGAAAATACAGCTTACAAACAGACTACTCTGCTCTTAATAAGGATGATATAGCTAAATTTTACGATCAATATTATAAAAATGGTCGCTGCATCATCTTTGCCGCAGGGAATTTACCAGATAACCTGATCGATCTGCTTGAAGAATCTTTTGGTAAAACTGCACTAAGCTCTCATCACGGTGCAAACAAAAACATTATATATAATTTTCAGCCCTCTGCCCAAAAAAAGCAGATGCTGATTAACGACGCACAAGGTGTTCAGGCTGCTATCCGTATTGCCCGTCATTTTCCCAACAGACATCATCCAGACTTTGCCAAAGTAATGGTGCTTAATAATATTTATGGTGGATTTTTCGGATCCAGACTGATGGGTAATATTCGCGAGGATAAAGGTTATACTTATGGCATTTACAGCTATTTGCTTAATCATATAGAAAGAAGCGCATGGTTGATCAGTACAGAAGCAGGGAGAGATGTAAGTGCTGCTACTGTTGCTGAAGTATATGAAGAAATGAAAACGCTTAGGGAAGAAAAAATTGATGAAGAAGAATTAAAGATGACGAGGAATTTTATGATAGGCACTATACTTGGAGACCTGGACGGCCCCTTCCAGGTGTTGGGAAGATGGAAAAATCTGATACTGAACAATCTTGATGAAAACTACTTCTACGCTGCCATAGATACTATCCGAAATATATCGGCTGAAGAATTACAGGAACTGGCTAAAAAATACCTGGTTCCGGATGACTTTTATGAACTAGTTGTGATTTAAATTCACTCCAGCCAACTTGATATTATGCATTTTGACCGAAAAGATCTTAATGATGAACAGCTTGTTCATTTTTACAGAAGCATTCTGCTGCCCAGGATGATAGAGGAAAAAATGCTGTTGTTGTTGAGGCAGGGAAAAATCAGCAAGTGGTTTAGTGGTATTGGCCAGGAAGCCATTGCAACAGGAGTAACGCTTGCTCTTGATGATGATGAATGGATTCTTCCATTGCATCGTAACCTTGGCGTATTCACTACACGAAATTTACCCTTACATAAATTATTCAAACAATGGCAGGGACATAAAGACGGGTATACAAAAGGGCGCGATCGTAGTTTTCATTTTGGCGCTAAAGAACATGCTATTTGCGGTATGATTTCACATTTGGGCCCACAACTATCAATAGCAAACGGTATTGCTCTGGCCCATCAGTTAAAAAAAGAAAATAAAGTAGCTGTCGCATTCACCGGTGAAGGTGGTACCAGTGAAGGAGATTTTCATGAAGCATTAAATATAGCTGCCGTCTGGGACCTGCCAGTCATTTTTATTATTGAGAATAATGGTTACGCGTTAAGTACTTCCACAGAGGAACAATACAGATGCAGTGATCTTGTTGATAAAGCAAAAGGATATGGAATAGATGGAGTGAAAATTGACGGCAACAATATTCTGACGGTCTTCGATACTATCAAAGGCATCAAAGACTATTGCATTAAAAGGCAAAAGCCTTACCTCCTTGAATGCAGCACATTTCGTATGCGCGGTCATGAGGAGGCAAGCGGCACAAAATATGTTCCCGAATACCTGTTTGACGTTTGGTCAAGGAAAGATCCTGTAATAAAATATCAGGAATATCTTCATTCAATAGACGTTTTAAACGAGGAGCTTGAAAAGGATATTCGCGAAGAAATACATGATTATATAGAAGATGAAATAAACAAAGCTTCTCACGAAGCGATTATTGTTCCTAATACAAAAGAAGAGCTGAATGATATTTATGCGCCATATGCCTCTACCAACGACATAGTCTGGAAGGTAACTGGAACGCATAAACGATTCATTGATGCTATTACCGATGGATTGTCTCAATCATTATCAAAACATGAAAATCTGATATTGATGGGTCAGGACATAGCAGAATATGGGGGTGCCTTCAAAATAACCGAGGGTTTTGCTGAACAATACGGCAAAGACCGGATTCGCAATACGCCTTTGTGCGAATCGGGAGTATTGGGTACGGCATTAGGATTAAGTATTATGGGATTTAAGTCTGTAGTAGAAATGCAATTTGCAGATTTTATCAGTTCCGGATTTACTCAGATAATAAATAATCTTGCAAAGATTCATTATCGTTGGGCACAAAATGCTGACGTTGTGATCCGAATGCCCACAGGTGCAGGTGTGGGAGCAGGCCCTTTTCACTCACAGAGTAATGAAGCATGGTTTACGCATACTCCCGGATTAAAAGTAGTTTATCCATCATCAGCGTATGAGGCAAAGGGTTTGCTAATTGCTGCTATTAATGATCCAAACCCCGTAATGTTTTTTGAACATAAAGCTTTATACAGAAGCGTATCCGATAATGTACCTGATGAATATTACTCAATCGAAATAGGAAAAGCTAATATAGTAGAAGAAGGTGAAGATATTTCAATTATCACTTACGGAGCTGGTGTGCATTGGGCGTTAAATTATGCGCAGCAACATCAGGACATCTCTGTTGACATTCTTGATCTTCGTTCCCTTTTGCCATTAGATTATGAAGCAATACGCGCAGCAGTAAAAAGAACAGGCAAAGTTCTTATTCTGCATGAAGCTACATTAACCGGTGGCATAGGGGGTGAATTGGCTGCATGGATTGCCGAAAACTGTTTTGACTACTTAGATGCACCCATTTTGCGTTGTGGGTCTCTTGACACTCCTGTACCCTTTAATACTACACTCGAAAATAACTTTCTTGCAAAAAGCAGACTTGATGAATATATTCAGCAGTTGATGAATTATTAATGATTTATCAATTAACATAGTCGGGGAAATCTATTGTAGAAATGTCCAGTATTGAGGGCAGGGTCACAACAGAAAAACAATTACATAACGACTGTTTAAGAAATGGAGCCCTACACATACAATTAGATATTTATTGTTAAAAACGGCATTCGTTAAAACAAATCATTCGCTGGTAGTTTTTATCAGGTTTCCTATCTTCTCCCATTTGGGGTCAGGATTCATAATAACTGCGCAAAAAATTATTTCTTCCACCTTACTTGATTTTGACATACTGGCATATAGTTGGGCATAAATATCTGTCGGTGTTAAGCTGTACATAGAACCGGTAGCAGCATCGATAGAGATCCCAATAAGTCCGCCTATGAAAAGATTACCCCAAAATGTGCCATCAACCTTTCTAACTATATATATTTCATAAGGCTCATATCCTTCCAATATGATTTTCACATCATAACCCTTCCTTTTTTTCCTAACATTTTTATTTCTACCATTTCTTTTTAAGAAAAATGTTTTGGGCGTTTTACCTACTTCTTCACCATCAATAAAAATTGTGGCATTTCGCGGCTGACTGGTAATACGTACCTCCTGCAGAGGACCATTTTGCAATCTAGCACAACTATTAAGGAAAACAGTTAAAGAGAATAGTACTGTAAGTGAAGAAATCATTTTTTTCATACTCAGGGATAAGGGGTAGTGAGATAAAGTTTAACGCATTCAAAAAAAACAATTAATCCGCAAATTAATAATGTCATTTATTAAGTATGCTTAGCATATCAAATCCTATAAATATACTTCTTAATAAATTATTTTGTTGCAGGTTGTTTTTCTAGTTCTGGCAGTTTACAACGTCCGGTTAGAAATCTGCCTGATTTAAAGAAAGAAATATCCCTATTGATATATACTTTAACCGTTCCTGGGTGATTTATAACTTCTCGATACTTTGCAGTTAATTGCAACAGCCTTGTATATGTTCAATTTAATATGCGCTTTAACCGTTTCGGAGTGGTTTTAATTTCTCGATGTTTTACAGATAACACCAAACACTTAACATGTACTATAATTAGTATATGACTTAACTGTTTCGCGGAGATTTCATTTTCTCTATATTTTACCGGTAATCCCAAACGCCTAATATATTCTCTAATAAGATTTGACCATTTCAGCGTGATTATAGTTTCTTAATGCTTTATAGATAATTCCAAATCCTAAGATCATATCGTAGCCATTCTACATTATGTAGATTGAAAGGCTGAGTACTATAAGCCGAGGCGTCCGGACAGTCTCCTCAAAGAATTCACTTAAATCGTATTTTTGTGTGGTATGAAGCTGGAAGAACTGTATCAACAAGCGCTGGATCTTCAATTTTTAAGTGTAGAAGATGGCATTTTTTTATTTGAAAACGCTCCACTTACCGATCTTATGTTCGTAGCTAACGAACTGCGCAAAAAACAGGTGCCACATGGAAAAGTTACTTGGATTATTGATCGTAATGTGAATACAACTAATGTCTGTATTGCTAATTGCAAATTTTGCAATTTTTATCGCATCCCGGGACATAAAGAGGCATATATCACAGATATTGACACCTATAAAACTAAAATTGAAGAGACTTTCAAGTATGGAGGAGAGCAATTATTACTTCAGGGAGGACATCATCCTGAATTGGGATTGACTTTTTACACTGATCTCTTTAGTCAGCTAAAAAAACACTATCCCACCCTTAAGCTACACGCACTAGGACCTCCCGAAGTAGCACATATCACTAAGCTTGAAAAATCTACACATGCAGAAGTATTAAAAGCCTTGAAGGATTCAGGTTTGGACTCTTTGCCGGGGGCAGGGGCCGAAATACTTACTGACAGAGTAAGGAGACTCATTTCAAAAGGAAAATGTGGCGCTCAGGAGTGGCTGGATATTATGCATGAAGCACATAAAGTCGGTCTAACTACTTCAGCAACAATGATGTTTGGTCACGTAGAAACAATTAGAGAAAGATTTGAACACCTGGTGAAACTCAGGGAGGTGCAAGCTAAAAAACCCGATAATGCCCATGGTTTTCTTGCTTTTATACCCTGGACGTTCCAGGACGTAGACACTCTGCTTACCAGAATAAGGGGTGTTCAGAACCTGACTACTTCAGAAGAATACATAAGAATGATCGCTTTGAGTCGAATTATGCTGCCAAATGTCAAAAACATTCAGGCGTCCTGGCTTACTGTTGGCAGGCAAACAGCTCAGATATGTCTTCACTCAGGAGCAAATGATTTTGGAAGCATCATGATTGAAGAAAATGTTGTTAGCGCCGCTGGCGCTCCTCACCGGTTCACCTATAAAAGTATACAGGAAGCCATCAAAGAAGCCGGATTTGAGCCTCAATTACGCAATCAGCAATACGAATTCAGGGAAATTCCGGAAGCTATAGAAGAACAAATCATTGATTATTGATAAATAATGGTTTTCCTATAGCCATCACCACAATAGTTACCACCCTTATAAAGTTATTGATAGAATAAATTCTGTTCAATAACCATGAATACCCCCTTTCGGAAGCTTGTGCGCATTGCTATAGTGCTAATTGCTTTAATCCTCATGTTTCATTTCTTTGGGTATTACCTGTTACGCTCAAGGTCGCAGGAAAGCGAGAAAATGGCTGCCATGGCCAATTTTGCAGCAAGGCAAAGAATGCTTAGCCAGACCATCATGAAAGACGCAGTGTTGATGCTGAGTATTTTTCAGAATGATAAAGTAGCAGAATCCGTAAAAAATGATCTGAAAAACAACCTGATTGAATTTAATAACAACTATAAATTCCTGAAAGGTGAAATGAAACTTCCTAATATCCCGGATGTTACGAGCAGTTTCGAGGTTACCAATATTCTTACAAAATCACAACCATATGTTAGAAGTATTCTGTCTGTTGGACATGAAATCGCTCATGCTGATTCCGCACTCTTATCAATGAATAAGAAAATATACCTGCGACAATTAATTGATACAGAAAACAGACTGATGCCGCTGCTTGAGGAGTTAAATCGTACGATTGTCACTTTAATGGATCAAAAGTCGAAGGAGTCTTCCACTATTAACACAGGAAAACTAGTTTCTCTGGTTGTGGCGCTGATATTTTTAGGAGTGCTCGTACTCGAACCATTATTCAAGACCAACAAAATCAATTATAAAGAATTACAGGATGCCAAAAACAGTCTGATAAAAGAACAAAAATTTCTTGCTTCCATTCTAAGCTCTCAAACAAACTACGTCATCCGTATTGACAGGAACGGCAATTTCACATTTGCCAATGCTGAGTTTCTTAAAACTTTTGATATAGGAGAAGAAGAAATTCAAGGAAAAGGGTTTTACACAATGATACTTCCAAAAGATGTATTGAGATGTAAAGAAGCTGCTGAAGACTGCTGGAAAAATCCAGGTGTTATTTATAAAATACTGGTAAGAAAACCTGTAGGAGGAATTAGAAAATTCTTGTGGACAGAATGGGAATTTATAAGTCTGCAGGACGAAAACGGTAATGTTTCCGAAATACAGGGTATAGGTATTGATGCAACCGACAAAATATTAGCCGAAGAGTCGAAGAAAGAAGCAGAAAAGATTTTACATGATCGCGAGCAGAAATTTCGTCTGCTTGCCGAGCATTCAGAAGATATTATCAGCGAACATACACCAGATGGGACAGTACTTTATATTTCACCTTCAGTAGAAAAAGTATTAGGATTTACCAGAAATGAAATGGAAGGTAGAATAATAACTGATTTTGTACACGTTGATGATATTAAAAAGTTCATAAGAAAGCCAGGTTATCCGGGCCTCGGAGAACTGGAATCTATAACCATATCTTATCGTATTCAAAACAAAGAAGAGGAATATATATGGTTAGAAAGTATTCTAAAGCCTGTAAAAGAAAACGAGATAGTTATAAAAGTAGTTGCCACCTCAAGAAATGTTACGGAAAGGAAACGTGTTGAAGCTGAAAGAGAGCAACTATTAGCAGAAATGAAACAGTCAGAGGAACTATTAAGAACTGTAATTAACTCAACACCAGACTGGATTTATATAAAAGACCTTGGTCACCGTTACCTATTGGTTAATCAGGCTTACAGCGACAGCATGCGCATGCAGCCTCAGGAATTTGTTGGTAAAAATGATCTTGAAATAGGTTTTCCGGAAGAACTCGTACTGGGACTACCCGACAAACATATTCGTGGGTTCTGGGAGGACGATAATGAAGTGATCAGCACCGGTAAATCCAAGTTTATCATGGAAGAACCCTCACTGACAGATGGTAAGCCACAGGTAATGAGTACGGTGAAAGTTCCGCTTACCGATGCGGAAGGATATGTATGGGGAGTGCTGGGATTTGCGCACAACATTACAGAACTTAAAAAAACAGAAGATAATCTTAGGAAAAAAGATCAGTTGCTTCAGGCCGTTGCCGAAGCCACCCACCAGCTCATTATTAATAACAGTCTGGAGGATGCAATAGGAGAGTCCATACAGTTGCTTGGAATCAAAATGAATGTTGATATAGTAGATGTATATGTAAATCACTACAATCCGCAAATTAAAAAAGCCGTTACTGCTCAGCTCTTGCATTGGGACAGTTTCAGTGGAGAATTACTTCATAGTGATCCTTCGCTCAATAATTATCTAATACCAGAAGACTCTGAAATGTTTCAGACGCTGAAAAAGGAAGATATATATTGCTGCCATACCAGAACATTACCTGAAAGTGAAATAAAAACATTCCTGGAAGAAAAAAGTATCAAGTCGCTCAATGCCATTCCAATTTTTACACTTAACCATTTCTGGGGTTTTGTAAGTTTTAATGATTGCAAAACGGAAAGAGATTGGACTATAACTGAGTTTTCTATTTTGCAATCGTTCGCTTCCACTCTCGCTGCCGCAATCGAAAGAAAACAAATGGAAAAGGAATTGGTACAGGCTAAGGATCTGGCAGAACAGGCAAGTATCGCCAAAAGTGAATTCATGGCTAACATGAGTCATGAACTAAGAACGCCTATGAATGGAATTATAGGATTTACAGACTTAGTGCTTACTACCGAGTTACAAAAATCACAAAGAGATTACTTAAGTAATGTAAAAAGGTCCGCATATGGATTATTGCAAATCATTAACGACATTCTTGATTTCTCAAAAATTGAAGCGGGAAAACTTTTAATTGATAATACATCTATCAGGCTTGACGAATTAGTGGAAGAGACTGTTGATATATTAACAGTTAAAGCTTTTGAGAAAAAACTGGAAATGATCTGTCATATTGATCCTTCACTGCCTTCTCTCTTTAATGGTGATCCTGTAAGAATCAGACAGGTTCTTGTAAATTTATTAGGGAATGCCATTAAGTTCACCCAGCAGGGAGAGATCTTAGTTTCGGTTATTCCTGCAGGTGAGATATATCTTAAGGATGGAAAACGTTTCCTCGACATTGAACTATCAGTTAAAGACACCGGCATTGGCATCACTAAGGAAAAAATAGGCAAAATCTTTGAAAGCTTTACCCAGGAAGATAGCTCTACTACCAGAAAATTTGGAGGTACAGGACTAGGATTAACTATTTCAAAAAGTCTTGCCGAACTAATGGGAGGTAACCTTACTGTAAAAAGCGAAGCGGGAAGAGGTAGTGCATTTACCCTTCATGTGCCTTTACAGGTATTGAACCATCAACCACAAATCGCCAATACTTATAAACCACCATTAAGAAAAGTTTTAGTAATAGACGATAATGCTACTAATCGCTGGTTAATGGAAGAAATATTCAAGTACTTTGATATTGAGTGCGAAGTAGCTTCAGGAGCAAAAGAAGCATTTATTAAGCTTGACAGGATTAAACATTTTAACGAACCTCTAGATCTCATTATTACCGATCACCACATGCCTGAGATGGACGGACTTACACTTTCCAGGAAAATCAGAGAAGTAATGCCTAAAGATCAGGTGCATATATTAATGTTGTCTTCGTTGGAGAAAAATATTTATCAGTCAGAAGCTAACAATATTGGTATATATAAAATGTTGACTAAACCCGTTAAGATATACGAGTTGTATAGTATTATCTGTTCAATGTTTGTCACTACTCAACAAGAGGAGAAAAAACCAATTCCTGCTCCATCTATCAAAAAAATAGGCAAGGAAAATGCTGTTATGGTTGTTGAAGACGATCCTATTAATATGATGCTCATCAACGAAGTGCTTACTAAAATGGGGTTTTCTGTTATTAAGGCATCCAATGGAAAAGAAGCTTTAGACATTCTCCCACAGCATTACCCTTTACTAATTTTCATGGATGTTAACATGCCTGAAATGGATGGTTATGAGACCACCAAACATATCAGAAAAATGGAGGAACCATGGGGTAAATTACCCATCATTGCTCTTACTGCAGACGCTATGATTGGTGATAAGGAGAAATGTATTGCATCAGGAATGAATGACTATATCTCCAAACCATTCAAAATAGAAGAAATAGAAGAAGTACTTAAGAAGGAAGTACATCCCTCTTAATGTTTCTTTTTCTTTTTCATAGGTTCCATCATCATAGTAATGATGCCGGGCATGATAGAATCATATCGGGGAAGCTGCTCAGGTGTACAAATTTTTCGTATATCCTGAAAATGCCTGATAACGAAAAGATCAAGTTCCTTTTGCTGATTGCCAATTATTTGAGCTTTTGCTTCCATAATAGAATCTGTAAAAGTAGAGTCGTACATTCTCGCATAGAACTCTTGTTTGCTCTGTTTTATTTCATCAAAACGGTTGCGTAAACCCTCCCAGAATGCTGTTCTTTTAGGTAAAAATATCGACATCTGTTCATCCCGTAGAACAACCTCAGTTCTTACTCTTTCGTTAAAACTGATAGGATGAGGTTCTCTATCACGGTGTTGTTTTGATTTAGAAAGTAATATCAGTAAAGTAATATTAGTTAATAAAAGAACGGCAATAATAGTAAGTAGTATCTTGTTTTTTGACAAAGCATTCATTTATGGTATCGCATTTTCTAGATTATACAAAGAAGCATTAAGTCTGTATTCTTCTGCAAGTGCAACTTCAACACTATCATTTTTCTGATCATCACTTGCAAAGAAAATAACAAAACTATTTAGCAATATAACGATAAGTACGATTACAAAAGCAAAAGCCGGACGAGTGATTGCTGTTGTTACAGTACTCCAGAAGCTTTTTTCCCTTACGACCAGCCTGGCCTGTAAACGGGTAAAAAAGAAAGGAGAAGGCTCTGCCCTTTGTATGCCTGCCAGGCTATCTAACGTCTCTTCAACCTTCGCTTCAATTATATTATTCTGCTTCATAACAGCTATTTTGACGTGAAATGGAAAAAAAACTTGTGTTATTTAATTTTGTTTACTATAAAAAGCCTCCAGCAATCTTCTTAGGTTGTTTTTTGCCCTGTGCAAAAGCGACTCCACTGAAGCAACCGTCAATTCCATTATTTCGCTGATTTCCTGATAACTAAGCCCTTCCACACGATTAAGCGTAAAAGCCACTTTTTGCTTATCTGGAAGTTTTTCTATAGCTCGGAAAAGATGGCCGGCTTTCTCCTTATTATCAAGAGTAATGCCGGGATGTTGAAAATCAGGCGGATCATGCAAAAGTTCCTGATCAGCACCAAATAAACTCTGTATAAATGCAAATCTTTTTTTACGCTTTTTCTTTCGAAGGTGATCCATAGACTTTGAAACGGCTATACGATACAACCAGGTAGAAAGCTTGGATTGTCCCTTAAATCCATTTATTGATTCGTAAAGTTGCATGAAAACCTCCTGCGATACATCCTCTGCATCCTCCGGGTGCTGTACGATTCCTAACACAGTATTGTATACCAGACCTTGTGAAGATTCCACAATTTGCCTGAAAGCAGACTCGTCGCCTTGCTTTAATCGTTCAACCAGGTCCAACTCATTGTACAAAGTCATCGTAATTGCTGGCGATATTACGAAACGTCTATGAAAAATCACTATTTTCTATTCTCTAAAGAATAACCCAACAGATGCTTAATGATTACATGAAGTAAGCCGAACACACTATCATCTACTAATTATCAGAAGCATTTAATATGAGTAAGATTACTTTAATAAAGTACCTACAATCCTGGCTGTCTTTCCCTGTTCATAAAATGATTACCCGGTAAGCTGCCCTGAGATGGTCGGTTTTCTTTACTATTTTTCGATCCAAAGTTTCTCAGCCGATAACTAAATGTCAACATAAAATATTGCTGTAAAACCTGTGTTCTGGCATCTTCAATATATGTTTCTGTGGTGGTACGATTAATACTGCGATTTTGCTTTAGCAGATCAAAAACAGATAAGCGCAAATCTGCATTTTGATTTTTTAAGAATTTTTTTCCTACGCTCACATTCCAGAGCCAAAAAGATTGATTAAATCCGTCTGCCAATCCTCTGTAACCCTGATGATTTAAATTATTCTGCAAAAACCATCCTTTACTGGATAACAAATTCATTTCTACACCTGCATTTTGCGTGAAAAAATTATTATTCAATGCAGGCTGAATAGAGTTTTTAACATCATTAAAATTAGCAGTATAAGAAAAATTAAAATCAACATATTCACTTACATTACTTGAGATAACCGCTCCGAAAGAATAATTATTTGTTTTTGAAAAATTGGAAACATTATTTATCAGACCCGGAGTTTCTGCATAGCTATATCCTGCATTAATATTAATATTAGACTTAATCAATTTAACAGGAGTACTGAACGTAAAAAAAGATCTTATACTTCTAAGTCCATCCAGATTAACTGGCTTTGTTAATTGCGAACCACGATAAAGAGTCACAGAATTAGAAATGGCCGAGTCCTGAGTGGCTATATATGTAGCATTAGCTACATAATCATTAGTTTGTTGCAAAAAAATATTAGCTAAAAAACTTTGACCCTTTGCCGTATTTGTAAATGTATATCGTCCTATTACTCTATGCGTAAACTCCTGATTCAACTCAGTATTTCCAGATCTTAAGAAAAGAGGATTACTATTATTAATAACATCCTGTAACTGATCTATAGTAGGAGCATTAGTGGATGTACGATAATTAAGGTTTATACGACTTTTATCAGAAATTTTTCTTCTGATAATAATATTAGGAAGAATATTGCTAAAACTTCTATCAATCGCGCCTGATACCGGAAATTTTCTTTCTCCTGATAAGTTTGCTGCCTGATAGGCGACGCCTGCAGAAAAAGAATTATCTCTGTCTCCTATCCGGTAATTTATTCCTGCATTTTGTGTCGCATATAAATTATCATATTGATTAGATAAGGAAGAGTCACGCAAACTATACTTCTCTGAATTATCGTCATATTGATAAGTTTGTTGATCAGCCAGGCTTTTCCTCCAGGATGGATTGTAATTAAACTGTAATTGCCCTTTTTGTCCTATTGGTTCTGTAAAGACAATATTTGGTGAAACAGTGTAGCCTTTTGTCTGCTGATCAGAAAACTGTCGAAGGGTATCTCTGTTTTCACCATTTCCATAATAATTATTGATAGCGTTCAGATATGTTTCACCACTTCTATTATTAAAGCTGGTATTTAGATTGAGAGAAACTGATCTTCCCCTTTTCTTAAAGGAATGCCTGTACAAAAAACCATTGTTAATATTGTATCCGCTATTTATCCTTGAATTGCTATTAGCAGACTGACTGGTAACCGAACCTGTCTTTATTGCATTTATTCCGGATACTTCACTCAGCCCTCTGCTATCCTGAAAGCTGATACTGGGAGTAATGAGAATGCTATTGGCAGAATCGAACTTATGATCGATTCTCATGTTAAGACGATGATTATTATTTCTCGACGTAGATAAACTACTTTCATCATATAGCTGACTGCTATCTGCAGATAGAAAAAACTCTCTGTTTATATTATCTCTGGTAGTGTTGCTACTATTGTTGAAAAAATAGCTGGCCTGCACATCAGTCTTTTTACCCCATATATCAGAGAAATTAATCCCTATTGCATTGGTTTTGCTAATACCACCCTGTTGCCCAACTAAAAAATTACCACTTCCTGATTGACCCGGATTAAACCTGCCCATGCCTGCATTACCACCTCCACTTGTTCTACCACCTGCGCCCGGTCCTCTTGATCCTCCCCCCCCTACACTTCTCGAACTATTCGTTACACCCAGAAGGTCTTCTGTAGCAAAATTTTGCTGATTATTATTATTTGACTGACCAATAACAGTTATCCGTTGATTTTTGTTGAAAACAGAAACATTTCCACCTGCGGCATAACGTTCGTCAGTACCATAACCCGCGTAAACCCTACCAAACTGACCGTTTTTCATTCCTGCTTTTGTAACTATATTGATTGATTTAGTAGTATTTCCATCATCAAATCCCGTAAAACGCGATTGTTCGCTTAATCTGTCAAAAACCTGGATCTTATCAACTATCTCAGCCGGCAAATTTTTAAGTGCTGCTGTTGCATCCTCACCAAAGAAATCACGTCCGTCGAGTGTAACTTTTGTAATTTGTTCTCCCCCAGCCTTTACCGTTCCCTGTTCAATTGTTATTCCAGGCATTTTCTTAATCAGATCGTCAGCATTAGCATCGGGATTCACTTTAAAAGCATTCGCGTTATACTCAAGCGTATCATTTCTTTGTCGCACAGGAGGCGTTTGTGCACTAACCACCACTTCATCAAGAGTACTTATTTTTTGGGGGACGTCAACATATCCCAAATCAAGGGATTCGTTCCGGATCTCAATCAGCCTGATAGTCTGTTCATATCCTACAGAACTAATAGTAAGACGATATTTGCCACGAGGAATATTTCTAAATTCAAACCTCCCGTTCTGTGCTGAAACTGTGGTATATTTAAAGGCTGTGTCCATCGCGAGTGACATGGAGATGGTTGCGCCCCTTAGCGCTGAACTATCGTATGGGTCGCGAGTTATTCCGGATACCGTAAGAGACTGTGCTAAGGCTATTTTAGTTGAAAAAACAATGATAAGTAATAACGTGTGTTTCAAGATCATATTTATTCTAAGTGACTTTTTGACGATAAACTCTAAAAAAACATGCGAAGAAAAACATTTATCTTGCACCCCTTTAAACACTCAATATGGAATACGGAAAAATTATTGCGGTAACAGGCTTACCAGGATTGTTTGAATTGCTGAATAGCAAAAATGATGGAGCCATCGTGCGTTCCCTGGAGGATAATACCACCAAATTTGTGTCTTCAAGAGTGCACAACTTTTCGCATCTTGAAAGTATTGAAGTGTTCACTGTCAGAGACAACGTAAACCTTGTTGAAATATTTCATGCTATGGAAAAAGAAAGCGGAAATATTCCTGATGGAAAGGATACTGCAGAGCTCAAAAAGTATTTTCAAAAAGTCTATAGCGACCTTGATTTCGAAAGGGTATATGTTAGTGATCTGAAAAAAATGGCTAAATGGTTCAATATTCTTAAACAGAATAATATTGAAATCAAATTAACTGAGCAGACTGTAGAGGAAGCAGAAGAAGCTACCGAAGAAAAAACAACTCCTACAGAAAAAGCTATAGCGGAAGATTCCAAACCTGCGGCTACAGAAAAGAAAAAAGCTACTGCCGTTAAAGCAGGAACTGAAGAAGAAGCCAAAGCTCCGGCCAAGAAAAAAGCTTCTCCAAAAGAGAAGGCTTCAGGAGAAGAAAAAGCACCAGTTAAAAAAACCGCTACTAAGGAAAAAACCACCGCTGCTGCCAAATCTTCTACTGATAAAGAGAAAGCAGCACCCAAAAAGAAGTAGTACAATGACAGCAGATATCGAAAAATTACCAAGGAAATTTTTACCAGAAGATTTCACTGTAACCTCATGGGATAAACTTGAACCCTATTTCAAAAATCTTTTAGATAGGGATTTAAATACTTTACAAGAGCTGGAAAGCTGGTTGCAGGATTTGAGTGAGCTGGAAGCCGTAGTCAGTGAGGATGCTTGCTGGCGACAAATCAATATGACCTGCGATACAGAAAACAAAGCTCTTGAAGAGGCTTTTACTTACTTCTGTATGAATATCCAGCCTTTTATTCAACCCTATGCAGATAAACTCAATAAAAAACTGATTGATCATCCGCTGGTAAATCAACTTGATCAAAAAAAGTATTTTACTTATCTGCGCAGTATAAAAAAGAATATTGACATTTTCAGAGAAAATAATATTCCTATACAGGCAGAACTGAATGTTTTACAACAACAGTTTGGGGTAATATCAGGAAAAATGACCGTTAGTATTAACGGAGAAGAATATACTCTTCAACAGGCAGCAAAATTCCTGGAAAGTGAAGAACGAAGTTTAAGAGAAGAAGCGTATAAAAAAATTAACGAAAGAAGGCTTCAAGATAAGAATGAATTAAATAATCTATTCAATTCTTTAGTCGCGAAAAGGCATCAGATAGCAAAAAATGCAGATTTTGAAAACTTCCGCGATTATAAATTCAAAGAACTTGGAAGATTTGATTATGCTAAAGAGGATTGTTTTCAATTTCATGAAGCTGTAAAAAAGCATGTAATTCCACTGGTTGACAAAATATATCAGCATAAAAAACAAAAATTGGGTGTAGACGTATTACGCCCGTGGGATCTGGAAGCAGAACCTGCAGGCACGTCACCATTACATCCTTTCAAAGACGGAGAAGATTTGTTAAATAAAACAATCGCATGCTTTGAACAACTTCATCCATTTTTTGCTGCATGCCTCGTGAGAATGAATGAAATGAAACGGCTTGATTTGGATAGCCGCAAGGGAAAAGCTCCCGGCGGTTATAACTGCCCGTTAGCCGAAACAGGAGCGCCTTTTATATTCATGAACGCCGCTGGTCAGACAAGTGACGTTACTACTATGGTTCATGAGGGCGGGCATGCTGTTCATTCATTTCTTGCCCATCCGCTTGAGCTTAGCGCATTCAAAGAGTACCCTATGGAGATAGCAGAAGTAGCGAGCATGGCTATGGAGCTATTTAGTATGGAGCATTGGAACTTTTTCTTTTCTTCTGAAATTGAATTATCAAGGGCCAAATTAAAAGAATTAGAAAAGGTACTCACTATTTTTCCGTGGATCGCAACTATCGATAAATTTCAGCACTGGATATATGAAAATCCCACACATACAGAAGAAGAACGAACAGCTAAATGGATGGAAATATTAACTGAGTTTTCTTCATCAGTTGTCGATTTTAATGGATTGGAAAAATATAGAGAAATATCCTGGCAAAGACAATTGCATTTATTTGAAGTTCCATTCTACTATATTGAATACGGCATAGCCCAACTTGGCGCTATTGGTTTATGGAAGCAATTTCGGGACAATAGAGAGGAGGCTTTAAATAATTACATCGCTGCCTTAAAAGAAGGAGGAATGAAAACGCTTCCTGAATTATATAAAACAGCAGGACTTGAATTCAATTTTGCACCAGATCATATTAAAAATCTTATGCAATTTGTGAGTGATGAAATGGAAAGTATAAATAGCAGCGCCAGTCAAAAGCACTAAAAATACCTCTATCGTGGTATTGAAAATTATATTTCCGGCATATATCTTTATGCCCATTAAATACTTATGGAGTTTAGTCAAACAATAATAAATAATTCAAATAGCTACTAATCAGAGCCTTAACCAAAAAGTCCCGCTGTTTCTACATCGGGGCTTCTTTTTGAATTTATCTTACTTCTATATTTTATTAAACTGCCTTGAAGCCGGTTTTTGCCCATTTAAACCAGAAAGAGTTTTTACCCAAACAGCGTTCAAGAACAAGGAGAAGAGTAATTGTTTGAATGTCCGTTTTAATTGAATTGTATATTTTGCTTTTGAAGCAGCTTTGCAGTTAAGTTTAAGTGATATTGAGAGATAAACGCTTACTGGCAATCACCACAAACTCCATTTACAATCATTTGTCGTTCAAAAGGCTTAAACCCTTTTGGTAGCTTTACATCTGGGACCGTTACAGCATCCAGACAAATTGTTTTGCCACAATCATTACATAGAAAATGTACATGATTATCGTGATGATGACCTTCGGAGCAGTCATCTTTACATAAAGCATATCTGATTGAATTATCAGCAGTGGGAATAGTATGGATAATACCTTTTTCCATGAAAGACTGCAGCGTTCTGTAAACCGTTACCCTATCAAATTTTTCTCCTGTACGTTTTTCTATATCTGCATGGGCCAGGGCCCCATCGCTGGCTAAAAACAATTCAAGTATACTTTTTCTGCTACCTGTTACGCTAAGCTGATTTTTTCTTAGAATATCATCTATCTCTTCATTATTAACTTTTAGTGTAGGCATTCTGAAAACTTTTAATAGGTAGCAGTTAGTATTGGTTAGTTCCCAAAAATATTATTGACGAATCTCGTAGTTGTTTCCGGTTCTCTTATCAAAGTGCGAATATCTTCCTCCAGCTCTGCTATATCTTTCTTTTTTAATCCGTCATATATCTTCTTTCTAAGTTTACCATTTTTATCTACCAGAGCAAAAAACTGAGTATGCAGAAACTGTTCTTCTATATTATGAACATTGTTTTTGGGATCATCGAGCAGATAGCTCATGCGTGCCGCATAATATAAACTATCCTTACTTCCCGTTAAAAAGAGCCAGTTATCATTCTCCTTTATTCCCAGCGAATCAGCATATTTTTTTAACACTTCCACACTATCAGTTTCCGGATTACACGTATGAGAAAGGATCATAAAATTAGCTTCATTCTTAAATTTTTCATGTATCACTTTCATGTTATCGTTCAGCTTAGGACAAATTCCTGTGCAGGTAGTAAAAAAATATTCTACTACATATACTTTGCCGGAAACATGCTGTTCTGTAATTCTTCTTCCATACTGATCCGTGAATCCAAAAGGCCTTACATCATTTAATACCTGAAAGCGTTTCACCCCATAGCCTGGAATTACAGCCTTAAGAACAAGAAAAAAGCCTACTGAAAGAACAGTAAAAAAAACTATGTAAAATATCGACTTTCTGCTCATGCATCGAAGTTACGAATTAGAAAGCACCAATTAGCCCTCACAGCGCATTCAGCCATTTACGGTTTTATAAAGAATTAAAACATTAAGGAAGCGTTTGCAACTTTGTTGCATTACCAAATAATAATATAATTATCTTTGCAGCCATGAAGTTCAGAATCAACTGGGACGCGCTGGGGATTGCTACTTCTATTGCTTGTGCCATACATTGCGCGGTTTTGCCGCTGGTGCTCAGCTCTCTACCAATTTTGGGGATGAATATTATCGATAATAGTGGTTTTGAGTATTTTATGATCTTGCTGGCTTTTGCAATAGGCATTTATTCCTTGTGGCACGGCTATCGCCGTCATCATCATAGTATTATACCATTAAGCATATTTACTGTCGGTATTTTGTTTCTTTTGGCTAAACAGATCTGGCATGACCAGCAGTTCTGGCTGTTGCCTTTGGCTATCATTGCGATAGTATGGGCCCATCTTCGAAACTACAGAGCATGTAGGGTACACGATCACGCACATAGCGATGATTGTAATCATTAGAACCAATTAACAATCCCGAGTGCTTTATTTGGTCAGGGTTCGTTATTTTTGTACCTAAATTGTGTGTTATGATAAAAACAGGCAACCCGGTAATTAGTATTTATACTGAAATGACTCCTAATCCGGAAACAATGAAGTTTGTTGCAAACAAGCTGCTTTATCCGGGTAGAAGTATTGACCTGCCTGATATTGAAAGTGCAAAAGTGTCTCCCCTGGCAACCGAACTATTCGGTTTCCCCTTCATAAAAGCAGTGTTTATTGCCAGTAACTTTGTTACGCTTACAAAGACGAACGAAACAGAATGGAATGACGTTATCCCTTCTATCAGACAGTTTTTGAAAGATTACCTGGAAGAAAACAAACCAGTGATCAATGAAGAAGAGGTAGCTACAATGCATATAGAAAGCAGTAATGAGGTGAGTGCTGACGATGATGATGTAGTGAAGAGAATAAAAGAACTTCTTGAAAACTATGTTAAGCCCGCCGTGGAAATGGATGGTGGTGCTATACAATTTAGAAGCTACGATGATGGAGTCGTTAATCTGATGCTTCAGGGTTCATGCTCAGGATGTCCCTCCTCTATGATTACATTAAAAGCTGGTATTGAAGGAATGATGAAAAGAATGATTCCTGAAGTAAAAGAGGTTGTGGCAGAAGCTGAATAATTTTAGCCATCTCAAGGATTGATTACCAAAAAAATTGCCGTCATTGGGCCGGAATCTACCGGAAAGAGTACTTTATGCAGGCAACTTGCTGCGCATTATGGGACTACATGGGTTCCTGAATATGCAAGAGAATACCTTCTTTCTAATGGTCCGGATTATTCATACGAAGAGCTGCTTCATATAGCAGAGCAGCAATTATTGCTGGAAGATGAATTCATTGCAAAAACAAATCACGGTCTTCTATTTATAGATACAGAAATGTATGTAATGAAAATCTGGTGTGAATTTGTTTTTGGAAAAACGCATGAATTTATTCTCAATCAGATTGTTAGACGGCAATACGATTTTTACTTATTATGTAATATTGATTTACCGTGGATACAGGATGAACTGCGAGAATACCCTGATCTGGATCCACGTCAACGGCTTTTTAATATGTATAAGGACAATATGATTCACCAGCATGTTCCATGGAAAATAATCGAAGGTTCTTATGAAGAGAGATTACACTCCGCCATAAAAGCTATTGATAATTTACCTGACTGATAACCTGGATCTATTGAATTAACGACTGAATATCGGGATCGCCAGCCAGGTTATTCATTTGTCCAACGATTTTAACATGTCGCGACGCTACCCATTTTGACTGTGGAACCACAGTAAAAACTTTTGGATTAGGCAGGCATGCAGCAATCATAGCTGCTTCTTTTTTAGAAAGTTTTTTTGCCGGTTTCTTGAAATAAGCCTGTGATGCGGCTTCAATTCCAAATACTCCCTTACCCATTTCTGCAACATTCATATATACTTCAAGTATTCTTTTTTTACCCCATAATAATTCAATCATAAAAGTAAAATATACTTCAAGGCCTTTTCTAAATGTACTTCTCGACTGCCAGAGGAACACATTTTTAGCAACCTGCTGACTTATGGTAGATGCCCCTCTTATTCTTTGAGGTTTCTTTTTATTATGTTCTATTGCTTTTTCAATACTCTTCCAGTCAAATCCATTATGATCCGGAAACCGCTGATCTTCAGAAGCGATAAAGGCCAATTTGGCGTAAGAAGATATTTCATCATAATCAACATAATCTCTTTTCAAACCATGACCTCCGAAAAAACTGCTTAATTGTGTAAGTGTTACAGGAGGGTCTATCCATTTTAATACTAAGAGATATACAAAATGCAGGAGAAAAAGGACTATCAGGATCTTTTTGATCCGCCTCCACATCCTGGGTACGAGTCCTTTGGTGTTCATCCGTTCTTAACTATTTTTCAATGGTCGGATGGCTCCTCGCTTAACCTCTGCATAATCCGAACAACACTACTTTCTTTCGCTCGGGGTCATCCGTTCTTAACTATTTAAAACGTAAATTTAAGACAGCAATCAGTTATTATCTTTTAGTCGCTAAAGGTAGCATAACCATAATTCAATGGTTTCTTCGTGTAGTGCTATCAGATATTAAATAACACTGATTACATATTAACGCCTTTAACAACATATCCAATATCAAACTAAATAAGAGTTGTTATTTATTAGCCACTAACATTGTTCCTATTAATAAGGCTATGCCAAATCCGATTAAAATTGTTCCTGAAATCTTATTTATTAAAGAAAGGTTATGCAATGTTAAACGCTTTCTTAATTTTCCTGCCATAAAAACTTTTAATACATCTGCTGCAATATTCACAGCCAGACAAATAGAAAAAACAAGTATTCTTTCGTTAAAAGAATACTGACTGGCAAACACAGTCGCCCATCCCAGCCAAAATAAAAACACATTAGGATTTAATGTATTGATCAGAAAACCTGAAGAAAAAATTTTGGCCATCTGTGTTTTTGTAAATCTTAACATCTCTCCTTCCGGAGAATGAATTTTTATCTTCTTAAAAAAGAGATAATACATACCCATCATTATCAAAAAAGAACTCCCAATCACACCTAATAGCTGTCTATATAGCATAAGGCTCTTGACAAGTTCTGAAAAAGCGTTACTTACAACGATGAGGATAATATCGCTCAGCCAAACACCAGCGATAAAGCTAAACCCTCCTTCGCGACCGTTATTCAGACTTTGCTTTATAATCGTAAATATGACCGGACCCACAGATATAGCCAAAATCAATCCTAGTGTAAGTCCCGCTACTATAGCTTCCCACATGGCTGCAAATGTACCTTGTTATTCTAAAAAGCGTATCCACTCTTCATACATCTTTCCCTTCATTACACGGGGAAATTTGTGTTGTCCTCCTATTTTCCCTTTTGAGTTCATGAATTCCATAAATTTTGACTCAGGAAGAATTTCAACATATATTTCCTTCAAAGCGCTTTTACGCTCCACTGCATAATCATCATTTAGTTGTGACAGGTATTCATCAATCTTTTTCTTCAACTCATTGGGGTCTACATCGTCATCACAAGCCACCCACCACTTATGAGCAAAAAACAATCCATGAGGAATACCTGCTACCGTAAATTCAGGTATACAAATATTTAGATCACTGCTGGCCAGCTTTACCGCTTTGTTCATATTATCAACACTCAAATGTTCGCCAACAAGACTTAAAAAATGTTTAGTTCTACCGGTGATAATTATTTCACTTCTTTTTTTATCTACCAGTTTGATCGTATCACCAATAAGATACCTCCATGCCCCGGCAGATGTACTCAAAAGAATCGCATAGTTAACACCTTCCTCAATTTGATCAATTGTTAATGTCTCCGCATCAGGATGTATGTTACCATCCATATCAAAATGCTGATCATTAAATGGAACGAATTCAAAAAATATATGCTCGTTTAATGCCAGATGCATTCCTTTTGCATACTGCCTGTCCTGGTATGCGATAAACCCTTCCGAGGCCAGATATGTTTCAATATACGTCAAAGGCTTGCTGATCAATTTTTCAAATCCTTTCTTATAGGGCTCGAAGGAAACTCCTCCATGAACAAAAAATGAAAGGTTGGGCCAGATATCATGTATAGTGTTCAATTGATATCGCTGAATAATTTTCTCCATGCACATCTGTATCCAGGCTGGAACACCAACAACGAAACTAATATCCCAATTAGGAGCCTGCTCAACAATAGAATCAATCTTATCGTTCCAGTCCTTCGTTTTGGCAATTTTTTTTCCAGGCTTATAAAAAGGGGAAAACCAAAAAGGAGCTTTTTTAGCAGTTATACCACTTAAGTCGCCGGAATAATACCCGGGGCCTTTTTCCAAATCAGTACTTCCTCCTAACATTAACCATCCCTTTCCTATGCTCCTTACAGGTATATCGTGATAATGACGAAGACTAATTAATTGTTTGATCATTATAACCCTATTGCCTCGCATAAGGTCGTTCGTAATAGGAATATATTTACTTGATGCTTCTGAAGTTCCTGAGCTAAGGGCAAAAAACTTTATTTTTCCCGGCCAGCATACATCCGGAATTCCTTCCAGTGTTTTATGCCACCATTCACTATATATCTTATTATAATCAAATATGGGAACTCGTTTACGAAAAGCATTATACTGATCACTGCCCATTAATATTTCATCAAAATGAAATTGTTGCCCAAACTCAGTGAATCTCGCTTTATTCAATAGCCTTTTCAAAACCTTACGCTGTTGCCTTTCAGGAGATTTGCCAGGCAGATTTAAGGCTTTAGCAATATTAGATGGTAATGAAATATCAAACAAGGCCATTCCAGATTCAGCCGGTTTTTATAGGCAACTTCAAAAATACGGGATTGAGTCGTAGGGGCAAAACATTATATTTATGGTGTGATCCTCTCTGTAATAATTGTTAATTATAATGTTAAAACCTTTTTACGTAATTGTCTACTCTCTGTCAAGAAGAGTATAGGAGATATTTCTGCAGAAGTATTTATTATAGACAATGCTTCATCCGATGGAAGTGTAGAGGCTTTACGTCCAGAGTTCCCTGAATTTATTTTTATAGAAAACAACAAAAACCTGGGATTCGCAAAAGCGAATAATCAGGCATTAGCCCTATCAAAAGGAGAATTCGTTTTATTTCTGAACCCAGATACACTGATACCCCAAGATTGTTTTACGCAATGCATATCTTTTATGCATACAGCACCTAATGCAGGAGCGATAGGAGTCAGGATGGTTGATGGTAATAATGATTTTTTAAAAGAATCCAAACGCGGATTTCCCTCACCAATGGTTTCTTTCTGGAAACTCACAGGTATTACAGCTTTATTTCCGCGCTCAAAAATATTTGCTGAATATTATCTTGGTCATCTCGATGAGCATCAAACGCATAAAGTGAATATATTATCCGGCGCTTTTCTGTTTGCCAGAAAAAGTGCATTAGACATAACAGGAGGCTTTGACGAACAATTTTTCATGTATGCAGAAGATATTGATCTAAGTCACCGGATCGTAAAAGCAGGTTTTGATAATTATTATTATCCTTCAGTAACCATTGTCCATTTTAAAGGAGAGAGTACAAAAAAAGACTTAAAATATGTTAAGCAGTTTTATCTGGCCATGAGTCAGTTTGCAAAAAAATATTACGGAAGAGGATTATATACCTTTTTTTTAGATATCGCTATTACACTCCGCGCATTGATCAGTACAATAATCAGAAAATAAAAACATACAGATAGTTTGTATTAATTGTAATAGTGAAATTTAATCAGTCGATTAAGGATTTGTATTTTTTAAGGGTTGGATAATATTTATATATCTTTCACAGGCGCTAATATTTTAAACAGTAGGTCCTTTCAGATAAATATTTTGTTAACCTATTCTTTTTACAAGGTTAGGAATTGAAATAGAGTGTATCATAGATGGATACTGATAATAATAATTTTGATGTAAATATTTCCAATTCCTTTTATAACAGGTGTAGAAAATACTATCCTTTTTTGTCAAATTCTTGCAACCCATCCACGTTCAGATCATTTTGCTGTTTTGATTTATACCAAAGCTCATCAAACGTTAGGTCAGTTTCTATTAATTCGACAGGCATACCAGCGTCGTTGATAATGGCAACTTTGTAACGTTCAATTGGTTCATATGGTCCCAGTAAAATTTCTTTTCCATGGAGGGCTTTTTCAAGATTATCGACCTGAAAGGCAACATGTGGATTTTCCTTTATTATGGGATGCAGTGGGCTATCCTTTTCAAACCGATGAAACTGTATTCTAAAATCTCCGTTATTGTCGGACGTATACATCTTGAAATTTGCACTATATTTTTCATCTGGCCTGATTATATGCGTGGGAATACCTAAATGATGAAAAATATAATTTACAGCGTTTGGTTGGTTTATTTCTTTTTTTATCAGCATAATCTTTTTCAACTGATTTGTGGTCCGGTGATTTTGTGTTTAATTAATACAATTCAGGAATCCAGAGTAAGTATGTTGCTTTTATAAAGCTGTTATGTGTTTTATATAATCAAAGAATAAGCCTTTTTAATACTTATCCCTTTTTCATTGTATCCAGTTGTTTTTTCATACTGAACATTTCATCTCTTAAGCGTGCTGCTTCCATAAAATCCAGATCACGCGCTGCCTTCTCCATTTCTTTTTTCACTTTAATAATAGCTTTTTCGAGTTGTGGTATAGTCAGATATTCCGTTTGTTCTTCTGCGGCTATCGCACTGCTAATAGAAATATCCTCAGTTACAGCGTGTGGGTTTTTGGGATCGTAACCTTTTATATCTAAAACAGAAGTTTGAGCAAAAACCTGCTCTTTTGTTTTAGTTACCGTTCGGGGTGTAATATTATGTTCCTTATTATGAGCAATCTGCTTCTCTCTTCTTCTACTGGTTTCGTCGATCGTTTTCTGCATGCTTTCGGTCATCTTGTCTGCATAAAATATGACCAGGCCATCAACATTTCTGGCTGCTCTCCCAGCAGTTTGGGTAAGAGATTTTTCATTTCTAAGAAACCCTTCTTTGTCAGCATCGAGAATAGCAACAAGCGAAACTTCCGGTAAATCCAATCCTTCTCTTAAAAGATTAACGCCAACCAACACATCTATTTCCCCCAGTCTTAATTGCCTTAATATTTCCACTCGCTCCAATGTATCAACTTCACTATGGATATACTTAGATTTAATATTAATTCGATGTAAATATTTATCCATTTCCTCTGCCATGCGCTTGGTTAAGGTAGTGACCAAAACGCGATCACCTTTTTTTACACGCTTATCAATTTCGTCGAGCAAATCATCAATTTGATTAACACTTGGGCGAACGTCTATAGGAGGATCTAGTAATCCTGTAGGTCTGACAACCTGCTCTACAACCACACCTTCTGTTTTTTCCAATTCATAATCACCGGGAGTTGCAGAAACAAATACGACCTGATTTACCATATTTTCAAATTCATGAAAATTAAGGGGCCTGTTATCTAATGCAGAAGGAAGCCGGAAACCATAATCAACCAAAATGAGTTTTCTACTTCTGTCGCCACCATACATTCCGCTAATCTGTGGAATAGTTTGATGACTTTCATCTATTACACATAAAAAGTCTTTTGGAAAATAATCAAGCAAACAAAAAGGACGTGATCCTGGTTGGCGTCTGTCAAAAAACCGGGAATAATTTTCAACACCATTACAAAATCCCAGTTCTCTTATCATTTCTACGTCAAATGTTACTCTTTCACTCAGGCGCTGTGCCTCAATATATTTTCCTACTGATTTAAAGTAATCAACCTGCGCACGCATTTCATCCTGAATTTCCATCAATACTTGCTGCATCATATCCTTTGGTGCGAGATAAAGATTAGCAGGAAAAATAGCCGCATTTTCCAATTTCATGATTCTTTTTCCATTTTTCACATCAATGCTTTCTATCTCTTCAATTTCGTCACCGAAAAATGAAATACGATAACCGTAATCCAGATAAGGAAGATTTATATCTACAGTGTCTCCCTGTACACGAAACGAACCTCTGTTAAAGTCTCCCTGACTTCTAACATACAGCGAATTCACCAGACCATGCAAAAACCCCTGTCTTGAAATAACCTGTCCAGGTTGAATACGAATAATACTGTTTTCATATTCTGTAGGATTACCAATACCATAAATACAGCTTACAGAAGCTACCACAATAATATCTCTTCTTCCACTTAGCAATTGTGTAGTAGCCTGCAATCGCAACTTATCCAGCTCTTCGTTGATACTTTGGTCTTTTTCTATATAGGTATCGCTGACAGGCATATATGCCTCAGGCTGATAATAATCATAATAACTAACAAAATATCCAACAGCATTTTCTGGAAAAAACTGTTTGAATTCTCCATATAGCTGGGCAACAAGTGTTTTATTGTGTGTGAGTACCAACGTGGGTTTTTGTACCTGACTAATCACATTAGCCATGGTAAAAGTTTTTCCGGATCCTGTTACGCCAAGCAAAGTCTGATAACGCTCACCATTCAATATTCCATTGGTTAATTGTTCTATTGCCTGGGGTTGATCACCGGAAGGTTTGTAGTTTGTGTGCAGCTTAAAGCCCATAATCAATTTTTAACTTCGCCGGAATCAATCATCTCTTCCTTTTTCTTAATTGACCGTTTGAAAGGATCCCAGCTGATTTTTAATTTCCCCGATTCATCCGAACGGGCTCTCAATCTAATACCAATCCCTTTTTCAGGTTTTGCATCTTCTGTCAGTTCGGTCTTTTTTGTAAAATTGCTTACTGGAAGTCTGATACTCATATCAGTTCCTTTTTTAAAATCGTATATTCCTTCTACAGCAAGATTTAGTGCCGAGGATTTTATTTCCATAGGATTAATGATAAATGCTGAACCTTTAACATCAATATGATTCTTAAGATCTGCAAAATTGATGCTGGAAAAATCTTGTTTTTTAAAAAATTTAGCCCCTATATGTTGTATAGGTTCAAAATTATTCAATTCACCCTTTTTAATAATAAAATTAACTTTTCCCACCGATGACTCACCGACAATTTTAGCATCGTTAGTTATTATTGTATTATAGTCGACTGTTGCCGATAGAATTCCCTTAAAATTGTTGGCAGTTAAAGCATCCTGTCCAAAATTATTGAATGCGCTAAATAATAATGGCACGTTAATATCGTCCATTTTTGCATTAAGATTAACGTTATTAACCCTTCCCCCTCTTTTCAACATCCCTTTCATCTCTATCACCCCGTCTGCATGCTTAAAAAGTACCTTGTTCAAATGCATCGACTTCTGCTTTACGAACAGCTCAGCGTTCAGCGATGTCGCTTTAAAATTTTTATATGATACTAAAGGGCTTTTTAAAGAAAAATAAACATTCCCCTCTGTAAACATATGATCTACTCTGTTAGCAGGAGTTAGTCGGTTCGTTTTTGGAGTAGCATTATGTTTTGTATCACTTATAAATCCAATAAAATCCTGTAAATAAATAGCCGGCGAGTAAATATTCCATCTTGCCTCAACCTTTTCTGGCTCCCTGTTTAATACTGCAACAAAATTGTCGGCCCTCGCGTTCATTTGAAGTTTTGTACTGCCCGCTTCTGCTGTAAACTTATCTACAATCAAATCTTCGTCAACAAACCGGATCGTACCATTTAGTTTTTTAAGAAGAGTGTTTTTAGGAATGTATTTAACAATGGCATCTTTAATAATTATTGACCCATCCATTTTATCCACAACAGTATCTCCCCTTCCGTGAGGAGCATTGATATTAATATTTATCGCTGCTCTACCGGATTCAACATTCAATACAGAGCTTCCAAAACTGTTAGCCGATTGTAGGTCAAGATCCATAATTATTCTAACAGCGGGCACGTATTTATACAAAGTTTTACCGTTAAGATCCACTGATATATCCAATGGCTTGTCGAAACTTACTGCATTAAACTTCATGCTCAACGTATCATTTAGTACAGATACAGCTTTCTTATAATCTATTTTATAGGTCTTAATAGAAAGATTAAAATCCGGGGAAACCTTATCGAAATGAAATTTTCCATCGAAAAAAAAGGCTTGATTATCTATGTACATCAATACGTTTTTGACAAGAAGATCCTTTTGTTCCTCATTAAACTGTAACATAAAGTTACCCGAGAGGTTCTTTCCTTTAAGGAAAGAACCTTTGTTTGTATTAAAGCCCAGGTTACTGACAACCATATCCAGGCGTGTATGAATATTTAATTCATTATTTTTTTTTGTAATCGCACATTTCATGGAGCTTATCTGTACCTCATGAAGTTTAGCGCGAAGTGCATTTATGTATTTAACTCTGACTTTTTTAAGAATTATTTGCGGAATTTTTTTGGCTGAAAATTCTTGTTCACCGCTTTTTTTACGGGACTTTAATACATATTCGTTATTATATCCTGTAGAGTCTGTTAGTATATTAATGATTGCGTTTTTCAACGTGACTTTTCTTAATAATCCGCTTCCTGTGATCAGCCCTCCAATACTAATATTTAAATAAATTTTTTCAGCCTCTAGCAGATTTGATCGATGAAGGGCAAACAGGCTATCCTTTAATACAACATCAGATAGTTGGAGAGAAAGGGATGGAAAAGTGCTAATTAAACCAACAGATAATCCTTCAATCTTTACCTCACCTCTTGTTTGCTCATGAATAACATCGGCAATCTTAGCGATATATTTTTTTTCATTGAATTGAACATATACAAACAAAATCATCCATATAACTATGATTACTAGAATTAACCATGTTATAATTCTGGTTATGTATTGTAGTTTTTTTTTCAATAATGGTTAATTATCCAATTTTTCGTTCGAGGTAACCTGTGTAATCAGGAATTCCGATCTCATATGTTGTAGTCATATATGGAGAAGTCAGCACAAAATCAGCAGTTGAACTATCACAAGCCACTATACAGTTCCAGGCAATTGCTACTCTCAGTAGTGCTTTAACGTCACTATCATGGGGCTGAGCTTCCATGGGATCCCAAAAAAAGACAAGAATATCGATGGCACCTTGCGCAATCATTGCTCCTATCTGCTGGTCCCCACCGATTGGTCCACTCAACAATTTAGACACAGGGCGATCCAGTTGCTCTTCCATCATTTTTCCTGTTGTTCCTGTAGCAAAAAGCTCATGCCTGGATAGTTCCGCTCTGTTTTTTTCAACCCACTGTACCAATTCCTGCTTTTTACGGTCATGGGCTACCAGTGCAATCCTTTTCCTGGCCAATACTTTTCTGATTTTCTCCATCTTTTTTGGTAAAAAGGTAATTCATTTTAAAGATTCTTTAACGATAAAAAAATAATTTTCAGCCAATTAGACAGTTTTCCACAAATGCGCCATAAATTTGTGCATAACTTTTTGATTCTTTACTACCATTAAATTCAATGCTCAAAAAGCTGCTTTATATATGTATAGGCGTATTGCCTCTTTGCGTCTACGGTCAATCGGATTCATCCGCTGAGCGCTACCATGTTGCTGAAATTATGGTAGATGATCCTGACAAAACCGTTACAAATCTTAGTTCTCTTGTAATCGACAAATCTCGCGTTTCACTAACATGGAGTGTAAAAGGACCTTTACCCGATTTTTTTATTATAGAAAGAAGCGAAAATGGCAGAGAATTCGAAGTGGTAACCGTATTAAACAACCTTGAAAAAAAGCCCGATTATCAGTGGATAGACGATTTGCCAAAGAAAGGAAGAAGTTTTTATAGAATTAAGTATGCCTTCAATCAAGGACCTTATCTGTATTCTTCAATGGTTAATGCTGCCATTTCAGGCTATATTGATTACAAGTTTTATCCTAATCCTGTTAATCATATTCTGATCATAAGATGTGAGACACCTATAGATGTACAAATTTTAGATGCTAACGGTAAGGTGAGGATAACGGAAACCAGGGTTCGTGGTGTGTACACGCTCAATGTTGCATCACTGGAAAAGGGTATCTATATCATCCGTTTTAGTAATAAATTGACCAATGTTACTTCCCAGGATAAGCTAGTTAAGAATTGATTGTTAAAATTACTAATAAGTAAAAATCTGTTGTATATATCGCTCCAGAGCCTTATTTTTACACCGGTTTTTCATAGGATATTGGATTTTAAAATCGGGGTTGAATTTCTATTCATGCCCCTTTTTTGTTTTAATACTTTATAGAAAGTGATGCCTTCACATTATCCCAAGCCATTAGCAACTCACCTTCGCCCTTTTTTTGTTCTACAAACTGCATGGTAAACACATCCAGATCCCGGGGGAGAGTAATAACAGGAATGTTAAACGAATACATATCACCTTTATCGTGAACTTTTAATCCCCAGGTATATAAATCATTATTTAATTTGATCGTCCAATTATCTTTTTCAGGAATACAATAAATTATATAACGTCCCTTCCTGACTTTTTTACCTAAGATGGCTACATCTCTGAAAAACTCGATTTCTGTGCTTTCGTTAGCGCCAAGTCTCCAGTAAGAACCATACTTAACAATATTACCAAAAATCGAACGTCCTTCTTTTATGGGACGGCTATAAATCACCCTGGCAACAGGCAGCTCTTTGGTTTTGCCAGACATTTTGAGAACGGGATAATCTTCCGGTAAATAGATCATGTCCATAGGCGACCTGTCGAGGGTAGCCCTGGTTTTCTCTGACAAATGATTACCAACAGGATTAATTACCTGTGGCGAAATAGGTGGTGAAGAGGGTGCTTTTTCGGTACAGGCGCTTATCAACAAACTAATAACTATGTAATGCAGCAAAAGCTGCTTTCTCAAAAACATTTAGTGAATATCTGAAAATTTTTCGAGAGAAAAATTTCTCAATTCAGGAAAGAAGGTTTGATAAGACATTTTAAGGGCTTCATAATTTTTCTGAAATAAAATGAATGCCGGTTGAGCATCTGTCATATATTTCGCTCTTCTTACCAGCCCTTCAAAACTGTATCTGATACCAATTTCATACTGATAATTATACAACCAATCTTCTCTTCGCATAAATTGAAAAACATATTTAAAATTATCAGGCAGTAATGATAGATGATTTTCTATCTGTTCGTACGCGTGCGAAGTAAAATCCAGTAAGTATTGCTGACCCTTTTTATCAACAAGTTCCTGCGCAAGAAAATGATCATACACAATATCAAGAAAGGCAGCACTGTATAAACCGTATACCGGTTTAAAAAATTTGGCTGTTGATTTGTTTAAAGGATAGGTATCGGTAAATTCATCTATCGCTCTGTGTAATTCTATTCCTTTAACTATTTTATCAGGATATTCATACTTTTTCTTCCCTTTTACAAAATCACTAATCAGGTTTCCGGTAAGTATTTCAGGATCATTAAAGGACAGATATGCATGTGCTAAAAAATTCACGTATTCAAATTACAAAAAATATTTGGTGAACCGTAACCTCTTCCAAGTATTGACGTCATAATAAGTGTAACGCGTTATCTGTTTGATTCACAGTTTTATCTTATAAATATTGTACTTGTTTTTAAGACGTATTATTTGTTCCGCCGTAACAGTATTGGTTAAGACAAACATATAAAAGGTATTCCTAAAAAATAAAACAAGTGTGTATCAATTATTAACTAATAAAACTACAGATAATGAAAAAGATGTTTTTTGCATTTACAATGTTTTTTGGCCTGTCAAACACCATTATTGCAAATGATCATGTTGGTCAGGGAATATTAAAATCTTTCAGAAATAACTATCAACACGCTAAAAATATTGAATGGGAAGTAAATGATGATATTATTAAAGCCTCGTTTATTTTAGACAATAAAATATGTTTTGTTTATTACGATTCTGACGGAAACAAAGTAGCAGAAGGAAAACTATTACATTCCTCTGAATTACCACCAGCTTTAAAAACAGATATTAATGTAAAATATCCCAGTCATTACATTAGTCAGATTTTTGAGCTCATACAAAACAACCAAAAGGTATATTACATAATTGTTAGCAATCCATTTTCTTCAATTACTATAAAGGCACCCATCGACAGGTCGTGGAGGGTTTATAAGAAGGAAAAACTTTAACTTCGCACACTTAAATTATTGCCATGGGTAAGGGACCAATTTCAGGATTTATTCAACATCATTTTCGCCATTTTAATTCCGCAGCACTCGTAGATGCAGCCAAAGGTTATGAAACACATATACTGGAAGGTGGAAAAATGATGGTAACACTTGCAGGAGCAATGAGTACTGCAGAGTTGGGACTAAGTCTTGCAGAGATGATCCGTCAGGACAAAGTCTCTATCATTAGCTGCACAGGAGCAAATCTTGAGGAAGATATTATGAACCTGGTAGCGCACAGTCATTACAAAAGAGTTCCTAATTACAGGGATCTAAGTCCGCAGGAAGAATGGGATTTGTTGGAAAATCACTATAACAGAGTTACCGATACCTGTATTCCTGAAGAAGAAGCATTCAGAAGATTGCAAAAACACATACATAAAGTATGGAAAGATGCAGATGAAAAAGGAGAACGTTATTTTCCACATGAATACATGTATAAAATTCTTCTTAGTGGGGAGTTAAAACAATATTACGAGATCGACCCTAAAAATAGTTGGATGATTGCAGCGGCGGAAAAGAATTTACCAATAGTGGTTCCGGGATGGGAAGACAGTACAATGGGAAATATATTTGCCTCCTACATTGTTAAAGGAGAAATCAAAGCTTCTACCATGAAAAGTGGTATTGAATACATGGTATGGCTTACGGAATGGTATAGAAAAAACTCATCCGGCAAAGGCGTTGGTTTTTTTCAGATAGGAGGAGGAATAGCAGGAGATTTTCCAATTTGTGTAGTTCCTATGATGTATCAGGATCTTGAATGGCACGATGTTCCTTTTTGGAGTTATTTCTGTCAAATATCAGACTCAACAACATCCTACGGATCATATTCAGGAGCTGTTCCCAATGAAAAAATAACATGGGGCAAGCTGGATATTAACACTCCCAAATTTATTGTAGAAAGCGATGCTACAATTGTAGCACCACTCATATTCGCATATATTCTTGGATGGTAATTCTTTTTGTATCTATATAAAGAATTAAACTAAACAGCCTGAGCTCCACTACAATGTTGAGCTCAGGCTGTTTGCATTAAAAATTTGTCCAACTTTTGGAGAACTGTATAAGACACCCGTTTTACAAACAGCTATTCTTTCATAAATTTCCCTGTTTGACCCTATCCCAAATACTGGACATTTCTACAATAGATTTTCCGGGCTCTTTTTGTACATTTCAATCATCTGGTTTGGCGTTAAATCATTCAGCGAACTGTGAGGCCTGAAGTTATTATATTCTTCGATCCATTCCTCGCTGAACCTGCGCAGCTCATGGAGGTGCAACTATTATCTCCAATATCCCCATATTAACTATTCACCCAGATTGAGTGTAGAGAGTTAATGTAACAAGTGTTTTCGCGCCTCACCATTATTGTATAACTATATAATGATGAAGAATAATCTATTCTTATATTGCTATTGCACAGCTTAAAACAGTTTAGACTCTTCGTCTATTGTTAGCAGGAAATCTTATTTACGCGTGTAAGGTGGCGTCCTCCTTCAAATTCTGTATTAAGAAAAACGTCAACCATTTCTTTTGCTACATCAATTTCAACAAAACGACTTGGGAGACAAATTATATTAGCATTATTATGCTGACGCGATAATTTGGCTATTTCGGGTAACCAGCATAATGCAGCGCGGATCCCCTGATGTTTATTAGCGGTTATTGCCACTCCATTTCCACTTCCGCATACCAACACACCTGAAGATACTTCTCTTTTTTCTACTGCATTGGCTACCGGATGTGCAAAATCAGGATAATCGGCAGATGTGCTATCATACGCTCCCATATCTTTTATCTGAAAACCTTTTGATTCAAGATACTTAACCAACTGCTCTTTATATTCATATCCGGCATGATCGCTGCCTATTGCAATAATTTGCTCTAAGTCGGGCATAACATAAAATTTAGTGGCGCAATTTAAAAAAAATTAATCTCTCATTTTTGCTTCTTCTATTGCATGAATCCTCTTTGATAAGAATATACTGAATTCATAAAGCATAATCAACGGAATACATACAATCATCTGGCTCATCCAGTCGGGAGAAGGAGTAATAATTGCTGCAACAATAAGAATTGCCACATAGGCATACTTTCTATATGTTTTTAAGAATGAAGGGGTTATTAATCCGATTCTGGTTAATACATATGCAACAACAGGCAGTTGAAATGCCAATGCTGATCCGAGCGTAATATTAACCAGGTTGTCAATATAGTCAGACAACATCGGACGCGTTTCTACAAGATTTATTGATCCCAATTGATAGTTTCCCAGAAATGAAAATGTAAATGGGGCCAATAAATAATATCCGAAAGCTGCCCCGGTAAAAAAGAAAAAAGAAACAAAGAAAATGGAAAACCTGGTAGTGCTCAATTCCTTTTGTGTCAACGCAGGTTTAATAAAGCGCCAGAATTCCCAGAATACATATGGAAATGCAACAATGAACCCGGTAACAAAAGCTATAGATATACTCGAAATAAATTGTGATCCGAAAGTTGTAGCCTGTAAATCAAGATCGGCAACAGGAATACACAAACTATCTCCAAGACCTACCCAATGACTGAAATTGCACAATCCTACATAACTAATAAAGTCAGGACGAAGGGGCCCCA
>CAZQIQ010000026.1:0-9339 GCA_964593835.1 uncultured Chitinophagaceae bacterium
TGAAGTGATTGCTGAGCTCGAAAGTGAAAAAGCTACTTTTGAAGTGAATGCAGAGAAAGCGGGTACTTTGAAACAATCCGCAGCTGAAGGGGATACGCTTAAAATAGGTGATCTGCTGGCTACTATTGATGAAACTGCAGCTAAACCTGAAAAAGAAGTTACAGCAGCTGCCCCACAGGCGGCTGAGAAAAAAGATAGTGCTGAAACACCTTCTAAAGAATCTGTTGTTGTCACTCAACCGAAAGAAGAAAATAAATCTTCGGATGTTAAAGCCACTCCTGTGGCTTCAGCTATTATTGCTGATAAAAAAGTTGATCCAAAATCAGTTACTCCTTCAGGATTTCAAGGTAAAATCCTGAAAGAAGATGTGCTGAATGCCCTGAATAATCCGGGAAGAATTCCGGGTAAACAGCCATTTGGCCGTGAAGTAAGAAAAGAAAAGATGAGTAATCTGCGTAAGACAATTTCCCGCAGACTGGTGGAGGCGAAAAATACTACGGCTATGCTAACCACTTTTAATGAAGTGGATATGACGAACATCATGGCAATCCGTACTAAGTATAAAGATAAATTCAAGGAAACAAAAGGTGTTGGATTAGGGTTTATGAGCTTTTTTGCAAAAGCATGTTCTTTTGCATTACAGGAATGGCCTACTGTTAATGCCTATATTGATGGAGATGAGTTGGTTTATCATGATTACTGTGACATATCTATCGCCGTATCTACCCCTCGCGGACTTACTGTTCCGGTAATCAGGAATGTAGAAAGTTTGAGTATGGCCGACATAGAGAAAAAGGTTATAGAGCTAGCTGGTAAAGCCAGAGATAATAAACTTTCTATGGATGAACTTCAGGGTGGAACATTTACAATTACTAACGGAGGTGTTTTTGGCTCCCTGATGAGTACTCCTATCATTAATATTCCTCAATCAGCTATATTGGGAATGCATAAAATTCAGGAACGTCCAATGGCGATAAACGGACAGGTGGTCATAAAACCAATGATGTATCTCGCGTTGAGCTATGATCACCGTATTATCGATGGACGTGAATCTGTAAGTTTTCTTGTGAAAGTAAAAGAATTACTTGAAAACCCCGAGCTGCTATTGTTTGGTAAAGATCCAGTGAAGGCTTTATTGGAGTTATAAGATGATTTTTCATAACCATCTTAGGTATGCTGCCAGTATTGTAAAAAATTATGATGGTAGTAAACCTCTATCTCTATATTTAAAAACTTTTTTTAAGGCAAATAAACAAATGGGCTCGCGCGATCGTAAAACCGTATCAGAGCTGGTTTATGGATACTATCGCCTGGGCCATTTGAATTTTGATGATATAGAAGAAAGAATAAATGCCTCTATAAATAAAACGGATATTGCTGTTGATGGATTGTTTCCCTGGACTGACTACTTATCTCCTGACATCGATCCAAAAGCTTTTACCAACTCTTTTTTAATTCAACCGGATTTATTTATCAGAATCAGACCTGGCTACGAAAAACTTGTCAGAGAAAAACTGGAAAAAGCAAATGTTGAATATTATGCGTGTGACAATAACTGTATTGGCATGCCTAACTCAACAAAGGTTGATCAGTTACTTTTATTAAATCGGGAAGCTGTTATACAAGACAAAAGTTCACAGCAAACCGGCAACTTAATAAAAGAAATTCATGTTAAAACAGTATGGGATTGTTGTGCTGCAAGTGGGGGAAAATCTCTGATGGCTACGGATATGCTGAAAAGTATAGAATTGACTGTTTCGGATATACGCAATAGGATTTTGGATAATTTAAAAGATAGATTTGCTACAGCTGGAATTACAAGTTATCAATCCTTTATTGCAGACCTCACTGATAAGCAGGATAAAATTCCTCAGCAACAATTTGATTTAATTATTGCAGATGTACCCTGTTCCGGATCAGGAACCTGGTCAAGAACTCCCGAAAACTTATTTTTCTTTGAGCAGGAAAAAATAGATGATTTCCAGCAGTTGCAACAGGCAATACTTTCTCGTGTAGTACCTTCTGTGAGAAAAAAAGGATACCTGTTATATATTACCTGTAGTGCATTTGCAAGGGAAAATGAAGAGAATATCGATTGGCTTCTGAAAAATTATAAATTGAATTTGCTTAAAAAAGAATTAATAAAAGGATATCAATCTAAAGCAGACACAATGTTTGCCGCACTTTTGCAAGCTGCGCGATAGTTTCTTTTGTTAGATTTAATATGATTATATCCTTTTTCGTTTGTAATGCAGTTGCACAAGCCCGGTTTCGAATTGCTTGGTATGGATAAGCTCAATTTGTTGTTCAGGTCTTTTATCTTTAAAAAGTCTCACTCCACCACCCAATAATATGGGAATGATAGAAATAATATACTCATCTATTAAGTCGTTTTTTAAGAGTTCATTTATTATTTCAGCACCACCATCACAATAAATGTTTTTTCCATTTTCGGATTTTAGCTGTACTATTAAGTCTGATAGATTTCCGGTATAAAAAGTTGTCTTTCCAGCATCTGGTTTTGTTGTTCTTGTAATGACGTAGACTTTTCTGTCACCATTGTCGTAATGCGAAGAACCTATTTCTTTAAGTACCCAGTCGTATGTTTTTCTTCCTAAAATTATGGTGTCAATAGTAGAAGTAAAATGGGCATAGCCATAATCTTCGCCCTCTTTTTCTACTAATTTCAAAAAGGACAAATCATCATTTGCCTGAGCAATATATCCATCCAGGCTGCTTGCTATGAAAATTGATAATGTACGCATATTGTGCTTTGATCTTTTATATGTATGTGATAAGATTTTCTTACTAGAGAGCTGTATCAACATTGCTAAACACACTCTTTTATAAGCTTGTCTGACTAAGGAAGTCTTTGTTTATGTGATTTACTGACCTTCAAAATACTTTTGATTCATCCTCACAAAACAATAATAGAATGTTTACTGTTTTAATTAATCGATATTATGATGGACGGTTATTCCTTTTGTTGAGCAAGAAGGTGAATTGTTTTTTATTTTCTTCTTTGTGATGAATGGTTGTATTTTTTATCGTGCAAGAAGATGTATCGTTTTTTTATTTCCTTCATTGTCATGATACTGAAGATAATAAACACCGGCAGATAGTTGAGGGGCAAACCAGTCTATACTATAGTAATCGTCTTTAATAAAGTTATATACTTTGGCCTGTATAATTTTTCCGTGTGCACTTACTAACCTCATATTGACTTTAGCTGTTACAGGTGCTTTGAGAAAAACTGTGAACTGCTGTTTAAAAGGAACAGGATAAGCGGTGATGAATGATTTTTTTAGCCTGGCCTGTAGTTTTGCCTCCCGCTTATTATGTAGTAATGTTGAAGCAATTCTAAAATTAGGTATTCCATAACCATATTGATCATCAGGTTGGAGATACCTGTCTGCGCTCTGTTGAACTGCATCAATGATTTCCATATTAGTAAACTCAGGAAATGCCTGCCATAAACAGGCTATCAATCCGGCTACATTAGGTGTCGCTAATGAAGTTCCGTTTGTGGTAGCCGGCAAACCATTATTGTTCGCATAAACAGCGTTCCATCCTACGGAAACAATATTCGGTTTTGTTTTTCCTGCGCCGTTAGGTCCCCAATTACTATTATGATGTATTTCTCCATCTTTATTAATCATGCCTACGGCCACCACGCTATCTCCGTCAGCCGGGCACATCACAAACTTTTTATGTGTAGGGGAGGAGCCATAATTACCCACAGCATTTATTACGATCATGCCTTTCTTTGCAGCGAGGTCAGCAGCTGCAGTAATCATGGTTGTATTTCCATCACGCTGTTCATATGAATGCGTGTGTGTTGAATCATCGAATTCAATATAACCCAACGAAGATGATATCAGGTCAGCTCCTATACTATCTGCTTTCTCTGCACCTGCAATCCAGTTTTGCTCTTCAATAAGTGTTTCTGATGCAACATCTTCGGTTCTGTACAAAAGATAATTAGCATTGGGGGCGGATCCTACTATTAATCCAGGACTGTTAGCTGCCATAACAGATAAACAAATAGACCCGTGACTATGATCTTCATTCACGCTGCGTTCATTCATTACAAAATCATATTCATCAGTTACTCTGTTTTGCAGCCTTAAGCTGTCAAACGCGGGGTTGTGCAGATAATTATAATATCCTGCGTCCAGCATAGCGATCGTCATTCCCTGTCCCCGGAAACCATTATTATGTAAATAATTTCCTTCATGAATTTTTATTTGCGCAGCATTATCGCCATAATTAATGGTGTCAGCAGTAATAGTGTTTGTAGTAAGCTGGATATTATTCCTTGTAATATTATTGTTTGGCGGAATAAAGTTAATGGCAGGGTAATTATTGTTTCCTACTTTTTTCAACCATGCAACAAAAGAGTAATTATTGATTAGGTTGATTGCCGTGCTATCGGTTACATGAACCAGGATCTGGTTGAGCCATTTTGATTGATTAATGAATGTAACACCTGGTATATGTTTAATGCTATCAATATATAAAGGGTTAGGGGGTAAGTCGCTCGAATCAATACTTATATTTTGTTTAAACCTTCGCTGGATGGATTTAGCCGAGAGATAATCAGACGGTTGTTTTATTTGATAAGGAGAGTTGTGCTTATCTGTAAATCTGATTAGATATTGCGTTTGAGATTGTAAACGATTTGTGATACCAGTAGTTACAGCGCTGAATAAAACAATTTTAATAATCAGTTTGGATAACACTGCATTGACGTTTTACTAGTTGTGATCAAGTATAGTCATTTTAATACCAAATCCGGTTCTTGCAGCAGGCTCGGTTAAAGTAGGAGGTTGATACTCCCACATTTCTACCTCTTTATAAACCAGTCCAATATTTTCAGCATATATTTCCTGCCAGTAGTTTTTATAAGCCAATCCATCAGGATATTCAATAGGAACATTTGAGGAGTCTGCTACCTGTAATACCGTTATCGTTTTATTGTATATGTTATCACCGATCTGCATCGGTTGATTAACATTATAATAAGTGTAATTCCAGTCGGCAATATCAATGTCGTTACTGAAATAATAAAAAGTATAGTATGGGGAGGAGGGTAAAAATGTATTGCCTTTCCAGTTAAATCCTTCTGTCACGGGCATTTTTAATTTTTGAAAACGCCAATTGTTTTCAATCAGGTCGATGCCATTTTTGGTGGGCGTGATGAAATAGGTGAGTTTTTGTACATAATCCTCTTCATTGTAACTATTGACATCACGAAGTAAACGAATGACACGGAAAGTCTTATTTCCTTCCCCATCAATTAATTCCCCATCAACAATATCTTTGGCCTGATAGGAGATTACGGTATCGCGTTGACCAAAATGTATAAAACGCATGGAGTCTAGTCGATAATGAATATATTTTCCCACAGTCAGTGGAACATATTCTTCAAGCTGACTGGTTGGTAAAACGGCCGTTTGTTTTTTACAAGATAAAATTCCGGCTATAATGATGAAAATGAGTAGTTTTCTCATAAGGATAATCCGCTAAAGGATTGAATGGAAAACGGTAAAGAGGGTTTCGTTATTGCCCTGCCTGGATAATACCACCACCTATTACATCATCTCCTTCGTAAAAAACTGCACTTTGTCCGGGTGCAATACTTTTTGCATCCTGATAAAACTTCACATGGATTCCTTTATCGTGTGTGTAAAGGTTGGACAATGATCCCTTATCCTTATACCTTACTTTAGTAATGGCTTCCATACCATCGGTGATACCCTGGTGCTTTTGCCAGTTTAATTTTCCAACGAGCATTTCCGACTGGTTAAGATCTTCTTCATCTCCTAGCATAATGGTGTTGGTATCAGGTTGTATACCGGTAACATATACAGGTTTTCCTAGTGCTATATCCAGACCTTTTCTTTGGCCTATAGTGTAAAATGGATAGCCTTTGTGTTTTCCCAGGATTTTTCCTGTTTTATCAATAAAATTGCCCCCTTCTACTTTTTGACTCAGGTCGGGAATCCTACGCTTTAAAAAACCTCTGTAGTCGTTATCGGGAACAAAACAGATTTCATAGCTTTCGCTCTTTTTCGCCAGTTCCGGGTAGTTGTAATCAACAGCCATTTGCCTGATTTCTGTTTTATGATAGGTTCCGAGAGGTAGTATAGTTCTGCTTAATAAATCCTGCTCTAATCCCCATAGTACATAACTCTGATCTTTCGTTTCATCCTTACCCCTGCTTAGAAAAAAGCGCCCGTTGGTGTGTTGATGAATATTAGCATAATGCCCTGTTGCAATGAATTCACAGTCAAGGGCATCGGCTCTTTTAAGTAGAGCCCTCCACTTGATATGTGTGTTACACATTACACAAGGGTTTGGTGTTCTTCCGGCCAGGTATTCATCAACAAAATTTTCAATAACAAAATCTCCGAACTCTTCTCTTATATCCAGTATAAAATGAGGAAATCCATGTTGAACTGCTGCCATTCGGGCATCATTAAAAGAGTCTATATTACAGCATCCCGTTTCTTTTTTACTTCCACCACTCGAAGCATAGTCCCATGTCTTCATAGTAATCCCTACCACCTCATATCCCTGTTCATTGAGCATAAGAGCTGTAACGGTGCTATCAATACCACCGCTCATGGCTACCAACACTTTTCCTTTTCTACTCATAGATCGCAAAGTTAATGAATTGGCAAATGACGCCATCAGGTCTTAGGATATAGGCATACAGTTACTATACTTTAAGAGATAAAGCGGAGAAATGTCCTTTTTTGGGTGCTTTAAAAGAATAGATATTTCCTATATCAGTCCGGTCGCTTTCATACAGAAAACCAGCGACTTTATATTTTGAAAGAGATTACGGTATAATTTCTTTTAAAATATATACCGCTCATGGTAAGCTAATGCAATAGGTTATCTATTTAAGTCCTCCAAATCTGAATCCGATAAAAACATCCGCTTGCTTAGAGTCACTCATGAGCGCAGTCAGAATACTGCCGGATCCCACAAACAAAGGACCAACGCGTAAAGATGCACCGGCATTAAATCGACTAAGCTGATTATAGTTCAACGGAAGATAAAATCCGAAGCGTTTAGTTTCGAATCGGGGAGTAGCTGTAAAACTATTATACACTTTGTTGTTAAAAGCTTTTGTTTTATTGTTGTTTAAAGCAATCTGACCTGCAACATTTACATACAGTCCGCTGATCACATGATAGTCGGCTGTTAACTGTAAAGTGGTAGGCAGAGATACAACATATTCTTCTTCATGGTGAGTGCTCGTAGGTGTGAAGTATTGCGGACGATTAGCAAAGAAACTGTTGAAATCATCCAATGCAATTCCGTCTAATTGTGTAAGATCAAAACGGTCTGCCCCATCAATATTTATATCATAATCTCCGCTGCGTACCTGGTCTTTTTTATATTTAATACTTCCTATATCGTTGATGGCTACACCAAGTTTGAATAAATATGTTTTAGATTTTTCAGGTCTGTATTCATAAATAAAACCAACATCCGCACCAAACCCTTTACTTTCAACTTTTAATAAATCTTCTGTTTCAAAATTTGAGAAGTTCATTCCGCCAAATCCCATACCTATACGCCCGCTTGTATTTCTCAAAAACACTTGTTGCATGGCTATGTCCTTATCAATTACACCATTAAAATTATCAATACCCATGTATGCATTTCCTGCACCTGCCAGAAACTTGAGTGTTACTCCTCCTTTAAGATGATTTACTCCTTCATTCACAATTACTCTTCCGTAGCTCAGTCCAAATTCTGTCCATCCATTTGCACTTAAGCGCATATTCTGATTAGAAGAAAGTGTATAAGGAAGTGAAGGGTCGTTAACAAAATCATCCGTTATTTTATCTATTAATTTTCCATCAATATCGGTTATGGAAGTAAATACTCTGGCTCTTGTAGTGAGGGCAAATCCGTTCTTTTTTCCTACATTAAACATAGCGGAAGGTCCATGAAAATCAACTACTGCCATACCGCTTGAAGGACCTGCATTTTTACCAAAAATCTGATCCTGTATTTTATCACTGTCAAAACTGTTGCTGAGGTTGTCCAGCTTAAAGGATGCCTGGTTGTTTCCCACGAGCGTGCTGAATGAAAAAAGATTAACATCAAATCGATAATTATTATCAACTGTGTTCGCCGGATTGAAAAATACACCGTTAACACCACTGTAGTTGCTGGATCTGAAGCCCTGAAAATCCTGAGCATGGAGTCCGATAAACATCAATGATGCAGGTACGAATGCAAAAATTTTTTTCATACTGTTTTGAGTTTTCATAGAAATCTTTATAATATTCCATGATGGTTCATCACGTGAACCGGGTTAAAAAGGGACTAACTAAACGTTGGAGCAGAGCGTTTTATTTTAAAGAAGTCGGGAATATTACATTATCTTAATTCACCGACTCTTATGCCTATATGCAGATCAGCCTGTTTGGAATTGCTGAATAAAGCGCTCAATACACTTCCCGAACCAAAAAATAAAGGTCCTACTCGAAAAGATAATCCGGCATTGAGCTTTGTGAGATAATTGTAATTAACGGGTAGATACACTCCCCATATTTTGTCTTCATACCTGGGTGTAAGTGTTATGGATGTATAAGTTTTATTGTTATGATACTTTGTTTTGTTGTCGCTAAGAGAAATTTGTCCTCCGAGATGCACATAAAATCCATCATTTATTAAATAATCAGCTTCCAGTTGTAAAGTAGTAGGTAAGGAAACACTGTATTCATCTTCTGTCTGAATATTATTAACAGGAATAAAATATTGAGGATTGTCTTTAAAGAATTGATTAAAGTCGTCTACGTCTTTGTTCTTTAATTGATCAAGATATAATCGCTCAATACCTTTAATATCGAGTGAATAATTGCCGCTTCTGGTATTATCTCTCTTATAAAGAATTGAACCCAGGTCCAATAGTGCTGCAGCAAATTTGAATTTATATAGTTTTTTGTAATTATTCTTTAAACGTAGTCCATTAGTGGTTTGCATTTCCTCATCGGGTCTATATTCATATACAAAACCTATATCGGTGCCAAAGCCATAGCCGTTATTTTTAAACAATTCTTTTCCTTCAAACCCTGAAACTTTTGCTCCTGCGAAACCGGAAGAAACCCGGCCTGAAGTATTTTCGAGGTAAGGCATTTTGAGTAATTGATCGGCATTGATAGTCGTTGAAAAATCCTGAACATTCATAAATCCGTTGACTGCTCCGGCAAGATATTTAATTGATACGCCCCCCTTTATTACATGAGATCCTTTGTTCATTAATACTCTTGAAAAAGATGCTCCGTATTCTGTCCATCCATTTACGGCAAA
>CAZQIQ010000026.1:9349-25967 GCA_964593835.1 uncultured Chitinophagaceae bacterium
ACCTTTGATTTTGTAAAGAATTAAGCGTTAATGGGAGTGAAGGGTCGTTTCCGTTTGGTTTAGTAATCTGGTTAAACAGGCGAGAGTCGAAATCGACAACATTGGCAAACATTCGTGCTCTTGTAGTAATAGCAATGGCATTTTTTGTGCCTGCGGTAAACATGGCTGAAGGACCATGAATATCAATATTGAATATACCACTTGCGGGGCCGGCGTTAGCGCCAAAGAGTTTTTCCCGCAGATTTTCGCTTTTGAATGTTTCTGAAAAATTATTTAATCTGTATGAAGCCTGATCGTTGGCGCCAAGTGTGCTTATAGTAAGGATGTTGAAGTCGAGGTAGTACTGGTTGTCTGCAATATTTCCAGGATTGGTGAATACTGCGTTCACTCCGGTAAAATTACCCGTGCGATATCCAAGATAATCTTGTGAGGATACTGTAATGGTACAAAAGCCTGCTAAAACTAGCAACGTCAGTTTTCTCATCGGATGTTTTTTGTATTAATAGCGTTAATGGTGCGAATATCCGTATTAAAATCATAATAAACAGGGTGAAAAAACTTATCGATTAAGATAAAATGAACAGCTCTTCTCTCTGGCAAATCAGTTAATTTGCACTCTTAAACAATTAAGTCATTGTCATGATAAAATTACAGGTAATAGGAAATCTTGGAAAGGATTGTGTGACCAATACGGTAAATGGTAAGAGTGTGATCAATTTTAATGTAGCACATACAGAAAAGTTTCGTAATAGTCAGGGTGTTCAGCAGGATAAAACAATATGGGTGGAGTGTGCTTATTGGACAGACCGTACTGCTATAGCTCCATATCTCAAAAAAGGAACACAGGTGTATGTTGAAGGTAGCCCAGAAGTAAGAACATATCCCAAGAATGACGGAGGAACAGGTGTCTCTTTAACATTACGTGTACAAAGTGTACAATTGTTGGGAAGCAGGGGTGACAGTGGCGGAGCTTCAGAAGGAGGATATGGTTCCGGTAACCAGTATAGTGGAAATAATTATTCTGCAGGTTCGAATGCACCGTCATCAGGAGGAAATGTTTCAGAGCCTATTGACGATCTTCCATTTTAAGCTAATGGAACAAAATTATTCTTATGAGAGGTTAATCTCTTTCACCACATCCGTATTTAAACATATGGGATGTTCTGAAGAAGATGCTGCACTTGCGGCGACCTCTCTGTTAAGAGCAGATCTAAGGGGAGTCGATTCCCATGGTATTGCACGATTAAGCGGATATGTCAGGTTATGGGAGGCGAAGAGAGCGAATGCTTGTCCTGATATTAAGATTATTCATGAAACGCCCTCTACTGCAGTGGTAGATGGCGATAGTGGACTGGGGTTGGTTGTAGCACCATATGCCATGCAGGTAGCCATTGAAAAGGCAAAAAATGTGGGGACAGGATGGGTAAGTGTTCAGCATTCCAATCATTTTGGTATTGCTGCTCAGCACGCCATGATGGCATTAGGTGAGGATATGATTGGTATAGCAATGACAAATGCCAGTGCTTTAGTAGCGCCTACTTTTTCCACTGAGCGATTATTAGGGACTAATCCTATTTGTGTAGCTATTCCGGCAGGTGAAGAAAATCCTTTCGTGGCAGATCTTGCTACTACTACAGCAGCTAATGGGAAGCTGGAAATTCTTCAAAGAAAAAATCAGGAAGCTCCTGAAGGCTGGATACAAAATAAAGAAGGGTTGTCCAGTAAAGACCCTCATGAATTAAAGCATGGAGGAGCATTGCTTCCTTTGGGAGGGGATAGGGAACATGGAAGTCATAAAGGTTATGCATTAGGAGCGATAGTTGATATATTTTCTGCTGTATTAAGTGGAGCTAATTATGGTCCCTGGGTACCGCCTTTTCCGGCATATGTGCCTATGCCCGAAAATATGCCTGGTAAAGGAATCGGACATTTTCTGGGTGCTATGCGTATAGATGCGTTTCGTCCTGCTAATGAGTTTAAGCTGCATATGGATAAATGGATAAAACGTTTTAGATCTGCCAGTACAATAGCAGGACAAAAAGAGGTAATAATACCAGGTGACCCTGAGCGATTTATGGAGGCGGAGAGAAGGAGAAACGGAATAACATTACTGGATCCCGTAGTAAAGGATATTCAACAATTAGGCGAAAAGTTTAAAATAGAATTATAAAAGCTTCTATATTTCAACATTACACGAAGCCCGTTATCTTTGCAGTCCTAAATTTTTTTTAATGAAGATTATGAAATTTGGCGGTACTTCTGTGGGCCGGCCAGAAAGGATGCAACAAGTATCCGAACTCATTACCAAGGGTGATGAACCTGTAATCACCATTTTGAGTGCTTTAAGTGGTACAACCAATGCTTTGGTAGCCATTAGTGATGCCATGGCTTCCGGCGACCGAAAGCAGGCGAAGGAAAAGATAGACGAACTATATGCTCATTATGATACATTTATAAGAACATTATTAAAGAAGGATGATACTCATAGCAAGGCTAAAAATATAGTTGATGAACATTTTGAATTTCTCAACATCATTTTAAAAATATCGTTCAGCGAGGCGCTTAGCAAGGATATTTTAGCTCAGGGAGAATTATTATCTACAAAAATATTCTCTGTTTTTCTGGAAGAGAAAGGTGTAGATCATGTATTACTTCCTGCATTAGAGTTTATGAGTATTGATGCTAATGATGAACCACAGGTTTCATCTATCCAGGCTAAACTGTCTGCTTTATTAAAGAAGTATAGCGACAAAAAACTGTTTATTACCCAAGGGTATATATGCAAAAATGCCAAAGGTGAAGTTGATAATCTTAAAAGAGGAGGAAGTGATTACAGCGCTTCTCTCATAGCTGCTGCACTCAATGCTTCTGTTTGTGAAATATGGACGGATATTGATGGAATGCATAATAATGATCCAAGAATAGTCAAAAAAACAAAACCTGTTGTGCAATTAAGCTTTGAGGAAGCTGCAGAGCTTGCTTATTTCGGGGCTAAAATATTACACCCTGCTTCAATATGGCCCGCTCAACTATACAAAGTGCCTGTAAAGCTGCTGAATACTATGGAGCCTTCAGCTGTAGGTACCTTAATTACTCAGGAAGCTGGTTCTGTGGGTGTAAAAGCCGTGGCTGCAAAGGATGGTATCATCTCTATCAATATTAAAAGTAGCCGCATGCTTTTAGCATACGGCTTTATGAGAAAGATCTTTGAGGTGTTTGAAAAGTATAAAACCTCCATAGATATGGTCACTACTTCTGAAGTGGCCGTATCAGTAACCATCGATAATAAATTGTTCCTGAAAGAAATTGTCAAGGAACTTGAACCATTCGGAGCTATTAGTGTTGAGCATGATCATGCTATTATTTCTGTTGTAGGAAACGAAATCGCACAAACTCCCGAAGTGCTGAAGAGACTGTTTGAGTCTCTGATAACTGTACCAGTAAGAATGGTTAGTTATGGGGGCAGCAGACATAATATTTCTTTATTGGTTTCTTCAGCTGATAAAATCCGAACATTACAACTCCTTAATAAGGGATTGTTTGGACTTGATTAATCAGAACATAATTATATGTCTAAATTGCCGTTCAATATTGAACGGCAATTTTTTTTATGAAAATAGCAATTGAAGCACAACGTTTATTCAGGGAACATAAGCACGGCATGGACGTTGTGGCATTGGAGCTTATCCGTCAATTGCAGATGCTGGACAGGAATAACGAATATTTTATCCTGTCTGCCAAAGGTGAAGATGACAATTGTTTTCAGGCGACTTCTAATTTTAAAAAAGAAATACTGGATGGATGTACTTATGCAGGGTGGGAGCAACTATCGCTTCCGCTTGCGTTAAAAAAAATAAAACCGGATATTGTTCACTGTACCGCCAATACTGCACCATTATGGCATCTCACTCCGCTAGTTCTTACTTTACATGATATTATTTTTCTTGAAAAAACGAGTTTTAAAGGTTCTGCATATCAGAATTTTGGTAATCTGTATAGACGTTTTGTAAGTCCGCGGGCTATTCGTGCAAGCAAAAAAATCATTACAGTTTCCGAATATGAGAAAGAAAAAATTGCGCAAAAGTTTCCGGATGAAGCACATAAAATTCGCGTGATTTATAATGCTGTATCAGATAATTTTCATAACAACTATTCTGATGATGTTAAAACAGCTTTCAGATTAAAATATAAATTACCCCTGAATTATATTTTATTGCTGGGTAATACAGCGCCTAAGAAAAACACTAAAGGAGCATTAAAAGCGTATGAGCTTTACAGAAAGCTTTCGGTCGATCCATTACCACTTGTTGTAGCTGATTATTCAAATACACAGGAGGAGTCAAAACACATTGTTTATACGGGTTATATTCCTGTTAATGAGATGCCTCTTTTATATGCTTCTTCTTCTTTGTTTGTCTACCCATCTTTGCGAGAAAGCTTTGGTATGCCTTTATTAGAAGCTATGGCCTGCGGAGTACCTGTAATAGCTTCTAATGTGAGTGCTATTCCTGAAATAGCAGGTGATGCGGCTTTATTAGCAGCCCCTGATAATTATCAGCAGATAGCAGAAGGTATTGATAAACTGTTGGCAGACGAAGAATTACTGAAGAACTATAAAGAAAAAGGGCTGGCAAGAGCCAGCCAATTCAGTTGGAAAAATTCTGCACAGAAATTACTAAGCGAATACACAGGTTAAATTACCAGCATAGCATCTCCATAGCTAAAGAATCTGTATTTATCTTTAATCGCTCTTTTATAAGCTTCCATTGCCAGATCGTATCCTGCAAAAGCACAAGTCATAATAAGAAGACTTGTTTTTGGAAGATGAAGGTTAGTGATCAGGGCATCTGCTATATTAAACTTGTAAGGAGGATGAATAAAAATATTTGTCCATCCCTCAGACGGTTTAAGCAACTTTTCTGCAGTGTAGGAAGATTCAATAGCTCGCATGGTGGTGGTACCTATTGAGCATATGCGATTATTACCTTCAATAGCCTTATTGACAACTTTACAGGCTGTTTCTTCAACTCGGTAATATTCAGCATCCATTTTATGTTTGCTAAGATCTTCCACCTCAATTGGGCGAAATGTGCCCAGACCGGTATGAAGAGTTACTTCAGAGAAACGTATACCTTTAATTTCAAGCCTTTTGATGAGTTCCTTACTAAAGTGAAGACCGGCAGTAGGGGCAGCTACAGCTCCTTCATGTTTAGCATACACAGTTTGGTATCTTTCTTTATCTTCTTCATCAGGTTTGCGTTTAATATACTTAGGCAATGGTGTTTCACCTAGAATTTCCAGCATTTGCCTGAATTCTTCGTCTGTACCTTCCCATAAAAAACGAATAGTTCTTCCGCGCGAAGTAGTATTGTCTATTACCTCGGCTACTAACTCATCGTTTTCTCCAAAGTATAATTTATTACCTACACGAATTTTTCTTGCGGGATCAACAATTACATCCCATAAACGGTTGGGTTTGTTTAATTCTCTGAGAAGAAAAACCTCGATTTTGGCGCCTGTCTTTTCTTTTCTTCCATACATACGGGCAGGAAAAACCTTTGTGTTGTTTACCACGAACACGTCTTTATCATCAAAATAATCGATGATATCGCGAAAGTGTTTGTTTTCTATATTTCCTGTGCGACGGTCAACGACCATCATGCGTGCGTCTTCTCTTCTTTTTGTTGGATGTTGGGCAATAAGATTCAGTGGAAGATCAAACTTAAACTGAGATAACTTCATGTAAAGGAAAATTTTATACGCGCCTGATACTGATTGGGCCTTAGAAGAGAAGGTATATCGGGAGTTCCGATACTGACCTGATCTTACGGCACCAGGTTTATATCACTTGACGTTGTTTTGAGCGTGCAAAAGTAATGAATTTTAAGAAAATATAATATTCTTTTATTTAGCCATTGCTTTTTAATAGGGGTATAGCAGCCAGCAATTGTTGGGTATAGGCTGAGCGAGGATGATGATAAACCTGGCTGGCATCACCAATTTCTTCGATTTTTCCCGATTTCATCACCATAATTCTGTCGCTAATATGTTTTACAACTGATAAATCATGAGAAATAAAGAGGCAGGTAAACCCAAATTCAGTCTTTAAGCTACGTAACAGGGATAAAATCTGGGCCTGGATGCTAATATCAAGGGCTGCTACTGATTCATCGCAGATCAGAAATTCCGGATTTAGTATTAATGCGCGACTAATCACGATCCGTTGTCGTTGACCTCCTGAAAATTCATGTGGGTATCTGTTATAATGTGAACTGTTTAAACCCACTTTTTCCAGCATATCCATTACTCTTTGCTGTCTTTTAGTTTCGGTTAGGGTAGGTTCATGTACCAATAAAGGTTCCCCAATAGCAGAACCGATAGTGATAGAAGGATTAAGAGAAGAATATGGATCCTGAAAAACTATCTGCATCTTTTTTCGATATGGAAGAAAGTCTTTACTGTTTACTTCAGGCAACAGCTTGCCATTAAATCTAATTATACCTTTCTGTGGAGTTATTAATTTCAATAATGTTCTGCCCAGTGTGGTTTTGCCACTTCCGGATTCACCTACAATTCCCAGTGTTTCGCCTTTTATAATATCAAAACTAATATCATCTATAGCCTTGTTAAAACGAGTTGGTTTGCCTAGGATGTTTTTATGTGAAGGAAAGGAAACGGATAAACCGCTGACACTAATAAAAGGAGTGATTGTATTGGTTTCCGAATTTGCATTTTGAGTACTGGATGCTCCAGCAATTTTTTTATAGATACTTATTAGTTGTTGAGTATAGTTATTCTGCGGTTGAGAAAACAAAACACTTGTTTTTGCTTCTTCAATAATTTTTCCTTTTAACAAAATAATTATCCTGTCAGCCATTCTGGAGATTACAGCCAGATCATGAGTAATAAAGATGACTGCCATTTCTGTAACTAACTGTAATTCTTTGATAAGATCCAGTACATTTTTTTGGACGGTTACATCTAGTGCAGTAGTGGGTTCGTCACAGATAAGTAATGAAGGCCTGCTGCTGATGGCTATGGCTATCATTACTCTTTGTTTCTGCCCCCCCGATAACTGATGAGGGTAACGTGAAAATATTTCTTCTGACGCTGATAATTTTACTTTTTGTAATAAATCAATCGTTTGTTTGTAAGCTTCCTGTCGTGATATTTTATTATGTAATAGGATGCTTTCCATAACCTGGCTTCCACATGTAAAAAGAGGATTGAGAGAGGTCATCGGTTCCTGGAAAATCATCGCCATCTCTTTTCCCCTTATTTTATTTAATTCCGATTCATGTAATGTCAGAATATCCACTCTGTTAATACCGTCAGAAGAAAATAAAATTTCTCCGCTGGGAAATCTGGTAATGCTTTCAGGCAGTAATTTTAGTATAGACATAACTATTACCGATTTACCTGATCCTGATTCGCCAGCTATTCCTAAAATTTCATTTCTATGGATAGTGATATTGATGTTGCGAACCGCAGTAACATATCCTGTTTCGGTTAAAAAGTCAATCTGTAGGTTTTTTATCTGAAGTAGAGGATACAATTTAGAATCGCAGATGTCTTACGGTATGACCGTCGTTAATTAATTGTTTCAAAGAGTCTATTCCGATTTTAATATGTCTTTCAACATAGTTCCTGGTAATTAATTTATCGCTGTTTTCTGTTTTAACACCTTCAGGAGTCATAGGCTGATCGCTTACCAATAATAAAGCACCGGTAGGAATTTTGTTATAAAATCCTACAGTGAAAATAGTAGCCGTTTCCATATCAATCGCATAGGCTCTTATTTTTTGCAGGTAAGTTTTAAAATCTTCATCATGTTCCCAAACACGTCGGTTAGTGGTGTAAACAGTGCCGGTCCAATAATCTACTCCATAGTCTCTGATAGTGGTTGACACTGCTTTTTGAAGGGCGAAAGCTGGTAAAGCAGGAACTTCAGGAGGAAAATAATCATCTGATGTTCCTTCTCCTCTTATCGCTGCGATAGGCAGAATAAGGTCGCCGAGTTTATTTCTTTTTTTCAGACCTCCGCATTTTCCAAGAAACAATACGGCTTTGGGTTCGATAGCCGTAAGCAAATCCATAACTGTAGCAGCAGTAGGGGAGCCCATACCAAAATTAATGATAGAAATATCTCCAGCAGTGGCACATTGCATGGGTTTTAACGGATCTGCAATTTCTACATTATTCCATTCCGTAAATAGTTGAACATATTGGGAAAAATTAGTAAGCAATAAATATTTTCCAAAATTTTCCAATTTTTCACCGGTATATCGGGGCAACCAGTTCTTTACAATATCTTCCCTGGTTTTCATGATTGTGTTTTTTCGTTTTTAATAATCTTATGGAAAGCTACATTATTATATTGCGGAGTACTCAACACTTGAGTATGCTTCTTTCCATATAGTGTATATCAATTATTATCTACTTTTAATGATTATAAAGTACAAAATATCATCAAGATGATCAAAATTGAATATCCTGAGTATGACTTTAAGGTTAAGCAACAGGATAATAACCGGCTCATTTTCGATGAACTGAGGAAAACATGGTTAAAGTTAACTCCTGAGGAATGGGTTCGGCAGAATTTTGTACGGTTTCTTATTGCTGTAAAACAATATCCTTCTTCGCTGATTGCGTTAGAAAAGAAAATACTGGTGGGAGAAATGAGTAAACGATTCGATATACTCATATATCAAAATGACTTTAAGCCCTTCCTGATGGTGGAATGCAAAGCGATGACTGTTCCCTTAACAGAAGAAGTACTGAATCAGGTGCTTCGTTACAATATCAGTATGCCGGTAAAATATATTGTCATTACTAATGGCACCTACTGTATGGCTTTTGAAAAGCGTAACAAACAGTTGGTGCCATTAGATGAAATTCCTGATTATGGGAATATTCCAAGTTCTGCGTAGCTGGTAGCAACCTTATCAATAGCCACTACATAGGCTGCTGTGCGCATGTCAGGAATATTAGTATTGTTTTTCCAGCATTCCATAATTTCTCTTGTTGCTGCGATCATTGTTTCTTCAAGACCACTTCTTACAAGATCTACTTCATCCGGACCATGCATAATAAGTGTACGGTCGGCTGCATTAACCTGTTTTTCGGTCAGTGTTTCTATCTGATTAAGAATATGGGAATTCAGATTTTCTGTAAATCTTTTTTCCATTCTTCCATAACGCACATGACTAAGATTTTTTAGCCATTCAAAATAAGAAACTGTTACACCGCCTGCATTTAGATACATATCAGGAACAACAATAGTTCCTTTTTTGATGAATACTTCATCTGCTTCGGGTGATAGCGGTCCGTTAGCAGCTTCTCCTATTATTTTTGCTTTAACTCTTGGTGCATTTTCTCCGTTGATAACATTCTCCAGTGCTGCAGGGATAAGAATATCACATTCCATCTCCAGTGCATCAGTGTTTTTTTCAAAGTTTGTGGCACCGGGAAAATTTAAAATAGATGTTGTTTTATTCCTGTGTTCAACAACGGCTTCTATATCCAGTCCATCATTGTTATAGATAGCTCCCTCAAACTCTGCCAGTCCAACAATTTTCGCTCCGGCTTCTGTAAAGAATTTTGCTGTGTGATAACCCACGTTTCCAAGCCCCTGAATAACAATTTTTTTATTTTTTACGCCGGTAGTAAGTCCAATACTTTTCATGACTTCCGGCATACTGCATACTTCTCTCAGTCCATAAAAAACACCCAGCCCTGTTGCTTCTTTTCTTCCCCTAACTCCGCCTTGAGTAACAGGTTTGCCGGTTACACATCCCAAAGCATCTATTTCACCCGGACGCATACTCATGTAAGTGTCGGCAATCCATGCCATTTCACGTTCACCTGTACCATAATCAGGTGCCGGAACATCCATTCCAGGACCTATAAAATTCTTTTTAATAAGCTCTGATGTATATCTGCGTGTAATCTTTTCAAGTTCATATGGGGTATATTTTTTAGGGTCAATAGTAATCCCTCCTTTGGCTCCACCAAAAGGAACATTTACAATGGCGCATTTAAAAGTCATGAGTGCGGCAAGAGCCATTACTTCATCAAGGTTTACGTTAGTGGCAAACCGTATACCTCCTTTACAGGGTGTTTTATGATGCGAGTGTTGAACGCGGTAAGCTTTGATAACTTCTACTTTATCGCCAACTTTAACGGGAAAATGCATGCGATAAACCGCATTGCATTGTTTAATCTGTTCGAGAATTCCCGGATCCCATTTGGTAAATGCGGCTGCCTTATCGAAGCTTTTTTCTACTGCCCCGAAAAAACTATAGTCCTGTTGTGATGACATGTTTTAACTTTTTATGGTTTGAAATTTAAGCAATCGTTGCAAGGCAGAGGGAGTTGGGCAGTTAGCTTTTTTCGAGTCTGGAAATTTTTCTGTCTAATCTGATAACATAAAAAAACAGACCAGCCAATATAGTAATCAGTACAGCTATCACCACGTATATTTTGTTATCGGCACGCAAACCTGTAGGCACAGGTTCTGTATTAAGACTGTCCTGTGCTATGGCTATGTAAGAACAAAAGATGCTAAAAAGAAGAATAAATATTTTTTTCATTTTCTTAAGAATAATATGATTTTTTCTCCAGCAGTAAGTCAAGGCGAACTCTTAGTGTGGTGATCCATATACCCAATAATGTCCATCCTGCAACAGCCGGCCAGAAAACAATTCTCATGGTTGGATCAAGATCCTGACCATTTAAACCCGGATTACCATCCACGCCCTGTCCACCCGGATGAAGGGATTCAACAAGTCGGGGTAACACCATGATCATGGGTATATAAATAAAATAGGCAAATATATTATACACAGATGCTATTCTTCCTCGTTTATCGATATCTGTCATAGAGTTGCGAAGTACAAAATAAGCCAGATAAATAAGTAAGGCGATAGCTGCACCTAACTGTTTAGGGTCATTATTCCAGAATGCTCCCCAGGTATATTTAGCCCATATAGAACCGGTAGCCAACCCTAATATACCTAATACGATTCCTGTTTTAGCGTATTCACAGGCGATAATATCGTAGCGTCTTTCCGGACGTCTTAAATATAAAATGGAATAAACGAGGGAGATGGTCACTAATATAAGCTGACCAAACCACATGGGTACATGGAAGAAAAAGTTACGTATGGTTTCCTGCAGATTTCCAATGTCGGGAACCTTGATGAAGAATCCTGCAACAAGGGTATATAATAACAATACTATACTTAATAATTTCCACCAGCGCATGGGCGCAAAATTAGGGGTATTCTTGCTAATCCTTCCACAGGAAGGGAAAAAGGATAATGGAAAGTGCAATTACCAGGATATCCAAACCTGCCAGTACCAGGCACATCTGTAAAAATCCTCCCTGAATAACATCAGCAAAAACAATATTGGAGATTTTCATTAAAAGCATAATCTGGGGGATAATTAAAGGGAAACCCAGAATGGCAATCAGCGCTGCGTTTTGTTTGGCACGGGCTGCTATGGCTGACAAAAAAGTAAATACCAGGCTTAGGCTACATCCACCCAGACAAACAATGGCTACAAACTTCACCGGATGTTCTAGTACATTCCCCATCAATAATACAAATAACAATAAGCTTGTTAAGCTCATTATTATCATTAACAGGCAATTAAAAAACAATTTCGATATAATAAAATCACGGGCTCCCGCGATACTATAATAATAGAGTATTCTCCCGCTGTTCTCTTGTAAAAAACTTTTTGCCACGGCATTAACACATACAAATAATTGTATCATCCAGAAAAGGCCATTCCATATGGTAGATTCTGGTTGACCCATTGCCATATATAAAACAAAAATTGTAGATGCGACATATAACAGAATACCGTAAAATGTATACTGCTGCCTTATTTCCAGCAATATATCTTTCTTCAATAATGTTATTATATGATTTAATCCTACTCGCAATTTTAATTAGGTATAAAAATTGTTAACTTTAATCGGAATTATTTACTATCTAAAACATCCATTAAATATTTATGGAGCGTTTAGCAGAACTGATCGGCAAGTTAAAAGAACAATTTGATAACAAAGCTGATTCTTCAAAACTATTAGCAACAACCTTGCTGATTGAACGTGAGTTGATGAAATTAGAATCTTCATCAGTTGTAACGACTATAACAACTTCTAAAGTTGCCGTTGTTATGCCTGCTGCGAGAAACGGATTTCCTATGCCTGTACCAGAGCCGGTTAGAGAAGTTGTAGTAGAAAATCAGCCGAAGGATCCATCGCCATCTGATACAACTATATCGCAGCATTCAGAACTATCCCAGGAGATACAGGAAGAGACTGAGGAAAAAGAAGAGGAAATAACTAATACTGAATTCTTTTTTGATCCGCTCACAGAAATTCCTACGTTATCGCAGCAGCATAGTATCAAAGAAATAAATGAAATGCTTGGCATTAGAGATGCTTCTCTTAATGATAAGTTAAAAGAACATAAGGAAGAGATTGGACAAAAACTGACCGGTCATCCTATTAAGGATTTGAAAAGAGCAATAGGTGTAAATGACAGGTATGTTTTTATCAGCGAGTTATTCAGGGGTGACGAAGTAATGTATGAGAGAAGCTTAAAGACAATAAATGGGTTTCGTATTTATGCAGAAGCTGAATACTGGATTGAAAGAGAATTAAAAGTTAAACTGGGATGGCTTGATAATAACGAAGCTTCCAAACAATTCTATCATCTGGTCAAAAGACGTTTTTCCTGAATATATTGCATGATCGCTTGTGTAGCTCCTGCATGTTGATGAATATATTTTCCGGCTGCTTCACATGTTTGTTTATATAATATTGAATCTGATAAAAGATTATTAAGTGTCTTTTCCAGCTCCAATGCATTGTTGATTGTAAAAGCACCACCTTCTTCGAGTAAATCAATAGCTTCGTTGTATTTATTAAACACCGGACCAAAAACTACAGGTTTGCTGTAAACAGCGGCTTCCAGAATATTGTGAATACCATCATTACCAAACCCTCCTCCCACATAGGCAATAGTCGCATAACGGTAAAGTCTTGATAACATACCTATATTATCAATGATTAATGTATTGATATTTTCATTTGGCTTATCCTTCAATTGAGAATATCTGATAGAAAACCTGAATAGTCTTTCTATATCTTTTATATGTTCTTCATCCACCTGATGAGGGGCTATAATAAACCTGATATCTTTATGGGTATTGGCAAAATGATCCAGTTCTTCTTCATCTTCCGGCCAGGTGCTTCCTGCAACAATTACTTTATGATCGCCGATAAATGTCTCAACTTTTGTTATGGGTAAATGCTGGTGGGCAATATCAATAACTCTGTCAAATCGGGTATCGCCACTAACGGTTATATTATTGTTAAAGCCTATGTCTGCCAGTCGTGCTGCTGATTCGGGCGTTTGTACAAATAGCCAGGTAAAACAGCCAAGCATTTTTCGGTATAATGAACCGTACCATTTAAAAAAGGGGTGGTGACGGTGAAAGATGGCTGATATTAATAATACAGGTATGTTCCTTTTTTTGAGAAATGTCAGGTAATGATACCAGTAATCATATTTGATCCATAAAACAAGTTTAGGGTTGATCAGCGTAATAAACCTTTTTGATTGCCTGGCTAGAGGAAATGGCAGATAAAAGATATAATCCGCTCCTTTATAGCCTTTAACAGCTTCATAGCCGGATGGAGAGAAAAAGGTAACCACAAAACAGTGGTCAGGGTATTGTTCCTTTATCCTTTCGAGCAGAAATCTGCCTTGTTCAAATTCCCCCAAAGAAGCAGCATGCATCCATATCACTGGCTTATCGTTATGACGTAGAGCGTCATCTACCAGTTGAAAAAGATTTCTTCGGCCGCGAATAGCTAATCTTGCTTTAGTATTCCAGAGTGCCGCTATCCGAATTCCAAGGGTAAATGCCCCTACGGCAATATTATATAGAAACAGAAACACAGGGCAAATGTAGGCATTCGTCAATATCCTAACCTTGTCAGAACCACATTTTTACAGTAGGTTTGTGCGCCTTTTCTAAATAAGCAATTCTTATCTATGCGGCCCATACAAATGGTTGATCTCAAGCAGCAATATGCAAATATCAAGGAAGAAGTAAATGTGGCAATCCAGGAAGTACTTGATACAGCAGCCTTTATCAATGGTAAAGCTGTAACTGATTTTGCCGGCAACCTCGAAAAATATCTGAATGTAAAGCATGTTATTCCCTGTGCCAATGGAACGGATGCGCTTCAAATCGCATTGATGGGGCTTGGTTTACAGCCGGGGGATGAGGTAATCACTCCTTCTTTTACTTACGTTGCTACAACCGAAGTAATCGCTTTACTAAGACTACAACCGGTTTTTGTTGAAGTAGATCCTAAAACTTTTAATATAGATCCGGTTGCTATTGAGAAAGCAATTACTCCGAAAACAAAAGCTATTGTTCCGGTTCATTTGTATGGACAGTCAGCCGATATGGCTGCTATAATGGATATAGCAAAAAAATATAATCTATTTGTTGTTGAAGATAATGCTCAGGCTATTGGCTCACATTTTATCTTTTCTGACGGATCGAAGAAAAAAACAGGAACCATTGGACATATAGGAACGACTTCCTTTTTTCCTTCTAAAAATCTGGGTGGTTATGGTGATGGAGGAGCAATGTTGACGAATGACGATCAGTTGGCTGCTAAGCTACGTATGATCGCCAATCACGGACAAAGCAAAAGATACTATCACGATTTGGTGGGTTGTAATAGTCGGCTTGATAGTCTTCAGGCGGCTGTCCTAAATGTTAAATTAAAAAGACTGGACGAATACATTGCTGCACGGAGAAAAGTGGCTGATTATTATGACTGTGCATTTAGCGGTCATGATAAAATAACTGTACCATTCCGTGTTTCCTATACTCATCATGTGTTTCATCAGTATACCCTGATTTTAAATGAAGTGGACCGCGATGGACTGAATCAGTTTCTTGCTGAAAGCCAGGTGCCTTCTATGATATATTATCCGGTTCCGGCGCATAGGCAAAAAATGTTTGATGCATTTGGAGGCAGTAATTTTGAGTTGGCCACTACAGACTGGCTTACCGAAAGAGTAATATCTCTGCCTATTCATACCGAAATGGATGAGGAGCAATTATCATTGATAACAAAAAAAGTGCTTGACTATGTAAACCGATAAAGTGTAGTAGATAACTATAGTCACATCATCAGAACAGACTATAGTGAAAAAATAAGTAGTGATTTTAATAGATTACCGGTGGACAGTAAGATTATATAATAGAAAGATTGGGTGTGTTGATGTGAGTTCTATTTAAAAAATTAAGATGAATATACCTTTGTTAGGTAGTATTTAACAATAATAAAATGATCACTTACAGGATGAATATCCTGATCACTAAAAAATATACGGATGAAAATTGCAGTTGTTGGAACCGGATATGTTGGATTGGTAACAGGTACCTGTTTTGCTGAAACCGGTAATGATGTGGTTTGTGTAGATATCGACAAAGCAAAAGTAGATAAGTTGCAGAATGGGCAGATTACTATTTATGAGCCTGGTCTGGAAAAATTATTTCTGAGAAATTTGCGTGAAGAAAGACTATCGTTTACTACCTCTCTTGTGGAAGGTATTAAAGATGCGGAAATTGTGTTTTTGGCTTTACCTACACCTCAGGGTGAGGATGGGTCTGCCGATCTTAAATATGTTTTAGGTGTTTCAGATCAACTAGGAAAAGAGCTGAAAAGCTATAAGATTATTGTAGATAAAAGCACAGTACCTGTAGGTACAGCAGAAAAAGTACGTGAGGCCATTGCAAAAAATTACAAAGGTGAATTTGATGTAGTCTCCAATCCTGAATTTCTGAGAGAAGGGGTTGCTGTTGATGATTTCATGAAACCTGATAGGGTGATCATTGGTACCAATTCTGAAAGAGCCAGAAAACTCATGCAGGAGCTTTATCTTCCTTTTGTTAGACAGGGAAATCCTATCATTTTTATGGATGAACGTTCGGCTGAACTTACTAAATATGCGGCGAATTCTTTCCTTGCGACAAAAATATCTTTCATGAATGAAATTGCCCAACTCTGCGAACGGATGGGCGCAGATGTGGATATGGTAAGAAAAGGTATTGGAGGAGATGAAAGAATAGGAAGACGTTTCCTGTTTCCTGGAATAGGATATGGGGGAAGTTGTTTTCCAAAAGATGTAAAAGCGCTTACCAAGTCGGCTAAAGAAAGTGAGTATGATTTTCGTATACTTGAAGCTGTTATAAAGGTAAATGATGATCAGAAACTGCATCTGATACCTAAAATAAAACAATATTTTAAAGGAGATCTTAAGGGTAAAAAAATTGCTCTTTGGGGGTTAGCTTTTAAGCCTAATACTGACGATATCAGGGAAGCTCCTGCTTTTTTTATGATAGATGAATTGCTTAAACAGGGCGCATCTATTCATGCTTTTGATCCGGAAGCCATGAAAAATACTCGTTTGCATTACGGTGATAAAATAGAATATGGTGAAAACCAGTATGATTGTCTGGAAAATGCAGATGCATTAATTATTGCCACTGAATGGAATGAATTCAGAAC
>CAZQIQ010000026.1:25977-30291 GCA_964593835.1 uncultured Chitinophagaceae bacterium
TGCCATGGAAAAACTAGGCTTTCACTATGAAAGTATTGGTCGCGCCCCTTCAAAATATTAAAATATGCCATCACAACGTGTATTAATTACCGGTGCAGCCGGTTTTCTTGGATCTCATTTGTGCGATCGATTTATAGCAGATGGATATTCGGTGGTGGCTATTGATAATCTGATTACCGGAGATATTAAGAATATAGAGCATTTGTTTAAACTGAAAGAGTTTGAATTTTATCATCATGACGTGTCTAAATATATTCACGTTCCGGGTGACATTGATTATATCCTTCATTTTGCTTCTCCTGCAAGTCCTATAGATTATCTGAAAATTCCTATTCAGACCCTTAAAGTAGGTTCGCTGGGCACTCATAATTGTCTGGGATTAGCAAAAGCTAAAAAAGCAAGAATTCTGGTGGCTTCTACTTCAGAAGTGTATGGTGATCCACTAGTACATCCTCAAACCGAAGAGTACTGGGGGAATGTTAATCCTGTTGGTCCGCGTGGCGTTTACGACGAAGCAAAAAGATTTCAGGAAGCTATTACCATGGCCTATCATAATTTCCATGGACTGGAAACACGTATAGTCAGAATTTTTAATACTTATGGTCCCAGGATGAGGCTTAATGACGGAAGGGCTCTGCCGGCATTTATCGGTCAGGCTTTAAGAGGCGAGGACCTGACTGTTTTCGGGGATGGTTCACAAACGAGGTCATTTTGTTATGTTGATGATTTGGTGGAGGGCATTGTAAGACTATTAAAAAGTGATTACCATATGCCCGTAAATATTGGTAATCCTCAGGAAATCAGTCTGAAAGACTTTGCTGAGGAAATCATCAAACTTACAGGAACAACGCAAAAAATTGTTTTTAAACCACTTCCTGTTGATGATCCAAAACAAAGGCAACCCGATATCACCAAAGCAAAAAATGTTTTGGGCTGGGAGCCTAAAGTAACACGTGAGGAAGGATTATTAAAGACCTATGAATATTTTAAACAGTTACCTGAGGTTGATTTGCATAAACAACCAAAGGAATTTATCAGCAGAATGTAATAAACCCTTAATCAGTCGCGTTTCCATCCGATAGGTGCTTGAAATTGAAGAGATTGAACCAGGAAAATAAAATCATAACCAGTAATAACTATAAACAGAAATACAATGTATAAGGAATTAGTGGACAAAAAGGCAAAATTGGCTGTAATTGGATTAGGGTATGTGGGTTTGCCAATTGCTCTGGAATTTGCTAAAAAAATATCCGTTATAGGTTTTGATATTAATGCCAGGCGTGTGGCGATGATGCGTAATGCGCAGGATCCAAGTAAAGAAGTGGATCCAAAAGAGTTCGAGGGAAGAGATATTGTATTTACAGACGATCTGGAAATATTAAAAGAAGCGAAATTTTTTGTAGTAGCCGTACCTACTCCTGTTGATGATCACAATGTGCCTGATCTTAAGCCGCTGATCGGCGCTTCTACTACTGTAGGAAAAGTTTTAAAGAAAGGAGATTATGTGGTATATGAATCAACAACCTATCCGGGTTGTACCGAAGAAGATTGTCTTCCTATTTTAGAAAAAATATCAGGTCTGAAAATGGGCACTGATTTTAAGTTGGGATATTCTCCAGAACGTATTAATCCTGGTGATAAAAAAAATACACTCAGAACCGTAGTAAAGGTGGTATCTGGTTGTGATGAGCAATCATTAGAAGAGATCGCTAAAATTTACGAACTGGTAGTAGACGCGGGAGTGCATCGCGCCAGTACAATCAAGGTGGCTGAAGCTTCTAAAATAGTAGAAAATACACAACGTGACCTTAATATATCATTGATGAATGAGTTGTCTCTCATTTTCGACAGAATGGGAATAAATACATTCGATGTAATAGAGGCAGCAGGTACAAAATGGAACTTTCTGAAGTTTCAGCCAGGTTTGGTAGGTGGTCACTGTATAGGTGTCGATCCTTATTATCTTACCTATAAAGCGGCAGCGCTCGGTTATGAATCTAAAGTGATTTCATCCAGTCGTTATATCAATGATGATATGGCTAAATATGTGGCGAGGAAAATTATCACACATGTACTCAAGAATTCGAATGAACCTCGTGTGTTGGTTAAAGGCGTTACGTTTAAAGAAAATGTAAGTGATATCCGGAATTCAAAAATTATAGATACTGTAAAAGAATTATTACTTTTTAATATACAAGTGGATGTTGAAGATCCTTATGCTGAGGGCGATGAAGTGCACGAAGAATATGGGTTAAAGCTTTGTAAGAAAGAAGGTAAAGATTATGATGCTGTTATCGTTACGGTTCCTCATAAACCATATCTCGAATTAGAAGATAACTATTTTGCAGGTATTACCAAGCCTCAGGCAATTATTGCGGATCTGAAAGGACTCTACAGAAATAAAATAAAAAGTAGGAAATACTGGAGTCTCTAATGCATTACAAAAGAAACTTACTGATTACCGGAGGAGCAGGATTTATCGGCTCTCATGCTGTAAGGTACTTTGTACATAAATACAAAGAGTACAGAATTGTTAATCTGGACGCTTTAACTTATGCCGGTAATCTTGAAAATCTAAAGGATACAGAAAAGGCCGATAATTATGTTTTTGAAAAAGGAGATATCAGTAATGAACAACTGGTAGATCTTCTTTTTGAAAAATATGATTTTGATGCTGTACTGCATTTTGCTGCTGAAAGTCATGTTGATCGTTCTATTGTTGATCCGCTGGCTTTTGTCAGAACCAACGTATTAGGTACCGTTACGTTATTAAATTCCTGTAGAAAACACTGGAAGGATAATACAGCAGGAAAGCTGTTTTATCATATTTCTACAGATGAAGTATATGGTTCACTTGGAGAAGAGGGTTTATTCACTGAGGAAACTCCCTATGATCCCAGATCGCCCTATTCAGCATCAAAAGCCGGATCAGATCATTTTGTTATGGCGTATTATCATACATATGGTTTACCAGTGGTGATTTCTAATTGTAGTAATAATTATGGTCCTTTTCATTTTCCTGAAAAACTGATTCCGCTGATGATTAATAATGTCAGGAATAATAAACCTCTTCCTGTTTATGGTAAAGGAGAAAATATAAGAGATTGGTTATGGGTGAAAGATCATGTAAGGGCTATAGATCTTATTTTTCATCAGGGTCGGGTAAGTGAAAAATATAATGTGGGAGGATCAAACGAATGGAAAAATATTGATCTTGTTAAACTGATTATCAAAATTACAGATCAAAAACTTGGCAGGCCAGCAGGGGCATCTGATCATCTTATTCAGTATGTAACCGACAGACCGGGTCATGATTTGAGATATGCCATCGATGCCAGTAAAATAAAAAATGAACTGGGCTGGCAGCCTTCGATATCATTTGAAGATGGTCTGGAAAAAACCATTCAATGGTATCTGGATAATGATGAATGGGTTCTAAATGTGACATCGGGCGATTATCAGCAATATTATCAACAGCAGTATTTAAACAGATAGGGAATGACATTTACTTCAACATCGTTTCCTGGTCTTATGGTAATAGAACCTTCTTTGTTTGAAGATAGCAGAGGATACTTTTTTGAGTCTTTTAATGAAAAAGCATTTCATCAGCATAATATAGATATCAGGTTCGTTCAGGACAACCAAAGCAGTTCTACTTACGGGGTAATAAGAGGGTTACATTATCAGACTCCGCCTTTTGCCCAGACCAAACTTGTAAGAGTGCTTTATGGAGCGATTATCGACGTAGCTCTTGATCTCAGAAGGGGATCGCCTACGTATGGGAAAACATTTTTTATTGAGCTTTCAGCAAAAAATAATTTGCAACTATTTATTCCAAAAGGTTTTGCTCATGGTTTTTCGGTGATCAGTGAAAAAGCTGATGTAATGTATAAATGCGATAGCTTCTACAATAAAACCAGTGAAAAGGGTATTATCTATAATGATCCATTTTTATCGATTGACTGGCAAATTCCTGCAAATAAAGCCGTAGTTTCAGATAAAGATCAACAACTGCCTTTGTTTGCTGATTATGCAGGAGAATTTATATTTGAATAACACTATTGATATTATTTGTTTGTCACTATCAAGATGGAATTCTCCTATTTCATCTCCTGCTGTAGCACTTGCAAAAACTTTTGCTAAAAAACATCGTGTATTTTTTATTGAACATCCATATTCTTGGAAAGATCTGATTACAGAAAAAAAAGTTCTGAATAAAAAACCTTATCGTGATGGAAATGTGTTTGTTGTTACACCACCATTGACTCTGCCTATTAATTTTATTAATCAGGGAGCGTTGTACAATCGATTGTC
>CAZQIQ010000026.1:30301-44423 GCA_964593835.1 uncultured Chitinophagaceae bacterium
CTCAGTCTTGTTGCGCACTTTAAGAACCATTATTAAAGAAATGGATGTGCAACAATATATATATATTAATTTTTTTGACCCATACTTTTTACGCAAGATTCCAGAGGATATAAAACCTTTAAAGTTTGTTTATCAATGTATGGATGACATGTCTCAGGTGGAGTATACCCGTAAGCACGGTATACGTCTGGAAGAAGAGATTATCAGTAATGCAGATATTACCTTATGTACTTCAATGGAACTCACCAGACTGAAATCTGCATTTTCCCCAAATGTTTATTTTCATCCTAATGCAGCCGATATACAGCTGTTTAAAACCGCTTTTGCGAATGATCTTCCAAGGCCCTATGATATGCCTGTTGATAAAAAGATTATTGGTTTTACAGGGAGCATTGAATACCGGACAGATTTTGCCTTATTAAAAAAAATAGCATTACACCATATTGATAAAGTGATTTGTCTTATTGGACCTACTTACGGGGAAGAACATAAGCAAGCAGGTTTGCACTTACTTAATAATGTAGTTTTTATTGGCCCCAAAAAGATTGAAGAATTACCGATGTATTTGCAGTGTTTTGATTGCTGTATTATTCCATATAAGAAAAATGTACTTACAAACAGTATTTATCCTCTTAAGATAAATGAGTATTTGGCTGCAGGAAAACCGGTTGTGTCCACTGATTTTTCAGAAGATATAATTTCTTTTAAAGATGTTTCTTATATCAGTACCGATCATGATTCCTTTATAACACTAATAGATACAGCTATACTGGAAGATGATATACATAAAAAACATCAGCGTCTGGAAAAAGCTATGTTAAACAGCTGGGATAATCGCGTCAGAGAATTTTGGGAACTGTTGGATTGTGAAAAACAATAGTATTATTTTATACCAACAATTAATGTACTTCCGTGTTTACTTTCGGTTTTTATCACGCCAAAGCCGGGGGAAAACCATTCAGTAACCTCATAGTTCATTGGGATGCCAATTCCCATTGTTTTTATGTTCATAGCATAATGCTGAGTGATTTTGTAACACTCCCATGTTCCTGCGGGGGAGACAATATTTTCTTTGGCTATAACTGATCTTTTGGTGATATCCATATTCACTGTTTGTTGGAGACCATTGTCGGAAGACATTTCCAGATTAATAGAAGCATCTTTTAATTGATCACCCACTTCCATCGTGGATGGATACTCCATGTATACCTTGCTATTGTCTGACTGTATACTGAATTTCGGTCCGCCCTGTTGCGCAGGGAAATTCATTTTCATATCTATAAGAATTGCTCCACCAATACATTGTACGCTACTTTTAGCAGACCCTTCTTTTTTACCTTTCTTATCAAACGAAACGATATCCAGTTCTGCAGTGGTCTTTTCTCCATCTGATTGAAGGTTTGTTACATTTACTACCTGTTTACCTGTAAGATTGCCTTTTTTATTGTAAATCTCCATCTCTATAGATTTGTTATCCTGGAGAAAATAATACCCCTGACAGTTTTGAGTATAACCAATGAAATGAAAGGACATGGCAAGAATTAACAGAAGGTATCTCATGAAGAATGTATTAAATAAGTGATATATTAAACTGTAAAATAGATAATCTGGGTGGTTTTAAAAATAGCTAAGTGTAAACACCAAAAATATGTTAAGGAGTAGGAGAATTGGGTAAACTTAAACTATCTGTCAGTATATCTGGATAAAATATTGAGGAATGATTTTTAATACAACTATTGCTGCAAATTTTTGAGCATCTTTTCAATACTGATGTTTCCCTCATGAACGGCTGTAAACTTGCCGGACTTATTATAGAACGCGAAGTAGGGCAGATTGGCCATTTTATAATAAGGAGGAAGAAAATAATTAAGGTCTCTCCCGATAATAATATTGGCATATTTTTCCAGCTTATTCTTTTGATAGAAGTCGATTAGCTCTTCCATAGGCTGATAAGTAGCCATTACTATCTGTATATCCTTAAACTGTTGCATGTTTTTAACCATGTTTTCAAATTGTTTTATACAATGATCGCAACCTGGACTAAAATACATGATTGTCGTAGGACGGTTTTTTTTTAATGCTGTAGATGAATAGGTCGAATTGTTGACAAGCTGAAGCTGAAATAAGGGAATATCCGGATTTTGTTTGTAAAAAGGTATTTCATTCTGTGCCAATGCAATACAAGCGGAAAATAGGCCAATGAAAAGAGTAGTCAGGTTTTTCATCTATAAAAGTTTTGTTTTTCAATCGCTTACAGACTATTACATAAAATATCTGGCTGAACTAATAGTAATAATTTTTTTACGTAGATGCCTCATCTGACAGCATTTGATGCACAAATGTATTAATTGTTACCCTTACCTTTGCTCTCCATTGATAAAATAGCTCTCATTTAAAAGTTTAATAATTATGGCAACTACAGCCGATATCAGCAGGGGTATGATCCTTAAACTGGATGGCAACCTCTACTCAGTAGTAGAATTTGGACAAAATAAAACAGCTCGCGCTGCAGCTAAAGTATGGGCAAAAATGAAAGGGGTCGACAACGGACGATCTATTGAACATACATGGAATTCGGGAGATACTATCTACCCTGTAAGAGTGGAGAAGAAGGATTATCAGTTTCTGTATAAAGATGATGTTGGGTATACATTTATGGATAATGAAACCTTTGAACAGGTGACTCTTGCAGAAAGTTTTGTAGATGCTCCTCAGTTTCTAAAAGATGGTCAGGAGGTTTCTGTATTAGTGAATACTGAAACCGAGCAGCCAATGAGTGTGGAACTACCTGATAAAATAGTGTTACTGGTAACCTATTCTGAACCGGGATTAAAAGGGGATACGGCTACACGTACGCTGAAGCCTGCTACGGTAGAAACAGGTGCAACAGTGAACGTTCCGCTGTTCGTAAATGAGGGTGAACAAATAAGGGTAAATACCAAAACCGGAGAATACGTAGAAAGAGTAAAATAAAAATATTGTGTGTTTCCATAGTAGCAGATACATGCTGTATTAATGCTTAAGAATGGAATAACTCCTTATCTTAGTTACTTGTTTCGCGAAATCATTACTAAAAACCCATTGCAAATGGATTTTAAACAAATTCAGGAGTTGATCAAGATGGTCAACAAATCCAATATAGGTGAAGTTTCAATTGAAGAAAAAGGATTTAAACTTACCATTAAACAAAAAGAAGAACCTGTGCAACATGTACTAGCTGCTGCACCATCTCAGGTTATACAGCCTGCGTACTCTTTACCTCAGGCTCCTTCACAGCCGTCAGCTTCCGGTAGCCCTGCTGCAGAAAAGCCAAAAACAAGTGAAGCTGCTACGGATAATCTTATAACTATTAAAAGTCCGATGATTGGGACCTTCTACAGAAGCTCATCACCTGGTAAACCTGTATTTGTAGAAGTGGGCGATGAAATAACTCCAGGTAAAGTGGTATGTATTATTGAGGCAATGAAATTATTCAATGAAATTGAAAGTGAAGTGAAAGGCAAAGTGGTAAAAGTACTTGTAGACGATGCTTCTCCTGTTGAATATGATCAACCATTATTTTTAGTTGATCCATCCTAACGTATCCTAGAATTCACCAAACGTTTTACAACAGAATGTTTAAAAAAGTATTGATAGCCAATCGTGGAGAAATTGCGTTACGGGTCATCCGTACCTGCAGGGAAATGGGTATTAAAACAGTAGCTGTATATTCCACGGCTGATAAAGATAGTTTGCATGTTAAGTTTGCTGATGAAGCAGTTTGTATAGGCAAACCGGCGAGTTCCGAATCATATCTTAATATCCCGCACATTATGGCTGCGGCAGAAATTACCAACGCAGATTCTATTCATCCAGGTTATGGTTTTCTGGCAGAAAATGCAAAGTTTGCTGAAATATGCGGAGAACATAATATTAAATTCATCGGACCTACTCCCCAGCAGATACGATCAATGGGAGATAAGATGACAGCAAAGGAAACCATGATCAAAGCGGGGGTGCCTGTTATCCCCGGTGGAGAAGGTTTACTGGAGTCTGTGGAAGAAGCCAAAAGTCTAGCAAAAGAAGTAGGTTATCCTGTTATATTAAAAGCTACAGCAGGTGGCGGTGGAAAAGGGATGCGAGTAGTATGGAGTGAAGAGGAGATGTCCAAAAATTATGAAACGGCTAAAGCGGAAGCTGCCGCGGCATTTAAGAACGATGGCATCTACATGGAGAAATTTGTAGAGGAACCTCGACATATAGAAATACAGATAGCCGGTGACAGATATGGCACTGTTTGTCATCTGAGTGAGCGAGATTGTTCAATCCAAAGAAGACATCAGAAACTTGTTGAAGAATCACCTTCTCCTTTCATTACGCCTGAGCTTCGCCAACAGATGGGCGAGGCTGCAAAAAAAGCTGCTGCTGCTATTGGATATGAAAGTGTAGGTACCATAGAATTTCTGGTAGATAAACATCGCAATTTCTATTTCATGGAAATGAATACCAGGATTCAGGTAGAACATTGCGTAACCGAAGAGGTAACTAATTTTGATCTAATTAAGGAGCAGATAAAAATTGCAGCAGGTGAAGCGATCAGTGGCCAGGACTATGAGCCTCAGGGACATGCAATAGAATGCCGTATTAACGCTGAAGATCCATATAATGATTTCAGGCCTTCACCAGGTAAAATTTTAGTACTTCATCAGCCCGGAGGACATGGAATAAGAGTAGACTCTCACGTATATGCCGGATATACCATTCCACCATATTATGATTCGATGATCGCTAAAATCATTGCAGTGGCTAGAACCAGGGAAGAAGCTATTAATACGATGAGCCGTGCATTAAGTGAATATGTTATCGAAGGAATCAAAACTACGATTCCGTTTCATTTACAACTTATGAAGAACGAAAACTTTATTAAGGGAAACTTTAATACTAAGTTCCTCGAAACATTTAAAATGGTTTAATAATTAACTGAAAGAGTGAATCAACTCTTTCAGTTCTTTTTCTTTGCCATAAAATCCCACCAGTTTATTAATAATGCTTTCCACCACAGCATCCGGACAGGATGCTCCACTGGTCATTAAAACCCTCACGGGCTCTTTTGAGGGGATATAATCAGATGTAAGTATTTCCTGTTTTGTATGGTAGTTATAATGAAGGATGTCTTTAGCAGAAAGTATTTTTTCAGCTGAATTGATAAAATAGGTGGGTAGTTTTTTTTCAGCTAACTCAACCAGATGCGTGGTATTTGATGAATTATATCCACCAGCTACAATAGCCAGATCTGCAGTTGTATGTAACAGACTTATTACGGCTCCCTGATTATCATTAGTAGCATAACATAGAGTGTCACGTGTATCGGCAAAATATTCCTGTATAGATAAATCATCGGGTTGATAATATGATTTCATTACCTGTTTTAAATAATCGGCGATAGCCTGTGTGTCAGATGCAAGTTGTGTGGTTTGATTAACCACTCCTATTTTTTGTAAATCTTTATTAACATCAAATCCCTCTGAATATTTTCCTTTAAAATCAATATAAAACTGATCAGCAGGAAGTTTGCCCTGAATATATTCTGCAAGTAATGCAGCTTCCTGCATATCATTTACGATAACAGTAGGTGCATTAGATGATGCATGCGAAAAAGTAGCCCTGGTTTCTTCATGTTTGGGTTTACCATGAATGACAATGCTATATCCCTTATTGGCAATCTGTTCGCTTCGATTCCAGACCTTTTCAACAAAGGGGCAGGTTGTATTATATTTTTCAATGGTAATTCCTTTTTCTTTTAATTCTTTTTCTATTGACAAGGTTGTACCAAATGCAGGGATTAATACAATATCGTTTATGCTTAACTCGTCAAATGAGATGAGTTGTTTACCTCCGGTATCCTGTAAAAAACGCACTCCTTTACTGTGAAGATCTGCATTGACCTGGGGATTGTGAATCATTTCACTTAATAAAAAGATTCTTTTACCTGGATTTTCCTCTATAGTCCTGAAAGAGATTTCAATAGCGTTTTCTACACCATAACAAAATCCAAAATGTCTCGCCAGAAAAATTTGCAATGAACCAAAATCCAGAAGGGTAGGACTGAGATCTTTCTTCATCTTGTCATCCTTTTTTCTCTTATTTTTTATTGCAGTAATAAGAGAGCTTCTATATGTAATGGGAACATTAAATGATTTCACAGTACAAAGATAAGATATGAAAAAAGATATGCCATTTTTCAGACTTAGCAACTGATTAAATATAAGGCTGAGCCTGGCCGGAAACAAATCCTTCGTAAATTGAAAGATGAATATGTATTTTGAGCCTGTGCAATGGTCGATGAACACCAATATCTATGAAGTAAACATAAGACAATACACACCTGAGGGAACATTTAAGGCATTTGCAGCCTCAATACCCCGACTTCGCGATATGGGAGTTAAAGTTTTATGGTTCATGCCTATAACCCCTATCAGTATTGAAAAAAGATTAGGCACGCTGGGAAGCTATTATGCCTGTTCTAATTATACTACCACAAATCCTGAGTTCGGAACAGTACATGATTTCAGGCAGTTAGTGTCTCTGGCTCATGAGCATGGAATGAAAGTGATAATTGACTGGGTGGCCAATCACACAGGCTGCGATCATGTTTGGACACGTACTAATCCGGGTTTCTATAAAAAAAATGCTGCCGGTGATTTTTATGATAAAAATGGCTGGAGTGATGTTATTGACCTGAACTATTATGACCATCAAATGCGTCGCGCTATGATAGCCTGTATGGAGTTTTGGGTGAAAGAATGTAATATCGACGGATTCAGGTGCGATATGGCCCATCTTGTTCCGCTTGATTTCTGGAGAGATGCCAGGAAAAATCTTGATAAAATACGTCCTCTTTTTTGGCTGGCAGAAACTGAAGATCCTAATTATGAATATGTATTTGATTGTTGTTATGCGTGGAAATGGATGAGTATAACTGAAAAATATATAAAAGGTTTTGCGAGCCTGGAAGAACTCAGGTTGCAACTACATCATTATTTAGAAAATACTCACCCAAACTGCCGTCATCTGTTCTTTACTACTAACCATGATGAAAACAGCTGGAACGGCACTGAATATGAAAAATATGGAGAAGCAGCTGGTGCATTAGCTGTATTTGCAACAACCTGGAATGGTATGTCGCTTATTTACAGCGGTCAGGAGCTTCCTAATAAGAAACGATTAAAGTTTTTTGAAAAGGATATTATTGAATGGAATGGAGAATATACTCTTCATGATTTTTATAAAACACTACATGAACTCCAAACTTCTTTTAAAGAGGAAAAAGCGACCATTAACTTGCTAAATCCCATTCAAAATAAGTTTGTACTGGCCTATGTAAAATCTTCTTCATTAAAACAAATACTCGTTTTAATTAATCTAAGTAATAAAGTTCAGTCGGCGGCAATAGATAGTCCGCTTATAGATGGAAGTTATAAGAATGTATTCACCGGAGAAAAACAAAGGGCTCCGTCAATAGCTAATGTATCAATGGAGCCCTGGAGTTATCTGGTTATGGAAAAAACAGAATAGCTATTCGTTATTTAGTATTACCCATATTAAGAATGAAATTATAAACACCTTCGTAGCCAGGATAAATACCTTCAACTTTCACACTTCCGCTGGATTTTTCCAATATTTTACGAAAATCCTCTACTGAATCTACTTTTTCATTATTAGCTTTCAAGATCACGAACCCTTCCTGTACACGTATTTTACTTAGTAATCCCTGCCCACCTATCTTTTTGATTTCTACACCGCCGGTTACTCCAAGTTCTTTTGCTTCATCTTTACCAACAGATCTCAACTCGGCTCCTAATTTATCAAGAATAGATGTTTTTACAACATCCATTGTGCCGGTACTATTGCGTAAGGTTACATTGGCTTTATACTCTTTTTTATCGCGTATATAGGTTATAGTGATTTTATCACCAGGACGATAAGTAGCAATTTGTCCGACCATTTCAGGACCATTATTTACCGGAACATCGTTCACTTTTATAATTCTGTCCCCACGCTTAATGCCTGCTGCAAAAGCGGCGCCATCCTTAGGTACATTCTTCACTATTACACCTTCCTCATTATCAGTCACACCAAATTCTTTCTTTTCATCTTCTGTCAGGTTAGCATTGCTATATTCAATACCAAGATATGCTCTTTGAACAGTTCCGTATTTCATCATATCTGCTATTATCTTCTTCACTATGTTAACAGGAATAGTAAAAGAATACCCGGCATATGAACCGGTAGGAGACGCAATGGCAGAGTTGATACCGATAAGTTTACCATCTGTATTTACCAGCGGACCACCGCTATTGCCTGGGTTCACCGCTGCATCAGTTTGAAGAAATGATTCTACCGGAGAATTACTTTGTCTTCTGTTAATGTCAAGTGTTCTGCCTTTGGCACTAACAATACCTGCAGTAACCGTTGTTTCAAGATTTAAAGGATAACCAATGGCCAGCACCCATTGTCCAACTTTTACTTCATCAGAATTACCGTAAACAAGGAACGGCAGACCTTTTGCTTCAATTTTCAAAACGGCCAGATCACTGCTGGGATCATCTCCTATAATTTTAGCTTTAAAAGATTTTTTATTACTTAAAGTAACAGTCACTTCGTCAGCGCCATCTATAACGTGATTATTGGTGACAATATAACCATCCTGGCTTATAATAGCACCCGAACCTGATGCCATCTGAGGCTGGCTGCGCTGTCTTTCTCCAAAAAAATCTTCCAGGTCAAAGTCGGGGAAGAGCTGTCCGAAGGGACTTCTCCTGGGTAAATTATTACTAACCTGCCTGTTTGAGCTGGCTTTTATGTGTACGGTGGCCGGAATAGCGCTTGAGGCCGCCGGAGTAAAATCGATCAATGCGTTTGCTTCAGTTACACCGTTAAAAGCTGCATAGTTAGAAGGAACTTTGCCGGAATCATTTGAAGTATGTGGATAGTTATAAGAAATATTTCCACCAGAAAATTTGTTATAACCCCAAATGGTACCGAGCGTTGTAGCTGCACTAAGAACAATTACGGCTAATGTGTTTCCTAATTTCATCCGTATGTTTTTTAATTTTTTAATGGTTGGATAGAACTACTCATGTAAATGTTATCCCAATCGACCCCCTCACTACTAAAGATACAAGTGAATATAATATTCATCCATGCACTTACCAGATTATCATAACATCTAACGATAAAAAGTTTTATCCGTTTATGTTTGGTTTATTATCAGAAGAAATCTCGTTGTTGACGAGAAAGATGCCAATTACAAAATTTCTACTGTTTTAAAACTGTTTTGTCTCTCGGCAAATAGTTCAAAATGTATGCCTGTGAACAAATAAACGATCAATCTGCAATAAGGGCAGTACCAATCGTTTAGTTTAACAATTAATTTACTAAACTCTTCGTAGATCCTGACAAAATTAGAGTGTTTTTATAACTCAAGCAAGAATCTCAATGTGTCAGTATTATCAGCATAATCAGTCAATGAAGGCGTTTGAGCAGTTCCGAAAGCGAGAGCATGACTGCCTACTACACACTGAATATCCTTATTGTTTTTTAAGCTTTGAGCTGCCTCTTGATTATCCTTGTAGTATTCATAGTGGAGCGTACTTATGGGGGAGAATAGTGACTGATTCTCCTGTAGCAGGATAGATCCATTTGTCATATAAAAAACTTTATTAATGATCATAATGGCTAACTGATAATCGTAATTATTCTTGTATTTATGATTGTCGAAAATGTGACTGTACTTCTTAAATGCCTCCAGGAGAGGGAGAAAATCATAGTTTTCGGGAACCATCAGCTTTGTGACATTTCTACAGCCTAATCCAAAATACAAATGAACATCGTCTGCCAGCGCAGTAAGTTCTTCGGTAGTTTCATTTCCTGTTAATATGGCTGCTGAAGTTCTGTTATGCCTGATAATATGAGGGTATTTACTAAAATAATAGTCAAAGTAGCGTGCTGAATTATTACTCCCTGTTGCTATATAAGCGTCACAGTTTTTAAGCTGCTGAGCAAAGCTGATAGGAACAGACGGATCCCAGCCTTTTAGTGTATTGGCAATCGTAGAAATCAGTACCTGATCCTTAGAGGATGGTTTGATTAGCAAGGCATGCCCGGCAATAAAGGCAGCAATAAAATCATGAATACCGGCCAGAGGGATATTTCCCGCCATGATAATACCTATCGTTTTTTGTTTTCCTTGAGGTAAAGGATATTGACTGACCCAGTTCAGCAGCTTTTCAGGTGATAAATACTCTTTAGCAATATGATTAAGTTGAAAATCGATGAAAGCAGGAGTGAACCATCCATTTTCATAAGAGGCTTTTTCTTTCGCAATTTGCCATTGCTCATCGTCTGATAAAATGAATTCACCGAGTTTTTTCAACAGGCTTATCTTATGTTCTACCGTCATTAATTGTATATTTGTCATGCAAAAGTAAACGGAATCGAACCTTAAATCCGTAAGAATATGGCGATAAAAATAACTGATGAATGTATAAATTGTGGTGCATGCGAACCTGAATGCCCCAATAACGCAATATATGAAGGGGGAGTGGAGTGGGCAGTTGCCGATGGAACCACTGTCAAAGGATCATTCGTGCTGATGGATGGAACTGTAGTAGATACAAATGAAAGGTTTTCACCTGTATCTGTAGATACCTATTATATCACAGCCAATAAGTGTACAGAGTGCCAGGGTTTTCATGAAGAACCGCAATGTGCTGCTGTTTGTCCTGTTGATTGTTGTGTTCCCGATGAAATGTACAGAGAAACGGTTGAGGAATTATTGACTAAGAAAGATAAATTACACATCTGATTTATACCTTACCTGATGGCCACAAAACCAGTTATTGCTTTTGTAACAGGAGGATATTCTTCTGAAGCACAGATATCTTACCAGAGTGCTGCTACAATAGAAAAAAATATCGATTCTGATAAGTTTGAAGTATTCAAAATAGATATACGTCCCGATGGATGGACATATTTAAATGGTACTGAAAAAATTCCTGTCAACAGAGAAGAATTTACTCTTTCTTTAAATGGTCGCACGATATCTTTTGATGCAGTATTGATAGGTATTCACGGTACACCAGGTGAAGATGGCAAGTTGCAGGGGTATCTTGACCTCAATAATATTCCTTATACTTCGTGTGATGCAGCTACATCTGCTATCACCATGAATAAGCGATACACAGTTGCTGTTGCAGCTTTTGGTGGTATTGCTACGGCGAAGTCAGTGCATTTATTCAAGGGAGATAAAGTTTCTGTGGAAGATATCGTAAAACAATTAAAATTTCCTGTATTTGTAAAACCCAATAGCGGTGGTTCAAGTATAGGCATGAGCAAAGTATCGGATCAGAAAGACCTTTTGTTCGCAATTGAAAAGGCTTTTAATGAAGATAGTCAGGTATTGGTTGAAGAGTTTATTTCCGGCCGTGAGTTTACTGTAGGGGTGTTTAGAAGCGCTGAGGGCATCACAGTATTGCCAATTACAGAAGTAAAAAGCCTCAATGATTTTTTTGATTTTGAGGCCAAATACAAAGGTCAGAATATAGAAACTACTCCAGCTGATATTCCTGAAGCTCTTTCTGAAGTGATCAGGCAAAATGCTATGAAAGTTTTTCAAATATTTAATTGCAGAGGGGTGGTAAGAATGGACTTTATTTATAATGAAGAGGAAAAAGTTCCTTATCTGCTGGAAATCAATACTGTACCAGGACAAAGTGAAGCCAGTCTTGTTCCGCAGCAGATTCGTGCTATGGGATGGACATTAAAAGAATTTTACAGTGCTTTAATACAAGATGCTCTTTCCAGGAAACAGAAATAATTCTTTTATTACATTTGATACATGTTCAAATTCATTACAGGGAAACCGCTTTGGGTTAATATTTTATTTGGTCTGGTATTAATTTTTCTCATTCTCTTTCTTTTTTTACTATCGCTTGATTATTTCACTCGACACGGTCATACGCTTACTATACCATCAGTGAATAATCTGACACTGGCAGAAGCTGAAAAAATATTGAACGATCAGGGTTTTGAAGTAGAGATTCAGGATTCTATCTATTCTGATACTTCTAAACCTTTAGTGGTATTAAAACAATTTCCGGAAGGCGAATCAGTGGTTAAGGAAAACCGAACAGTATATCTCACTATAAACAGGGCAGTCCCACCCTCTATTGAAATGCCCAATCTGGAGGGTATGAGCTTTAGAACAGCTCAACTGGTGTTAAAACAATATGGACTCAAAGTAAAAGATACTTTTTCCCGTCCCGACTTTGCAAAAAATGCAGTGTTAGAGCAGAGAATAGGTCAGGAAAGGATAAAACCGGGTGAACGTATATCAATGGGCAGTGGAATTACACTTGTATCGGGCAGTGGACTGGGACAGGATGAATTTAATGTTCCTCATCTTATTTCTCTAACATATACTGAAGCGAGAATGGTTTTGGAGTCGACAGGTTTATCTGTTGGGGCAGTAGTTCCTGACAATGATGTAAAAGACACGTTAAATGCATTTGTATTCAGACAGTCACCGGAAAGGTTGACATATGATCAAAGAATTAACAGAATCAGGCAAGGACAATCAGTTGATGTTTGGTTAAGTAAATCCAGGCCTATTATTGCGACAGATTCAACAACTCAAAACGAATATTAGTATTAATATGGAAAATATTTCAGTGCACGAAGTGAAGCAACGCATGCAGGCCGGAGAAAAGATAAATCTTATAGATGTTCGTGAGCCATCAGAAAATGTTGAATTTAATATCGGTGGTATATTATTACCCTTAGGAAAAATTCAGGGATTTGAAACTGAGGAAATTGATGATTTGAAAGATAAAGAATTAATTATTTACTGCAGAAGTGGAAACAGAAGCATGCAGGCTTGCATGCTTCTGGAAATGTCTGGCTTTACTAATGTAAAGAATCTTTCTGGTGGAATGAATGAGTGGAAACTTTCCTGATTCTACAGGTCTATGTTTACCGCAAACATTACATTGGTGTTAGCCTGGGGAAAATAATAATTCTCAGTGACGAGGCTTCCACCATAGAGGTAACTGAAAGTATACCCATTGGCTTCATATTTTTTATTGAACAGATTATTTACCTGAAATATCATATTTAAACCTTTGAAAAAGGTAGTAGGAACAGCATAAGATATTCTGGCGTCCTGCACATAATAAGGATTAAGACTTCGTGACTTATTGGATGTATTGTCGAGATATTGTCTGCTAATATATTTTCCGATAAAATTTAATTCAGTACGCTTAAATGGTTTTAAGGCTATATTAAATCCCCCTACAACAGAAGGTGAAAACGCTATATCTGTGGATGAATAGATATTTGATTTTTGTCCACCATTATCATAGTCATCATAATACTCTGTAAAGTTTTTGATCTTATTATTGCTCAGTGTCAGGTTTCCTGATACATTTAACCAGTCTGTGAAATTAGCATTCGCCATCATTTCAATTCCAGCTCTGTAACTATCCGGAATATTAATTCTTGCATAAGCTCCAACATCATTAATTTGTCCGTTTGGCACCAACTGGTCTTTATACTTCATATAATAAAGGTTGATGTTCCATCCCCACTTCTTATATTTCTTTTCTACACCAGCTTCTATATTATGCATTTTTTCGGGTATAGGTTGCTGAGCTGCACCAGCTTCAAAATCATCACGATTTGGTTCTTTCGATGCATAAGCGTAAGAGGCGTAGAGTCTTGCTCCGCCTAACATATAAGTAAGGCCTGCTTTGGGATTAATGAAGTCATAAATATTATGTCTGAACAATGTTGGATTATTTCTGAATCCATCAAGGCGGTAATCAACTCTTCTATACTGGATATCACCAAAAAATTCAAGTTTTTCGGTAAGCTGATATTGGTATTTGGAATAAATATTTATATCTGTTTTTCTAGCATTTAAATTATACCAACGGTGTTTAACTGGGAAACCAATATTCGCCCAAATCACTTCACCAAAATGTAATCCTTCATAATTATTCCAGCCTCCCCCAACAGTAAATAAACTACGATCTCCTTTGTACTGAAGGGAAATAATCTGACCATAATATCGGTTATCCAGCCA
>CAZQIQ010000026.1:44433-46924 GCA_964593835.1 uncultured Chitinophagaceae bacterium
TCCAGCCACAACTGTCTAACGAGATCTGTTGTGGTGATAGTATCGCTGTTAATTATAATATCGTTTAAACCATAATCTACCAAAGATTCACCGGCTTTATAGTTTTCGTAATAACCTCTTCCTCTGGTTAAAAAGAACGCCGTATTAAATTCTAATCTGGGATTGAAGCGGTGATTAAAAAATAATTGATAATGATCCTGTTGATAATTGTCTGTTTCATTATCATACGGCGTTCCGGGTTTTTCGGTACCTGAATAATTTACTCTTCTGTTTTTATTGATAAGATCTGTTTCAGAAATACCATTCCATGCCTGATATGTTTTTTCTTTTCCGGAAAAAGCATTGAAGCGTATAGAGCTGTTTTCTGCCAGGTATGCTCCTGATAAATAAAAGGATTTTACATCGCTCGAGGCACGGTCAACAAATCCATCACTTGATATTTTTGATACCCTTGCATCGAATGTAAAATGATTGTTGATTAAACCCGTTCCTGCTTTAACGGTATGTTTCCAACTGTTGTAGGAACCTACACTATTATTGATGGAAGCATATGATTCAGTATTTGCTTCGTTGGTACTGAAATTCATGGATGCACCAAATGCACCTGCTCCATTGGAAGACGTACCAATCCCACGTTGAATCTGAATATCATTAACTGAAGAAGCTATATCAGGCAAGTTTACGAAAAACAGACCTTGTGATTCTGCATCGTTGTACGGGATTCCGTTAATGGTCATATTAATTCTCGTTGCATCTGAACCTCTAATGCGGATTCCCGTATATCCTATACCGTTACCAGCATCAGAATTAATAATTACGGAAGGGGTAAGGTTAATCAGATAGGGAAGGTCCTGACCAAGATTGGCTTTCTTTATTTCCCTTCCTGTAATGGTAGATTTAGCGAATGGCGCATTTTCTGTCGCCCTGATAGCTTTTACTTCTACAGGTTCAAGAAAAAGCGCTGCCCTTTTAAGAGAGTCATCAGTTTGAGCCAATACAGTTGTACCGGTTAACATGGCGGCCAAAGCCGATAAAAAAAAATGTTTCTGTGTCATAGCATGATTTTTATGATAAAAAACCAGCTCACACATCCTGGAGTACCAAGAGAATGGTAATGAAGTGTTGCATCTCCCTTCGCAGGCATTATCCTGTTCAGGTTCAGCGGGTATCATCTCAGCCCTCGCGTTTTATACGGAGAGCACCCCGGAATATGAAGCCTCTTTCCTTAAATTTGGAAATTGATGCAAATATATACATGAAAAACTTTTTAACCATGTAACATTTTAGCATTTCTTTTCGTCTTTCTACAAATATTGATAATGAGAGTAGTATTTATCGTATTGGCAATGTTTTTTTCGCAGGTATTGCTGGCGCAAAAGTTAGTATTTCATGATAAGGATGCTGAACCTCGTTCTGTTGCAGATTTTCATGCGATAGAAATATCTAGTGCGATAGACTTAAGATTATCCTCTTCCCATGAAAATGCTGTGGCTGTCAGTGCTTCCAATTCCGATTTGCGGGATGCTGTTAAAACAGAAGTCGTAAACGGGGTACTCAAAATTTCATTTAGCAATAAAGGCATACTTAATTTCAATAAACGAGCCAGAGTATATTTAGCTGCAAAATCATTGGAACGGCTGCAAGCTACAGGAGCTTGCGATATTAAAATTGCTGGTGAGCTTAAAATGCCTGAGTTGGTAATTGACCTAAGCGGAGCCACAGATCTTAAGGGGCAAGTAAATGTGAATACACTTAAAATTAAATTAAGTGGTTCTTCTGATGTAGAAATGAAAGGGTCGGCAGAAAATATGAGTCTTGATTTAAGCGGTGCGTCAAGTTTTGAAGGTTATGATATGGCAGCCGATTATTGTAAAATAAAAGCAAGCGGTGCGTCTGAAGTAGAAATTACAGTGCATAAAGTAATCTCTGCGATTGCTTCCGGTGCCAGCGATATTTCTTATGGAGGGAATGCACAACAGGGCGAAATAAGAACGTCTGGTGCAAGTAGTGTCACCAGAAAATAAATAAATATTTAATCAGCATTATCTCTTCTTTAATATTGTATATAGACTGTAATTGTCCTTTATTATCTAACTTAATGGTAACTCATTGTTTTTCTTTCTGAAAACTAACCATATAGTTCATTCTTCTTCATTGTATTCTTTCAAATACATTTTCCATTTTCCAATCATTCTCTGAAATACGTGGATCGACTGCTCTAATACTTTAATATTATTTTTGAGCGATATGATTCTCCTGTTAAATCATGCCTTTTTTGATAATTCCTGATATTAAAAAAATGTTAGTTGAAGAATAGAATAATATCTGTCGTTTTTATGCTGCGCATATATTTTGTTGTGGAATATAATTGAAAAAAGGAAAGTTAATTAATAAGGGATAATGGTATGGCGTCAGGATAATAGCTATTGTATTAAATACGAATTGGTATTTCTGCTTTATGGTTTTCATGCATAATGCTCATCAACGATTA
>CAZQIQ010000026.1:46934-49362 GCA_964593835.1 uncultured Chitinophagaceae bacterium
ATTTTAAATTATTTTCTTAGTAGTAAAATTTGTGTTGTTTGAATGGATACCTATGTGGCTAGCTAAATAACAAAGTGTCTGGTTCGGGTTATATGAATTGAATTTCGGCTATGTAAAAGAGGGTGTCTCAAATGTAAGAAACACCCTCTTTTTATTCGGATACCTGAAGTAAACAAGAAGTCGTTTAAGCGATTCTTAAATGCTTCGTTTGCTTTTGGAACATCCTTCTTTTAGAAAAATCTTTGATGAAATTAAAGTGAGTAAGAGCCACTGATCATAGCGCCTGATCCCAATGCTGGACCACTCACATATTGTACATACCAATCTCCGTTTGGCATAATAGTACACTGTATTATAGTTCCACCAGAAGTGGTAGCATTGATAACTCTTTGTCCCGCTGGTCGATACGTGGAAGATATTGTTCCTATCTGCGAATTTGTAGACCATGGGGGAGTCGATGAAAGCTGGTAACAAAAGGCAAAGGCCGAAAAATTCACTGTAGATCCTGAAATAGACATGACACCATTGACAAGATTCCAATTACAACAGTTCGTGAAAAAAAGACATGAACCACCACAGGATTGGTCAGGACTGGTAGGAGCAACTGTTTGGACAGTTGGTGTTGTGGCCACGCTACTTGCAGGTTTAACCGTTAAAAAAAATACTGCCAGTACGGCAAATACTGGCAAAACATACAAAAGCAATCTGTTCTTTTTCATAAAAAAAATTTAGGTTTTAAAAATGTGCTGATGCATGAAAGAATTACGAGCTATTGCTTACTTATACATGTTGAATCTAATACCGAATCATTACGAAGTTTATATATTGAGTATACATGAATCAGCTTTATGAAGATAACGGTTAGTTTTAAATTAGTGATATATTTAATGTTTTTTTTATTGATTTCCAGTGTTTACTATTTGATAATCTCTGTAAAAAACATGTATCTGCTTCCGGCAATCAATTATTTGGAAGAATCCCCATTTGGCAATAATTGTGGGATATAGATGTGTTGTGATTTTTTTGCTTGTGCAATGAGATGATTTTCCAGTTCAAGTTCCTGTCACCGGTATTTAATGCTTATTTCCTGAACAGCTTCTGTGGCCAGTTGCTGCACATGAAAACGATCGACAACTTTTTGAGCATACGGAAAACATCGTATAACAATCAAATGCATCCCTGCAGCCATATCCAGTGTTATTTCCTGCACTCTTTTTCTTGATTTTGTGAGAGCTTCATTAAAACAGTAGTCACTTTATCTGACTGTGTGCTTTTGATCAGGGCAACGATCACTCCCTTATCACCTTTGGCTGATTTATTGGTAACAATGGTATATAACTCATCATTGGAAAGAGCAGTCTCATGCATACTCAGATGAGTGCCCATATTCTTTTCAAACAACATCTATTCTGTAGCATGATCACATTAATCCCAGCGAAAGTAATCGCTGATATGGTGTTTGTATTGTTGTTGAAGGTTTTGCCGTCAATTCGATAAAGTCTACCCATCAAATGAGAGCTGGCCGGATGATTATCCAAGCGCTCCTTTTAAAAAATGCGCAAACTCTTTGGTGATTCGTACTCCTTTCATGACCAGGTCCCAGTTGCGTGATACTATCTCCCCACCGGATTGAATCTCCCAACGCCGACGCTTAATATTCAATTCTACCTTATTCCTTATGATGGGAAAATCATGCACCCTGACATCGGGATAAAATCCATTTGAATGAAGTTTTTGTCCGCCATATTCAGGCGGAGCTTCGTTCTTGTCTTCTAAAAATATGATTAGCCCCTTAAGATCTTTTACAACATGAGTAAGTTCGAAATAATTCGGCGTGCCTGCAGGTAAAAAATATTTCAGCAGTTCCTTTCCGTGCCCAAGTGTTGTTTACATTTTATCAGCAAAAAAGCACTGTCACCTAAATTCCCCCAATTTTATACTTGACCCATGAACAGTAAGTGTTTCTAAAGAACAACCATTTGGTAAATGAATGCCAGCCATGAAAACAAACTAGTGTTAGATTTGACCCTATTTTTTGCCAACTAACGAAGGAAATAAAAAAAGCTGAAACTCAATACATGAATGAATTTCAGCTTTTGTTGCGAGGGCAGGGATCGAACCTGCGACCTACGGGTTATGAGCCCGTCGAGCTACCGCTGCTCTACCTCGCGATGTGGGCTGCAAAGGTAAGGGTAATAATACTATCGTTCCAAATAGATTTACATCTTTCTTGTTACAAGCCAGAAAATGTTACAATCGAGTATTGAATTAACTTGCATTCATGAAGGCTGGATTTGTAAGCATATTTGGTAAGCCCAATGCAGGTAAAAGCACGTTGTTAAATGCAATAATGGGAGAAAAATTAGCTATTATCTCTTCCAAAGTGCAAACTACACGACATCGTATTAAGGGAATTATTACTGAAAAA
>CAZQIQ010000027.1:0-37849 GCA_964593835.1 uncultured Chitinophagaceae bacterium
AAATGATGCGATGGGTTTATTAAACTGATTTCTTTCTTTACTATACCTAAGGGCAGTATCAAAACAATCCATTGCTGCACCTATTGTACCCCAGGCAATTCCAAAGCGTGCTTTCGTAAGACAACTTAAAGGAGCTTTCATTCCCTTAGCATTCGGCAAAATATTTTCTTTCGGAACCTTTACATTATCAAATACCAATTCACCGGTAGTACTCGCCCGCAAACTCCATTTCCCATGTGTCACCGGTGTTGTAAAGCCTTCCATACCTCTTTCCACAAGTACCCCTCTTACTTCATTATTTTCATCTTTCGCCCACACCACTGCAACCTGCGAAAATGGAGCATTACTAATCCACATTTTAGCGCCGTTTAGAAGAATATGGTCGCCATTATCCTTAAAAGATGTTGTCATACTTGCCGGATCTGAGCCGTGATCAGGTTCTGTCAGACCAAAACAACCGAGCCATTCACCTGATGCAAGTTTGGGAAGAAATTTCATTCTCTGTTGTTCACTTCCGTATTCGTAAATAGGATACATTACCAGTGAACCCTGCACAGAAGCAGTAGACCTTACGCCGCTATCTCCACGCTCAAGCTCTTGCATCATTAAACCATAGCTGATATGGTCTAACCCACCGCCGCCGTATTGCGAAGGAATGGTAGGTCCAAAACAACCTAACTCTCCCATTTGTTTAACAATGTGAACAGGAAATGCTGCTTTTTGTGCAAACTCTTCTATAACTGGAGAAATCTCTTTTTTAACATAGGAACGTACAGCTTCTCTCACCAACTTTTGTTCTTCAGTGAACAGATCATCGGTAAAAAAATAATCAGGTGCAGTAAATAGATCTGTACGGGCAGCCATTACTACAAAAGTAAGGGATTACTTAGTACGTAATGTTGCGTTTGTATACACTTATAACATTCCATGTCTTACCATCACTTTTTACGGTAATAGCTCCCCTACCTTGTAAAATGCTCTCATCGCTTGCGGATATACCTACAATCTGAACATTTTTACCTGCTTGCAAGTTTTTGATTACAATTGTTCTTCCGGGCCAGGAGCTTGCTGGTGGAAGGGTAACCGTAGCAATAGCCCATTGGTAGTTGACATAATGCGTTTCTGTACCGTCGGCAACAGTCCAGTTAGGACCATCCTGGGTTACTATTTTATATTCCGCACCTATTTTAGACACTCTGAATACGCCATCTATCCATACGCACCTGTAAGTTCCACCTGAAGGAAATTGACTGGCTGGAATCAATACTGCATCACTATTTGATCTCACAAAACTGATTGGGTATTGAGGGGACAGATATTCTACTAAAAATTCCTCACCATTCAATACAAGATCTCCGGAATCTATCTTAAACACTTTTGCCTGATTCGTTTCAACACGAACCATTCCGATATTAGGAGGAAGCGTTAAGGGACTTCCTGCTGTTGAAGTTTTTGCATGAAAAAAAGTCTTCTTATATCCAACTGAGCGAATCGTACCGTTAAGACGATACATCATAGCCTGTACTGTAGGGAACTGACCTGTCTGACTAATCAGATCATTCACTTTATTCACGACAAAGTTTGTATGTGTGTACTTATTTGTTGTTACTAATAGTTTATTGGGTGTAGCTGAACTAACCGCTTCACTACCCATATATGCTTTAGAATTAACTGCTCCCGACCATATTGGTGTGCCTGTTATAATTGTATTATTCCCTTGTCTGTTTGTGGCAAAGAAAGAATCGTCTATATATGCAGCACCAATAAATTTTGTACTGATAGCTGTTTGCGGATCCAAATCAAAAGGTATGCGTGTACTAAGAGGTTCAATCCGGATATTGGTAAAAGACGTGTATTCTGTACCACCCATTACTATACCTTTCTCCGTTCCTTCAAAACCAATATTATACAACATATGTCCGCTAAGAAGAGCCCCTTTACTACCCTCTTCCCTTACAAAAGTAACACCATACCACCCACCCTTGCCAAATATTCCTGTTTTCCCTCTCCCTAACTGACCACCGTACCAGTAAGAAGCGTTATTCCAGCTCGGTGTATTAGAACCTGATACTTCAATTCTGATCTGAGTATGATTAAAATGGATAGCATTAAAATAGACATTATTATACTGACAACCTGCACGCGGACCACTACCGTCCCCCAGCATATGAATGCCGTATTTAAAATCTTTTATTTCATTCACTTCAATATAACAGTTCACCGCATTTTTAAGATAAATACCAGTACCCGTATAAGCAGCATATTCTGCTTCTGTAGTAGCGCCTGAATTCATTCCGCTAATAAGGCCGTAACTTCTAAAATCCTGGTATGCTCCTTCAATAATAAACCCGCTTCCTTTACTGAAATAAATGTCGCCGTGTATTTCAAACCTGATTTTTTTTACTGTAGTAAGAGGTAGTGTAATATTACTGTATATGCGCCACTGACCAGCGGGTATTATTACTGTTTCAAACTTTCTTGCCGCATCAATAGCTGCATTAATAGCAGCCGTATTATCTGTTCCCGTCCTACCATTATAATCACCCTTACCACCAAACCATCTCACATCAACAGAACCGGTATATAAACGCTTATAACGCTTGCTACCCTGATTCACAATAACAGTTCCTCCATTATCAGCAGTAGACCTGTCTGTTGCATCATAATAGAAAACACCTTCGCGACCAGCATCTGTAATAAAATAAGGTTCTGTTGTAGAAGCTGTAATAGTTCTTAAAGAAGCGATAGTTGTCTGAATCTGTGATTGTGCATTAAATGCAACCAATAAACAGATCATTACCAAGAACATGTTGGATATTTTCATAACGGTGGAATTAGGAATTTTTTATTTGGACAATTAACAAAAACTGAACCAAACCGGATGAATAAAAATCGCTAAACTCTGTAGTCAAGCAGCTGGCGCATCTGATTGTGGTATTCTTTACTGGAACGTTGAGCAGCTAATGCAAAGTCTTCACCGGAAGAAGCAAAAATAACTGCCCTGCTCGCATTCACCAACAACCCACAATCATTATTTAAACCACTCCGGGAGATTTCTTCCAGGCTTCCTCCCTGTGCACCAACACCTGGTACAAGAAAGAAATGATTGGGGAAAGATTTCCGGATTTGACCTACTTTCTCGTGTTTAGTCGCACCAATAACGAACATCAGGTTCTCTTCATTGCCCCACGATGCTGTTTTTTTGAGCACCTCTTCAAAAAGATAATTATCTCCGGTTTTAAGTAACTCAAAATCCCGGGCTCCTGAGTTAGAAGTTAATCCCAACACTATCGTCCATTTGTCTTTATACTCAAGAAAGGGTCTTATACTATCTTCCCCCATATAAGGAGCAACAGTCACAGCATCAAAATCCATTTGTTCAAAAAAAGCTTTAGCATATTGCGTGGAAGTATTGCCGATATCCCCTCTTTTAGCATCGGCTATTGTAAAATGTGTTTTGGGAATATATGACACCGTTTTTTCCAGTGCTTCCCAGCCTTTCACACCCTGCGATTCATAAAAAGCTGTATTTATTTTATAAGCTACACAATGATCAAGAGTAGCATCAATTATACGACGATTAAACTCAAACTGAGGTGATGATGTATGTAATACTGACTTAGGCAGTTTTTCAATGTCAGTATCAAGACCTACACATAAATATGTTTTTTTTAAGTGAATCTGTTCAATAAGCGTAGATCTTGTCATGCGAGAATTTTTTTAAATATGTTAGCAAATTGCTTTATTTCTTCTGTAGTATTATATAATGGGACGGGCGCCACCCTTATTACATCGGGTTCACGCCAATCTGCAAAAACACCATGTTTTGACAGTTGATCAAAGAGCGATTTCCCTTCTTTTTTAATGAGAACAGATACCTGGCACCCTTTAACATCAGGTGTCAGTATATCAATTTTACTGGAAGTTTCCTGCTTTAATAACTCAATTAGAAGATCGCTATTTTTTATGCCCTGCTTCACCAAATCAGACATACCAGCTTCCTGAAAAATATCAAGAGATGCTTTATGGGCAGCTAACAGCATCATTGGTGGCGTACTCAACTGCCAACCTTCTGCTGAATTAACAGGCTTAAAGCCGTGCAGCATTTTAAATCTCGTTTCTTTTTCATATCCCCACCACCCTGCCAGCCTCGGAACGGTATTATTATGATATCGCTCATGAATATACGCTCCTGCAACTCCACCTGGACCGCTATTCAAATATTTATAACTGCACCAGGCAGCAAAGTCAATGTTCCAATCATGAAGTTGTAATGCTACGTTACCCACTGCATGTGCCAGATCTAATCCAATTTTTGCTCCAGCTGCATGTGCAGCAGCAGCAATTGACTGCATATCAAACAACTGACCTGTGTAATAGTTCACTCCTCCCCATAAAACGAGCGCCAGCTCTTGTTTATGTTTCTCAATCGTGGCAAGAATATCCTCATGATGAATAATATACTCACCCTCACGCGGATGCACTTCTATAATTACCTTGTCGGGATCAAGACCATGATGCTTCACTTGTGTTTCAAGCATATATTGGTCACTCGGAAAAGCTTTTGCTTCACAAATAATTTTGAATTTGTTTTTATCCGGTCGATAAAAACTGGCCATCAGTAAATGAAGATTCACTGTAAGATGATTCATTACTACCACTTCCGATGGCAGACATCCAACAATTTCGGCAAGAGGCTCTGTTAATGAGTCATGGAGTTTGAGCCAGGGTTTTTCTCCCTCAAAAAATCCTTCTACACCATAGTGCGACCATTGATACAGGATCTCACCAATGGCTTCAGCAGTATTGCGTGGTTGTAATCCCAGTGAATTGCCTAGAAAATAAATCTGTTCCTTTCCGTTACGTTCCGGGATAATGAATTTGTGTCGGAAATCTTTCATTTAAATTTATAATTCAACTATTTCTGCTCTTTTTTCGGAGCCCATATTGGCATTTCGCATAGCAATACTTCTGGCAGCCGTTCCTGAAAAATTTATAAAAGCATTTTTCGCAGTTTCATCATCAGTCATCATTACCGGCACTCCTGCATCTCCACCTTCACGGATATTTTGTATTAATGGGATTTCACCTAAATAAGGAATATCATACTCCTCAGCAAGTCGTTTACCACCTTCTTTTCCAAAAATATAATGTCTGTTTACCTGACTGTCTTCTATTCCCGGAGCAACAAAATAACTCATGTTTTCTACCAGGCCGATAATAGGCACTTTTATTTGAGCCTGACCAAACATAGCAATGGCTTTTTTAGCATCAGCAAGAGCTACTTCCTGTGGGGTTGTTACGACAACTATCCCAGTAATAGGCACCATTTGTACCAGTGTGAGATGTATATCACCTGTACCGGGTGGCATATCAATAATGAGATAATCAAGTTCATCCCAGTGAACATCTGTAACAAATTGCCTTATCGCACTACTGGCCATAGGCCCTCTCCAAACTACAGCACTTTTGTCATCAACCAGCAATCCAATACTCATCAGCTTAATGCCAAACTTGTCCAGCGGGACAATAAGGCCGCGCTCCCCTTTACCGGGTATCATCATCGGACGTTGTCCGCGAACACCAAACATTATTGGCACGCTAGGACCATATATATCAGCATCCATTAATCCCACTTTTGCTCCATCTCTGGCAAAAGCCAGCGCCAGATTTGCAGCAACAGTACTTTTACCCACACCTCCTTTACCACTTACTACTGCTATGATGTTTTTAACCTTTGGGAGTACTGATTGAGGATCTGTACGATTAGAAGTCGTATTAGCTGTAAAATTCACCGTTACATTGGCTTCTTTATTTACCAATAATTTCACCGCATTTATACAGGCATTTCTAATAAGATCCTTCATAGGACAAGCCGGTGTTGTTAAAACGACCGTAAAAGAAACATTGTTCCCTTCAATGCGAATGTCCTTAACCATGTTCAGCGTTACGATATCTTTACCCAGATCCGGTTCCTGAACATTACTCAGCGCTTCCAGTACTTTCTCCTGCGTCATTGATTTATCATTTAAACCGCAAAATTAAGTCATTGTACCTCATCTTTAAGACTTCATCGGGTATGTTAAAATTTTAACGTTCCTCAGTTTACCCCTTTAAACAAAATAACGTAGGTTTGAAAGGCATGAAGAGATATTCATTCGGATTAGTTATAGTGGCTATATTTTTTTTATTGCCCGTGTCGGCAATGGCCCAGTTCGAAAAGCTAAAGGATTCAGTGGTTCAGCTTTATGGTGTAGTAATGACAGCCGATAGCCTCCAGGGAATTCCCGGAGTAAGTATAGCCTTGAAGAATCAATATAGAGGTACTATTTCTAATGAAGAAGGAGTATTCTCTATTGTAGTCATGAAAGGTGATCTTGTTGAATTCACTTCCATCGGATATAAGCCTAAGTTGATTGAAATACCGCGTGACATTGAGGGAAACCAGTATAGTCTTGTCCAGCTAATGGTAAGTGATACTCAATATCTACCTGCCACGATAATCAGACCCAGACCAACCCGCGAACAATTTGAAAGGGATTTTCTTAATACCACTATTCCCGCCGATCAATACGAGATTGCCCGTCAAAATACAGAAGAATCTAAAAGAAGAATACTTGCCAGCACTCTTCCCAGAGACGGTACAGAATCAGCTAATCTAAATCTTAATAAGGTAGCGGCACGACATTATTACTACGGACAAGCTCCTCCACAAAATATATTTAACCCATTTGCCTGGAATGAGTTTATTAAAGCCTGGAAAAGAGGTGATTACAGAAAGAAAAATTAATCCACTGCTATTCTCTTCTCTATAGTTTACATTTTGTAATAGCCAATTTCATGTTGTAATATTTTATATGAGTACAAATTATTTTTACTCTATTGTGATATTTTAGTATAAGACTTCTTTCAGCTTATTACATTACTGGTTTATGAACTAAAAGAGAATGTACAGTTTTACTGGCGCTTATGAATTATATAGCCTCCCTTTATATTCGCATTAATCCAGACCATTTTTAGATGTTGAATATATTATTCTGATGTTTTAATACATATATCAGTATATACATCAGTTTACACCAAAATATGGCTATTAGAATACATACTAATACGTATCAAGTCTTGCAATGCACTGACAATAGTCAAACGACAATGGAGATAAATATGAACTGTCAACTATAGTTAACAGTCCGGCACATCATTCAAATAGTACGAACGAAGCAGAGCTACAACAGTATGATATATTGTGACAACTTAAGTAAATAAAAATTAATTGAATACATTTGTCACACTCAACAAAACCACATCAGGATGCTTCAAAAGATTGCTGTTATTGGAGCTGGCACGATGGGCAATGGAATTGCGCATGTATTTGCTCAGGCCGGATTCACAGTTCATCTCACGGATATCAGCGAAGATCAACTGAAAAAAGCTATCCAATCCATTACACAAAATTTTGACCGGCAAATCGCCAAGAGTTCAGCAACTATAGAACAGAAAGATAAAGCTCTTGCCAACATTATAACTTACACCAACATTCAAGAGAGTGTTTCTTCAGTGGATTTAATAATAGAAGCAGCAACTGAAAATACAGCACTTAAATTATCTATATTTAAAGAATTAGATGCCATAGCACCCAAGCATTGTATTCTGGCTTCAAACACGTCGTCCATTTCTATTACGAAAATAGCATCAGTCACCAGTCGACCAGCTAAAGTTATAGGGATGCACTTTATGAATCCCGTTCCCATAATGAAGCTGGTAGAAATCATAAATGGTTATGCTACTGATAAAGAAGTTACTGATACAATTGTTTCATTAAGTCACCAGCTAGATAAAACGCCTTGTGTTGTGAATGATTATCCTGGTTTTATAGCAAACAGGATATTAATGCCCATGATTAACGAAGCTATTTACAGCTTGTATGAAGGTGTTGCAGGAGTTAAGGAAATAGATAGTATTATGAAACTTGGAATGGCTCATCCAATGGGTCCGTTGCAACTGGCCGATTTTATTGGACTTGATGTATGCCATGCTATTTTAAATGTATTATATGACGGCCTGGGAAAAACACATTATGTTCCTTGTCCCCTATTAACGAATATGGTCAATGCCGGATTTTTAGGGAAAAAAAGTGGAGAAGGTTTTTATACTTATTCCAAAGAAAGCAAAGAATTAATTGTGAGTAAAAGATTTAGCCATTACTGAATCCAAATGAAAATTGCCAATACTGAAGTCGTTTAAAAACACCTTTAAATTTAACATTCAGCTAAGCTTGACGAGTTTCAAGTAAAACATTTTTCAGAAGTTAATAATGTTTTACATTATCCTCATTTTTCTATCTTATCGCGGCCCTATATTGGGGATGATGTCATACAGGTGATATATAAAAATCGTAACTACTTAATATCGGAAATGAATATCCCAGTATTATTCACGCTATTTAATTAAAGTTATACAAGAGGATTTATTTCCAGATTTCTTATTTCTTTAAATCCATAAAGCGTTTCATTGAGTCTGGCAGCGGGAATTCCTATTTTAAACCGGCAGAATAAATTCATATCCTGTTCAATAACAGAACAATTCATTTTTTTTATCACGATCATCACATCATTTACAAGTGTATAATCAAACTGTAGTGTATAAACAATTTCGATCGAACGTTGAACGGAGGGTATCAATTGCAATACTAATGCGGAGGAGGTTTTATAAGCGTTGATCAATCCAGGCACACCTAACTGGGTTCCGCCAAAATAACGAACTACAATCACTAATGTATTGGTCAGTGTTTTACTATCTATTTGTCCAAGTATCGGCTTGCCTGCAGTGCCTGAAGGTTCCCCATCATCACTGGAGCGAAAATTATTTTTATCAGTTCCTAATCTATAGGCAAAACAATGATGAGTGGCTTTAGGGTGCAGGGCTTTTACCTCTTCCATTCTACTTTTAAAATCTTCCACTTTATGTATAGGATATGCATAGGCAATAAACTTACTGCCTCTATCCTTATATTCCGCTATGCCTGAACGCTCAATTGTATAATAATAATCTGTGTTCAATTTTGCTTTTTATATATGCGGACAGTATCGCCAAAAGAGTCGAACATATCCGTCAATTGTTCATTTTGTAAAACAGGTGAATTAACCCCTTCCCTCGCTATTAATGTTGAGTTGGTCAATACCCTGGCTTCATCCCAATATCCTTCATCAATAAATGACTGAATAAGATGGGCTCCACCTTCTATAATCACACTTGATAATTTCAAATAATGTAAACCATTAGCTATCTGGTGAACTACACTCACTTCACTCGTAATCTGATAATAAAATATTTTATCTTCCTGTCCATGTTTAATGGTATTAAACACTATTGTATCCACTGACTGATCAAATAACTTTAAAGAATGTGGCAGACTAAGATCTGCATCAATCACCACTCTCACCGGAGAAGAGCCACTCCATAACCTGTTTGTAAGTTGTGGGTTATCCAGTGCTGCAGTAGTAGTACCCACCATAATTGCAGCTTCTTCACTGCGCCATTTATGCACTATTTTATCTGTGAATGCATTAGTTATACGTAAACGGTTTGAACCAAAGTATCCAATTTTTTTATCTATGGTTTCTGCCCATTTAAGTATTATATAAGGCCTGTATTGTGTATTAAAAACAAAAAAACGTTTATTCAGTTCTTTACATTCCTCTTCCAGAACCCCTACCAATACTTCAATACCTGCTTCTTTTAATTTTGTAACTCCTTTTCCGTTCACATCTTTAAATGGATCTAAACACCCAATAACTACCCTGGAAATCTTGTACTTAATGATCAGATCTGCACAGGGTGGTGTTTTGCCGAAGTGCGCACAGGGTTCAAGAGAAACATATATAGTTGACTTGGCTATCAGATGATGATCTTCAGCCTCTACACTGTTAATACAGTTAACCTCTGCATGCGGACCACCGTATTGCTGGTGATATCCTTCCCCTATAATTCTTCCTTTATACACAAGTACTGCACCTACCAAAGGATTAGGCGCTACGCGGCCAGCACCTAACTTTGCCAGTTCAAGGCATCTGTACATGTATTGATGATCTTCATTCATTAACACTGTCAAAAATAGTAAACTTAATTATGTTTGTGTGATGACTATTCATGAAGCCCACCAACAATTATTATTTCAATTATATCATATATATACAACCGGAGAGGCTGCAAACATAGCGGACCTTGTAATGGAGAATATTACCGGCTGGAAAAGAACTGATCGTTTACTGAACAAATCAGTTAGAATGTCTTCGGTAATGACAAAACAATTTCAAGAGTACATCATTGCATTAAACGACAAAACTCCGGTCCAGTATGTTTTGCATGAAGCATGGTTCTTTGGAATGAAACTATACGTGGATGAAAACGTGTTAATTCCAAGGCAGGAAACAGAAGAACTGGTTGAATGGATTATACAGACCATTCCCCATCAGCCTGCTACTGTATTAGATATTGGAACAGGAAGTGGCTGTATAGCCATTGCTTTAAAAAAACGGTTACCCATGCTGAATGTTATAGCCTGCGATGTTAGTGAAAAAGCACTCGAAGTTGCACGTAAAAATGCTGTTGATCAACAAACAAATATTGAATTTATAAAGGCCGATATATTGCAGGAACACGAAAGAGACCTTATTCCGAAGATCGATTATATAGTTAGTAATCCTCCTTATATCCCATTGTCTGATAAAAAAGAAATGCATGATAATGTTTTAGTGCACGAACCTCATATTGCGCTATTTGTAGAAGATCAGCATCCGCTTGTTTTTTATGAGGCGATAAAAAATATACCGGCAAAACAATACTATTTTGAAACTCACGAAAATAACGCAGACGAGGTAGCCGGATTGTTCAGTTCTTCAATAGTAAAAACCGATATGCAGGGGAAAAAGAGAATGGTTAACGCTTCTGCTGATTAATGAAACAGAAGATATTTATATTCTGTCAGCAAAAAGCACTATTGTCCTTGTGCCTTATCTACCATTAACACTGTTTTTGCACCCAATTCGCGGGCAACACGCATTACAGCCACCACTTCATCAACCGGCACTGACTTATCAGCATTAATAGCAATAGTAGCATTTACCGAATCTTTGGCTATCAATGGCTGTAAATAATTTTTGAGTTCTTCCTGTGTAATTTGTTTACCGTTAATGATATAGTGTTTCTGTACGTCAATATTCACTACAACATTTTGTTTTGTCTTTGTATCACCCTTCGCCTTAGGATTAGACAGTTTAATCACATTAGGGTTAGCAAGCGTAGCTGCTATCAGGAAGAACATCAATAATATAAATAGTATATCGTTTAAAGGTCCTGTGTGTACCTCAGCATGTGACCGGTATTTTTTCCTGATATTCATACTATCTATCTTGTTGGTTCCTGTAAAATATCTACAAATTCAGCACTGGCTACTTCCATTTTATTACCCGTTTTATCAATCTGAGTATTAAGATAGTTATAAGCAATATAAGCGAGCAAACCAATAATAAGACCTACAGCAGAAGAAATCAGTTTTGTATATATACCATCCGCCATCGACTGAATAGTAAATTCTCCTGTGGAAGCCAGTCTGAAAAACAACTGAAACATTCCTATAATGGTTCCCAAAAATCCAAACATAGGAGCTATCCCTGCAATAAGAGATAAAATATTCAGATTACGCTCCATTTTGTACATTTCAAGCCTGCCAACATTCTCCATACTTTTTTCAATAGCTTCAATAGGCTTGCCAATTCGCTGAATACCCTTATCTATAATCCGTGCAACAGGATTAACTGTATTTCTTGCAAGTGCTCTTGCAGCTGTCACATTGCCCGTAACAATATTATCACGAATAATATTCATGAAATTATCATCAATCCTTGATGCTTTTTTGATATATAACAACCTTTCAATAAACACGAAAACAGCTATCACAAATAATAAAGCCAAAGGCACCATCAATACGCCACCTTTTGATAAAAGGTCTATTATACTGATTTGTTGCTCAGGCTGAACAAGATTGCTCGCTGCCGCTGCAGCAGCAGATGTGTCAATTTGAAGAAAGAACAAATTCATTTAGTGTCCTGTTTTAAATGGTACCATCAACTGGTATCCACTGTTTCCTATTATATTACTTAAACCTTTAAAAATGTAAAGATTACGAAAAAAACTTAGCAAAGTTGTTAAGAATATTTCATATATTTAAAAACACCGTCAAGAAAATTCCATGGTAAAAGCTACTGTCACAGGATTTTTCGCCGGCATTGTCATTTCAGCGATTCTTATCGCAGCCACCTATTTGCGTGGATACATTCCTTATACGTTTACCGGAAATTTATTCTTCAGAGTAATTTGTTTTGTTTCTATAACCAGCGTAATCTGGTTGTCATTAAACTATTGTTGCAAAACTTCATCGATAAAATGGATGAACATAGGACTATCAGGGGTTATCTCGGGAATAATCGCAGCCATACTGGTTTTTATATTTCAATCCCCCTCAAATACTACTACCTATCCTCTCAGCGAGTTGCTTATTGTATTATTATTGGTAATCATCGGTATTGTGATCGTCTATTATATAAAAAATCGCAACAAACGTAAATTACCATACCAGCATAACCAGGAACTTATCTATTAACTTCTTTCCCTGCAACCGTTATCTACTCATTTACGACATTGGCAAACCACTTTGTTTGATCATCATCGCCTGAATCTGCTTCATGGTATGTTCCATGCCATCCGGACTTCCATCAAGAAAAATAACATTACCCTTGCCATATTCTGCAAAGTTTTTGATGGCTTCCGTCCACATGCTAAAAAGAATAACATTCGTATCCAGATTGGCCTGTTTCATTTGTTCAGCAGCTTCTGTCATACCTCTGGCTACTTCATGACGGAATAATGCAACCCCCTGACCTCTGAGTCTTGCCGCTTCCCTTTCAGCTTCAGCAGCTATTTTTATAGAGTTACCTTCAGCCTCTGCTGCTTTCGTTTTAGTAATCATCAATGCCTGACCCTCATTTTCGGCAGCAGCTTTAAGATTGTTACTAGCCACCACACGGCTCATTGATTCGATAATTGTTTTATCAAAAGTGATATCATTAATCTGCAGGTCCAGCAAATGGTAACCCCAATCTTCTAATAATGCATCTACCTGCTCTTTAACATATTCAACTATTTCACGTCTTAATGCAAGTATTTCCGCCTGCCTTTTTGTGGCCACATAAGAACGTACTGTTCCTTCAATTGTTCTGGTAAGTGCCTGCATTAATTCTCTTTCGCTGATAAATTTAAAAGCTACTTTTTTAATCGTTTCTTCCTGAGCATTTTGTACGGCAAACAATAACATATTTTTGAAATAAACGTTCGCCTGATCGGCAGTAATTGCCTGAAATTCTATCTCTATGGATCGGTTTTGAATACTAATTCTTTTATATATCTGCTCAATAAAAGGAATCATCAGTCTAAGACCAGGCATTAGTATACGCTGATATTTTCCAAAAATCGTAACTACAGCAACTGTTCCCTGATTAATTGTTTTAAGGCCGGCAAATATTATTATTACAATAAGAATTAACCACCAATAAGAAGATATTAAACCCATAAAAGTTCTTTTAATGAAAGTACTATATAACTTTGAAATATATGCAACAGAGATACGAATTGATTATTATAGGTGGTGGGCCAATAGGATTAGCATGTGGTCTTGAAGCTGAAAAAAGAGGAGTAAGTTATCTGATCATCGAGAAAGGATGTCTTGTTAATTCTTTATACAACTACCCTATCAATATGACATTTTTTTCTACTTCTGAGAAACTTGAAATTGGTGGAATTCCTTTTGTATCCAATAATATTAAACCAACCCGTCCGGAAGCACTAGAGTATTATCGACGTGTTGCTACCGCTAACAATCTGAACATCCATTTACAGGAAAAAGTAAGTAACATCAAAGTGTTAGGAGAAGAATATGAAATAACTACTTCTAGAAATATTTACCAGGCCACATACCTTATTATTGCAACGGGCTTTTATGATATTCCTGTACTGATGAATGTACCCGGGGAAAATCTGCCTAAAGTGAGTCATTATTATAAAGATCCTCACTTTTACGCCATGCAAAAAGTTGTTGTTGTCGGGGCTATGAACTCTGCAGTAGATGCAGCTCTGGAAACCTATCGGAAAGGTGCGGAAGTTACAATGGTGATTCGCGGATCTGAAATTGGTAAAAGAGTTAAATACTGGGTTAAACCTGATATAGAAAACAGAATTAGCGAGGGCAGCATTAAAGCTTATTTTAATTCATCTGTCAGCGAAATAAGAGTCGATGAAATAGATATAAATACCCCAACAGGAAAAGTTACCATTCCGAATGATTATGTGATAGCCACTACAGGCTATAAACCCGACCTTGATTTTCTTAAAAAATCCGGCATTCATTTATCATCTGACGAGCTTATGCAGCCTACGTATAATGGGGAAACAATGGAAACCAATATGCCAAATGTTTTTCTGGCCGGAGTGGTTTGTGGTGGAATGAATACTCATGCCTGGTTCATTGAGAACTCAAGAGATCATGCCATAAAAATCTTTGAAAAAATAAAACCTGTTTAACTCTTTTCTTCCCATATCCGGGCCAGATGAATAATGGTATCCACACTTTTCTGCATATCCTGAATACTCACATATTCATGCTTACCATGATAAGCCATTTCTCCGGTAAAAATATTGGGACATGGCAGTCCCATGAATGACAAACGCGATCCGTCAGTCCCTCCCCTTGCGCTTCTGTTCACTACCGCACAGCCTGCTTTGGTAATAGCTTCACGGGCATAATCAGCAACCATAGGATACTGATCCAATATTTCTTTCATGTTACGGTATTGTTCCTGTACAGTAAAAGTAAACCGGGCCCCCGGATATTGGCTGACGATCACATCAAGCTTATCTCTTAAAAAATTCTCGTACTGCAAAAGCTTATGCGTATAAAAATCTCTTATAATAAATTCTATCGTGGCTTTTTCTACAGTTCCGGTCATCTTTACAGGATGAACAAATCCTTCTTTACCTGATGTTGTTTCCGGAGAATAACTATCCTTAGGGAGATCGTCTATAAAAGACGCTGCAACCTTTAACGCATTGATCATTTTTCCTTCCGCATCACCGGGGTGGGTACTGATCCCATATATTTCTATCAACACTCCATCTGCTGAAAAAGTTTCGTCTTCAAATGAACCTCTTTCACTACCATCAAGCGTATAACCATACGAAGCACCAAGTTTTTGAATATCCACTTTATCCACTCCCCTGCCTATTTCTTCATCAGGAGTAAATAAAATTTTTATTGTTCCATGTTTTATTTCAGAATGATTAACCATGTAATGAACAAAATCCATTATTACTGCCACACCCGCTTTATCATCTGCTCCCAGCAACGTTGTACCTGAGGCCGTAATAATATCATCGCCTATCCTGTTTTGAAGATATGGATGATCAGATACAGCAATCACCTGCGATTCATCATCGGGTAAAATAATATCACTTCCATCATAATTTTTATGAATAATAGGTTTAACATGGGCACCCTTGCAGTCCGGAGAAGTATCTACATGCGCACAATAACATATTACAGGAACATCTTTTTCTGTATTAGAAGAAAGTGTGGCATATACATAACCAAACTCATCAAGGTGAGCATCTGCAATACCCATTGAGAGTAATTCTTCTACTAAAAGCCTGCTTAAATCTTTTTGTTTGGACGTGGATGGCTGTGTTGCTGAATCTGGATCACTCTGTGTATCGATAGTCACATATTTTAAAAATCTTTCAGCAACAGTATATTGATAAGCATCCGACATGTAATAACTATTTTTGGGCAAGATAGAAATTCTATTCTTTTTAAATGTTCAGTCAACAAAATAAAACGAAACTATTCTTATCCATAACGGGTTTGCTTACAGGAATTTTTCTGATGGGTGCAGGCGCTTTTATTATTTATGTTTCAGAGGGAGTGTACTGGAGCATAAATAGTTTTCCTGTGCTAAATATATTGACAAGTATAATGGCCATTCTTTTTTTTGCCATTATAGAAGAATATATTTTCAGAGGATGGATACAGAGAAAGCTGTCGACACTGATCAATCCATGGCTGGCATTGCTGACCAGTGCTTTACTCTTTATGGCTGTTCATCTCATGAATAATCATATTAACATGATGGCAGCTGTCAATATTTTTTTAGGGGGAATGGTTTTTGGAGTTTCCTATATGTATACCAGGAGTATACTATATGTGATTTTTTTTCATTTTGGCTGGAACATGATGCAGGGTCCGATCTTAGGTTTTTCCGTAAGTGGATTATCTTTTGACAGTATCTGGAAATTAAATATACAATCTCACACCCTACTCCATGGAGGTGTTTTCGGCTTTGAAGCATCAATTGTTTGCTGTGTATTATTAATAATCAGCTTTATACTGTTTACTGTGCTTATTGGAAAACAACCTGGCGGTTAGGAAGAATAATATTCTCAAACATATCAGGCATAATTAATCTTATGTTATTTATTGAATTAAATGCCACGTCTATAAATCTCCAGTTTTTTCCTTCATCTTTTGATTGTCCAATCAAATAAGAAATCACCATCACGTTCTTACCGTTAACGACTTTTTCATTTATTTTTTTCATTACACATTGCCACTCTTTTTTTTCATTGATTAGCTGTACTAACTGAAGCTGCTCGTTTAATGATTCTTTTAAGTCGCGTTCCTGTCGGATAAATGCTGTAAACTGCTGTTTTCCTCCATAATATTTTACAACACCAGGATAACTGATATTAACATATTCGGAGAAATCGCTGTTGTTAAAAGATTTTAATAAGCTATCGGCAAATAAAAAAGCTCGGTGAGATACAAAGTCGGAATCTGCCTGTGCAAATGTTTCCTTATTAGAAAAATTGATAACAGCAAAAAACAGAAGGATTTTATAAATAGGGAATCTCATTGATACGGATTTGGGGCCAAAATAGAAAACTTCCTTCCACTACACAAGTAATGGAAGGAAGTTCTATAAAAAATACCTGGAAATTCTTAGTATTAAGGCATGATAATCCTTGAGCCACCGGCAATATCCACCAGTTCTATATCAAAAACCAGATCCTGACCTGCCAATGGATGATTAGCATCCAACTTTACAGTTTCTTCTTCTACTTCTACAATTACGACAGGTATTACCTGACCGGAGCCATTCGTCATACTTAATTGCATTCCTACTTCAGGAGTAAGATCGGCGGGAAAATTATTTTTTGGAAAATCTACTACCCTGCTGCTATCCTTTTGTCCGTATGCCTCGTCTGCTGGTATATGCACTGTTTTTTTCTGCCCAACAGCCATTCCGGTCACACCGTCATCGAACCCTTTAATAACGTCACCATTCCCAATGGTAAACTCAAGCGGCTCACGTCCCTCAGAACTATCAAATGTAGTTCCGTCAGTAAGTTTACCATGATAATGCACTTTTACTTTGTCGCCAGCTTTTGCTTGTTGCATGTAATTCAGTTGGGTTTATTAATGAGAAAAATAGAGATTTGCGGTGAAAGTAAGTGTTTACTTTTAAATATATAACATGAATAAACTAAGTATCCTTTTTTTAATTTTAGTCAATATTCTACTGACAGCCACTGCGTGCGGCCAGGCAAGTAATGCTTCTTTGCAATCACCCGGTACTCCTGAGAACTCAAAAATCGTTCCAGCTGCAGAAAACATCAAAGAATACCTGCCCCTTCTTAAAGGCAAAAGAATTGCTGTTTTTGCTAATAACACTTCTATGGTGGGTAATACCCATCTCGTGGACACACTGGTAAAATTAAAGGTTGACGTTCGCAAGATATTTGGTCCGGAGCATGGATTCAGAGGAACAGCTGATGCGGGAGAAAAAGTGCAGAATTCCAGGGATGCTAAAACCGGGATAACTGTAATTTCCTTATATGGTAAAAAAAGAAAACCTTCAGCTGAAGATTTATCAGATGTAGATATTATCTTATTTGATATCCAGGATGTAGGCGTTCGTTTTTTCACCTACATATCTTCTCTTGAGGATCTTTTTGAAGCAGCTATTGAGTTTAATAAACCGGTTATTCTACTCGACAGGCCAAATCCTAACGGATTTTATGTAGATGGTCCTGTTTTGCAAAATGGCTTTAAATCCTTTTTAGGTAAACAAAAAATTCCTGTAGTACATGGTATGACAATTGGAGAATATGCACTGATGCTAAAAGGTGAAAATTGGATAAATCCCTCAATACTAAAAAAAGGCGAGCTGGCGCTGACCGTCATTCCCTGCGACAATTACACTCATGCTTCGAAATATATTTTACCCATCAAACCCTCACCCAATCTGCCTGATATGGCTTCAATATACCTGTATCCTTCTACATGTTTTTTTGAAGGAACAATATTAAGCGAAGGAAGAGGTACTGACAGGCCTTTTCAAGTGTTTGGTCATCCTGCATATGATAAAAAACTGTTTAGTTTTACGCCAAGAAGTATTGAAGGAGCTAAAAACCCCAAACTCCTAAATCAATTATGTTACGGATGGAATCTGGGAGGAAGCAGCGAAGAGGTGTTAAACAAAGTCAATAACAGGATTCAACTGAAGTGGCTTTTAGAAGCGTATCAATTATTTCCCGGCAAAGACAGTTTTTTTATTAATAAAGGCGCAAATTTTAATCGCCTGGCTGGAAATAATACCTTAATACAGCAGATCAGGAATGAAATTGAAGAAGATCTGATTCGCGAGAGCTGGCAGGATGAGTTGATAGCATTCAAAAAGACGAGAAAAAAATATTTGTTGTATAAAGATTTTGAATAATGACTCAAGCTACTGAGCATCCCAGAATAGTTTTTATGGGTACCCCGGAATTCGCAGTCGCATCTCTTGATGCGCTTGTCAAAAAAGGATACAATATTATAGCAGTCATTACCGCTCCCGATAAACCAGCCGGAAGAGGAATGAAACTGACGGAGAGTGCTGTGAAAAAATATGCTCTGGAGCATAATTTGAATATCCTGCAACCTGTAAAATTAAAAGACCCCGAATTCCTGGAAGCCCTGCGTAGTCTTAAAGCCGATCTTCAAATAGTAGTCGCTTTTCGAATGCTTCCCGAAGTTGTATGGAATATGCCGGCTATGGGAACAATTAATGTTCATGCTTCATTATTACCTAAATACAGAGGTGCAGCACCGATCAACTGGGCGATCATCAACGGAGAAAAAATATCGGGAGTGACCACATTTAAATTAACCCATGAAATAGATACAGGTAATATACTCCTGCACTCAACAGTAAATATTGGAGATAAGGAAACAGCAGGAGAACTTCATGACAAATTAAAAGAAGCCGGTGCACTTTTATTGGTGGAAACAATAGAAAAACTACTGGGAGGCAAAGTTGAAGAAAAACCTCAGGAAACAGACAATAACATACTTACAACCAAACATGCTCCAAAGATTTTTACTGACACCTGTAAAATAGACTGGAATAAATCTTCAGATGAAATCTTTAACCTGATACGCGGCCTGTCACCATTTCCGGGAGCTTTTACCATATTCAACAATAAAATACTTAAGATATTTAAAGCCGATAAATACTCAACATTAAATTCCGGTGTGCCGGGGGAAATTGAAACGGACAACAAAACGTATCTGCGGTTTACCTGTAACGATGGGTATATATATGCTAAAGAAATCCAGTTAGAAGGAAAAAAAAGAATGACTATAGAAGACTTCCTTAAAGGATTCAAAATAAATATATAAAAGTATCCACTTTTTTATCTGATATGGAATACACAAGCACTGTAAAACATTTTAAAGACCTCAGTAATATAGAGGTTTATAAGATCCTGAGACTAAGATTAGAGGTTTTTGTTGTTGAGCAGGAAATTGCTTACCAGGATGCAGACAATAAAGATACCTACTGCTATCATCAAATGTTTTTTGAGGGAAAAGAATTGATAGCTTATGCCCGGCTCTTACCTGCCGGTTTATCTTTCGATACCATATCTATAGGTCGTGTTGTAACAAGCAAAACAATAAGAAGAAAGGGAATTGGCAGGAAATTAATGACAGAAGCTATCAATAACTGCTATCTTTTTTATGGTAAATCTCCGATCACCATAAGTGCCCAGGTGTATTCTAAAGAATTTTATCAATCATTAGGTTTTACAGCGACCGGAGAGATTTATGAAGAAGATGGTATAGAACATATAAAAATGATTAAATACCCTGTTTAACGATAACTTAAGTGATCAATAAGATACAGCGCATCATTCCATCTTAACCATGAATCAACTACCCTGTTTCTATAAAAAAAGTCACCGCTCCAATTATAAATTGTCTGAAGACCTCTACTACTAAAAAAAGCATATTCTTCATCATATTCCCGAGGGGTATATTGACTAAAAGATTCAATTACCGCATATCCTGAATAGGTATCAACAATGTAATTACCTGTAAAATAATCTACATACACTACTATGCCCTTTTCTCTGGTTTTCATGAAATCATAAGGGTCTGTGGGAACAGCTACATAATCTCTTTTAGTACATGATGTCAGTATCACAGCCAATAGAAACCCTATAAGAAAAAAACGTTTCACCCGTGAATTATCTGATTTTGTAATTGTCGGAGGAAGCGCGGCATAGTTATTTTTATCCGTTGAAGGTATTATCATGCTTTGTTTCATAACAATAGTTTTAATACCTGTTGGACGGGAAAGAAACAGGAAGGTTTGTTAAAAACTCGTTATCATTAAACAACCAGCTTAAACTCCTTTTGGGCCATTTTTTTACCATTTATATTAATCTCCAGCAGGTGAATTCCATGATAATGTTTTCTTGTTGTAAAATCCTTAAACAGTTGTTTTTTAACGACACGAATACATTGATTAGGTAACAATATCAGCTCTTTTAATTTAAACACCTTTTTTGTTCTTGCACCGGAAGGACGCACATAATGAATGACATAATCTATAGCGAGTTTTTGATTGGTTTTTTTCAGACCGATTACATCAAATTGAAATTGCAGGTCTTGCCCAAGCTGAATAGTTGTTTTTTTTAATTTCAACTCTTTTATTTCAACTCTGGTATTTTTTTCAAAGGCAAATAAAGCAAGCGATTCCGTATTACCTTGCTTTATCAGGTTCCGGCAGGCGTGCTTTATAATCCATTTGGTATAAGGATGCTCAATATTCCAATTCTTTAGAACTTTTAACATGTAAGAGCTGTTATCCTTTGCTATATCGTTGAGATGATTAGCGACTGATTTTCTAACATATAACTCATCATCTTCTTTTAATTTTTCTAATATAGTTGCTGTTAATGATGGATCCTTAATAATATCATCAAGTTTAAAAGACCAGGGCAACCTGGGACGGCTACCTTCTGAGGCTAGTCGTCTTACATGATGATTATCATCTTCTGCCCATTCATTCATTACCTTAAGCGTACTATGTATATCTATCTTTAAAAATTCACGTATAGCAAATTCTGAAGAGCCGAAAGAAGTAAAAAATTTCAGCGCTCGCATAGAATGCGAAAAATGATCCTTTCCATATTGTGCTACAAAATCAGGGAAAACCAGGGAACGATAACCAACCGGCATCACTTCAGCCACTTGTTGAAGAATATCTGTTGATTTAAAAAAATCAGATGGTAAATATTTTTTCAACATAACCACAGTATTCCTCAATCGTCCATTTAATGATAATTCATCAATACCCTTCATTACATCCATGACAAATTTACCTTGCTCAAACTTATTATCCACAACTGAAATAGCAGCAGACAATTGTTTATAATATACTTTATTAAACATCTCTTTAAGAGGTTCCATATTTGACGCAGTTTGAATAACACAATATAAGTATATTCTATATCCATATTAAAATAGCTTAAAACATTATAGCTTAGCTTATAATATGGGAAGATCACTGGTATACAACTTTTTCTTCGGAAACTACTTTTATGGTATATGTGTTGTTGCACTTACTATCGAAGCTACCATGCAACAACTATTTCCGCTTAACTCTCTATTGTTTTACCTGTTTACTTTTTCTGCCACGACGCTTTATTACACAAGAGCCTATGTAACAGAAAAACCTAATCCTCAGACCAACCCAAGAACACAATGGTACTGGACTCATAAAAAATCTGTTTTTTGGAAACAATTACTTCTCCTGTGCATTTGTATCGTTTATATCATTTTCATATGTATAAAAAAACAGACCTCAATATTACAAACTCCGATTATTCACTGGATATTATTGGTTATTATTGCACTTTTTGCTTTTTTTTATTATGGATATAATACTTTATTTAAAAACTTTCAACTCAGAAAAGTTGGATGGTTAAAACCGTTTATTATAGGATTTGTCTGGGCTGGCATAGTGAATATTTATCCTATCATTTTTTACAACATCGAAAATTCAACCCATTATAACTTTGATTTTACAGGCATATTCCTTTTTATAAAAAACTTAATGTTCATAGCAGTGCTATGTATAATGTTTGACATAAAAGACTATGCTGCAGATCACAACCTTCAACTTAAAACCTTTGTAGTAAAATCCGGATTAAGAAAAACCATTTTTTATATCCTTATTCCCCTTTGCATAACAGGTCTTGGCTCTTTTATTTATTACGCCACTATGAGGCAATTCAGTATTGGAAAAATATTATTAAACACTATCCCTTTTATTCTTCTTTTAATTGTTGCTTATTCTTTACACAAAAGAAAGAACATATTTTACTACCTTATTGTAATAGATGGATTAATGCTGGTAAAAGCAGTATGCGGAACGCTTGCAATGATTTATTTCTGATTTTTTAGTCCAATCTTATATACAGCGCCAGTTGGACTAATAGCTCCAATATCTTCTTGTACAGCTATATAAATTTCTCCACCTTCATCTTCTCCGAAACTATTAATTCTAAAAGAAAACTTATTATCGTCTTTTCCTTCAAAACGTGAATTGTATTTTATCCATTTACCATCTGTATCTTTTGAGAGAAAAAACATTTTAAAAGCCCAGTCTGCAAACAGGTATATTCCGTTAAGATCCGGATATTGTTTTCCACGATATACATATCCACCTGTAACACTGACACCTTCCGGATGTTTATACTCCGCTATAGGCAATTCATAATCAGCTGTAGAAGTAAACAATAAAGAATCATATATATGAAACCCTTCCATGGCACGCCATCCGTAATTTTTTCCTTTGGTAACAATATTTACTTCCTCATATTGATCCTGACCTACATCGGCGCAAAACAGTTCTCCTGTTGCCCTATCAAAAGAAATTCGCCAGGGCATTCGGAAACCATAGCTCCATATCTCATCGCGGCCCGGTTTGTTTACAAATGGATTATCCGGCGGAATACTATAGGGCTTTTGGTGATTCACATCTATTCTTAAAATTTTACCTAAAAGCTGTTCCATGTCCTGACCATTACCCACTTTCCCGTGAACGTCACCCTGTCCGCCTCCATCACCAAAGCCAATGTATAAATACCCTTCTTTATCAAATATTATATTACCTCCGTTATGATTTGATTCGGGCTGCTCAACTTCCAACAATATATTTAATGAATCACTAGCCCGATTAGGATTATATAATGAAACCCTGCCTTCAGCGAGCACAGAAGTATTATCCGATCCCTTATTTGACGGAGCACTATAATGGACGAAAAACCTTCCGTTGTTTTTATAATCGGGATGAAAAGCAAAGCCTAGCAATCCAACATCCATATATTCATTACGTATAGGAACAAGCTTTTTACGAATGTCTAAAAAAGGAGTATCTATAACCTTTCCATTCTCAAATATTCTAATAACGCCAGCCTGTTCCCCAATAAATAAACGTCCGGAGCCATCATGCGAATGCTCTATAGCAAGTGGAGCATATAAACTATCCGCTATTTTTTCAAGCGTGAACAGTAATGAATCAGGCATTCGCTTTTGCACAGCATCATTCTTCCTGTTAGATTTACAGGAATAAATAAAACCAATCAGCAGAAAAGCGAATGCACAACGTATTAATATCATCCGTATTATTTTAATATTCGGATGGCAGTCTTTTCTTATTTAGCAGCTAGCTTGGCGGCGGCGGCAGTATCAAGAAACCAATGCACTTCTCCATCTTCCGCATCAATTAATTGCGCAGGATAAAGATGGACATTTTTATCTCCTTCTATTGCATGATGTACTGCTTCTGCCTTTCCCTCTCCATATACCAGAAAGGCTATTGTTGCCGCTTCGTTTATCAGTGCAGCGGTCATGGTTATACGCATTGCATTTATTTCGTCAACAAAAATACTCTTAACCAGTGCCTTATTTTCATCCAGCACACTTGTATTAGGAAATAAAGAGGCCGTATGTACATTATCACCTAATCCCAGTAATATAAAATCAAACCTGATAGGCTCATTACCAAAATGACGTGTGATATCTGCTGCATATTTTTTGGCAGATGCTACAGGTTCTACTGTTGTATCTACATAAAAAATCTGCTGTTCACTGATATTAAGAGGATCAAAAAGCGTTCTTTTCGCCATTGCTCCGTTGTTATCCGGATTATCAAATGGAACAAACCTTTCATCGCCGAAGAAAAAATTAATTTTACTCCAGTCAATCTTATCGTGGTAATTATTAACTAACAATTCATGGAATTGTTTTGGAGAATTACCACCGGAAAGTACTACATCACAATGACCTTTTTCTAAAATACTCTTTTGACATGTGTCGATAAAAAAATCTGCTAAAGCGATATTTACTGCTGAAGCATTCTCTGAAATATGTAATTGCATAAATTAATTTATTTTTTTCCATTCATTGGAAGATCAAACCAGTGAAATCCGTCTGCTGCTATTAATGCTTCTGCGGATTCGGGCCCCCATGACCCTGCAGCATAATTAGGGAAACTCAGGCTTTTTTTCTTTGTCCAGGTGTCTAATACCGGCATCAGCAATTTCCATGCTTCCTCTACCTGGTCACCACGCATGAACAGCGTTTGGTCACCCAAAATAATATCTAATAATAAAGTTTCGTAAGCTTCAGGAGTGTAACTTGTATATGTACTTTCATAATCAAAAACAAGATCCACAGGATTTAATACCATGTCTAATCCCGGACGTTTTGCCTGTACCTGCAGACGAATACTCATTTCTGGCTGAATACTGATAATGAGTCTGTTTTGTTGTTTGTTTTCCATTGTTTCTTCAGGAAAAACAAAATGAGACAATTCTCTGAATTGAATAGTAATAATCGATGCAGATTGTGTTAAACGTTTTCCTGTTCTGATGTAAAAAGGAACTCCCTGCCAGCGCCAGTTATCTACGTAACACTTTAATGCTGCATATGTTTCAGTATTGGAATCAGCACTTACCCCCTTTTCATCCTTATACCCCGGCAACTCAACGCCTTTCATCCATCCTCCACTATACTGCCCTCTGATAGCCCTGTATCTCATATCAGATGATGTAAATCGACGCATCGCTTTTAGCACGTCAGTTTTTTTACTGCGTACTTCTTCTGCACTAAAACTTACAGGAGGTTCCATAGCAATCAAACATAATAACTGAAGAATATGATTTTGTATCATATCTCTCAGCGCTCCTGAAGTTTCATAATATCCTCCACGTCCTTCTACCCCTAATTGTTCAGTAACGGATATCTGAACATGTTCTATATAATTTCTATTCCATAGCGGTTCCAATATGGAATTGGCAAAGCGAAATGCCATTATGTTCTGAACAGTTTCTTTACCCAGGTAATGATCAATTCTATATATCTGTTCCTCCCTGAAAAGAGAAGTTAATAGTTTATTGAGCGATTTAGCCGACTCCAGGTCGTTACCAAAAGGTTTTTCTATTACAATACGATTACAATCATCGGTAGTGCCCAGACCATTCTTAGCTATATTTTCAGCTATTACAGAAAAGAGATTTGGCGCTACAGCCATATAATGGACCACAAACGATTTCTGATTCCATTCTTTTTCCAGTTCATTTACTTTATCAGTGAATGCAGCATAATGTTCAGGATTATGGGAATCGGCTGATTGATAATAAATATTAGATGAAAAAGTTTCCCATTTTGCAGGGTCGGCTTTACCACTTCTGGAGTATTTATTAATACCATCCAGTAGCTTTTGTTTGAAATCAGCATCAGACAACACTGTGCGCCCTGTTCCTATAATAGCATAATGTTCAGGCAGTCTGTTATCGACATATAAATTATATAAAGCAGGCGCCAATTTTCTTGAGCATAAGTCACCTGTAGCACCATATATAATAAAAACAGCTGGTTGATTTTTTGTATTCATTTCTCGAGAGACTTGACTTTTAATAATCGGCGTGTATATTTTTCTTCGGTTTTAAATGTAGCTTTCAAAAATACTTCAACGATTTCTTTTGCAAGCGAAGAACCCGTGATTCTTCCGCCAAGGCACAAAAGATTCATATCATCATCTTCCACTCCCTGACGAGCAGAAAACTGATCAGTAATAAGACATGCCCTAACGTCTTTAATTTTATTGGCGGCAATACAAGCCCCTACGCCACTTCCACAAATAGCTATTCCTCTATCCACAGTTCCTTTGTGAATAGCTTTTGCCAAAGGCACAATAAGATCAGGATAATCATCTAAAGGATCGTAGGTAAGTGCGCCAAAATCAACAACCTCGTAGTTGAGTAATAGGATATGTTTATGTATGAGCTGTTTTAAATCAAAACCTCCATGATCAGTAGCTATGCCAACTCTCATTGTTGTTGCATTTTTTGATTGGCATTTACAGCCCATATTACTTCTGTAATAAACCTATTTGCTCTTTTATCAGTCACCTCTTTATCTTTTGGCACCCCGCTTTCATTATAATGCTGACTGACATTAGATACATGGAATGCAGGTGATGTTACAAAAACACCAATCTTCCATAAAGAGAATAATAAAGAAGTCACTACTTGTGTGCCGGCAAAAGGTCCGTCAGATACCGGCACTATACCGACAGGCTTTTTCTTCCATTCCATGTACAACAGGTCGATAATATTTTTCAGACTTGCCGGGTAACCTCCGTTATATTCCGGTGTAACAATAATGATACCATCTGCTGATTTTACTTCTTCTGCAAAATCTTTTACTTCCTGAGATATAATTTTCATATTGGATAGTCGCTCTTCAAAAACCGGAAACTTATATGCTTTAAGATCCAGTATTGATGCATTACCAATGTGATTATCCAATATATATTTTTCAAGATATAAAGCTACTCTATGGCTTTGACGGCCATCACGCACACTTGCAGATATGATTTTGATATTCATTATTAATCAAAAGTAGCGAATAAGCATTAAAAAGCGCAAGTGTTTAAGACTACATCACTAAACACTTGCGCTAATAATAATCGTTGTATTTTAATTATTTCTCTGAGAGCAGGAAGGAAATTAAGGCGTAGAAATCATCCTGCGAAATTGTATTCACAAACTGTGAAGGCATCAAAGTAGTTTTAGAAGCTTTTCGTTCAACAATATCCTGTTTGGATACGCTAAATTCCTGTCCGGATGCATCAGCAAAAACAATCACCTGTCCCTCATCTCTTCTATAAAGACCGCTCAACACTTTACCATCTCTCAGTTTAAGGGTATAGTTTCTGAAGTTTTCAGAAATATTCCGGTTTGGATCCAGAATTTTTTCGGTTAAAGGACCCACACCCCACTTACCTACTCCATCCAACTGAGGGCCTATTGCACCACCCTGACCATCAATACTGTGGCACATAGCACAATTTTTCAAAAACACTGCATGTCCCGCCGTAACAGATGGAGGATTAGACATTGAACTGTATTCTGCTATCCTTTGACGAATAACAGCTTGCTTTTCCTGATCCACCTCTTCAAGACCAGCGGTCAGCTCATTAAACAGTTTTTTCTGTGCAGGTGTAATATTAAGCATTATCCTTTCTTCAGTATTGGGATCAATTAATGTACGCGCAAAAATCTCTCCCTTTTGTACCTTATCAAAAAGTATATTTTTTCCTGCTGATGAACTGGCCAATGCCAAAACAAGTGTTTGCTGTAAATCGGGTGAAGGGCTTTTTATATCCCCAAGCACTTTAATTACACTCGGCGATGGGAACTCGGCAAGCGCCTGAACAGCATAACGTTTAAAGTCAGATGTAGATTGGGGATATTCTATTACAGTTAAAGCAACAGAAGCATATTTCACCGGATCTATCTTCAATAAAGCTTTTAAGGCTTCGCTACGAAGATAATCTCTGTGAATCAGAGAAGAGTCGCTGAAAATAGCGATCAATTCCTCGACAGCATCATTGACTTTATATTCACCTGCAATGTATGAAGCATAATACTGCTGATCTAAAACCTCCTGCGAGCGTTTTGAGTCACCAATAAATTTGCTGTTCCTGACGAGTAATTCTTTAGCAATCTTTTTACCCCACTCCTTAAACTGTGGTGTTTGACCACCACCTCTTCTTTCGAGCCCTTCCCTAATGTTTCTGAATATTTGGTATTCCACATCAGGATCACCGGCTGCTTTTTGCATTCCGGTAGCAATTGCCTGACTCACTTCTGCCTGAGGTACAAACCTGATAATATGCCTGAAAGCCTTTGGCAAATCAGCCTTTGACAATTCCTGCGATTTTACGTAGTTATACATGAATACGCCCGATGCCGGAGCTTCCACACCTACTAAAACGGTAGATAATACTTTTGCATCTTCAGTTGGCCATTGTTTTGTAGTTGCCGCTTTCATGATTGACTCATCACGCAGTAAATTCCTTAACATCAGCCTGGTAGTATATATCATGTGAGAATCGTCTTCAGGCACTTTTTTACGAAAATCCACCAAAGCTTCTACACTACTCATATTTATATAACGACCCATTAATTCAACTGCCGCTCTTCTCACATGAGGATCATTATCTTCCAGCGATTTTACAATTAAAGGGTATAATACAGCAGAAGTATCTTTTTGTTCCGCAACTGTGCGTAATGCATGAACACGCACAACGGGATCTTTATGCGCTACAGCTGAAGATATCATTTCATCAGTTAACTGATGTAGTCGCTGTAATATCCAAAGACTGTGTACATATTCGGTCGTTGTAACATCAGCTTTAGCAATAATATTTTTAGCTGGTGTAGCAGAAGGTTCCCCAATCCTATCAGCTAGCTGGTTAGTCACCAATATTCTTTCTGCCAGATTAGAGGAATTTAACGCTGCAAAAAGCTCATCTGAAGTAGCTTTAACAAGGTCCTTCTTTTTATTTTCTTTTCCTTTATAAGTGATTTTCCAAATCCTTCCACGGATTCTGTCTCTTTTTGGATGATCTAGCGGAACTTCGTAATGTCCGATAATACTATTATAAAAGTCTGCAATATATATTGCTCCATCAGGTCCCATTTTTACATCTACAGGACGGAACCAAGGGTCGGCGCTTAATAAAAAATCATCTTCTCTTTTTCCTATTGGACTAGACCCTTTCCAGGTATGAGAATATCTATAAACTCTTGAGGAAACAGCATCCCCCACATAGAATGTTTTTTGATACTTTTCAGGAAAAAGATTGTCAGCATAATAAGCCACACCTGCTAATGCAGTAGCTTCATTAGAAAAAGATTGCATATCAGGAGCAAAGCCCATGCCTTCGTCTTTACCCCACTGAGAATAATCTCCTCCGCGAATCATTTGATACAATGGAGATGTGTGACAGTCGGATGAATATAAATAACCCAACTCATCGTAGGCAAGGCCAAAAGGATTAATACGACCTGCAGTTTCATGCTCTACACGACTACCGTCGGGGCGAAATCTGATAGTATTTCCTGATATCAGATGAACGGAATCTCCATCAAGAGCAGCAACATTGCTTCTATTTGCATATCCGTGACAAGCATGTATCCAACCATCAAACCCCCAGGTAAAGTTGTTCACCATTCCGTGGGTATCTTTTGTTTCAAAAGGACCCATCACTTTTTTAGTGGAATCAGGTTTTCCTTTCCCTTCCTTATCGTAGTATTTGTAAACACTTGGAATACTATATACCATTGCACCATCTACGGTTGGCAATACTCCAATAGGTATATTCAGGGTATCCGCAAATTGTGTAAACTTATCTGCCTTGCCGTCTCCATCGGTATCTTCCAATATGGTTACACGGTCCTTTCCAGATCCCGGAACGGCTGGAAAAGGGTATTCGAACGATTGTGTTACCCATAAACGGCCCTTTGCGTCGAAAGCAATATTGATTGGTTTACCAATATCCGGCTCAGAAGCAAACAATTCGATTTCAAAACCTTCGGGAAGTTTAAATCCTTTTCTTTCCTCTTCGGGGGTTTGAGCATCGGTAGATCTTACATGATCATTAAATTTAGAACCACCGTAGAGACTATCATTTTTATTACCGGCAGTTCCCTGGTCTGCATCTGTACAACCCATATAGCCTGATACACTTATCATTACAGCTAGTAGAAGGCGTTGATTGATCTTCATCAAAAGAAAATTTTTATCTTAATTTAAATGTAAAAACAAGAAAATACAAGTCTATTTGTAAAAGTATCACTTGATAAGACACAAAGCTTCTTGCCCTTCAACTAAAAAATTGTCTATGATTACCCTTTCTCGTCGGAATTTTATCCTTTTAGTAATGGTAGTTCCTTTAATGAGCATGCATCAGCCACATGGTAAAGTCAATACTGTTGGAGGACAGGTATCTACATTTAAACTCGGTAAAACCCTCATCCATGAGCATGTACTGGTAGATTTTATAGGCGCCGACAAAGTAAACGAATCCAGGTGGGACAAACTGGAAGTAGTCGAACGGATGGCTCCATATTTTGTAGAAGCAAGAATGCAAGGAGTTAAAACAATTGTTGAATGTACTCCTGCTTTTTTGGGACGCGATGCCAGATTATTAAAAATGTTAAGTGAGCGTACAGGAATTCAGATCATTACCAATACAGGGTATTATGGTGCTGTAAATAACAAGTATTTACCTCCATGGGCTTTTACTGAAACTGATATACAATTATCACAACGTTGGATTGATGATTTTGAGTTCGGAATTGATGGTTCGAATATTCGTCCGGGGTTTATTAAAATCAGCGTAGATGCTCATGAGAGTGGATTAACTGATCTGCATAAAAAAATCGTGCGTGCAGCAGCGCTTACTCACTTAAAAACCGGATTAACGATCTATTCTCATACCGGGATAGCAAAAGCGGCTTTCGAACAATTGGATATACTAAAAAGCATGAACGTTTCTCCCTCAGCATTTGTATGGGTGCATGCACAGGCTGAGCAAGATAAATCCACCTATATCAAAGCTGCAAAAATGGGTGCATGGGTAAGTCTTGATGGCATAAGTGATAATAACATCGATGAATATATTTCTTCATTAGTAATGCTTAAAAAAGAAAACCTGCTGAATAGAACACTCATTTCTCACGATGCCGGTTATTATCGTCCTGAAGAAAATGACGGGGGCAAGATAAAAGGGTATACTGCTATTTTTCAGCATCTTATTCCGGCTCTGTTAAAAAATGGATTCACAAGAAAAGACATTAATATTCTTCTGGAAGATAATCCTGCCAGAGCACTAATGCTAGGAGTTAAAAAATTATAACCCTGGCTTTTTAAAACATTTCCTAATTTTACTGCTCTACAATTTTAGAGGCCATGAAAATCTGTTAAGACTACCCCGTTGTAAAATATAGAACCTCTTTTTATTAGTCTTCATTAATCCTTCCATGAGGATGGGATTTATTTTATTCTATTTAAATCAATTAATATGTCCGGAACCTACTTAACCAGGGTTCAATCGATTTTGCTACTCATCAAACAGTCCCTTAAAGGGGTAGAAATGGATTATACTTCAGGAAGCATGAAAAAAGCTGTCTTTATGCTATCCATTCCGATGATGCTGGAAATGATGATGGAATCAGTTTTTGCAGTAGTGGATTTATATTTTGTCGGGCATCTGCATAACAGCAGTCAGGCTGTTCAGGTAGTCGGACTTACTGAATCTGTATTGACAATTATATATTCAATAGCTATTGGCATGAGCATGGCTGTTACTGCCATAGTAGCAAGAAGAGTGGGAGAAAAAAATCGTGAAGCAGCAGCCCATGCGGGAGTACAAGCATTAATTATTTCGATCATCATTACCATTCTTCTCGGGATACTAGGATTTGTTTATGCGAAAAATATTTTGCTTTTAATGGGCGCTTCCACAGAAACCGCCGAAGCAGGTAAACCATTCTTCCAAATCATGATGGGCGGAAGTTTTATTATTATGCTGCTATTTTTGATCAATGGAATATTCAGAGGTGCAGGCAATGCTGCAATTGCTATGAAAAGTTTATTCATCGCTAATGCATCAAATATTATTTTATGTCCCTTGCTTATTCGTGGCGCAGGCCCGATTCCTGAACTAGGACTAACAGGTGCTGCTATAGCTACTACCGTAGGGAGAAGTACAGGTGTAGTATATCAATTGTATCACTTGTTTAAAGGAAGTGGAACGTTAACCATTAAAACATCTCATTGGAAATTAAATTTTCCTATTATTAATTCCATAGTAAAAATTGCCACACCTGGTGTTTTTCAATTCGTGATAGCTTCATGCAGTTGGATTTTTTTGGCCAATCTTGTAGCTACAACAGGACATGATGAGGGTTCTGCAGGTTATCAGACGGCATTAAGATTAATGATGTTTTTTATGTTGCCGGCCTGGGGATTAAGTAGTGCAGTCGCTACGCTGGTAGGGCAAAACCTCGGAGCTGATAATGTTCAACGTGCAGAGACTGCTGTTTTTATAACCATGAAGTACAACGTTGTTTTCATGGCTGTCATTACCATTCTTAGTTTTACTGCCGGAAACTGGCTGATTGCCCTCTTTACTAACGACACGGAAGTACAGCGAATTGCCGTCACTGCCATAAAAATAATGAGTGTGGGATATGTCTTTTACGGTATTGGAATGGTTATGATCAATGCATTTAATGGTGCCGGAGACACCTGGACTCCCACATGGATTAATCTCTTTGGTTTTTGGATATTACAAATTCCTTTAGCGTTTTTGTTAGCTAAAGAATTAAGCATGGGTCCCAATGGTGTATTCATAGCAATACCCGTTGCAGAAACTTGTATTTCCATAGCCGCATTCCTAATATTCAGAAAAGGAAAATGGAAATTGAATAAAGTCTAGCATACATACAAGAAAATTGAAATCGTCCGATATATTCGGAATGGCCTATTGGCTGCATACATGATTTTTTTCACCATTAGGTATAGAAATAAAAAGGGAATCTATCTGATGATAAACTGTGTCCTAAAATATCTGACTTTTAGGACACGATTTATGCTTAACTCCTCAACATTTTACCATTTAACATCAGCTAAAATATCAACTTTAATAAACCTGCTGATGTAAAAAGTATTTCTTTGTGAGGATATTAATCTTCAACATTAATCAGCCTATTCTATTGCAGAAAACTGATAAACAGATGTTGTCTTATAGGTTTCTCCCGGTCTAAGAACTGTTGAAGGAAAAGATGGTTGATTTGGGGAATCAGGAAAATGTTGTGTTTCTAAACAAAAAGCAGTTCTGAAATCATCATTACCCTTTCTCAATTTATTCTTACTCTGCATAAAATTACCGGAATAAAATTGCAGGCCGGGTTCATCTGTATATATCTCCATAACTACACCTGACTTATCGCCTATTACTCTCGCCGCCTTCTTATATCCTGTTCCTTTTAAAACATAATTGTGATCATAACCTTTCCCAAAAACAAGTTGCTCATTTACTTCATTGATTCTTTTTCCTATTGTTTCGGGTTGAGTAAAATCAAAAGGTGTTCCTTTCACGTTTTCTATCTTTCCTGTTGGAATCAACGTTGAATCAACAGGTGTGTATTGGTCAGCAAATATTTGCAGAATATGATTTTCAATTGTTCCTGAACCTTCTCCATTTAAGTTGAAAAAAGCGTGATTAGTCAAATTAACAACAGTGGCTTTATCAGTCTCTGCTTCATAACTCATTTTAAGTTGATTGCTATCGTTGAGCTGGTAAGTTACTTTAACAGTAAGGTTGCCCGGAAAACCCTCTTCTCCATCTTTGGACAGTCTTGAAAAGACTACAGTATTTTCATCAGGTTGAGTTGCATTCCATTGTTGATATTGAAAACCATTAATACCTCCATGCAATGTATTTACCCCGTTGTTAATAGTTAAATCATATACTGTATTATCAAGCGTAAATTTGCCCAATGCAATTCTATTACCATATCTGCCAATGGTAGCTCCAAAATAAGGCTCAGTGGAAGTTTCATATAAAGATGCACTATCAAAACCAATTATCACATCAGTTAGTTTTCCCTCTTTATCCGGAACCTGTAAACTTAAGACTCTGGCGCTGGCTGGATCAAATACAGCTTTTAGATTATTGCTATTTCGAATGGTGATCAATTCCTGTTTTCCAATCGATGTGCTTGTTGTATCAGAGGATTTATTTTCAGCATCGTTACAGGAAAAAACTGCGAAGAGTAGCAGGATAAAGAGTAATTGTTTCATTTTACAATTGTTTTTTGTGTTATATTTTCGGTTCCATTAGCTGTAGCAGCAATATACACCGTTAAATCTTTTCCCATATCCCTGTTGTAACTAAATGACAACTCTTCCGTCAATCGACCAATTGCTTCTTCTCTTATAATATTAATTGTACATCCACCAAAACCGCCTCCCATCATTCTCGCACCCATTACATCTTCATTATTTCTTACAGCATTCACCAGATAATCCAGTTCGGGGCAACTCACCTCATATTCTTTACTTAACCCATCGTGACTTCTGTATATCTGCGCCCCAAGCCCCTTAATATCCCCTTGTTGCATTAAAGCGATAGCTTTTTCTACACGCATGTTTTCTTCTACAACAAATCTGCAACGTTGATACACCACTTTATCTTTCACATATTTATCGAGCATATCAACACTAACGTCACGCAAACTATTAATTCCTTCTATATGCTTTTGAATTTCGGCCACTCCATTAGCACATTCCTGTCTGCGCGTATTATAAGCGGATGAAGCCAGTGAATGTTTTACATTGGTATTCAGCAATACAATTTTGTATCCTTCGAGAAGAAGCGGAACCTCATCATACTCCAGAGATCTGCAATCCAGTTTGAGCGCAAAATCTTTTTTCCCAAAGACGCTGGCAAACTGATCCATGATGCCACATTTAACACCCGGAAAAGTATGCTCTGCTATCTGACTGATTTTAACAATATCAAATTGTGCAAGGTTCAGTTTAAATAAATCGCCTAATGCTGCACAAACAGCACATTCAATAGCAGCAGAAGAAGAAAGTCCCGATCCTGTAGGAACATTACCATCTATAACCATATTAAAACCACCCACATTATACCCTCTCTTTAATAACTGATCAACCACCCCCAAAACATAATTTGTCCATTTACCGGCAATGGGCTGGATCTGATCTATCTGCACTTCAAAAAGTTCATCAAACTGAAAGGCAAATAATGATATTATATTGTCGTTCCTTTTACTCACGGCCACTGTCACATATTTATCAACTGCCGCCGGTAGCACAAAGCCCTCATTATAGTCAGTATGCTCTCCTATTACATTAATCCTTCCGGGTGAACGGTATATTAAGTCAGGTTCTGCTTCGTAATGTTTCTTGAATAAACTGATTATCATAATTGTTATTAAATGGGGTCGAAAATACGAGAAAAAAAGTAACCTGCTGTTCATGTTTTATTAATATTCTGTTTACATAGGATACACATCTTTGTTTATGCCAGACAACAAAATCAAAAAGCGAAAAGTTGATATCGTTGTAATATCCGATGTACACCTTGGCACATACGGTTGCCGCGCCAAAGAGCTACTGCACTACCTTAAAAGCATCAATCCCAAAACAGTCATATTAAACGGAGACATCATTGACATATGGCAATTCAGCAAACGCTACTGGCCCAAAAGTCATATGAAAGTGGTGAGACAACTCATGCACTGGGTCACCAAAGGCAAAAAAATGTATTATATCACCGGTAATCATGATGAACTACTCAGAAAGTTTGCCGGTTTTAAAATGGGGTCTTTCAGTATTGTCAACAAACTGGTGCTTGAACTGGAAGAAAATAAAAAAGCCTGGATATTTCATGGAGATGTTTTTGATGTTACTATGCAACACTCCAAATGGCTCACCAAACTTGGAGCAATTGGTTATGACACGCTTATCGTAATTAATAGTTTTGTCAATTTCATTTCTGAAAAAATATTCAGAAGAGGAAAGCTATCCTTATCTAAGAAAATAAAAAACAGTGTAAAATCTGCCGTAAAATTCATTAATAATTTTGAGCAGGTTAGTGCTGATATCGGTATAAGCAATAAATATGATTATGTGATTTGTGGACATATTCATCACCCGGAGATAAAAGAAATCAACAATGAAGAAGGGAGCATCACATATCTCAACTCGGGCGACTGGATAGAAAATCTCACTTCTCTGGAATATACCAACGGGAAATGGAATATTTACCAGTTTGCAGAAAATGAATGGGTAGATATGGTGCTTGAAAAAGAAGAGGAAGAAAATATTTCAAATAATTACCTATTCAACAATCTACTCGCCGAACTTAAAATGACTCGTTCATGAATGTACTGTATGCTATACAGGGAACTGGCAACGGTCATGTTTGCAGGGCCGAAGAAATAATACCTCTGTTACAACAAAAAGCCAATGTTGATATTTTAATAAGCGGTACGCAATCGGATATTACCCTTCCTTTTCCTGTAAAATACAAGTTCAATGGTCTTAGTTTTATTTTTGGAAAAAAAGGCGGAGTTGATATACTGGAAACATATAAAAAGAGTCGGCTTAAAAGACTATATAAAGAAATCAAAAGTTTGCCGGTAGAAGACTACGACCTCGTAATTAGTGACTTTGAGCCTGTTTCTTCATGGGCATGTTACATAAAAAATAAGTTTTGTGTTGCATTGAGTCACCAGGCTGCTGTCCTCGATAAACATTCACCCCGACCAAAAAAAATAGACCCGGTAGGTAAAACGGTCTTAAAAGGATATGCACCTGCATCCATTCGTTTTGGTTTTCATTTCAGGAAATATGCAGATAATATTTTTACACCGGTCATCAGAAAATCAGTAAGGGAGTCAACAAAAGAAAACAAAGGACATTATACGGTTTACTTACCTGCATATTCTGACAGAAAAATAATAAAATTATTATCCGCTTTACCTGATGTTAAATGGCAGGTGTTTAGCAAACACAACCAAAAAAAATTTAGTGTAAATAACATAGAGGTATTTCCTATCAACAATGAAGCATTTATTAAGAGTATGGCATCTTCAGAGGGAGTGTTTTGTGGGGCAGGTTTTGAAACACCGGCGGAAGCACTATTTCTTAATAAAAAACTATTAGTAATTCCTATGAAAAACCAATTTGAACAACATTGTAATGCTACTGCATTAAAAGAGATGGGTGTACCAGTTATGAAAAGTCTAAAAGAAAAACATTTTGTCGTGCTGAAAGAATGGGTAGAAACCGGGGAACGCATTAATATACAATACCCTGATAATACAGAAGAATTGATTAACAATATTCTAGCGGAGTATGGAACTAAGAAGGGATGATTTTGGGAGTGACTTTATCTGGGGTGTTTCTACTGCTGCATATCAGACCGAAGGCGCTCATCTGAAAAGCGGAAAAGGC
>CAZQIQ010000027.1:37859-44700 GCA_964593835.1 uncultured Chitinophagaceae bacterium
GAAGGGGCATACAAGAAGAACGGGAAAGGAATGTCTATATGGGATGAATTTACCCAGAAAAAAGGTCGGATTTTTAATAATGATAATGCAAACACAGCCTGCGATTTCTATCATTATTATCATCAGGATCTCACTTTAATGCGTTCCATGAATATTCCTAATCACAGGTTTTCTATATCCTGGAGCAGAATATTTCCGGACGGAACGGGAAAACCGAATAAATCAGGTGTTGACTTTTATAACAGATTAATTGATTTTTGTCTTGAACTGGAAATCACACCCTGGATTACTTTATATCATTGGGATTTACCATTGGAATTGGAAAAAAAAGGAGGCTGGCCAAACAGGGATATTATTAATTGGTTTGGTGATTATGTATACTTCTGCATTAAGACTTTTGGAGACAGAGTTAAGCATTGGATGGTATTAAACGAGCCAATGGTATTTACCGGAGCTGGCTATTTCTTAGGTGTACATGCACCTGGCAAAAAGAGTTTAAATAGTTTTTTATCTGCTGTTCATCATGCTTCACTTTGTCAGGCAGAAGGAGGAAGAATTATCCGTTCTTATAGTAATCATTTTAAAATAGGAACAACCTTCTCCTGTTCGCATATTGAACCATTTACCACGAACGAATCTGATATTATTGCCGCCAACAAAGTAGATGCATTACTCAACAGGCTATTTCTTGAACCAACACTGGGAAAAGGTTATCCCCTAGAGGATTTACGAGTGCTCCAGCGTATGGAACAATTCATTAAAAGTGGTGATGAAAAAAATCTCGCTTTTGATTTCAACTTTATAGGTATACAGAACTATACACGCGAAATTGTTACACATTCTTATCTAACTCCATTTTTGCAGGCTAAAATTATTAAAGCCAATACAAGAAATGTTGAAACAACATTAATGAACTGGGAAGTGTATCCTGAAAGCATATATCATATGCTTAAAAAATTCAACGGATACAAAGATATCAGAGAAATAATTATTACAGAAAACGGAGCCGCTTTTACCGATCACGTAGAAAATGGTCAGATAAACGACTTACAACGCCGACAGTATATTAAAAGGTATCTTTTTGAAGTACTGCGCGCTAAAAGAGAAGGAATAAAAGTGAATGGTTATTTCGTATGGACCTTCACTGATAACTTTGAATGGGCCGAAGGTTATCGTCCACGTTTTGGGTTAGTGCACGTTGACTTTAAAACGCAGAAGAGAACTATCAAAAATTCAGGATACTGGTATAGTAATTTTCTTAAGCAAATCTCCTCTAAAAATATCGTTCAAACATTACCCCATAACTTAATAACAAATTTTCGGTACTTGTAATGTTTTGCCGGTTATAATTAACTGCCATTGTAAGATTTAACCATTTGTACAACTTTAGTGCAATATTCGTATTCACTTTTATGATATAATCGTCAGCATCTTTTAATGAGTTCTGTACAAAATCAGATCCATCAATGATAATAATATCTTTTATATTAAACCTGAATTTTACACGCAGCGAATTACGGATTGTTTGATACGCCATTTCTCCATGCTGATTTGGCGCCCTCAAATCAGATGTTTCAAATAAAATACCATTACTAACTACCAATGACGATTTTGGTGTTGCTAACACAGAATAGCCCAAGCCCCCTCCTATTTGAAATCTATCCTCTATTTTAAGCGAAAAACTTTTTTCATAACCAGCCAACCCCCAATAATAAAGTTTTTGTACAGATTTTAACCAATCCACATTCACTATAGATATAAAATCATTATTGGTTTTCTGATTTGGATTTTCTCCGTAAGTATAATTTGTAAAAGAGTTGACTGCTATTTTTTTCTTATTTACTTCAAACTTCAGTGCATTATTGAATAGATAAGTAGTCCCAACAGAAGTTTTGTTCAGATTACCTGTTCCCGAAAAACTGAAATAATGATTAACGGAATCACTAAACTGCCCAACAACTATAGATGAAAACAAAACAAGACTCGAAGCCAACAACCATACTTTTATCATTACGCAAATATAATAATCTCCCTGTTTTACTATTCACTTTAATAATTTTGCCTGTTAATATTAAACCAGTTTCAAGAAGCAATAACTTACAAAACACATAACCAAAGCATCATTTAGGAACATCTTATTAAAAAAGAATAGCAGAAAAGTATATGAACAGAGAAAAAAATTATGAAATAATTCATAAGCTGATGCATTATTTTATCAGTTGGAGACATGATGATGCTTTTTCATTTGACGATATTCTTCGTAAAGAAAAGTTTGATCCTATTACTATCAACAACATTTTTATAAAATGGAGCAAAACAACGCCTCAACAATTTAGACAATTGCTCCATACACAGATTAGTCGATCAAATGTTAAAATACAGAGCAAAGAATGGCTTAACAATATATCAGGCAAAGAACTCAATCAGAATAACCATACCTCATTGCCAGTCCGACTAACAGGAATACATCCGGCAATATGGGGAAGTCAGGGAGAAAAACTTGTTATTCACTATAACGTATAGGATTCACTCCTTGGACCTGTAATTATTGCTTCAACGCCCGAAGGCATATGTTATTTATCATTTATAAAAGAGGGATCCGACAACTTTGATTCATTGAAACGCAATTTTTCAGAATCGCGAATGATACAGCGTCGAAATGATTTACATAAGCAAGCCGTTATTTTATTAAATGGAGAAAATAAAACAGATAAAATATTACCACTCCATGTTGCAGGATCCAACTTAGCATTAAAGATTTGGGAAACAGTATTAAAAATACCTTTTTCAAATACTATTTCTTATGCAACGCTCACTAAAGCAATTGATGAACCTTGTACAGTAAAGATAGTAAGCAATACATTAATGAATAATCCGATAGCTTGTATTATTCCCTGTCACAGAGTAATTCAGGCTACCGGAGAATTAGGCCAATATCATTGGGGAGCTCAGAAAAAGGCGGCTATCATTGGCTGGGAAGCCTCACAAAAAGCTTTATTGCCGGCTAATGAAAACAAACATTAATCTGAAATTTTATGCAGGCACTGCAACTATTACCCTAAGGGTAATAGTTCTTTTTTATACACTTCGTTTAATAAATTGGCGATACCCGTATATATGGCAGATGCACCGCAAACAATTCCTTCATAACCGGCAAACTTTAACAATCCTTCGTTCTCTGTATAATTGCCAATTGCCAACAGGAAAAATAGTATAGTTAGTGTTGCGAATACAAATTGTAGGGCTTTATTCAGTTTTAATGTTCCAATAAACAATAAGGCTGTAAATATTCCCCACACCAATAGATAGGTTGCCAGAGCAGTATTGGTCGTAGGAGTTATCCATCCCCATTTTCCCATAAATATCAACCCTACAAGAGTAAGCCAGAAAAATCCATAAGAAATGAACGCTGTCATTCCGAAAGTGTTATTTTTTTTTGATTCCAATATACCTGCAATAATCTGGGCAATTCCTCCATAGAATATGCCCATTGCTAATATCATGGAGTTCATTTCATAAAAACCTGCATTATGAATATTTAATAATACGGTGGTCATACCAAATCCAAATAAACCTAATGGAGCGGGATTTGCGCTGGTATCTGCAATGTGAACGGCAGTGTTCTGGCCTGGGAGCATCGTTAGTAATTTTATGTTAATCAAAAAAATGATTAACTAAAATAGTGGTTTTATAAGAATCCAGCTATTTTTTTAATGAATAAATGCATATCATTTTTTCAGGCACTACCCGGAAAGCAAAAGTATGCTTCTTCAGCAATAGCTAAAATCAAAGAAAATATGAGAATTCTGTTCGAACAGTCCCTATTATACGGCAAATAGAGTTATTTATATCCAACTGTAGAAAAACAGACATAAAAACCATCACCGATAATAACTTAGCTCCACCTCCGTTAGCTCTTTAAATTTCACGCGTTTCATGTTATTTGATGATTAAAATTGCCAATTCAATTAATTGATAACTCTAATGCCTACGGCCGAACTTGGGGGAAGCTTACAGCAGCTGTGAAAGTTCTTATATACCGATAATGATATTATGTGAATGTATATAATCAAAAGCACATTACTTCTTCAATTCTGCTCTCCACTTATACCTAAGCTTATAAAAAATCGAGTCAAGTTCTATATATTTAAACTTTAATAATTAAGCATCCGAACAGGCACTCCACGATGATTAATTGATTATATAAAATAGCAGATGAAAATAATAGTCTGATTATAAATATAACGTGTGCCTTAATAATAGGAGAATTCATTCGAGGTAACTTGAGCATCAGATAAGAAGACTTGACTTGGTTTCTCAGAGAACTTATATCAACAAATACATATTAAAAAGCTATTTATTCACCTTACAAACAGCATCTGATGTGTGAGGGCTAATAATACAGCCTTCACACCTAACCATTTTTGGCAACGGCCTTTTATATATAACCTTGCTAAGAAATATTTGATGCTACAGAATCGTCTTACTTACTCAAATCATCAACTACATTCACTTCGTTTACCATTAGCTTTATATGGCACAAAACATTATGCGTAATCATTTTTCGCTGATCTGATGCAAATTAATATAGAAAGTCACATCCAGATTTTATCTGCTTAGTTCTACCTATATTAATATTTTCTCAATTTCCTGCAATTCACTGTCTGTAAAAGTGAGATTATCTAAAGTGTTCAGATTATCGTCTAACTGCTGAACAGAACTGGCGCCTATTAATACAGATGTAATTGTTTTTCTTCTCATCAACCAGGCTATAGCCATTTGTGCGAGTGTTTGTCCACGTTGTACTGCCAGTTCATTAAGCTTTCTTATTTTTTCCAGTTTTTCTGTAGTAATATCATTCGTTTTCAGAAACCCATGTTCTTTTGCAGCTCTGGAATCGGAAGGAATTCCTGTTAAATATTTATTAGTCAGCAACCCTTGCGCTAAAGGAGAAAATGGAATACACCCTATGCCTTTCTCATCGAGAACATCTAATAAACCAGCTTCAACTCTTCTTTCAAACATAGAATATTTTGGCTGATGAATCAGACAAGGAGTACCCAGACTATTTAACACCTCAACAGCTTTTTTAGTTTGCTCGGGACTATAATTAGACAAACCAACATATAAAGCTTTTCCCTGCCTGACAACATGATCAAGAGCGCCCATAGTTTCTTCAATAGGGGTCAGAGGATCAGGTCGGTGAGAATAGAATATATCGACGTATTCCAATTGCATGCGTTTAAGACTTTGATCCAGACTTGATAAAAGATATTTCCTGGAACCCCAGTCACCATAGGGACCATCCCACATCGTATAACCAGCTTTTGTACTAATGACAATTTTATCTCTTTCAAATCCGGGAAAATCTTTTTTGACTATTTGCCCAAAGTTTTCCTCTGCCGATCCCGGAGGAGGGCCGTAATTATTAGCCAGATCGAAATGCGTTATACCTTTTTCATATGCTCTTCTCACTATGGCTCTTCCATTTTCGAAAACATCCACGCCTCCGAAATTATGCCATAACCCTAATGATATAGCAGGCAGTAATAATCCTGATTTTCCAGTTCTGTTATAGATCATCAATAAATTTAAGTAAAAAAAAATTTGAGGAATCAAATTAGTCAAGTACATTTGTCTACCAATTTGGTAGACTATTAAGATTTGGCTATCAGAAAGGGTAAAATCGTAAGTGATGCGGACCATGAAGCTATTCTTTTGCACTACATAGATATCGTTTATCTATTACTACTGATCACAACAATCAGTAGTGAATATTTAACCAGGATCTTATGAAGGAGTAGATATTGTCAGGTAGAATATTTTCCTGCCAGGCGATTTCAAACGAAAAAAAATTAAAGGAATATCGAAAAGAGGGATCGTTCGTTCAGTACGTACACTATACGGCACTATCCATTTTAAATGTGCGCTAATATAATAGACTTAAACTCATATAACGCTTTCATGCAAGCAATCGTTAGGTGTAAGCGGGCCGTGTTTCTACACGGCCTTTTTTTGATTTAATGCAGCTTGACAAACTTAGCAGAAACTCTTTTTTTTCCACCATCGGCCCTAATTATATATGTTCCTTTTGCCAATTGGCTAACGTCAATCGTTCTCACCACTCCGGCGTTTCCAGTTATATAGTTTCTTTGCATCACCTGTCCCCTAAGATCATAGATGGTCAGCGTAGCATTCTGATTTACCATGGAAACATATCTCACATTGAGCGTTTTTTCGACTAACGAGGGATAAATTTTAAAAACCGATTCGTTTACAGTTGTGTCATTTACCTCACCTGGTCTTCCGCTAACAGGAGGCAACTGTGGCTGAGGTAGTCGTGTCGAATCATTAATGGGGGTGTCGGGTTGCTCTGGTCGAACAGGCTCTTCTGGATGTTCGGGCTGAGTTGGTTCTTTTGGTTGTTCAGGCTCTGAAGAAACAGGAGGTTTTATGGGCTCTTCTGGCTGCTCAGGTTGTTCAGGTTCTTCAGGATTTTCAGGCTCCAGGACAACCATAATTCCAACAACCACATTGATGGTATCAGTACTTATTGCCGCTCTATCATCAATAATACGCAGCTCATATATATAGGTTCCTAAAGTGTTGAGTTGACTGATAACAGGCTGAATACTTCCCAGATCACTGATCACCCCTCCTACAGGACCGGATATCTTTCTCCATTCATATCTAACAATCTCACCGTCTGGATCAGTTGATAATGCAGCAGACAAAGATGTGAATCCCTCTGAAACCGCCACCTGCAAATCACTGCCAGCATCTGCTTGGGGCATTTTATTAGGAGAAAGGCTTTTGTTTTGTGCCAGCAGCCATTCATACA
>CAZQIQ010000028.1:0-44667 GCA_964593835.1 uncultured Chitinophagaceae bacterium
CAAAACGCCCCCTGATTATTTCAGGTCCCTGCAGTGCCGAAACAGAAGAGCAGGTAATTGCCACTGCTACACGATTGGCCAACACAGGAAAAATTAATGCATTACGTGCAGGTATATGGAAACCAAGAACAAGGCCTGGCAGCTTTGAAGGTATCGGAACCAAGGGGTTGCCCTGGTTGCAGCAAGCCAAAAAATTGACCGGCCTTCCTACAGCTGTAGAGGTAGCGACAGGAAAACAGGTTGAGGACGCTTTACATTTCGATGTAGATATTTTATGGATCGGTGCAAGAACTACAGTTAATCCATTCAGTGTTCAGGAAGTAGCGGATGCCTTACGTGGCGCTAAAGTTCCCGTTCTAATTAAAAATCCTATTAATCCTGATTTGGAATTATGGACAGGTGCTGTTGAACGTGTGCAAAAAGCAGGTATAGAAAAAATAGGATTGATACATAGAGGCTTTTCTTCTTATGGAAATACGGAATATAGAAATGCTCCTATGTGGCATCTGGCGATTGAAATGAAACGCCGCAATCCTGAAATGATGATTGTTAACGATCCTTCTCATATCTGCGGTAGAAGAGATATTCTGATAGATGTAGCTCAAAAAGCTATTGATCTTGGTTTTGACGGACTGATGATCGAAAGTCATATTGATCCTGATAACGCATGGAGCGATGCTAAACAGCAGGTAACCCCTGAAAGATTAGCAGAAATGCTTGATACCATTATCTGGCGTAAAGAAGATAACAATTCAGAAGCTTTTCATGCTGCTCTTGAAAAATTGAGACAACAAATTAATCATCTTGATGATGAGTTGTTGCAGCTTCTTGGACAACGCATGAAAATTGCTGATAAAATCGGTGAATTTAAAAAGAATAATGAAATCACCATTCTTCAGACTAATCGTTGGAATGAAATTCTGGAGCGTGCATTTAAAACAGGTGACCGTTTAGGATTAACACGTGAGTTCATCACTAAATATTTTGACGCCGTGCATATGGAAAGTATTAATCATCAGAACAGGATAATGAACTCCTGATGAGCGTTATAATGGATAAGCAAGAATTCAGATTTTCTCAAAAATCAACCAGCTATTATTTTGATGGTGCATTCGACCATCTCGAAGAACTGGTGGATAAAAGCAAATGCCTGATTGTTACTGATGAAAACATATTTGCTGTTCACAGTAAAAGATTTGAAGGCTGGCAAACAATTGTTGTTAAAGCCGGAGAAGTACATAAAACACAGGATACAGTCAATCTGATTATTGCTAAGCTGATTGAATGCAAGGCCGATAGAAAATCATTTATCATAGGTATTGGAGGTGGGGTAATTACTGATATTACAGGTTATGCTGCTTCAGTATATATGAGAGGAATAAAATTCGGATTTTTGCCAACTTCTATTCTAGCTATGGTGGATGCATCTATTGGCGGAAAGAATGGAATAGATGTTGGCAGCTATAAAAATCTGGTGGGCACAATTAACCAGCCGGAGTTTTTATTGTATGATTATTCCTTTTTACAATCGTTGCCCCAAAGCGAATGGATAAATGGTTTCGCAGAAATAATTAAACATGCCTGTATCAAAAACAGTGCATTGTTTGACCGTCTGGAAAAATATAATATAGCCTCTTTTCAAAACGACAAAACCCTATTGGGTGAATTGATCAGAGAAAATGCAAATATTAAATCCAAAGTAGTAGTGGCTGATGAGTTCGAAAAAGGGGAGAGACGATTATTAAACTTTGGACATACCTGGGGGCATGCCATAGAAACTAATTATAAGTTGCCGCATGGTCATGCTGTAGCTATAGGAATGATGATGGCCTGTAAATTGTCTGAACGGTTGAGCGGTTTTGAACAAACAGCTCGTGTTCAACAATTGTTACAACGGTATCAGCTTCCGGTTGCACTCGAAGTGAACAGACAGAAAGCTATTGAATTGCTGAAAATGGATAAAAAGAAAGATTCGGCTTCGATGAATTATGTTTTACTGGAAGAAATAGGTAAGGCTTCCGTTATGAATATTTCAATAGAAGAACTGGAGCAATTGATATTGTCCGTTTAATTTTTATACAATGAAAGTTCAAATACAACCTTCCTCAATAGGTGGTAATATTAATGCTCCAGCATCAAAAAGTTCGATGCAAAGAGCATGTGCTGCTGCTTTATTAAGTAAAGGGTCAACTATTATACTGAATCCCGGACATTCTAATGACGATCTAGCTGCGCTCGATGTAATTGCAAAACTCGGAGCTGAAATTGTCTCTAATGATAAGAGTAGAATAGAAATTAAGAGTAATGGTGTACAGCCCGTATCGTCATTAATTAATTGCGGTGAAAGCGGATTAGGTATAAGAATGTTTACTCCTCTTGCGGCTTTGAGTGAAAAAGAATTAACGATAAAGGGTAGCGGTAGTCTTATTACAAGACCCATGCATTTTTTCGATGAAATATTTCCACAACTGAACATTAATATAAATTCAGACAGTGGGCACCTGCCTCTTGTAATAAAAGGTCCTCTTACTCCTAATAATATCGAAATTGACGGGTCTTTAAGTTCACAGTTTCTTACTGGTTTATTAATGGCTTTTGCTGCTGCAGGAGCCGTAAATAAAGAAATAAAAGTAAGAGATCTGAAGAGTAAGCCCTATATAGATCTTACACTCGATGTAATGAAAAAGTTTGGGGTAGAAGTGGAAAATAAAAATTATCATTCTTTCGTATTCAAGAATAATACAGGGTTTATTCCAACTACTTATACTGTTGAAGGTGACTGGAGCGGAGGTGCATTTCTTTTAGTGGCAGGCGCTATTGCAGGTTCGGTAAAAGTGCAGGGACTCAGCGTTCATTCAACCCAGGCAGATAAAGCGATTATGAACGCTATAATGGATAGCGGAGCAATAGTGAATACAGGAGAAAATGAAATAACTGTTACTCCGGCATCGTTACGTGCTTTTAGTTTTGACGCAACAGATTGTCCCGACCTGTTTCCTCCTCTTGTTGCACTTGCTGCTTATTGTAATGGTATTACGATAATTAAAGGAGTATCCCGACTTGCACATAAGGAAAGCAATCGAGGACTCACCTTACAGGAAGAGTTTGGAAAAATGGGCGTAAAGATTGATCTGGATGGTGATATTATGCAGGTGCATGGTGATGGTAATCTTACCGGAGCTGATGTACACTCGCGTCATGATCATCGTATTGCCATGGCTTGTGCAGTCGCCGGTTTAAAAGCTGCGGGTGATACTACTATCGATGAGGCCTATGCCATTAATAAATCTTATCCTGATTTCTATAAGCATCTTCAACAACTAGGTGCCACTGTTAATGATAAAATATTACAATCTTGAATTCTTTCGGACGTTTATTTCGTATAACCATTTTTGGTGAATCACACGGTGAAAGTGTAGGTATTAATATAGATGGTTGCCCTGCCGGATTACCAATAAAAACAGAAGATTTTCTTCCAGATCTTGAAAGAAGAAAAGGCGGCACACAAAAAGGTACCACACCCAGAAAAGAGGATGACCTGCCTTTTTTTAAAAGTGGAATATTTAATGATCATACTACAGGCGCCCCAATAACGATTCTTTTTGAAAATAATAATACCCGTTCAACAGATTACGCTAAACAAAGAGCGGTTCCCCGTCCCGGTCATGCGGATATGGTAGCCCGTCAGAAATTTGGTGGATTTGAAGATTACAGAGGTGGTGGTCACTTTAGCGGCAGGCTTACTGTAGCTTTGGTAGCGGCCGGAGTTATTGCAAAAAAAATACTGCATACGGTTAATACTCAAATAAATGTTGAGGCAAATATTGTAGAAATTGGGGGAGAAAAAGATCCTGAAATAGGATTGCAAAAAGCTATTGCAGCCAAAGATTCTGTAGGTGGTATTGTTGAGTGTAAAATATCAGGACTTCCTGCAGGAATAGGAGAGCCTTTTTTTGATTCGGTTGAATCAGTCTTAAGTCATGCTGTATTTGCCATACCTGCCATAAGAGGAATTGAATTTGGAACTGGCTTCGCCGCGGCGAAAATGTTTGGAGTGGAACATAATGACGCAATAGAAAATGAATCAGGAAAAACCAGAACCAATCATGCTGGTGGAATAGTTGGTGGTATTACGAATGGAAATGAAATGGTTTTTAGAATAGCTGTTAAACCAACTTCTTCTACACCAAAAGAGCAACAAACATTAAATATTGATTCGGGTAATGTAGAGGCTTTTTCTGTTAAAGGTCGCCACGATTTGTGTATTGCTTTAAGAGTTCCCGTAGTATTGGAAGCTGTAACAGCTTTTGTTCTGGCCGATCTGCTTATGCTGGAACGACATGTTCCACGTATTGTTGGATAGTTTGCCAATTCGGCACATTTTTTTTATTATTGGTGAAATGAAGCCAACAATCTTCTACTTTTTTTTACTGACTGTAGGTCTTGTTTCCTGCGCTGATTCAGCTCCCTCTGAGAAAGATATCGTGAAAAAACCAGAATTGCTGGAAGATCGCATTAAAGAGAATTTAAATGTGATTCTGGATTATGTTAATCTCCACGAAGGCAAAATCAATGATTCAGTTATTCTTCATCTATCCCCGTTATTAAAAAATGTTTATGAGCATAACGGATATACAGCTTTATGGACAGAAAAGGGTAATTGGAATAAGATGGGTGATTCATTATATCAATTCGTAGTAAACGCTAAAGAATACGGACTATTTCCTGTTGATTATAATTACCATGCATTATCGGCTATTCATCAGCAATTACAAACAGATAGCATAGCTAATAAGGATGCCGCTTTATTATCTCGCGCAGACATTATTATGACTGACGCGCTTTGGGAAATCAGCAGGGATATAAAAAGAGGAAAGCTGCCTTACGATAGTTTAACAATAAGACCGGATACGATTGTAATCAATGATAGTTTTTATCTAAAAGTGTTAAATGATATTACACAATCAGGAAATCCTAATAATGTACTACGTTCTTTAGAGCCGGTATTACGAGGCTATCAGGAAATAAAATATGGACTCAAAAAATTTCTGGATACTACAACATTTAGGCAATATACTTACCTGGAATTTCCGGTAAAAGATACAGGTGCTTTTTACGGCAGACTCAATACAAGATTATTCGAAGAAAATTTATTAGATACATTAATGCCTCAATATGATACTGTACTGATTAGAAAAGCATTGACTAAATACCAAACTGCCTCTAAAAAATTAAAAGTAACCGGTAAGTTTAATGAAAATACCGTTAAGTCATTAAATAACACTCCCTGGGAAAAATTTAAACGTGCAGCTTTAAGTTTGGATAAGTATAAACTCATGCCGGATTCAATGCCTAATATATATGTATGGGTTAATATTCCTTCTTATCAGCTAAAAGTATGGGAAGGGGATAGTCTGGTCATCACTTCAAGAGTAATTGTAGGTACCAGTAAAACAAGAACTCCTGAATTACGATCGGATATATCTAATTTTATTACCTATCCGCAATGGACCGTTCCTTATAGTATCATATTTAAAGAAATGCTTCCGCAAATAAAAAAAGATACTAATTATTTAAAGAAGCAAAACCTGATGATTGTTGATAAAAATGATCGGGTTATATCTCCTTCTGCAGTTGACTGGTCAAAAATGAACAAGAATCATTTTCCTTATCTTATCAGGCAAAGGCAGGGTGATGATAATTCTTTGGGAGTAATGAAGTTTAATTTTAAAAACAAGTATTCTGTTTATTTACACGATACTAATGCACGCTGGTTGTTTTCACGTCCTGAACGTTCACTGAGTCATGGATGTGTTCGTGTACAAAAATGGAAGGAACTGGCTCATTATCTGGTACGTAACGATACTATTAAATATCATGCTGATACATTAACCAATTGGATTTCACGCCAGGAAAAGCATGTAGTATCAGGATTTAAAAAAGTTCCTGTACATATACGGTATTTTACCTGCGAGGGAGAAGATGGTAAACTGAAGTTTTATGATGATATATATGCTGACGATAAAATGCTCACTGAAAAATATTACACCAAAAATATTTACTAGCGTTTAAACGATGTAATATGATTTTATCCCTATTTCACTTTTCATACATAAGGATAAAGTAAAATAATTTTATCGTTGATGATCATAGTTTTTGAAATTCAATTGTAAATGATAAAAATGGGTATTTGATCTTGCAAGACAGGGGCATAGTTTGATATGGATTGAATAAACGTTTGATGATTATTCTAAATTCTACAATTTGTTTTTTCATCAAAAAAACAATTCTATTCTTTCGATAATCGTATTCAAATATTGTGGTATAGTTTTATTAAGAAACTTAGCTGTAATATATACGAGTTTGAATTGCTGTTAAGCTTAAGACTCGAAAAATCTGTACCTGATAATACGTTGCCGGACTGTAAAATACCTAATGGCTTACACTGACCAATATTTCTTTACACTGTTCCAAAACTTTATAGGAAGGAGATCTTATTTGTATGATTTAAATTTTTAGTACTGGTGGCACATTTATTCATGTGGACAATTTATATTAATTGTTATTGAACAAAATGCAGCGGTTTGTCATCTCTTTACTCAAAAATGGGTAATGAACAGCAATTTTTATTGCCGTGATATATACGCTGTGATATATTTTAGCGTTAACTTCTTATTGGTTAGATGAAGGTTCTTGTTGTAAGAAGTGATAGGTTTAATGAAATAGCCAATAAAAACTCACTTCAGATGTACCGGACGATTTTTGTGATGATCATATTTTTTTCTACTGCAGCTCCGCTGCATGCACAAAAAGCTGCAGATAGTATTAGAAAAGTACTTTCCAAAAAGCCGGTACAGGATGTTGAATTTGGTATTGCCAGTTATTATCATCGGAAATTTCACGGTCGACCTACTGCCAGCGGACAAAAATACGACTCTCTTAAAATGACTGCTGCACATAATTCCTTACCATTTGGTACACGCATCAAAGTGACGAATGTCAGGAATAATAAAAGCGTGGTGGTAGTTGTCAACGACAGATTGCATCATAAAAACACCAGATTGGTTGATTTAAGTTTGGCAGGCGCCAAAAAACTTGGCTTTACAAAAAGGGGCCTCGTGAGGGTTAGAATAGAGGTATTAAAGAAATAATAGAGAAAATGTTAGGTGTGACTGCGATAACCTCAATCACTTCTAAGGTATTTATCTATCATGATTCTCTCTTAGGAAAAGTCATTCTATTGTTACTAATCCATTAAGAAACTCCTCTGCGTTTGCAACTTCATGATTGAATATACTTTGTGAGGTATATGATATAAACTGGACCGTTCCTTTTTCATGGGATAAGTAATATCCATAAAATACGAACTTAATTCCAGTAATAGTTCCGTTCATTTGCAGGAGTAATACTTTTTTACCATTAACGGTACGGTATTCTTCTTTCATAATTTGAATATCTGGCGCCGCTTCTTTAGCATTGCTGTAAGCGATTTTTCTTAGCGATTCTAAAGGGATTTCAATTTTTTCTGAAATCAACATTCCATATATGTCACCCTGTTTGGAATGAAACTCGTATTCAGCCTCTTCATTCTTAATGGCTTTTTTGAATTGCCATTTTTTTGTATCGATCCATATTCCCACACCGGCCTTGATGCTTTTTAGTAGGAAACCAGCATTTTGGGATTTGGTATATGCAATTGGGTTTACTGGAATTGTTTTGGTTTCTTCCTCAACATTGGTTTCCGTATACTTCCAGGTATTATCATCAAATAATAAAACTTCTTCACCGGTTTCGGTTACAGCTTTCTTTTGAGCATTAACTAAATAACAAATAAATAATAAACTTAAGGATAGGAGGTGTTTTTTCATGGCTATAACTTAGGCTTTAAGATATTAAAATATAGTGAAATAAGCAATTGCTCTAATACTCCTTTTTATTCATTTGGTGGGGTATCTAAAATTCATGGAATAAATTTGCTTTTACCTTTGGAATATCTATTGTTAGAGTTTATTAAAAAACATCTCACCCCCTGATGGGGTTGAAGGTGATTGGCAATAGTAGCAAGACAAGTACACTTATATTTAACCGTGTAGCTTAAAAAGTGAAAATCTGAAACTCAATCTGTTTTTTGCACTGCCGATGTCCGTTATATTGCAGGGTATACGTTTGCCATCGAGATTAATCTGCTGTCGATTTAAAGGAGCTGAAAGTTCGATATAAGATCAGCTTAAAAAAATAGCGACTTTTTTCATAACTAACCTGGGCAAAGGAAAAACTAACTATTCACTCTTTCTTATTTCCAAAGATTCTATTTAAAAATCCTTTTTTCTTTTTCTTCGATTCATCTTCTTGTTCCTCTGGTTTTTTTGCAGGCTCAGTTTTCTTTTTTCCACCATTGCCCTGCGCTTCCTGTAATATTTTTTGTTCGTCCATTGATAACTGTGATTCAATTGGAACATCATTGTTATCAGGTGTTCCCAAATATTCATCAGCAGAATTACCGTCATAAATACCTTCTGCCCCTGGCGGCGGCTCTATATCCTGAGTATTCATGTAATCATAGAGCATTTCACTGCGCATGTTTTCAGGTTGCACAAATTTGGCCTGTTTGTCAAGTCCTAATGTTTTATCCTCGTATGCTTTCTTGAAAAAATATTCCCATACTGGCCTTGCAGCCTGTCCACCATACCCTAAACCACTTTCCAATCGTATAAATCTATTATCACATCCTATCCATACGCCGGCAGAAAGTTGTGGAGTAAAACCAATAAACCAAGCATCACTGTTATCGTTAGTCGTTCCGGTTTTTCCTCCCATTTCAGACACTCCCAGCCGGTTGCGTAATCCGGCAGCTGTACCAATATCAACAGGTCCTTGCATCATTCTGGACATGGTGTATGCTGTAGCCTGACTAATTACTTCTTTACGCTGTGTTTCGAATTTAGCAATGACATTTCCATTTTTATCTTCTATTCTGGATATGTAAACAGGTTTTGTACTAAAACCTCCTCCGGGAAACATTGAATATCCCCACATCATTTCATATAATGAAAGATCACAGGTTCCTAAACTAATAGAAGGATAGGGCTCTACTTTAGTCGGAATATTGATCTGTTTAATAAAGTCTGCAAATCTTTGGGGGGTCGTTTGTTTGATGAGATAGGCAGCCACTTCGTTAATAGACCATGTTAATCCGCTGGCGAGTGTTCTGGTTCCGGTACGGCCAGTATTGTTGGCAGGCACCCATCCTGAACCGGGAAAATATTGTGCTGTTGCTTCGCATTCCGTTTCTGGAGTAAAACCATACTCTTCAACTGCCAAGGCGTATAAAAAAGGTTTTATAGAAGATCCTACCTGTCTTTTAGTTCTGATATTAACATGATCGTATTTATAATTCTTAAAGTCGATACCACCTACCCAGGCTTTTACCTGTCCGGTGAGAGGATCCATCACCATAAAAGCTGTTTGTAGCATCTGACGATTATACTTGATAGAATCAAGAGGTGTCATGACAGTATCTTTTTCACGATTAGCATTCCATGCAAATACTTTCATAGGTACTTTTTCCTTGAAAGACTTTCTGATGTCCTCTTCGCTGACGCCATTAGCTTTCATACTTTTCCAGCGTTCGCTGGCTTTCATAGCAGCTTCAATAATATTTTCATGCCCTTTCCAAACAGTGCCGCTGGTAATGCTTTTTTGTTTGTCCATCGCTTTTTGCAGAGTAGGCAGATTTCTCGCTACAGCTTCTTCAGCGTATAATTGCATACGGGGGTTAATTGTGGTATAAATTTTTAACCCATCTTCATATATATCATATTTATCACCATTAGGTTTTTCTGCTTCATTAGACCATCTTTTTAATTCATCGCGTATCACTTCCAGGAAATAGGGGGCGATACCATTATTCTGATCTATTTTTTTATAATTAGGTTTTATAGGTTCTTTTTTAATTTCTGTTGCTTCTGCAATCGGCAGGTAATTGTTTCTTACCATCTGATCGATCACTGTATTTCTTCTGTCGAAGGATGCTTTGTAATTTGTACGTGGATTGTATGTTCCGGTAGCTTTAAGCATGCCTATCAGTACTGCTGATTCCTGCACATTCAGTCTGTCGGGTTCTTTAGAGAAAAAAGTACGTGAAGCATTCCTTATTCCATATACATTATCGCTAAACGAAACAGTATTTAAGTAAAGCGCCAGAATCTCCTGTTTTGTAAAATTTCTTTCGAGTTTTACTGCAATGATCCATTCTTTTAATTTTTGCATCATCCGCGATACTGGATTGGAAGCTCTCTCAGAAAACATATTTAAGGCCAGTTGCTGTGTAATGGTAGATCCTCCTCCCTGACTGCCTAAAAGAAAAACTGCTCTTAATACAGCTTTACCATCGATTCCCGAATGATCATAAAACCTTTCATCTTCTGTAGCTACCAATGCATTAATCACATGTTTAGATATATCTCGGTAGTTCACATAACTTCTGTTTCCTTTTTCCTTAAAGTATTTACCCATGCTCGTTCCGTCATCTCCATACACTTCCGAAGCTAGTGTGATAGAGGGATTCTCCAATTGTGCCAGAGATGGCATTTTACCAAACACACCAAAATTGATCAGGATAAGTAACAAGATAACTGCAACGAATCCCCAAAAAAATAACTTCCAGAAAACTTTAACCGAACCGGACATAAGCGCTTAATTAATTATAATTCAGTATGCAAATATTGTACTACTTGAAGTAGATCTCTTCAAATTTCCGATAACTATTTAAATCCTGATTCTTTTTTAACACTTCCACATTTCTTTCACTAATAATCATCATATCAAATTTGTCGGCAGGAAGCCATGGAACAATACGGGAGATGGCTATGGATTTGGTAGCTTCTATGTAATCAAGCGCTGCACGGGCATTTTCGAAACCTGTCATTAACACAAGTTTTACATTTTCATCCAGGGAAATGTTGTTAATGCTGATGCGTTTACCGGAAAACTGTTCCTGATTGTATTTGTTAAATGCGTTCCTGGATTCTGTTACGTAAACCGGATCAACTTTATTTAATAATACCGCCACGGCATGTGGAGTTTCCGTTCTTAATGTATAGACGCTTTCATCTTCAGCCCTGCTGGGGAGTTTTTTAGCCACAGGCTCCTGAGCGGTTTCTTTTTCTTTAGCGATAGAATCAACTTTCACTGGAGGCTTTTTAGCTACAGGCTCCTGAATGACAAGTTTTTCTTTCACCAATGAATCCGTTTTAGGCGCTGGTTTTTTTGCCACGGGCTCCTGAATCACAGGTTTTTTCTGAACTATCGAATCTGCTTTCTTTACAGCTGGTTTAGCAGTAATAAGTTTGCTGCTGTCTTCAATCGGCGAAGCTTCTGTCTTTTTCTCTACAGGTGGAGTTTTTACTATGGCAACAGTATCTTTTGGTAACCTTATTGGTTCTTTTATTACCGGAGCTTTGGTCACCATAGCGCTGTCATCCGGTATTGTTGGTGGCAGCTTTTTGTCTTCCACAACTTTGGTAATTTCTTCTGCCGACGGAACCTTAGCAAGGCTGTCTGTTGTAATAACCGGCAACTCTATGGCAGGTGTTTTAACAATTGCTGCTGTGTCTGCTGCCAAAATTGGTTTTTCCTGTTCAGGAGCTTTTACAATTGTTGTTGTGTCAGCTGTTGGGACAGGTTCTTCTAGCACTTGTAATTTTGCTATGGCTGCAGTATCTGCAAGTTCTTCCATTGGAGGTAATTTCACTATCGCAACAGTATCCTCTGGAATTGCTGGTTCTTCGGCTGGAGGAAGTTTCGCTACTACAGCAGTGTCTTCATCTATAGAGGGTTCAACTGTTTTTTCCGTTTCGGTGGCGGCGTCAACTGCTGCTACTTCTTCTTCGGGAGCAGGAGATTCTACTTCCTCCTCAGTTTCTTCCACTACTACTTCTTCTTCTATTTCTTTAACGCGTTTGGGTGGTATTTTAGCGACATACAAAGTGTCTTCTTCGCGTTTGATTTCGAGGTTGGTCAGATAATCTTCTATCTCCTTTCTTCGTCCTAATATATCCAGAATATTTTTGGCTTTTTCTGCCATTGGATTAGACGGAAATACTTTGATAATATTTCCTAATACTTTCCTGGCTTCATCATCATTACGTGTTTGTAAATGATAAACAGCTTCTATGTATAATAATTGAGGAGTCCAGTATGTCGTTCCGTAAATACTGTCATTTATTTTTTTCCTTCGCTGGGCTTCCGTAAACTCTCCTTCAATAAACTGAATGTATATTTTATTGTAATCGTCAGTTACTTCTTTTTCCAGTTTGGCAGACGTTCCTGTTAACATATCATCAATTTTGGCCTGATGAGGAGTGCCTGCATATTTTTGATCCAGTTCTTGTTTTGCTGCATTTGCTTTTGCCTGCTGACCGGTTAGCTGATAAGCGAGATAGAGATAGTATAGTCCGTCCTGGCGACGTTCATGATAGGTATATTTATCGATGTACCTTTCAAGTGAGTCTATAGCATCATAGTATTCTTCCAGTTTGTCAACATTTATAATTCCTATTTCAAGAAGCGCTCCTGCAATGGAGTCTTCCGAAATCTGCATTTGTTCGGCATTAAGTGGTATGCCTTTCAGTAATCCTGCAACGGTCAGTTCATTATCTTCCTGAAGTCCGGTATCATCGAGAAGTTTCCCTCCCGGCTGCGGTGTTTTTGAAGCAGAAAGTGTTTGTGCAACTGCTGCTGCTCTTCTCCAGTTATCTGTATTCGGACGATTGCCCCATGTTTGTTTGAAAGAAGTAAATCCTTTGGATTTAACAGATGCATTATTAAAATACCAGTCACCTTTACTGTTGTCAAAAAGATCAGGTGCTGCTTTGTTATTATTACTCATTCCTACTGCTGCATTCACTGAAAATTCTTCTTCTTCCTTAAGTCCCTGCTGGCGTCTTAACTGTCTCACTTTTTTTCTTAAGAAAGCTGTTCTCTCATTCTCTGGCATTGCCGCGAGTAGCTGTAAACTATCCTGTCGCGCAATGATATTTATTTGTGAAACTATAGTGGCTGTTAAATTTTTTCTGATATCAAAAGCTATAAGATCAGGAATTCCCGGATCGCTATTGTTTATAGAGTCGTAATAGTTTTTTGCTTCAGGGTATTTTTTTTCTTTAAAACAGATATTTCCTAATAAAAGAAAGGATGCGGTACGTTGCGAAGGGTTTTCGAGCGTTGTATATTTTATCGACTTCAGCAACATCTCTTTTGCGCCGGCTATATTATTTCTTTCCAGCTCAATTTGCGCAGCCGTATAGAAAATAATATCACGATAAGCCTGATAACGATCCCTGCGTCCCATTTTCTTTAGCTCATCAATTTTGTTTTGTATTTCGACTGAGTCATTACTGCTTTGCCGAATCATATTCAATATGGCATGAACTTCCAATACAGGATCTAATGTGCGTTTTCTGGCCCTTTCAAAGAATTCGGTGGCTTTTGTGGGTTTTTGAGCCTTGTCGTATAGCTGGCCTATCAGAAATTCCCATCGGGAGGTTTCTATGCGGTCGTTGGCATTGGGTAGTGCTGCTTCAAGATAAACAGCGGCACTATCGTACATTTTTTGTCTGTAGAACCACAATGCCTGCACCTCGCTAAGATCATTGTTGAGTCTTTCGGGAAAAGCAGCATCGTTTTTTAATGTTTGAATCAGACTGGCAGCTTCTGCCATCGACTCTTTGGCTATATAAGTTTTGATCTGCCATATAAAAGATTCATTTCGACTGGGCGGAGTACTGAACGCTCGCCTTACAATACTGTTTTTTTCTTTTGTTGATACAGAAAGTGCATTGGTTCCTTCATTAGCATTACTGCCTATAGGCATATCATATCCGTCTGCTTCTTTAGGCGAAAAAGCATAGTTGATATATTGAAAAGTGAGATAAGCCGAATCCAGATCTTTCCGTAGATAATAGGCTTTTCCTATCAGCATAAACAGATTGTCTATCCACGCATTACGTAAATCATGGGAAAGAATTCCTGTATTGGATTTATAAATAACCGAATCAAGCTCTGTTTTGTTGGCGGCTGTATGCTCGAGACTATAATTGTAAAAGGGCAGCAACTGGGTGAAATCATCTTTATGGGCAAGTTTTGCAGCTTCAATGACCTGCTCAAGTTTGTTGTTAGCGTTGAAATGCCAGTTGTAATGGGTAACAGTATTCTGAATGAATTTTCTTGGACCTTTAAACTTTTTTAGCCCCGACTTTTCTGCTCCGAGTAGTTTGTTTTGGTATTTCTCTGGCTTTTTCAGGTCAGAAGGGAGCGTCGGTTGACCGGAAACTTCCGGAACCCATAGGAAAGTGAATAGTAATACAGCTAAAAGATGATAAAAAACCTTTGGCATTCCCACAAACTAAACTCTTAATAACTGATATTCAAGAAATTTATTTTAAGCAGCGGATAATTTTTTTTAACTCCATCTTTTTTTATGCCTTTTACACGAGAAAAACAGCCTGTTCGTATGTGTGCTTAGCCTTTTTATGTTTAACCCTGATAATATAAGTTTTGATGATGAACAAAACTTGCTTTTGCCTTAAGTTAATGACAGCCGAGGCTAATTTTTTATTACATTGCCACTCTATGGCGAAGCTAGATGCCAATTCAACCTTAAAACGATTGCAAAATCGTTACCGGCTGGTGGTGATGAATGATGATACGTACGAAGAAGTAGTAACATTTAAGTTATCACGAATGAGTGTTTACATTACTCTTTGCACAATTTTTGTGTTACTTACCAGCCTTACTGTTGCACTCATAGTGTTCACGCCGTTGCGTTTATATATACCTGGTTATGGTGATATAAATGCAACAAAAGAATTGCGTGAACTAAAAATGAAGACTGATTCGTTAGAGCAGGCAGTAAAATACAAAGAACAGTATCTGGATAATGTAAAAAATGTGCTGATGGGAAATGGTCCATTGAAGTTGGATACCACAAAAGCAGAGATACTGCGAACTGAAAATGACGAGGATTAAAATCTAAAAAATCAATATCTATGTTTAGCCCGAAATCAAAATCAGACAACTCTCCGGTGGCGCCAGTACAGGGAAGCGCAAGTATTATTGCAGCAGGAACTACACTAAAAGGAGACCTTTCCAGCAATGGTGATATTCGTATAGACGGAGTACTACACGGAAATATAGAATGTACCGCAAAAGTAGTGATAGGTGCCAATGGTTCTGTTGAAGGAGATATTTCCGGTCAACAGGCAGATATAATGGGGAAAGTTACCGGAACCATCAAAGTAAAAGAATTACTCCAGTTAAAAGGTGGTAGTAATATTAATGGTAATATCTACGCTTCAAAACTTCAGATTGAACCTAGCGCTAACTTTAATGGTCAGTGTCATATGAATGGTACAGTTCCGGTTAAAACCGCTTCGGGTAACGGGCAGCCTATATCTGCAAGAGCTGAGGTTTCCATGAAATAATTGAGCATCTTTGCGGCAGAATGGACAATAATAAACAGATTAAAAGAGCCTTTGCTCCGATTTTGATCATTTTTGCTGTAACGACTACAATCCTGATTTTTTCTCCCTCCCTGGACTTTTTATGGGGGATGAGCAAGAAGGTAATGATTATTGGAAATATCATTTTATTTCTGGCAACGACAGTATCGTACTATCTATACCAGCAATCTTTACGAAGTAAAAATGTTCAGGCTTCCTTTCGTATGATTTACGGGGGGATGATGCTGAAAATGATGATTTGCCTTTTTACTGCATTTATTTACATTATGATTGTTCAGAAAAATGTAAGCAAGGGAGCTATATTTGGTTGTATGTTTTTGTACTTTTTGTACACGTTTGTTGAAGTATCGATCATTATGAAACTTAGCAGTAAGCTTAAAAATGCCAAAGACTGAGGCACCTCTGGATGCTTTGAAGCATTACATACCTGATGCCGCTGCGGATAAGGTTTTGGAGTATCTGAACCACTACCAGGTTCATTTAACAATCACTCGCGAAAGAAAAACTGTGTTGGGCGATTATCGGCACGCTACTTCCTATCAAACTCACAGGATCAGTGTAAATGGTAATTTAAATAAATACAGTTTTCTGATTACCCTTATTCATGAACTTGCTCATCTGGTAACATTTAATATTCACCGTAACCGCGTTGATCCACATGGAAGGGAATGGAAGAATAATTATGCAGCATTACTAAAAGATTTTCTTCAGCCGGATATTTTTCCGGTGGATATTTTAACTGCCCTTCAACGATCCCTTCACGATCTTCCTGCCAGTAGTTGTTCCGATGAACGACTGATGCGCGTGTTAAGAAACTACGACGTACGTCCGCCTAACCTGCTAATGGTTGAACAGATTCCCGAAGGACAATTATTCGATGCTGGAAAAGGCAAGCTTTTTAAGAAGGGTAAAAAATTAAGAAAAAGATTTCAGTGTATAGAAGTGAACTCCGGGAACGTTTATCTTTTTAATCCTTTGTATGAAGTGAAGCTTGTGGCATCGGGTTGAGCAGTGGTCTATTAGTGTTAGTGTGTATAAGAGGCCAATTATGATTAACTACGGTGTATTATGTGTAGATTCATAACTGTTTTTTTGTAAAAAATAAACTAAACAACATTGTTCTTAATACAGATAGCTATCCTAAAATAATAATCAATCTGAATCGTATTCAACAAGTATAACACCATTAATTTTATAAAACCTTAATTATGAAAAAAATATTTCAAACCTCGTTGTTGGTTTTTATTGTTACAACCGTTGCTGCCCAACAAACTGACTATGATCTGTTACCAGTGAGGGATACTATTAGAGTAGAAAAATTTTTTGGCGGCTATCAATTGCGTTTACATAATGAACGGTTAACTATAAAAGATGTAGAACTTTTGCTTGCTGATAATCAAATGGCATTAAAAGAATTAAAATCTTCAAAAGCTCCTAGAACGTTGGGGATGATACTGGGCGTTGTAGGAGGAGCTATGATAGGATTTCCCTTAGGTGCAGGAATAGGAGGGGGTGATCCTAATTTAGTAGTAGCGAGTATTGGAGTTGGACTAGCTGCGATTTCAATACCGATTAGTATTAGTGCTAATAAAAAGCTTAAAAAGGCTGTCAATATATATAATACGGATATAAGAAAAGGGCATTATTCCAGGACAAGTCAGGAGGTGCGTTTACAAGTAATTTCAAATGGAGTTGGCATTGCGTGGTCGTTATAAGGATTATTTTGTAACAGCTAGGCTGTATAAAGCTGAGTGCCAAAATCTTAAAGATGCTTAATATGAGGCTAATTAATTGAATAGTTTTTTGTAAAAAAATCATAAGTTGAATGCTTATGGTAATTCAGTACTAAAAACATTAACCATGGCAATACCTACCAATAAAGAAGAATTACAAAATGCTATAAATATTAATTACGATAAACTGAAAAAAGAGCTGTCAACTATTCCCGTAGCGTTGACAACAATTCCGGAACTGGAAGGGCATGCAAAGGGTACACTTATGAGTATTAATAATCTTGTTGCTTATCTTATAGGATGGGGTGAATTAGTATTAAAATGGAATAAAAAGAAAGGCGAAAACAAGCCTGTTGATTTTCCTGAAACCGGTTATAAATGGAATGAATTAGGAAAGCTTGCACAAAAGTTTTACGAGGATTATAAAAAAGATGACTTTCTGGTACTTGCTGAAAAACTGGATAAAACAGTTAAACATATTTTACAATTAATAGAAAGTAAGTCTAACAAAGAACTTTATGAATGCGATTGGTACGAAAAATGGACACTGGGAAGAATGATACAATTTAATACTTCATCGCCCTATACAAATGCAAGAGGAAGAGTCCGGAAATGGAAAAAAGTCCGGAATATAAAGTGATCATCCTGTTTCAAATACATATAATGCTGACTAATAATTAATCATTTAATGATTAATATGTATATAATATTTTCAATGTAAGGATTAAGTATTTATATACCTACCTTAAAAAAGGTAAAGAAAAAGAGCAATATATATGTTTAAAAAAATTGCAGGATATTTTTGAATAAATATCTGTAGGTCATAATAGTTCTTTCAGGGTATTTTTAGTTGATTTTTATGTTTGAATTGTTCTGAAGTATAATAAAGCGTCTTATCAGTGTGAGGTGTTTTTTACTAGTTTTAAACTGTCTGCGATAAAGGGACACTTGTACTATCTCTAAAATGAGGATTGGGGTTATTAAATCTAAATGTCTGCATATTTATAAATCCTTCACTTTGGTTTTGCCGGGTATATTTCAAAGAGCTGATTCGGCGTTAAGTGATTTAATAATTATGATTTTACGAAGAAGTGTTTATTGCTGCATTCACCAAAAGTCCTGTTAAATGGTTTAATCATCACAATGTTGCCGGCTAACACAGTATTATCTCCTGTAAGATTAATATAGTAGTAAATTAATGTTGAACTATCGTAACTTTATTTAGATATATAGTTGTATATACTTTTGCAGTTATAGAGATTTTAATTCTTCTGCGACAGAGACGATTGTACAACAAGATATAGCTTAGAATATTCAAAAACGAAGATATGTCAATAACAAAAGAGTCTGAATTGATAGGAATGCAAATGGCCGGCAAAGCTGTTGCTTATACTTTAAAAGCAATGATAGAATATGCTCAATGTGGAATGACTACCAAGGAGCTTGACGAATATGGTGCGAAACTGTTAGCAGAATTCGGTGCAAAATCCGCACCCTATCTAACATATGGTTTTCCTGGATGGACCTGTATTAGCGTTAACAACGAGTTTTGTCATGGTATTCCTTCTGACAATAGAATATTAAAAGAAGGGGATCTTATAAATGTTGATGTATCAGCGGAGCTTGATGGTTTTTGGGCAGACAATGGAGCATCATTTGTTCTTGGAAAGGATACTCATCATCATCAAAGACTGGTTGACGTATCAAAAGACATTTTGAGAAAAACGTTAGCTAATATTAAGGGTGGCGTCAAAATATCAGAGATAGGGTATCTTATGGAAACAGAAGCGAAAAAGAAAGGATACAAGGTGATAAAAAATTTAGGTGGTCATGGTATTGGCAGAAGTTTACATGAACAGCCTGATGAACTACTCAACTATAAAAACAGATTTGATCAAAGGAGATTTAAGAAGAATTCAGTAGTAGCAATAGAAACCTTTATTTCGACAGCATCATCGTATGTTATGGAACTTAGTGACGGATGGACTATGGTTGGTGAAAATGGAGGATATATGGCGCAACATGAACATACTATTTTGATTACTGATGGAAAACCTGTGATCTTGACTGAAGCTAATGGCATATTCTGACAAACTAAGTTGTCAGAATATATTTTGTAGTAGTAACTGTATAGTAAGACGATTGCATTAACTACACACTTATGATAATAATTGATACAAAATGATACGAGCGTTAATATTGGTAGGCATTGGCGGCGGAGCAGGCAGTGTGCTTCGATATTTAACCACTTTGCTTGTTTCAAAATATTATCATTCAATTTTTCCTTTGGCAACATTGGCTGCAAATGTTTTAGGATGCTTGCTAATAGGATCACTAATCGGTGTTTTTGAAAAGCAACAAATATCAAACCCGGATTTTAAGTATTTGTTTATAACGGGATTTTGTGGAGGGTATACTACGTTCTCTGCTTTTGCTTTCGAGAATTTTAGACTGTTTCAGTCTGATAATTATACAACAGCATTTTTGTACATCGGACTAAGTGTATTAGCCGGTTTATTAGCAATTTGGATCGGGTTAACATTGACAAAACTTTGGTGATAAGAGATGTTTGACTATTAATTTTAATGAAGAAATGGTAAAATCAATTCCTATATTTATTCTTGCCGGACTTTGCGAGATTGGCGGTGGTTATTTAATGTGGCTTTGGCTAAAAGAAGATAAGCCATGGTGGTATGGACTTATTGGTGGAATAATTCTCGCTTGTTATGGAATTGTCGCGACTTGGCAAACCTCAAATTTTGCCAGAGTGTATGCAACATATGGAGGGATATTTATTGTGATGTCAATTCTGTGGTCGATGAAATTCGACAATTATTCTCCTGATAAATATGACATAATTGGGGCGCTAATCGCTTTGCTAGGTGTTTGTGTTATTTATTATACACCAAGACCATAAATAATACTATTATGGTTTGTTGGTATTAACCGCTATCTAATAGAAATCATGCGACAGTTCTAAAAATATTTAAAATGGAAAAAAATAAAATACCGAAGGAACGCATAAATGAACTATTTAGAATATTGAAAAATAGATTTGAAAAAAATATGCATCGTCATCAAGGTATCAAATGGGATGATATTCAAAAAAAGCTGGAAAAACATCCTGTAAAAATCTGGTCGCTTAATGAAATGGAAGAAACCGGGGGAGAACCTGACGCGATTGGATATGATAAAAAAGAGGATGAATTTATTTTTTGCGATTGTTCATTAGAAACGCCTAAAGGTCGCAGAAGCATTTGTTATGATGATGAAGCTTTAGCATCCAGGAAGGAGCATAAGCCTAAAAATAGTGCTGTAGGGATGGCAATGGAAATGGGAATTGAATTACTGAATGAAGAACAATATAAGGAGTTGCAACAAATGGAAAAGTTTGATACAAAAACTTCAAGTTGGATAAATACTCCTCATAGTATACGAGAGCTTGGCGGGGCCATTTTTGGTGATTTGCGATTTGGCAGGGTTTTTATTTATCATAATGGTGCTGAGTCTTATTATGGTGGAAGAAGTTTCAGGGGAATACTAAAAGTATAATGCTGCCGGTAGGGAATGGATAAGTTGTTATTGTCGGTTTTTGATTGAAGTGATGCGCGTTTCGGAATTGTTTTCCTCTATCTATTGTATTAGATGCCAGTTGTACTAAATATTTAAATCTCTATAATAACTCTGATATTATGAATAGATCTATGCTGACTTGTATTGTAGGAGTGCTTTTAAATGAAAAAAATGTTGAATTAATATTCAGAAGAATAAAAAGATTTAAAATAGGTTAAATAATTAATGAAGTAATAATTGAGATAATCTAAACATGGACAATTTTGAAACAGAAAAATTAATAGAAGTTCTGATTATTCCTAAACGTAAAAAAAATGTTCAACATAGTTAAAGGTGTTTTCTGCTTGTTTATCTTTTTCCCAATGGCATTATTTTGTCAGATTGATGCTAAAATGATAGACAAGGAGCTTAATAAAATATATAACAAATCTACATTTCCTGGTCTTGCAGTAGGAGTAATAAAAAAGGATTCGGTTTTTTTTGCTAAATCGTATGGATGGGCAAACGTGAAAAATAAGATTCCTTTCAATGAAAGAACTATTATTCCAATAGCTTCTGTAAGTAAGACGTTTATTGGGTTTTCTTTAATGAAAGCTATTGAACTTGGCTATCTGGATGCTGAAACTTCTATTAATGAAATACTTCCTTATGCCGTCAGCAATCCATATTTTCCTGATGATACTATTAGGGTAAAACATCTTTTTACACATACTTCCGGTATTATTGATGAGTATGAAACATATATTTCAGCATATCAAATAGGTGAGAAGCCTGATATGGATTTGGGTGTTTTTTTAAAAAAATATTTATGGAAGAAGGGACACTTATATTCAAAAAACAACTTCGATTCTGTTAGGGTGGGTAAAAAATTTAATTACTCAAATATAGCGTCTGCTCTTGCCGCCTATCTTATTGAATTAAAATGTGGTATTTCATTTGATGAGTTTACCCAAAAGTATTTATTTGAACCATTGGGCCTTCATGATTCGCACTGGTTTTATGATAAAGAAAAATCTGTCCGTTACGCTTCATTATATGATGTTGATATTCCGGAGGTTCCTCTGTATGTATCGTTGTTAAACAACGATATGAGTTTGAAAACATATAGTTGTGTTACTTATCCTGATGGAAGTTTAAAGTCTTCGCTCAATGATCTGCTTATATATATCAGTAACATGATCAGCGGATACCATCATGGATCTGCATTGATGGATAAAGAGTATTATAAAGATTTATTTTCTCTTCAGTTTACCGATCATCTTCCTGAGGGAATAACGGGTTCTCAGATTAACCAGGCTGTTTTTTGGAGTTATAATCGTAAAAACAGATTTTATCATACGGGTAGTGATCCGGGTATTTATACGACTGTATCTGTTGATTTTGAGTCAGGTATTGGAAGAGTAATACTTATTAATACGAATATTGATATTGTGCAAAACAAAACATTTACGAAGAGCATCAGGAAGATTGTGTCATTGCTTGATCAGGTTAAATAGCCGTTTTATGCATTAACAAAAAAGTTCTGCAAAATAGCTGTATCAAATGTTCGATATTGCTTGTTCTTATTCGGGTACTTTATGACGATAATTGGTATTGGCACGATTCCCAAAACCTCCGTTTTAATTTTGATACTTACTCATAATGCCTAAAGCAGATTTTATGAGAATGCAAATATTTCCGGGTTAAATTACTTTATGGATTACCAATCCTGTGTTCATCAGATGATTATTCTCTTCGTTTATAGAGTAGTTATTGTATTATCATTAAGAAAATATAAAAAAATGTTCTGCATGAGATTGTATAATCAAAATAAACAATTAGACCTTTATAGATAAAAACTGTTAGGTTCTTTTGAATTTATTTTCAATTAACTCTGAACTCATGCCTTGATTTAGTGTAATATTATTTTTGTTGTACTGAATACTTTACATTTTTAAGCAATAAAATTAATTATTTTCGCACTTGTGGTAGTATAAAAATATTGACAATAATGATAAGTTCTATATTTGTTTATGCTATTTATTTATTCGTAAAACCAAATGAGTAATAAACCTGTAAACAATAGGAGTAGTGAAGTAGCAAATCAGTATTTTCTTTTTCTGGATCAACATATTGATGATGTGGTTTCAGGAAAAGTGGATGATTTTATGGAAATAAACCAAATTGCTCGTGAATTATTCATTTCTCATAAACATTTAACTGATATTATTCAACAGGAAACTGGTCATCATCCTTGTCATTTCTATGATTTGAAGATTATAGAAACGGCTAAGCAAATGCTGGAAGACACTAATCTGTCAGTTGCGGAGGTGGCCAGAAAACTCACCTATGACCCCTCTAATTTTTCTAAATTTTTTAAAAAATTTACAGGAACAACAGCCGGGGAATATAAAAATCTACTCAAAAAAAATACCCAGGATAAAAAACCGAAAAGTTCACCATGATTTAAATTATCTGCTTCGTCACTTTTGTCATATTATTTAAAGTTTAATGAAAACAAATACTATGGCAAAAAATGATCTTAGAGGAAAAGTTGTGTTGATTGCAGGAGGAGCGAAAAATCTTGGTGGATTATTAAGCAGAAATTTTGCAGCGAAAGGAGCGAATGTAGTTATTCATTATAATAGTGATGATACTAAGTCCGAAGCCGAAAAGACGCTGGCTGATATTACAAAGGCTGGTGGGAGAGCTATGTTGTTTCAGGCTGATTTGACAAAGGTTTTGAGCATTCAACACTTATTTCTTGAGGCTAAAAAACAATTTGGTGGAATTGATATTGCTATTAATACTGTTGGAATGGTACTGAAAAAACCTTTTTTGGAAACAACAGAAGCTGAGTATGATACCATGTTTGATATTAATGCTAAAGTCGCCTATTTTTTTATTCAGGAGGCAGGCAGGCATTTAAATGATAATGGTAAAATTAATACTATTGTCACTTCATTGCTGGCTGCTTATACCGGATTGTATTCGACATATGCCGGAGCTAAAGCACCGGTTGAACATTTTACAAGAATGGCTTCGAAAGAGTTTGGTGAAAGAGGTATATCTGTTACAGCAGTTGCTCCGGGACCCATGGATACGCCATTTTTTTATGGCCAGGAGAGTGAAGATGCGGTGAACTATCACAAATCAGCTTCTGCATTGGGCGGCCTGACTGATATTAAAGATATTGCTCCGCTGGTTGAGTTTCTGGTAACTGATGGATGGTGGATTACAGGACAGACTATCTTTGCTAATGGAGGATACACTACGAGATAGTTTTATTGAGTAAATTATAAGGGTAAATGATGTATTTATTTATCCTTATAATTCAAATTTCAGTTATGATGGTTATTAAAATAATTAATTCAATCCTTATACTTTTCGCCGTGTTTATGGGTATTAAACATGGATGGAATATGCTTAATGTTAAACCTGATATGGTTGATATGTTTGGTAAGTGGGGCTTTAGTAAAAATGCTATTGTAGTTAATGGGATAATAACATTGTTTGCAGCTATTCTTATCTTAATTCCCAGAACATTTCTTTTGGGAAATTTTATAATGGCAGCTGGTATATTAATGATTATTTGTTTGCAATTACTGCATAAAGACCTAAAAGGCGTGACAATTGAAATTCCTTTTCTTTTATTGAATCTGGTAATTATTTATTTTCAACATCCTTTAAAGAATAACTTACCATAAAGATTATTCATTAATGTAAATCTTATTTGTTGGGACAAAATATCAAAACTGATTTTTTGAATTTCAGATGATATTATATCTTTATAAGATATTTAACCCCTAATACATAATATTCATTGATAACGGTTGATTATTGATGAGTGTTGATTACATTTTATGAAAAAAATTAGCATTGTTCTTTTACTTGTTATTGTTGGTATCAATGGATCATTGGGACAGGTAAATTTTGGCGTTAAGGCTGGATTGAATATAAGTAGTATTAATGGTTTAGTGAGTAGTAATCAATCTAAAGCTAAGCTGGGACTGAATGCCGGATTTTTGGCTTCAATAAGTGTGGCAAAAAAAATAACACTTCAGCCTGAAATACTTTATTCTGACAAAGGATATAGATATTCGTTATCAGATATTATTAGTGAAGGGACATTAAGTTTTAATTATCTTTCGGTTCCTTTATTGGTGGGATTTCAGCCTGATGAAAGATTTACGATTTTGGCAGGACCAGAATTAGGATATCTTATTAAAGCTAATTCAAAGTTTGATAATCAAGATGTGGATGTGTCTGACAATTTTAGAAAGATTGACGTTGGACTGAATGTAGGACTAGCTTATCGTATTGTAAAAGGTTTTGGTTTGGAGCTTCGTTACTGTCATGGGTTTGGCCGACTTGTAGAAGGAATGATAGTAGACCAATATGGCGCAGAAATTGGGCATAAGAAAATGGGAAGCAACCGGGCTTTTCAGCTAGGTGCTTTTTACAGATTTTCGAACAGATAGTTAATCATTAATTGTCCTACATTGATTTTGTAGATTTTATTTGGATACTTTTGATACTGCGAAACTCTTAGAGCAATAGCATTATACTTTTTTATTTCGTATATATTTTTCGGTTGTATTTCTTTGAAAAGACATTGTTTTGCACCCTGTTCGCACATAATGTTAATAGAGTTATTGTTGAAGTAACTGGCAGGACCTTATATTTCCTTCTCTCATATATCAATTCCTATAGCATCTGTTTTAAGAGTTAATGGGAATCGTATACCATTCAGATATTTAATGTGAGTAAATAGATCGTTAGAGTAACTATGGTTGCATTGTATACACCTTTGCTTATATAATGATTTCCTATAGCATCTGTTTTAAGAGTTAATGCGATGTGCGCCATTCAGATATTTAATGTGAGTAAATAGATCGTTAGAGTAATTATAGTTGCATTACATACCCTTCGCTTATATATCATTTCCTATGTATATAGAGTTGTTGTTGGAGTAATTGGGAGGGACGTTATATATCTTCATTGGTATTTTTTTTCTTGTAGAATCTCTTTTAAGAACTAATGCAAATCATACCATTCCATTTTATTCAGACATTAATGTGTACAGACTAATTATTGAAGTAAATAAGCTGATCGTTACATACACCTTCTCTAATATGATCTATTTACCATAGTATCTGTTTCAGAAGTTAATGTGAAGTACCTTGTTCAGGTATTATAGTAAATCAATGATTGTTAATATAATTTATGGCAGGACGATGTATGCTCTTTGCTAAGTATTTATATGGGATAGTGCTGTTTTCAGGTTGGAATCCTATCGGATCTTTAATTAATAGTTGAGGTCATAAAAGTACAAAGGACTATTTGATTTTCCCTGATAAAAGGCATCAAGATGCACATTATGGCTATCAGTCCGAATGATTAACTTTGACATTCATCATTAGTTATCAAATGGGTGCAGGTTTCATTGTGCTCAATCAAATGCGGGTATAATGAAAGTTAAATTTGATAGTTTTGTGCTTGCTACTGCGGTCGTTGTTGTACTGGCGTACTTTTTCCCTTATGTGCAGACTTTTGGGAAAAACGTTCCTATAGATAAAATCGCCAGTGTAGGCGTTTCCCTGATTTTTCTTTTTTACGGATTAAAATTAAGTCCTGATAAGATAAAAAATGGATTAAAAAACTGGAAGCTTCATGTTCTTATTCAACTCAGTACATTTTTAGTTTTTCCTTTAATTATTATTCTTTTTAAACCTTTTGTACATACAGAAAACAGTACAACAATATGGCTGGCATTTTTATTTTTAGCAGCATTGCCTTCCACTGTATCTTCCTCAGTTGTGATGGTATCTATTGCAAGGGGAAATGTGCCGTCAGCCATTTTCAATGCGAGTATTTCCGGTTTGATTGGAATATTGGTTACACCTCTATGGATAGGATTGTTTGTACAGCGTTCTGCAGTTGATTTTGATTTAAGTGTTATTTATATAAAACTCATTATAGAAATAATAGTCCCTGTTGTTATTGGTATTGGCTTACAGCGTTATTTGGGAAAATACGCGATAAAATATAACAGATACCTTACCTTATTCGATAAATCAGTCATTTTGCTCATTATTTACAAGAGCTTTTCTGATTCATTTGAACAAAATGTTTTTAGTGAAGTGCCCGTAATGGATTTCGTTTTTATTCTAATAGCTGTAATCCTATTGTTTTATACCGTTTATTTTATTGTCAGTTATCTGTCAAAGCTTTTGAAATTTAATGTTGAGGATCAAATAACTGCCCAGTTTTGCGGCACTAAAAAGTCACTGGTTCATGGAACTATCTTCTCGAAAATACTTTTTGCTAATTCGACAACTATTGGAATAATGTTACTGCCTCTTATGCTTTTTCATGCCATCCAGTTGTTTATAGTCAGTACGATTGCGGCCAGGCTTTCCAGGCGTTAAATATTTATGCTCATTTTGATTGAATTTGAATAAACACTAATTTTTAATTAGTGAAGCCTTATCCTCTCGAGATAGGGTCAAAAGCCTGAAAAATCCAATTTAGGAGCCTGCAGTATTAGGGATAGACTCAAAAATCCTTAGATCTTTGCTTATAAGTGTCCGGTATGGTGGATGGTATCAGGAATATAAAGAGGTGACCATTTTTTGAGTTAGCATTAAGAGTATCTTACGTTTATTTGTGGAATAAATATTGAGGTCTTATACTTAATAACGAGTTTGTGGATTGAATACTATTTATTAGTCAACTTAATTTTTATGAATAAAAGGTTCAAGCCTGCCAATTATAATTCTGTTTCCCCTTATTTTATCGTTAAGGATGCGCAAAGGCTGATTGATTTACTTCATAAGATATTTAATGCTTCTGAATTGAGAAGATATGATCATAGTAATGGAACGATCATGCATGCAGAAATAAAAATAGATGACTCTGTAATTATGTTAGCAGATGCTTCGGATAAATATCCTTCAGTTTCTATGGTAATGCATGTTTATGTAGAGGATGTCGATAAAACTTTTGATGCAGCCATTGCCGCTGGTTGTAAAGTGATAGAACTTCCAAAGCAGAGAGAAGGTGATCCTGATAGAAGAGCAACTTTTATGGATTTTGCCGATAATATATGGTCTATAGGAACGCAGTTGTAGTAAATAACGAACATGTACAGATAGTCAACTTAATAAAGCGATAAGGCTATACAGAATAACATAAGACAGAAATGTAAATGCTAAAAATCCAACGTGTGCGTTTTTCATATAGGTAATGGAGTTTAGGGGTTCGGCGTATTAAACGAATAGCTGGTTTGTTTTATTGTTACATCAGCAGAATACTATACAAGAAATTGGCCGATTTTCAACTTTACACCATTTGAATTAGAGGGAGAAGTTCATTGCTTTTTAGATTCCGTTATTGCTTAGTCCACACACTCATAAAGCCACTGGTAAATGACAAAGGCAGCTTTTCACTTATTTGACAATCAATTCGTTGTAGCGCTGTGCTCTTTTTTGTAAATAGAGAAAATGGAAACACCTGTTCAATAAAATTGGTGGGTACTATTTTGTTAATGACAAATCGCGAATTGTTAGCTAGTTTTTCTAATGATTTTAATGTGAAGAATTGTAAATGGGTGAGATCATCTGCAGCGGATTGTACAGTTATGCCTTTATATCCAAGCCCCGACTTTACACTACTGATCATTTTCCATAACCATCCGTTTTGTTGTTGAAGACGTTGAACAGGCCGGGTGATCAATAATTCACGCGGTCCGTTACCGTTAGGGACGGTAACAATCAGAATGCCTTTTTCCTTCAGTAAAGTATAGATTACATCTAATAATAAGGAGGGGTTAGATAGATGTTCCAGTACTTCACTACAGACGATAGCATCGTATTGGGGCTTGCCTTCAGCCAGCTCTTCTGCACTCATTAATTTAAAGTTAACATTAGCATAAGTATTGGCCTTTCGGGCGTTTGCTATCGACTGTCCGCTCATATCAATGCCAAGTACATGATATCCTTTATGGCCTATTGCACGCGTAATAATGCCATTTCCGCATCCTATGTCTAATATATCTGCATTATTATTACAGTGTTCTTGCAGACTTTGCAGGATGAAGCTGGTTCTTTTAAGATCAGCTACTCTTTCAAATTCTATTTCCATTTCGCCAATAAATTACACAATTCTTCGTTATTAATCCGACCCGTTTATAATCCGTACCCAATGAATGCCAACTTTTCCTAAGGCATTATTTAGCTATCAGGTATATCCCATATACACCCACTTTGGGTGTTATTGAGAAATACCTGTTTTGCTTTTATGATCACCACTTTAATTATTACAATAAAATAGAGTGACTGATTTATTTTTATATTTCATTGCGGATTTACCTGAATGATTTAAAAATATTAAAACACTTTGGAGTGTAGTTTATGCCGGATGTTTTATAAATCTCCCAATGTAAAACATGTATTAATCATGGCTATTTTATATTAAGTGCAATAATGATTATTTAACCGTCGCATCACTTATATAAGATGACTGAATAAAAAAAGGGTGTATCTGATTATTGATACACCCCTCGCAGAAATATTATTAATATCGTTCAGTAATCTATTTCTTTCTATACTAGGAATTAAAACCTAATATTTTACTGTCTAAGTAAATCATCTTAATTAGATACGGCTTTATTGACCAATGAAGCTGCTTCACTTAATAAAATTGCTGATTGTACTTTTAATCCGCTTTGTTCTATTAATTCTTTTGCTTCAGTTGCATTCGTTCCCTGCAGACGAACAATGATAGGAACTTCTATATTTCCTATCTTTTTATATGCATCGATTACACCTTGTGCTACACGATCGCAGCGAACAATACCGCCAAAAATATTAATCAGGATAGCTTTTACTTTTGGATCTTTTAATATGATTCTAAATCCGGCTTCAACGGTTGTTGCATTGGCCGTACCACCTACATCAAGAAAGTTGGCAGGTTCGCCACCATTTAGTTTAATCATATCCATAGTAGCCATGGCCAAACCTGCACCATTTACCATACAGCCTACATTACCATCCAGTTTCACAAAGTTTAAATTAAACTTGGCAGCTTCAACTTCTGTAGGATCTTCTTCGGAAATATCTCTGAGTGTTTCAAGATCAGGGTGACGCATTAATGCGTTATCGTCAAGATTCATTTTACAATCCACTGCAACAATCTTTTCGTCAGAGGTTTTGAACAGAGGGTTTATTTCCAGCATACCACAATCCAGGCCAACATATGCATTGTATAAATTAGTAACAAACTTTACGCAGTTTTTAAACGCTTCACCACTTAGTCCAAGGTTAAAGGCGATTTTTCTTGCCTGGAATGGCTGCAGCGCTCCTCCCGGATGAACCCACTCTTTAAATATTTTTTCTGGTGTGTTATGTGCTACTTCTTCAATATCCATTCCTCCTTCAGTACTGTACATGATTACGTTGCAGCCTTTGGATCTGTCAAGTAAAATGGATAAGTAAAACTCTTTTACAGGATTGGGGCCTTCATAATAAACATCTTGAGCCACCAGAACCTTATTCACTAATTTTCCAGTCTCACCGGTTTGAATGGTAACAAGGGTACCGCCTAAAATATTAGTAGCTATTTCTTTGATTTGTTCTGCATTTTTTCCAACGGCCACACCACGCTGTTCTGTACCTCTGATTTTCCCTTTACCACGGCCACCAGCATGAATCTGGGCTTTTACTACTGCAAAATTATTACCGAACTGTACTTTTAAATTTTTGTATGCCTCTTCTGCCCCTGAAGGAGTATCTACCGGATAACCTTCTTGTACGGGAACATTGTATCTTTTCAGTAATTCTTTTGCCTGGTATTCATGAAGATTCATATAATGCTGTGCGTTTTAGTGCGCTGCAAAATTAGCGGTTTTTTAGTAAAGAGGATTGTTTAAGAATGAAGCAATCTATGAATAAAGAGACGGGTTGTTATATATATAATTTTTTGTTATTAAAGAGTGCCTAACAAGTGTTAGTTTTTTCCGGTCAATCCTATATTTTTGCCAATATCTATTCATTGTCATATGCAATTCATACTTACCGAAGAACACCAAATGATCCGCCAGGCAGCACGTGATTTCACCATTAATGAATGTTTACCCGGAGTTATAGAAAGAGATGAACAACAACGTTTTCCGTATGAACAAATTAAGTCTTTAGCTGGTTTGGGATTTATGGGAATGATGGTTGATCCTCAATATGGAGGAGCTGGTTTGGATACGATTAGTTATGTAATCGCCATGGAAGAAATCAGTAAGATTGATGCGAGCGTTAGCGTTTGTATGAGTGTAAATAATTCACTAGTGTGCTGGGGATTGGAAAAATTCGCGAGTGAAGCACAGAAGCAGCGTTATCTCGTTCCACTTGCACAGGGCATAAAAGATGACCAATTATACATTGGTGCTTTTTTACTAAGTGAGCCCGAAGCAGGCAGTGATGCTACATTTCAGCAAACTACAGCAGAAGATAAAGGTGATTATTATCTCCTTAACGGCACTAAAAACTGGATTACCAATGGTAGTTCAGCTTCTGTTTACCTGGTCATCGCTCAAACTGATCCTTCAAAAGGGAGTAAAGGGATCAATGCTTTTATTGTTGAAAAAAACTGGCAAGGAGTGTCAGTAGGTAATAAAGAAAATAAATTGGGCATCAGAGGAAGCGATACGCATTCAGTGATGTTCCAGGACGTAAAAATTCCTAAGGAAAATAGAATCGGGGAGGATGGAAGTGGTTTTGGGTTTGCGATGAAAACATTAGCAGGTGGACGTATCGGTATAGCCTCACAGGCGCTTGGTATAGCCTGCGGCGCTCATGAACTCGCATTACAATATTCCCTGCAGAGAAAAGCTTTTGGCAAAACCATTAGTCAGCATCAGGCCATACAGTTTAAACTGGCAGATATGGCGACCAGAATAGAAGCCGCTCGTTTGCTTTGTTATAAAGCTGCATGGGAGAAAGATATAAATATAGATTATGGATTAAGTTCCTCTATGGCTAAAGTATTTGCTTCTGAGACTGCCATGTGGGTAACTGTAGAAGCGGTACAGGTTCACGGAGGTTATGGATATGTTAAAGAATATCATGTGGAGCGACTAATGCGTGATGCCAAGATTACCCAGATATATGAAGGCACCAGCGAAGTGCAGCGAATAGTGATTAGTCGGGCTGTTCTGTCATAGTGCCATATCTTTGTAGTATGGAAAAACAACGTTACGATGAACTGATCATGAGCCTGGGAGAAAATACAACGCTGGTCGCCGTTTCTAAGCTGCAGCCCATCGAACGAATTCGCCAATTGTACACATTAGGGCATCGCGATTTTGGGGAGAATTACGTGCAGGAATTAATAGAAAAACAACTGCTTCTTCCTTATCCTGATTTACGCTGGCATTTTATCGGACATTTACAAACAAACAAGATTAAGTATATCGCTCCGTTTGTTCACCTTATACAAAGCGTGGATAGTTTTAAGTTACTAATGGAAATTGACAGACAGGCAAAAAAAAATAATCGGATTATTGATTGCCTACTGCAGTTGCATATTGCCTCAGAAGATACTAAATACGGTTTGCGTGAGGAAGAACTGGACGAACTCGTGAATGGTTTTCTCAAAGCAAATGAAGTAAATGAACTGCATAACGTCAGAATATTGGGATTAATGGGAATGGGATCTTTAACTGATGATATCAAAAAGCTAAGAGTAGAATTTGAACTCATTTCAGCTTTATACGATAAATACTCAGAGATTAAAACTTCACATTTTAATTTTAAACACCTGTCGATGGGAATGAGCAGCGACTATAAAATTGCTATAGAAGAGGGAAGCAATATGGTTAGAATTGGTAGTATGCTGTTTGGTCAGCGGCAGAAAATTTAAGTCATCCTCATATGTAAATTACTTAAATTGCAATCTTCACTTAGGTAAATAATCATGGCCATATCGATTTCATGTGTATTGCTCATTGGGTTATTAATTTTAATTTTTGCTGCATTAAAAAAGAATGCCATTCACATGAACAACCATATTAGAAAATTTGCATAGTTTATGGTAAAACAATTATTGATTCCTGCGCTTCTTATTGTTTCTGTTCTGATTCAGTTTACGTTGCCTGCGCAAACAGTAGATTCAGTATTAAAGAAACTGGATAATGAATACCCTCAGGAAAAGGTTTATGTGCATTATGATAAATCTATGTATAACCCGGGTGAAACAATCTGGTTTAAGGCATATCTTTTTTCGGCGAATCTGCCTTCAATGATCAGCAAAACCTTATATGCAGAGCTGATTGATGATAAAGGAAATGTTATAGAGCGAAAAGTTGCTCCCGTTATTGTTTCCGGTGCAGCGGCAGCGTTTGATCTGTCTCCTGCTTATGAATCTTCTACGGTGCATATAAGAGTGTATACAGACTGGATGATGAATTTTGATACTTCTTTTTTTTATATGAAAGCCATTCCTGTTATTCAGGAAAAAAAAACCACTACTAAAAGCACTCCAAAAAACTTTTTACAGTTTTTTCCCGAAGGTGGTGATCTTGTAGATGGTGTAACATCCAGATTGGCTTTTAAAGCTACAGATGCCCATGGATTGCCGTATAATGTCAGCGGTACTATCCTGGACTCAAAAAATAAAACAATTATTTCTTTTACTTCTTCTCATGATGGTATGGGATATTTTTCTTTTACGCCTTCAGCCAAAGAAAAATACAGAGCAGTTTGGAAAGATGTTTCAGGTAAGACACAGCAAACTCTTCTTCCTGTTATTCAGAAGGATGGTGTTGTGTTAAAGGTTGAACAGGATGCAGCAGGACTTCATTTTACGATTAGCCGTCCAGAGGAAAATTCCAAATTTAACGGCGTGTTGCAGCTGACCGGGCAAATGCAACAACAACTTGTATATAAGGCTAATGTCAATACTTCAAAGAACGCTTCGATAAGCGGCACTATCCCGATAGAAAATATTCCCGCAGGAATTGTACAGTTAACTGTTTTTTCAGAAAAAAATAAACCCATTGTTGAAAGAATAGTCTTTATTAATAAGAATGATTATTATTTTATTACAGATTTAAACGGAGCACTGAAAAGTTATGATAAAAGAAAAAAGAATGTTTTTCAGATAGATGTGCCGGATGAATTAACTTCTAATCTCTCCGTTGCTGTAACAGATGCAGATGTAAATCCCTCACAAAAAGGAGAAGAAGATATTTTCTCCAATGTATTGCTCACCAGCGATATCAAAGGATATGTGCACAATCCTGCTTATTATTTCTCCAGTGAAGCAGATACTGTTATCGCACATCTGGATCTTGTAATGATGACCAACGGTTGGAGAAGATTTAAATGGGAAGAAGTGTTAGCCGGAAAATTCCCTGAAATAAAATACAGGCCTGATGATTATATTACTGTGCAGGGAAAAATCAATGGTTTAACAAGAACACAGTTGGCAGGGAAAGAACTGACAGGAATATTTGATGTGGAAGGCAAACAGGAATTTGTGACTATTCCTGTTGATCAAAACGGAAAATTCGAGATTGAAGGTTTATTATTCTATGATACTGCCAGGTTATATTATCAGTTTAATAATGATAAAGACAGGGTGCTTACATCGAGAGCTCATTTTGATATCAAAAACAATTTGAGCAAAATAGTTGTTCCTTTTAAATTAGATTCGAATGCGGCTTATCAAACGATATTACCTCCTAAAGACGTGCTGGCAAAAAATATAGACATCGCTAATAAAAATCAATCCGTAAGAGATGCACGTAATAAAGTGCAAACACTGGATGCGGTTACTGTTACCGGCAGACAAAAAACACGTGCACAGGAAATGGATGAGAGATATGCTTCAGGTTTGTTTAGTGGAGGTGACGCTACAACTTTTGTGATAGAAGATGATTTTGCAGCACAGGGTATAATGACAGTCTTGCAATATTTGCAGGGAAGGGTAGCTGGTCTGCAAATAACGGGCACCGGTAGTCAAATGTCTATGTCCTGGAGAGGTGGTTCCCCGAGTTTGTTTTTAAACGAAATGATGAGTAATGTTGATATGATTCAGTCTATACCCATGACAACCGTGGCACTGGTAAAAGTATTCAGACCTCCCTTTATGGGTGCTCCGGGAGGAGGTAGTGGGGGAGCTATTGCTGTATACACCAAAAAAGGTGAATCTATTAATAGCAACGTAAAAGGACTGGACTTTTCAAAAATTCCGGGTTACAGCGCCTATAAAGAATTTTATTCGCCTGATTATTCCAAATACGATGACCAGCATACTGATCCTGATTTTAGATCAACTCTTTACTGGAATCCTTTGATTATAACAGGTAAAGATAAACGAAGAATCCTCTTTACCTTTTACAATAATGACGTTACACGTCGATTCAGGATCGTTATTGAGGGATGTAATGAAGAAGGTCGTCTGACGAGAATTGAAAAAATATTTGAATAGCGTTTGGTTATATTAAAAGTGTAAAAAATCAATCTCAAATATTTCCTCTTAATTATTTTCATAGTTATAAAAGCACCGTGTTTAAAGTGTTTTATAATGCATAATAGCTGAAAGATAATATGCATTATCATTCAATAAACTATTGATCAGTTATGGCTTTTATGATATAGAATCCTACTTTTATGATGTAGCTCTGTACAGTATATTTTGATATGAAAATATCTTTAAGATGTGTTAAGCGTAAGATCAAATATCCAGGAGAAGGAAATCGATTAATGAGATATGGCGTTTAAAAAAGCATCTCATCTTTTAAATTGTATATCTTAAAAAGAAGGGTTGAGTGAGAAATTTCTGGTCAACGACATTTCTGCATGATGAGCTACGCGCTGCTAATAGAATAAACTGTAGAAAAGTTAGGGGTATAAAATAGGGTATCTCATCTTTTGGTTTCAAATCTTAAAAGAAGGATTGAGTGAGAAATCTCTTGTCAACGACATTTGTGCATGATGGGCTATGCGCTGCTAATAGAATAAACTGTAGAAAAGTTAGGGGTATACAATAGGGTATCTCATCTTTTGGTTTCAAATCTTAAAAAGAAGGATTGAGTGAGAAATCTCTTGTCAACGACATTTGTGCATGATGAGCTATGCGCTGCCAATAGATTAAATTGTAGAAAAGTTAGGGGTATAAAAATAGGGTGCCTCTTAAAACTTTGTTTGTTAAATGTTGGGCACCCCGATAAGTTGGGCATTCATTCGTTTGATTGAAATCATGCTGTCTAATTAGCTTCCTCTTGACCCTCCAGTCTTAACTGGTTTTTTATTGGCTCCTACGGGTTTTGAAGAACTGTTTTTGATAAACTGTGACCCTCCTGCGGAGTTCTTCTGTTTATTGGCGTTCTTTTTGTCGCCCTTGTTGTTTTTTGGTGTTAATAGTCCCATATACTGGATGTTTTTCTTTGTAAATATACTGTTTGTTATCTTCGCTTCGCAATAATCAAGGCTTGTATGAGTGAAGAAAAAAGTTTGAATTTTTTAGAAGAGATAATAGAAGAGGATCTGAAATCAGGAAAATATACTTCGATCGTTACCCGTTTTCCGCCGGAACCCAATGGCTACCTGCATATAGGCCATGCTTCCAGCATCTGCCTCAATTTCGGGCTTACCAAAAAATATCCCGGTTATACTAATCTCAGGTTTGATGATACTAACCCTGTAACTGAAGATACAGAGTATGTACAAAGTATTATGGATGATATTCGGTGGCTGGGATTTGAATGGAAACATGAATTGTATGCTTCGGATTATTTCGACACTTTATATGAATATGCTATCAGTCTTATCAAAAAAAATCTGGCTTATGTAGATGATTCCAGTTCTGAAGCTATAGCTGAAATGAAAGGTACACCTACCAGTCCGGGGGTGGATAGTCCTTACAGAAACAGGAACATAGAGGAAAACCTTGATTTGTTTGCCAGGATGAAGAAAGGTGAGTTTGCTGATGGTACCAAAACCTTAAGAGCTAAAATAGATATGGCTCATCCGAATATGTTAATGAGAGATCCTGTTTTATACAGGATTAAACATGCTCGTCATCACCGTACGGGTGATAATTGGTGTATTTACCCGATGTATGATTTTGCTCACGGCCAAAGTGATTCTATTGAGCAGGTAACACATTCCATTTGTACACTCGAATTTGTTCCTCATCGCGAACTATATGACTGGCTGATAGAAAAACTAGAAATATACCCTTCACATCAATATGAATTTGCCAGAAGAAATATTAATTATACTGTTACGAGCAAAAGAAAACTACTTCAGCTGGTAAATGAAAAATATGTCAATGGATGGGATGACCCACGTATGCCAACAATCAGTGGTTTACGCAGAAGAGGATATACACCTGAAAGTGTCCGCGATTTTTGTGAGCGGATAGGGGTAGCCAAACGGGAGAATATGATAGATGTGTCATTACTGGAATTTTTTATCCGAGAACATCTTAACAAGATTGCTCTCAGGAGAATGGTTGTTTTTGATCCTTTAAAAGTTACTATCACAAACTATCCGGAAAATCAAACGGAAATGTTTGCTGGCGAGGAGAATCCTGAAGATCCTAATAGCGGTACAAGAGAAATTCCGTTTTCACGAGAGTTATATATAGAGAGAGAGGATTTTATGGAGAATCCTCCTAAAAAATATTTTAGATTGTTTCCGGGTTCAATGGTTCGCCTCAAGAGCGCATATATTATTAAGTGTGATGATGTAATAAAGGATGAAGCCGGAAAAGTGATTGAATTAAAATGCTCTTATATTCCTGAAAGTCGCAGTAATGCCGATACTTCAGGTATCAACGTTAAAGGTACATTGCATTGGGTAAGCGTGGTGCATGCGGTAAACGTAGAGTTGCGTTTATACGATCGTCTGTTCAGAGTGGAAGACCCTTCAAACGAAGAGGGAGATTTTAAAGAATATATTAATCCTGATTCATTACAAATTATAGCAAATGCATACGCAGAGCCTGAGTTGTTAAAAGCTAATAAACAGGAACATTATCAGTTTATGCGCAAAGGATATTTTTATCTGGATAAGGATACTACAGATAAAAAACTCATTTTTAACCGCACGTCCACACTGAGGGATAATTGGGCAAAAGAATCCAAAAAAGGATAGTTATCATATAAGCTTCTTGCTAGCTATTGATGTAGGTGTTTTGAATGAAGGTTAAAATGTAAACACTGTGTTTATATTTACAGCCAAAAGATAAAGTTGAATTCAACTCTGTCATTTGATTATTTAAGTGGTGCTGCTCTGATAAAGTAAATTATATACAGTGTCGCGAGGCGTTACAACTATATCCGGTTCTGAACCCATAACGCTGTCACTTATCTGCTGAGGAATGTGGACTATAGTTTTTCAAGGTGGAAGGAATATGTTATTCAGTATTGTCGGAACCCGTGTATTGTACGATAACAAAGATCCGACCCGAACTTACCTGTATTCCCCATACACTTCTCTCAGAGTATCTGCAATTTCGCCGAGCGTAATATTATTTTCTACTGCTTCAAGTACAACAGGCATAATGTTTTCTTCTCCTGCAGCTACATCATTGAGCATCTGTAATAATTTATCTACGGTGGCCGGATTTCTTCTGCGTTTGAGTTGGGATAATTTTTCTGTCTGGACCTGCCTGATAGAATCGTCTATTTTAAAAGAAGGGGGATTCTTTTTTTCTGCAGAGGTGAACTTATTTACACCGACAATTATTTTTTCATTGTTTTCAATATTACGCTGATAAGCGTATGCGCTGCGCGCAATTTCTTCCTGTATAAAACCTTGTTCTATTGCACTAACACTTCCGCCTATATTATCTATCTTTTGTATCAATTCCCAGGCTGCAGCCTCTACCTCGTTAGTTAATGATTCTACATAATAACTCCCGGCCAGTGGGTCAACGGTATCTGGTGCGCCGCTTTCGTGTGCAATAATCTGTTGTGTACGCAAAGCAATACGTGCAGCTTCTTCTGTAGGCAGATTGAGCGCTTCATCATAGCCATTGGTGTGTAGTGATTGAGTTCCACCTAAAACTGCAGCGAGAGATTGTATTGTTACTCTGGAAATATTATTCAGTGGCTGTTGTGCTGTAAGTGTGCTTCCTCCGGTTTGTGTATGGAATCGTAGCATCATGGCTTTGGGGTCGGTTGCTCCCAGATCTTTCATGATCTTTGCCCACATTCTTCTGGCTGCTCTGAATTTAGCCACTTCTTCAAAGAGATTGTTGTGAGCATTAAAAAAGAATGACAACCTTTTGCCAAATACATCGATGTTTAAGCCCTTTTCTATAGCAGCTTTTACATAGGCTTTACCATTGCTTAAGGTAAAAGCAATTTCCTGAACGGCAGTACTTCCGGCTTCACGTATATGATAACCGGAAATAGATATCGTATTCCATTTCGGTAACTCCTTGCTGCACCATTCAAAAATATCAGTAATAATGCGCATGGAAGGTTTAGGAGGATAAATGTATGTTCCTCTCGCAGCATATTCTTTTAATATATCATTTTGAATAGTACCCGATAAAAGTTTCAGATTTGCTCCCTGACGTTTAGCCACGGCCACATAAAAGGCTAGCAGAATAAACCCTGTTGCATTAATAGTCATTGACGTGGAAACATCTTCCAGTTTAATGTTGTTAAACAGGATTTCCATGTCTTCAATACTATCAATAGCCACACCTACTTTACCAACTTCGCCTTCTGCAAGAACGTGATCGCTGTCATACCCTATTTGTGTGGGAAGATCAAATGCCACACTTAATCCCATTACTCCCTGTGACAGTAAATAGTGATACCGTTTATTGCTTTCTTCTGCTGTGCTAAAACCGGCATATTGCCGCATAGTCCATAATTTTCCTCTATACATGTCGGCCTGGACGCCTCTCGTATAAGGAAACTGACCTGGTTCTTCCTGGAGCGGAGAATAGTGAGGAGAGTTGTTTGTATATAATTTGTCTATCAGTATGCCGGAGTCGTTAAAGAGGTGTTTGTTTGTCATGAATAGTAGATAAAGATGATAAAACTAAACTTGCCACTAATAACAGTACTAGCTTTCATCACGGACGTTTCATTAGTTTTTTTGCTTCAAAACTCAGTACTTCTGCAACAACGTTATGAAGAGAAACTTTAGGGTTTTGAATGATCATTTCGAGCAGTTGTTTGTTAAGATCACTACCCGAAGTGCCTGGAGGCAGAAAAGAAGCTACCTGATTAATGATATGGATGTTTTGTTCTTTCAGATTCCTTACCGCATCCCATGCTTCACTTGTTACATATATCTGCTGGCTGATATTGTAGTCATATTCCTGTTTGATGTTATAAATTAACGATGCCTGCATTTCGGCTGCACTAACACCTTGCGTATTTAATCTGCTAATGATATTCGGTAAAGCAATTCTCTCTACAAGAAGAATAAGCCTTTCATAAGCCTGTAACTGTAGAGCCAGCGTTTGAGCCGGTGGTTCGCTGATGGGAATGACAGGCTTTTTAACTTTAGATCTTTCTCTCCAGAAAATATAGGCGAGTGTGCCTCCTAATAAAAGGGCAATAAGAAGAGCCCCAATCATTTCCGCTGTACTCATACGGGATGAAATGTGTTTGTGGGCAAATGTAAGGGAAACTTAGGATGCATTGTTCGCCTGAAAACATCGTTAAGAATAAAACTGGAAATGGCAGCATCCGCTGGTTTTGCTTAATTTTACAGTATGGAAACTACTACAGCACCCGTGATATTCACTGCAGGAGCAGTTGAAGAAATCAAAAAGTTGATTAACGCTGAAGATTTTGATCAGTCAAAGTTTTTACGTGTGGGTATAAAAGGAGGTGGTTGTTCGGGACTTTCATATGTGTTAGGTTTTGATGATAAAACAGATGCAGATGTAGTATATGAAGCTGATGGTTTCAGTTTTATCATGAACAAATCGCACGGCCTATATCTGATGGGTATGGAAATAGATTGGAGTAATGGCCTGAACGCAAGAGGGTTTACTTTTACCAATCCTAATGCCAGCAAAACCTGTGGCTGCGGAACATCATTCGCTGTTTGATAACAAATAGTGAAAAAATAAAAACAACAAGATGTTATTGTATAATCTGTTGTTCTTTAATATTTTATATACTGTTATCTAATCTGATAGTTGATATGGGGGTCTGTCTAATATTCCCTAACCGGGTTGTTGCTGTAACGCTTAACTTTGCGCACCTGATTTATCAACCTTTATCTGGTAAAGTCTGATAAATCCACATTATATTATCAAGCTTCATGAGTTACGAATCAGAAATTAATAAAAGAAGAACGTTCGCTATCATATCGCATCCGGATGCCGGTAAAACTACGCTTACAGAAAAGCTGTTATTGTTTGGAGGTGCTATTCAAACCGCTGGCGCTGTAAAAAGTAATAAGATAAAAAAGCATGCGACCAGTGACTTTATGGAGATTGAGCGGCAGAGAGGTATTTCGGTGGCGACCAGTGTGATGAGTTTTGAATACAATGGAATTCTCATTAACCTTCTGGATACACCTGGTCACAAGGATTTTGCAGAAGATACTTATCGCACCCTCACTGCGGTAGATAGTGTTATTCTCGTTATTGACAGTGTAAATGGTGTGGAGCCACAAACCAGAAGGCTGATGGAAGTGTGCAGAATGCGTGATACACCGGTGATTGTTTTTATTAATAAAATGGATCGTGACGGAAAGCATAGGTTTGATTTGCTGGAAGAGATTGAAAAAGAATTAAAGCTTTCGCTTCATCCAATGACATGGCCTATTAACAGTGGCCGCGATTTTAAAGGTGTATATAATCTTTACGATAAGCATTTGTTATTGTTTAGTGCCAACACTAAAGCTTCAGAAGAGGATGCATTGAGTTTTGACAATTTAAATGACCAGCAACTGGATGCCCGAATAGGAGAAAAAGATGCTGATATGTTACGGGAGGATGTTGAGCTTTTAGAAGGTGTATATGGCGATCTGGATGTGGATGGATATTTATCCGGTTCAATTGCTCCTGTGTTTTTCGGTAGTGCCATTAACAATTTTGGTGTAAAAGAAATGCTGGATACATTCATCAGGATAGCTCCCGAACCGAGAGGCAGGGAAACTACAGCAAGGGTGGTTGAAGTGGGTGAACCAAAGTTTAGCGGATTTATATTTAAAATACATGCTAATCTTGACCCTAAGCATAGGGACAGGATTGCGTTTTTAAGAGTATGTTCAGGAAAGTTTCTGCGCAATAAATATTTCCATCATGTAAGGCTTGATAAAGAAGTGCGCTTTAGTAATCCATATACTTTTTTAGCGCGCGATAAGGATGTTATTGAATCGGCATACCCTGGCGATGTTGTTGGTTTGTTTGATACCGGAAACTTTAAAATCGGTGATACGCTTACTGAGGGTGAAGATTTTTACTTCACAGGTATTCCTTCGTTTTCGCCTGAAATATTTAAAGAGGTAGTCAATAAAGATCCTATGAAAACCAAGCAGTTGGAAAAAGGGTTGTTGCAGTTGACTGACGAAGGTGTGGCCCAGTTATTTACCCAGTTTGGTGGTAATAAAAAGATCATTGGCTGTGTGGGAGAACTTCAGTTTGAAGTAATACAGTACCGGCTTTTGCAGGAATACGGAGCGAGTGTGCAATTTAACAGCGTTCCATTTTACAAAGCCTGCTGGTTGAGCAGTGATGATCCCAGGAAGCTACAGGATTTTGTAAAATTTAAGTCTTCAAATATTGCGGAGGATAAGGATGGTCATCTTGTATATCTGGCCCAAAGCGAATGGTTTTTAAATACCGAACGTACTAATAACCCGGATATCACCTTCCATTTCACCAGCGAGATTCATAAAGAAACTGTTTAAAAAAGTATTGTTTCTATAGGACTCCCAATAGGAGATGGACAGGAATAGGCATGAGGCCACCACGTAAGTCTGCATTATTCATAAGACTGTCAACGGAGAACTGATCCTCAGAATATACACAAAGCAATGTTTAAAACTGAATCGCTGTAGGGTTTATCAGTTAGAGACGAAACCTGAGAATCAGCTAAAACCACTATTTAGTCTACATTTTTATACGCCTGTCAACAGAGGACGGAGTCTAAAATATACACAAAGCAATGTTTAAAACTGAATTACTGTAGGGTTTATCAGTTAAAGACGAAGCCTGTGAGAATCAGTATAAAACAACTACCTAACCTAATATTTTATACGATTGTCAACGGAGAATTGAGTCTAAGAATATACAGAAAACCAATATTTAAATTGTATTTCTGCAAGACTGTTAAATACAAAACAAAGGCTCGGAATATGCATTAATCCAATGTTAGCGATTGCATTTCAGAAGAGATAATCTATTAAGATAGGTATATTTCTATTGGCCGCTTTCTTAGAATTCCGGATGAACACCTGTATAAGTATGAGGTGAAATTCTTTTTAATTCTTTTTTAAGAGTGGCAGATATTTTAAGTCCATCAATAAACTTATGTATTGTCTCTTTATTAATACCGGCATTCCCTCTTGTTAATCCTTTAAGCGCTTCGTATGGTTCAGGATAGTTTTCTCTCCTGAGTATAGTCTGTATAGCTTCTGCAACAACTGCCCAGTTATTATTAAGATCTTGATTGATCTTATCCTGATTAAGCAGGAGTTTGTCAAGACCTTTTTCAATAGATCTGAAAGCAAGAATGGTATGGGCAAATGGCACTCCTATATTTCTTAGTACAGTGGAGTCGGTAAGATCTCTCTGTAATCTTGAAATAGGAAGTTTACCTGCCAGATGTTCCAATAGTGCGTTGGCTATACCCAGATTTCCTTCTGCATTTTCGAAATCGATAGGATTTACTTTATGTGGCATAGCGGAAGATCCTACTTCTCCAGCCTTCACCTTTTGTTTGAAATAATCCATCGATATATAAGTCCATATATCGCGACAAAAATCCAGCAAAATATTATTGATTCTGCGCATAGCATCAAAATGAGCAGCGAGATTATCGTAATGTTCTATTTGCGTAGTGTACTGCTGACGTTGCAGTCCCAATGTGCCTTCTACAAATTCATTGGCGAGTTTTACCCAATCTTTTTTAGGGAAAGCAACATGGTGGGCGTTAAAGTTTCCTGTGGCGCCACCGAATTTAGCCGTAAAAGGCACCTGTATAAAAAGTTCTACCTGGTTTTCTATACGTTCAACAAAGACCATTATTTCCTTGCCCAATATAGTAGGACTTGCTGGCTGACCATGTGTGCGTGCTAACAGTGAAACATTTTTCCATTGACCAGCCAGTACTTCCAATTGACGGTTCAGATTGAGCAGGGAAGGGAGATATTCGAACTCTATAGCATGTTTCCAGGATAAAGGAATAGCTGTATTATTTATATCCTGTGATGTAAGTCCGAAGTGAACCCATTCTTTTAACTGGCCGGCTTTAGCAGCTTCCAGTTTATTTTTCACGAAGTATTCTACTGCTTTTACGTCGTGGTTAGTGATCGACTCTGTCTTTTTAATCTCGTTAGCACTTTCTTCGTCGAAAGATTCAGCAGCGTTTTTGAGTGCATTTTTTGCTGTGGCATTTAGAGTAAAGAATTTTTTACTTGCCAGGAACATTAAATATTCTACTTCTATTAAAACCCTGTACTTCATCAGGGCATATTCGGAGAAATAATCGTCCAGTTGAGCTACCTGTTTTCTGTAGCGTCCATCAATCGGGGAAATAGCAGTAAGGGTATTAAGTTCCATGAATCAGCTTTATGAATGAATCCTGCGCTTTAACTTCGCGCCGTAAAATTAAACTAATTGAGTAAGATAAAGGTTGGAATAGTTAATTATCT
>CAZQIQ010000029.1:0-38800 GCA_964593835.1 uncultured Chitinophagaceae bacterium
ATTCGGGTTCTGATATTTATGGGATGTATCAAAGGCTCTATCCCATATAAAATGGTTACCATTAGGATAGACAGTTAATAATGGTTTTACTGCAGGTTGATATTTATTAATGCTATCAATCGCGCTATAAGGACATTGGGGTAAGGCATTCCTACTCGTGTCATCAATTGAATGAAAAGCCCATACTGGAAGATGAGCTTCAGGAATAGCAGTACCTTGAATTTCGACGCACGCCCCTACTACCGGCACTATTGCTGCTACCGAACGGGCATTTTCATGGGAAGACGATGCAAACTTCCATACTCCTCCACCTCCCATACTCAACCCTACAACAAATATCCTGTTTGTATCCACCTTTAAATTTGATTGGGCATAGCGTATCATTTCAGCAACATGGTAGTTCTGATCATCGAAATACCATTTTGTTGAATCGGGACATTGTGGAGCGAGGACTATAAAAGTTTCAGTTTTACCGTTCCATGTAAACTGCATTTTATGACCATTGTGAATATACTTCGGAAGTCCCTCTCTCCTCACTTTCCACAATTCAGTAGTTCCGTTTCCTCTTTCACCTATTCCGTGTAAAAAAATGATAAGCGGATATTTTATATTAGATGCAGTACTATATTCTTTAGGTGTGTATTGATAAAATCCAATGAATTTTCCCTCCGATGTTGTTAAGTTCTTGGCTGTTAGCTGGGGAAAACCCACTTTACTTAACATCAGGGAAGCTCCCAGCAGCAGTATCTTTATCATAAAAGAATAAGGCATTAAAAGTAATATGAATATAACAAAAAGTCCCGGCCAAAAGACCAGGACGTTGGTTGTTGCTGTATATAAAACCTGTTAGTGGTGGTTTGTTTAGGGGTTACTTCGTTTGACACAGCTAAGATGCATCGATTCTATCTATTGAAAATCAATGAACCATCACAAAAAATGGGGTTTATGATGAAGTACTTACAGGTAGTAATTGAAAACACTTAATCTCCTAACCGGATTTGGATCTGATCAGGATTTTCAGGTTTGCTCCCCAACCTAAATACCTGTATACCTTACCAGATACTCAAGTCAATAAAACTTTATATAAACCCTTAAGAATTTATTTGCCACTCTAACTGACTGGATCACTTTACAATTGAGAAACTAAATCACGTCATCATCACAATCCTAATATATTGAGTTTGAAAAGCCATTCAACACAAGAATTTTAATTAGTGAGATAAAGATTATTAGAAATAAGAATCACATACTATAAATAAATTCACTTAACGCTAAGTGATTGTTTGTTTTAATATTCACAATACTTAAGACTAGTTCTTTTTTCAAGTATTTACCTTTTTATAAAAATGATATTGTAAAAAACAGAATGAAGATTTAAGTTTCTTTGCAAATAATCATCATGATCAATTCACCTATTTGATTCTATTTTTATTACGATCATAAAATGAACCAAGTCTATCATTAATTATCATTTATGAAATAACGTTAGGCATAAATAAATATTAAGTTGTAATAGATTTTGTTTTCTAATTCAAATTAGAAATGCTGTTTTGCCACTCTACCGGTATTATATAATTTAATACGTCATGGAGATCAGTGTATAAACCATTATTTGAGTAAGCTAGCTAGCCGCTCTGAAGCGCATGATTTTTATTCTCTTGGAACTTCATAGTCCTTCTTATTCCATCCCTGTGTAACGTTCTACCACCATTCACTCATCAAGAATTCTTACTACCAGTTCTACAATTCTGTTGAAGGTTTAGGCTATTTTGACTATAGTAGCATGTTTTCCCGTACAAGTTATTTAATATAGCTGTTTAAACAAAGCGTATAGTCTACAAGAAATTTTGTCAGTTTAACAACTTATAAAGTTAAATTTACAGCTTTATAATCCATTAAACACCATTATCTAATATGGATCCAGTAGGTAAAAAAACCACAACACAACAAAATCATGATCCGGAAGTGGACCTGGGGCAGGTTTTTTCCAAAGTTGGGGGAACTGCGAATCGGATACTATATGGTTTTCAACTATTTATAAAGAAATCTTTCAACACTGGCGTGGAATTGTTACTTTATATAAAAAGAAACCTGATTTGGCTTTTAGCGGGTACTGCTATAGGTCTTATATATGGTTTCTATATTCAACAAGTTCAAGGTGATTTGTATAAATCTTCATTAGTAGTAAAGACCAATTTTAATAGTAGTCGGAATCTCTATGAGACTGTCGACTACTTTAACAGTCTCATAAGCGCATCAAACATTAAAGAAATATCACGTTTACTTAACATTAATGAGACAGATGCTTCAAAAATCACACACTTTGAAGCCCAGCCAATAAAAAGTGAGCTCATTATTGCAGAGCTATATCAAAATACATTTTTAGATAAGGAATTTGGCAGACGTCCCAGAATGGACACTTTCTGGATAAGAAATGTCAATTATGAGAAATTCAGAAGCTCCTTAACAACATACGACTTCCCTATACACGAGATCGTGGTCCAAAGTAGCAATCCGGAAATTTTTACTCATATTGAAAATGGTACTATCACTCAAATAGCCAATAGTCAACAGTTACAGAACCGAAAATTGGCAGATATAACCTTACGGAAACAAGAAATAGAATTGCTTAATGAGTCAATAAAAAGTCTGGATTCATTAAAGAAAGTCTATAACAAAAGATTAAACTCACTTCCATTAGATCAGACAAATCCTGGAATAACTATTCTTGGAAGTTCTTATCAACCTGCAGTTTCTGTTCCGGAACTGGAGTTATACGATAAGCTACTGGAGCTAAATGAAGAACTGAAAATATCAACAAAAAAGTATCTGGCTAACGATGATATAATACAGATATATCAACCTTTTTCTCCTGTAGGACAAAAAGATTCAATCTTTAAACAGAATATTACAAAGTACTCACTGATCGGTTTAATTTCAACATTCATTGTTCTTTTAGGAATATCACTATTCAGATATCTTTCCCTAGTCGAAAAGCAAAAAGGAGTGAAATATAAAAGCTAAAAGTAATTGGCTTAATAAAGCGACAATTGATGTTTAAATCAACCCTTCAGCTGACTTTTTTTTCTATTTTAGGTATAAGCGTAAATTTTGTAATACAGCTAGCCTTATCTTATTACTTTGGCACTTCTGCCAGCAGAGATGCTTATTACGCAGCAATGACAATACCTTCTTATGCTGCTATTCTGTTTAATGGCTCCATAGGCATGGTATTGATCCCTTTTATTTTCAAAAACAATTCTTCCAGCAATAATTCATATAATATTTCTTCAGAAACAATCAATTTTTGTTTCCTTCTGCTAACTGGTATAGTGATCGTTGCCTGTATTTTTTCGTATCCTATTGTTCGAATTATAGTGCCTGTAAGCAAACCAGAATTACTCATTTTAACCGTTCATCTGTTTCGAATACTGATGATTAACTCCATGTTTATTGTGTTAAACAATCTATTAGCATCAGAATTTCAGTCCAGAAGCTCCTATTTGTATCCTGCAATAATTCCATTGATTACAGGCATCATCTCATTAATTTCAGTTATTGCGTTTAGTTCCACTATAGGCATTAGCAGTTTAGCATACGGAACCCTGGCAGGTAGTGTTTTGAGTTTTATATTCCTTTTATGGAATCTCAGAAGAAAATTCCTTTATATATGGCAAAAGAGCTTTTACTCAAAAAAACTGAAAGAGTTATTAATAACAGCCGTGCCATTGTTTGGCGCCGGCATTATTTTCAGATCAACTACCATTTTTGAAAGATATTTTGCTGCCAGGTTGTCTCCAGGAAGTTTGTCATATTTAGGAAATGGAAATCAAATCATACTAATTCTAGCAACTTTAATTTCTTCAGGAATAGCGACAATCACCTACCCTCTACTATCACGTTATTGGACTGAAAAAAAAATCTTAGACTTTAGATATACATTTGTTCAGAGTTTCGAAATTATTATATTAATTATTTTTCCCACTATAACAATTTTTACCATATGCGGCAAGGATGCAATTAAGATCCTGTTTGAACACGGCGCGTTTACAAGTAGTGATACAACAGCTCTGTATCTAACACTTTTGGGCCTTATGGGATTTCTTTTATTTGGTAGTCTGGGTAACGTAGTATCCAAGGTATTATACATATCAAACAACACTAAGACAGCGAGTTTAATTGCCACCTTTAAGATAGTGCTATATGTTATTCTTTGCATACCACTAAGCAACTATTATGATTATGTAGGTCTAGCGATAAGCCTAAGCATTAGCGATGCATTTAATATCATTTGTTCAATGATATATATAAATTTTTATGTTACGGATATAAAAATTTCTTATTTAGCAAAAAAAACTGCCATACTAGCTCTGGTATCCATTACAATCTATATAATTGTCACTTTACTAAAAGCACAAATAGAATATATTAATAATCCTATAATTAATCTAATAACATATGCTACAATAACAGTATCTCTGTTTTGGAGCATATATAGTTTTATTGTAAAAGACAAGTACTATCTCAAAATGAATTTGACCATAAAAAACAAGATGAGCAAATTGCTAAATAGTACTCAATAAAATCGGACATTTAAATGAACGCTACAAAAATCTGTTTTATATATAACAATCGATTTGGCGAATATCCTATATTACACGAGTATTGTACAACGGTTAGTAATAAGGGATATGAGGTATATTATATAGGTGTATCCTCCACTCCCGACGAGTTTATTTCTCAAGAAGGCATATCGGTTACTCATATTATTCATCAATCACCCATTTCCAGCGCTCAGGCTATTTGTACAAAAATAAAAAAAATCAATCCTGACTTAATTCATGTATTTCATTTTCGATGGTGTTTTCTGATTCCATTTTTATATGGAAGCAGAAAAAGTTTTTTACTGGAAGTAAGAACTGTGCATGTGGCTAATAAAAAAGGAAAACATAGTAGTTTAAGCTTTCTAAAAAACCGTTTAACCTGGTTAGAAAATTTTTTTTATTCGAACACTATAGCTTTATCTACCGATATAAGAAAAATGCTAAGACCATCGAGGAGGAACATACCCATCATACCTTTAGGAGCTAATACTAAAAAACTACAACCATCTGATAAAATACAGAGAAGAGAGCGATCCAGGAATAATATGGGAATACCTTTTTCGGACAAAGTATATATCTATTCAGGAACATTAAGTTCTATTCGAAAAATTGATAATATTATTATATCGTTTACTAATGCTGAGCTTCATAAAAAAGCATGGCTTATTATTGCCGGTGATGATAAAGATGATCCAAATTCATTGATTAAACTGAAGGAGCAGGCAAAAGATCTGAATGCATCATCGAGAATAATCTTTACAGGATTTATTCATTTCAATGAACTGGTTGATCTTTATCTTGCATCTGATATTGGAGTTTGTTATATACCTCAAACCAAATTCTTCGATCTTCAACCCCCAACTAAACTTTTCGAGTATTTAGCCGCTGGTTTAATTGTAATTGCCACAAACACCACTGCTGACAGAGCCATTATAGAAGATAATGTAAATGGATACTTATGTGAAGACAATGTTGAAGATCTTGCGAAAACCATGCTACAAACTGTTAATGAGGATGAAAAAAAAATAATCAGTATAAAAACAAATGGATTTGCTACTGTGGAAAAGTATTCATGGAACAATATTATAGAACATTATTTATTACCTTTTTACGATAAAATAATAATCAAAAAACACCAGTAATAGTGCAAGGCAACACTATAACAATAAATTATTACAAGCTTTTAGTCATTTCGACTATTGTCATACTTACAACAGTATTAAGGATATCGCTTCTTATCATATCTCCATTACTGATATTATTATTATTATCAGAATTTCAGTTCACGTTGAGGAGATATATAATAAATCTTTTATTAATTATAGTAACATCATTACTGATCTCTTTCCTTAATGGAATATACTTGAAATATAACCTCCTTAGCTTTTATTATATAATTCCATTTCTGTTCTTCTTATTCTCTAAACCGAAATTCAACCTAACTAATAGTAATTTATTTAATTATTCCATCTATATATTAACAATAACTACACTAATAAGTAATTGTATTGGACTTATTCAATACATCAACTACCCAAATGATGATAGCTTTGCTGGTATTTATGGAAGGTTTACAGTAACACAAAATGGCCTATCAATGATCAATGCGATATTGTTTTACTTCTATCTAAAAAAATACTTTATCACGGATAAACCTAATAATCTTATATTATCGTTGATCTTTGGGCTTTCTTTTGTAATGGGATTCTACGGAGGTGGAGTAATTGTTGTAGTCGCAACTTTTTTTCTACAGTCCCTAGACGCAAAACCAAGTAGGATTTTCAAGACTACGGCATTAGCCACTGGCGTAATAATTGTAGTAGGTTTAGCAATTTATCTAATACGTCCTCAGACACTTAAATACAATTTAAATATTTTAAACAGGTTTAGTGGCAAAACAAATGCACCTATCCCCAGAAAACTCCTTAGCTACAAAAACTATTATCTTGCCTATAAGGATAATATGAGAGATATGATTTTTGGATCCGGCCCCGGAACGTTTAATAGTCGAAGTGCTTTTGTAGTAGGCAGTCCAGACTATTTTAAAATAGCCGGTCCTATGAAATCTGCTGACCAGCCTCATTACTTCAAAAACTACGCTTATACATTATGGAATGCATCCAATACTGGCAAATGGAATGATGGATTTATGAATCAACCTTTCTCATCTTTCCTTGCATTTTTAGGTGAATATGGCTTATTATTTACAGTATTATTTTTGATATATTATATCAGACAACATAATACTGTTATGAATTATGCAGTTTATGATGAAAACAAAAAACTAATAAAGGACACTTATAAATTTGTGTCTATTTTACTTCTACTTTTATTAGTTATAGACAATTATGCAGAGTATCCAGAAATATATATACTATTCATACTTCTAATGAAGTTAGCAGAAAAGGAAATAAAAAAACCAGCTAATTAAACAATAATTAAAATGCCGAAAAGGATATTGTTCATCATGCATTTGCCACCACCTGTTCACGGGGCTGCAATCGTTAATAGTAATATAGCTAATAGCGAATTGATTAATAATTCCTTCAATACCAAAACAATCAAAATAAGTTTCGTATCTGAAATCAACCAGATTGGAAAGTTTTCTATTAAAAAAATTCTTTTAATATTTCCTATGATGCTTGATCTGATTAAAAGTGTAATTACATTTAAACCTGATTTAGTTTATTACACTATAGCTCCTAAAGGATTTGCTTTTTACCGAGATTCATTATTGGTGATGGTAATGAAGATACTTAGGTTGAAAATTGTTTTTCATTTACATAGCAGAGGTATTCAGAATTCGATCAAATCTAGCAAACTTAAAAAAATCATCTACATATGCGTATTCAAGAACACTCATGTTATTTCGCTAGCACATAGTTTGAATTATGAATTCGAGGGACTTCAAGTAAAAAGTATACATGTACTGCCCAATGGTATTGCTAACCACCAATTAAATACTGACACAGAAAAATCTTCCATTCCCACAATTTTATTTCTCGCTAACCTTTTTAAAAACAAAGGAATTTATATCTTTCTTGATATTATTAAGAATATAAAATCACAAGGAATTAGTTTTAAAGCTAACATTGTTGGAAAAAATGGTGACATATCTACTTCGGAGTTAACTCTTCTGGTTGAGAAATACAATATTTCAGATATTACTGTGGTGTCCGGAGCACTTTATGGTGCTGCAAAATATAAGGCATTTGAAGAAGCCTCAATCTTTGTTCACCCCTCTTTGGACGAAGCTTTTCCTCTAACCATTTTGGAAGCAATGCAGGCAAAACTACCAGTAATAGGATCATCAGTTGGTGCAATTCCGGAAATGATTATCGATAGCGAAACGGGATTTATTTGTCCACCAGGTGATGTGGAGTGTTTTTGTGAAAAATTAAAACTTTTACTCACTAATAATTCTACAAGAAAAGAAATGGGTGAAAAAAGCTTTAACCAGTATAAACAAAACTACACAATACAACAATTCGAAAATAATCTTAAAAAGATCATAGATGATTTGCTGTAATAATTCTCTCCCTCATACTTTCATACATTTCACCTAAAGTTTCGCGGATTCCATAAGTAAATTGCCATTGAGGAAAATGCTGCTGAAACTTACTCACATCACTGATATACCAGATGTGATCACCTATACGGTTAGTTTCACTGTATGAATAAGAGAGTTTGTTGCCGGTTATTTCTTCGCACATGGTAATGGCCTCCAGCATAGAGCAATTAGAAAAGCGGCTTCCTCCGGCATTATACACTTCTCCCATGCGGGGTGACTGATAAAAATGCCAGAACATATTTACGAGATCATAACTATGAATATTATCTCTTACCTGTTTACCCTTGTAACCAAATATCGTGTAATGATTACCGGTAATAGCGCATTTCATTAAATAAGCAAGAAACCCATGCAGTTGAGCGCCTGAATGGTTGGGACCAGTTAAACATCCTCCACGAAATACAGCAGTTTTCATGTTAAAGTATTTACCATACTCCTGCACCATAATATCTGCGGCCACTTTGGAGGCCCCAAAAACAGAATGTTTACATTGGTCAATACTCATGCTTTCATCTATTCCTTTTGCATAGTAAACATGGCTGGCATCAATTTCCCATCTGTTTTCCTGTTCTACCAGAGGTAGAAAATTCGGATTATCTCCGTATACTTTATTAGTTGAGGTAAAAATAAAAACGGCTTCCGGACAATGAAGTCTTGTAAGTTCCAATAAGTTAATGGTGCCTGTAGCATTGACACTAAAATCGGTAAGAGGTTCTTTAGCAGCCCAATCATGACTGGGCTGTGCTGCTGTATGGATGATCAAAGAGATATCGGTACCATACTTTTTGAATATCACTTCTAACTCATTGTAGTTCCTAATGTCGGCATACAAATCCTCATAGTTGGTGAATCTTTCCTTTAACCGGTTTCTGTTCCATTCTGTGGAAGCTTCTTTTCCGAAAAAATACTGTCTTAAATTATTATCAATTCCTATGACCAAGTCAAATTTTTCTGAAAAAAAAGAAACAGCTTCGCTACCTATTAATCCTCCTGATCCGGTAATAAGGGCAATATTCATCCGTAATTTTTTGGCTTTAAAATAAATCAAACGTATAACAACGTAAAATCACCCAAGATGATCATTTCGAAGATCGTCATTAGATAATCAAATCTACAATAAACGTATTAAAAATACATAGAGGAAGGATCAAAAGTATTTAGATTGACGTGAGGCCATATAAACAAAAGTCTTCTCTATCTGAATTAATAACAAAAAGAAGTATATCAGACTTCAGTATAGTCTCTTTTTGCAAATTTATGAAAATGCAACTTTACGTAGTCGTAATTTACATACAATAAAGAGGTAGATAAAATGTGGATTGGTGGTCAAATATCTTTTCCAAAGTTTACCAGGCTCCTGTACGAGTCTATAGAACCATTCAAGACCAGCCTGCTGCATCCATAACGGAGCCAATGATATATTACCAGCATGAAAATCGAATGCTGCCCCAACAGCCATCATGGCCGCATTTATTTTACCCAGATGATTAGCTACCCATTTTTCCTGACGAGGACAACCTCTGCCTACTAACACTATATGTGCACCGCTATCATTGATCTTTTTAATATCTGCAATATCTTCTTCAGGTGTGGCTTCACGGAAACGATCAGGATGAACACCTGCTATCTTTACACCGGGATAGTTTATATTGATAAAGGCAGTGAATTTTTCTAAAGTTTCTGTGGTGCTGCCATACAAATACACACTTAATTTCTCCTCACTGGCTCTTGCTAACACATATTTAGTAAGAATAGGTCCTGTTACTCTATCCTCTAATCCTGCTTTATAAAAACTGTTAAGCGCCCAACGAATTGGCTGACCATCCGGAACTACCATGTCCAGCTTGGCTACCATTTCTCGAAAAGATCTGTTTTTAACGGTTTCAATCAAACCATGAACAGCCAGTGCTGAAACACCAAAGCTCTTATGTTGTTTAGCATTGTCTACTATCCTTGCTGAAGCCCTGCGATAATTTGTAATACTGTAGCTAGCAGTAAACAGTTGAAGTTTAATGTCTTTATCAGCATCCACCAAAGATGGAGGTATAACAGGCATGCGTTTCCTCAAAAGCGCATAAGCCATCTGACCAGTAGTTTGCCTGATAATTCTAAAATCCAACCCTACACTGGCATTCCGTACATAAAAAGCATCATATTCAAAGCGACGAAAAATAGTTGCAAAATCTTTGGCAGGCCCTCTGTAACCTTTAACCTGTGAAAGACCGGTAATACCGGGTTTTACCATATTTCTGAATTTATATCCCGCCACTACTTTTGAAAACTGATTACAATCATTAATCATATGTGGCCTTGGGCCTACAACGCTCATCTGTCCAGTAAATACATTCAGAAACTGAGGAAATTCATCTATATATGTAAATCTTAAAAACTTACCGAGTCTTGTAATACGGTAATCATCAATTTGCGCCTGTAATTTATGTGCATCATCATTAGCCACCATCGTTCGAAATTTGATGCACTTAAAAATCTTCCCCCCCTTTCCTACTCTGCGTTGAATAAAAAAGACACCTCCTTTTGAATCCATCATAATCAATAATCCTACTACCGGAATCATCCAGGAAAGGACAAAAACGATCATGAATAGAGAAAAAACAATATCAGCTAAACGTTTGAAAAAGAAGTATTTAGGTTTTTCATCTACATAGTGTCTGAGGGAAATTTTTTCCGTAATAGACTTTTCTCCGGTTAGATGAGCTAAGGTTAATGCCGTTTTCATTCTGTTGCTCGGGGTAACTCCCCCCAATTGGATTTAAGATAGTTTTTCAGGAATAAGTTTATATAGAGAACAATATTCATACTCACGGAATCTAGACCTTAATAGAAACTGAAACGTTGCACAGAAAATAAAATTGCGTAAAAAAATTTTTTTTAATCTTTTCATAATCAGTATGATAATAAACATGACTAATCTATGTCCAAACATTAAATATTCAGTAATGACATAACATATAAAGAAGAAAGCCGGGTAGAAGGAACAGGATATTTGTAATTTGGCAATATTGGTACCAAACCTTTAGTTTTGCGAACCTTTAACTTTTTCCCAAAAGAACTATGTACAAACAGAATTATCATCACGGAAATCTGGCAAATTCAACATTTCTTATCACAGGAGGGGCCGGTTTTATTGGTTCCAATATAGTAGAATACCTTCTTTTAAAAGAAGCAGGGAAAGTTAGGGTTTTAGATAATCTCAGCACAGGATTTGCCGAAAATCTTGAACCATTTGTAAATCACCCATCTTTTGAAATGGTTAAAGGGGATATTCGCGACTTTGAGACTTGTTCCAAGGCTATGGAAAATATTGACTATGTACTTCACCAGGCTGCATTGGGTTCAGTTCCACGTTCCATCAATGATCCTATTAATACGAACGATAATAATGTTACCGGTTTTCTAAATGTATTAGTGGCTGCGCGCGATGCCAAAGTAAAAAGAATGGTGTACGCCGCAAGTTCAAGCACCTACGGCGACCATAAAGGACTTCCTAAAGTAGAGGAAGAAATTGGTAATCCTCTTTCACCTTATGCTGTAAGTAAATATATTAATGAACTCTATGCCAGCGTATTTTCAAGGACCTATGGGTTTCATACTATTGGCCTACGTTATTTTAATGTATTTGGTCCTCGGCAAAACCCGAAAGGTCCTTATGCTGCAGTAATCCCACTTTTTATTCAGTCAGCTTTAAAGAACAAACCTGCTTCTATTAATGGAGATGGCACTATCAGTCGGGATTTCACCTTTATAGAAAATACTGTTCAGGCCAACATTCAAGCGTTATTTGCTAATATCAACCAACACGATGTGGTAAATGTAGCCTGTGGAGAAGCTACAAGCCTGAACGATCTATGGAAAATGATTTGTAAAAATCTAAATATTGAGCTTGATCCAATATATGCACCAGCCCGGACAGGCGATATTCAACATAGCCTTGCATCAATAGAAAAGGCGCAAAAAATATTTGGATATAACCCTGCTATTAAAATCAGCACTGGTCTCAAATCGACAATCGAATGGGCAAAAAACAGTGCTGTAATGACAGTACAGAATGATTAATAGTGAATATCCACACTAAATTTATTGGAGGTAGCTCCTAATTCATTAGCTGCTGCATCACTTATACGCAAGATTAGTCCAGCGCTTTCTTTCATATCCGGAAGTTCTCCTAACACTTTTGCATATATAGCATTTCCGGTTTGTGGAAATGTTACTTTGATAATAGTTCCAACGGGAACATTACTTAACAATGCATAATATTTATTATCATTCCACCCACTTGTACTTTTAAATACCCCTGCTATTCCTGAAGTCGATTTTCCCTTTCCACCGTACACACTTTTAAAGTAACCGCCACTTTTTCCGGCACCAGAAGATGCAGGTATTGTATTTACAGCAGGAACACTAGATGAATTTTCATTTGTACGATGAATAGTTGACGAAGTATTCTGCTCTTCTCTAACAACGGGGGCTGTCTGTTTAACCGTTTCTACTACCGGAGCAGGAATAGATTTGCTATTATTGGCAGAGGCCAATAAACTTGTATTTCTTACTTTTAGATGTCCGACAATTAGCTTCATCCCTGTTTTAATTTCAGCACTCTTCATTCCATTCCATTTCTCCAGCATTTCAACCGGTACTTTATTGTGATTGAGTCCTATTCTATACATCCACTCCTTCTCTCCTACAATATGGTATACAGGCAACAGCACTTCATCCTGAGCTTTTTTTTCATCCTGTGAAAAATTAGTTCCATTCAGAGGAATTTTAACAACCTGAGCAATTTCCAAAGGTTTGTCTAATGATGTTTTGTTATATGTAGCAATCAACTTTGCTGAAAGATTATATAATCTCCCTAAACTATACCAGGTCTCTTTAGCCACAACATTATGTTCCAGGTGAAGATCCGGTGAAGTGCCTTTTGAAAAAAGATCCTGAGCAGTTACTTTTTCAGCAACAAGCATAACAACAATCGAAAGTAATACCCTGATAATTCTCATAGTTATTTGTTTCTCTTTGTAAAGATGAGTAATTATTTATTTATTCCGGTTTTCAATATACGCCATTCCTTAGGATAATAATTATTAATCCTGTTAGCAAGCATTTTAACCCAACCAATATTTATTCCTTTATATTTAACCAATGCCCAACCCTTAAAGTTTTCATTTATTTTGATATCTTCTTTTCTTAAATACTGTAATGCTTCTTCACGATTTAATGAAATACTGGGAATAGCATCATTCACTATGGCCGAGACTGCTAACTCATGCGCAGGAATAAGCTCCTGCCTGATCAACTTACCAGTCGCTACACCTGCTTTACGTACATACAAAGAAGAAGCAAGTATATTAAGCTCTTTTTCAAGTGAAGCAGGAAAAGCGAGTATCTGATCATCATGTAAAAACAAAGTATACAAATAAGGATTGTTGAGCCAGCGATTCATTACCTCCTTATCTGACGACGCTAGTTTGTTTATTTTGTTTTTTTTAAGATTATACTCAGCGTCTGTGTCCCCATCCTTTTTTCTAAAACAAGCTATGAAGAAACCCTCTCCTTTAACTTTATCAGGAAAAAACCTGTATCCCGGAGCCTGATGTTTTTCACTTTCTGTATTAATGATGTTCCACTGTTCATCCGTCTGCACCGAAAGAGGCTCTGCATCAAAATGATCAATCATCCAATCGCAGATATTTTCATTTTCTTCTGTCGAAAATGAACAGGTTGAATATATTAACAGACCATCTTTTTTTAATGTTTGCCAGGAGTCGGATAATATTCTTTGCTGACGTAAGCTACAAGTCTCCACACTTTCCACGCTCCATTCGGATATTGCTTCCGGTGTTCTCCGAAAAAGCCCTGATCCTGAACAGGGTGCGTCTATAAGCATAACATCAAAAAAAGCCGGGACTTTTGCAAAAGTCGCGAGGATCGTTATTGGTTACTATATTATTAACGGCACCCCACTTCGTCAGGTTTTCAATCAACACCCCTACTCTGGTTTTTATTACTTCATTGCTGACTAACAAACTACTACCACTGATAATAGATTGAATATGGGTTGACTTACCACCCGGAGCAGCACATAAGTCAAGCACTTTTAAAGATGAAGAAACATCTATATGCTGTAACAGACATTGTTCCAGAAACATACTGGATGCTTCCTGAACATAATAAGCTCCCCCATGCAAGAGGGGATCTAATGTAAATGAAGGTCGTGACTGAAGGTAATATCCATGTTTACTCCATGGAACTGAGATCATATTCTCAAAAAAATCACTCACAGGTTTTAAAGGATTCTTTCTCACTGATGTGATTTTTTCTCCCTGCTGATGTGTATCTAAAAAAGAATTTTTATCAAATCCTTTGATCTTTTCCAATGATAAAATTAATGAATCAGGAATACGAAGCATTACAAAGCTTTAATGATTGATACAGATTGGGGTAGAATACATTATACATATACAAGCAACTTTATAGTTGACATAGCAAAGACAGGAGATCTCCAATTCCGAAATAATACCAGTTCAATTTTTATCCGTAATCACGGTATAAAACTTCTTTGCAAAATCCATCTGAAATACCAAATTCTAAAATCGCTCAGTTGATAGTGTTTCGAACAACACAAAAAACAGTAACAAACCCAAAACTACGCTGTTACAGGAAATAATCGGTTTTCTTTGTGGATTTTATGTAAACTTTTGTATTTCGGCACCAGATAAACACATATATGATCAATCATTTCCGATCTTACCTCAAGAGAGGTTCACTTCATCTTTCTTCTTTAAATCTGAGGGATCTAAACTTCTACACTCACTCTTTAACTAGAACAGCTATACATTATAATGGCATACAGATTCAATCACACTAAATCATAGTCAATAAACCTCCTAATCTTTATACTTCATTTTAGGCCAGCGTAACTAACGCAGGTTTATCTGCGCATAAAATCAACTATTAAAAAATAAGGATAAAACAGTTCATATCTTCTTCATCAAATTCTGATGAGTCTAAACTATTATTCTATTTGTTTTTATTTAAATAACTATATATTATAAGAAAACACGATTGAACCTATTAAAAACTACAATTATATTTTTCTTCTATATTTCTTCCTGAAATCCTATGAATCTAATTTTTTTATTACATTTTACTTTCTATAACCAATTCATACATGTTGAATATATCTACATCAACCATTATAAAAAGGCACTTATACTTCAATTTATTTTTCTTAAAACCTGATCGTAAAATGTTGCTTTACTTTGAAGTCGTTGTTAAGAAAAACTATCCCCATAAAAAAAAGATCGATAGATAACATAACGAAGGAGTGCTGAGAAATATATTTCCAGGCGCTTTCCATCCCTTTGCTCCAATGAATATCATCAAAAACAATTACAGCATTAGAAGACATTCGAGGTAATAATTCATGAAAATATTTCACAGTAGGTTCTTCACGATGATTACCATCAATAAAGGCCATATCAATACAAGGTATACTTTGAACCATGTCAGGAAACGTATGATCAAAATTGCCGGTAACGATATGTGCATTATGAATATTCAGAGATGCTAAATTATTCCGGGCTTTTGCTGCCAATACAGGGTTCCCTTCACCACTTATTATTATTGAATTGTCGTTGGCAGAAGCAAGATATGCGGTAGAAATACCCAGGGAGGTTCCTAATTCAAGTATATATTTTGGCTGATAATACTTAGCCATACGAAAAAGAAGAGAGCCATATTTTTGAGACTTTGCACTGTTAGCTGCAATCACTCCAATACTTTTTGAAGCCTCCCCGGAAAAAGAACCTGCGCCATAATCTTCTGTAGAGATTAATGATTTGTCATCAAACAACTCTTTTCTCAATGCTTCGATTGCTATATGCTCCTTATAAAGTGTTTTATCGTTTAGTATATTTTTTACAAATGAAAACACGAAAGGAGAATGAATCCCATGTCCCTTACCGTTATCAGCCCGAAACCAGTAATTTATATATTTAACAGCCTGCTGAATAGGAGAATACATGGTTATAATCTTTTTATTTTCTAATCCATGTTTCAAAGCGATAAGCATATGGATGCTTATCATCAACCTCATAGGGATCCTTTTTAATGATCTTCCACCTGGCTTCGTCTATAAGCGGAAAAAAGGTATCTCCGACAGGCAACGTTTCAACGCGCGTCATATAAATTTTATGAGCACCTTCAATTGCCTGATTATAAATTTCTCCTCCTCCAATTATAAAACATTCTTTTACATCAGCGGCAATAGCTTTTTCTATTGCTGCAGGAAGAGAATTAACCCATATTACTTCCTGACTATCGTCCTGTGAAGCATTTCGACTGATAACAATATTAGTTCTTCCTTTTAATGGTTTCCCAAGTGATTCATAAGTTTTTCTACCCATAATGACAGGCATAGCCCATGTAACATTTTTAAAGTAGGCCATATCGTTAGGAAGATGCCAAAGCATACGATTATCCTTTCCTATAACATTATTTTTTGCCGCGGCAACTACAAGACTTATGATCATAATACAATCAGTTTGGGGAAGCTATATCACACTGCTACCGGAGCTTTAATAGCTGGATGAAATTCATAGTTTTCCAGTGAGAAGTCATTATACTGGAAGTCAAATATGCTTTTAACTCCGGAATTTATTTTCATTGAAGGCAAATCAAACGGCTTTCTCAACAATTGTAATTTTGCCTGTTCAAAATGATTATTATACAAGTGTACATCTCCAAAAGTATGTACAAAATCTCCAGGCTTCAGGTCACATACCTGCGCCATCATCATAGTTAATAACGCATATGAAGCTATATTAAATGGAACGCCGAGAAAAACATCAGCACTTCGCTGATAGAGTTGACAGCTTAGCTTGCCTCCGGCTACATAAAATTGGAACATGGTATGGCAAGGCATCAATGCCATTTTAGAAAGATCCGATACATTCCATGCGCTGATGATAATTCTGCGACTATCGGGATTGTTTTTTATCTGGTATATAGCATCGCTAAGCTGATCGTACACTTTTCCATCAACACCCTCCCAAGAACGCCACTGTTTTCCGTACACCGGCCCTAGCTCACCTTGCTCATTCGCCCATTCATTCCATATACTCACACCATTGTCGGCAAGGTAACCTATGTTGGTTTCTCCCTTGACGAACCACAGAAGTTCATGAATAATACTTTTTAAATGAACTTTTTTAGTGGTGACCAGTGGAAAGCCTTTCTGCAGATCGAAACGAAGCTGATAGCCAAAAACACTTCTCGTACCAGTACCGGTACGATCTGTTTTATCTTCCCCATTATCAAGAATATGTTGGACCAAATCAAGATACTGCTGCATAGATGCAAGGTAAATAAATTTTGGTTTCGTATTTTCGGGAACTAAATAGAGACTTTGACATTTAATGAATATTTTGAGCCGGCTCTTTTAGAAGGGCTGAGCTCCATGGGATTTGAAAAACCCACTCCGATTCAGGAAAAAGCTATACCGATTGTTTTGAGTAATAAGGATTTGATAGCCTGTGCCCAAACCGGGACGGGAAAGACTGCAGCCTTTTTACTCCCTATTATTAATAAAATTATAAAGGAACATTCAGAAGAAGTAGACACGCTTATTATTGTGCCAACACGCGAGTTGGCTATACAAATTGATGAGGCGTTGCAGGGATTTGCTTATTTTACTCCAATTACGGCTATTGCTATATACGGGGGGAACAATGGGACTTCATTTGATCAGGAAAAAAAGGCGCTAACACAAGGAGCCAATATTATTATAGCCACTCCCGGCCGGCTAATTGCTCACCTTAACCAGGGTTATGTAAAATTCGGATCTGTAAAACATTTAATTCTGGATGAAGCAGACCGGATGCTTGATATGGGATTTAGCGATGATATTAATAAAATCATCAGCTATCTGCCTAAAGAGCGCCAAACACTGTTGTTTTCCGCCACAATGCCTTCTAAAATCAGAACACTGGCCAACCGAATACTTAAACAACCTGAAGAAATAAGCATCGCTGTCTCAAAACCAGCAGAGAAGGTAATCCAGGCAGCTTATCTTGTATATAACACCCAAAAGGTTGAACTTATAAAACTTTTGTTGACAGGTAAAAAACTTAAAAGCATTATCATATTTTCCTCCACCAAGAGTATGGTGAAGCAGCTTGAAAAGGAATTAAAACAGCTAAACCTCAATGCTGCAGCCATCCATTCAGATCTGACTCAGGAACAAAGAAATGAAGTACTCAGGAATTTTAAAAGTAAGAATCTGCAAATACTGGTTGCTACTGATATTTTATCAAGAGGTATTGACATTGATTCGATAGAATTGGTAATCAATTTTGACGTACCCTCCGATGCAGAAGATTATATCCATCGGGTAGGAAGAACTGCCAGAGCAGAAGCTACTGGTGTTGCACTTACTTTTGTTAATCCTGCCGATCAACGGAAATTCAGGAATATCGAACAGTTGATCGGAAGTGAAGTAAAGAAAATCGCTATACCTGTATCACTTGGTCCCGCGCCAGAATATAATCCTGAAGCATCTAAACCAAGACCTCCCAATTGGAAATATAAAAAAAACAATAAGCGCTAATTAATTAGCGCTTATCTACTTTATCTCTTTTCGAATAACACCAGTTCACAACGTCTATTCATCCAGGCAGTATTTGGATCTTCATTCTTAACTGCCGGATTTTTCTTACCGTAGCTGCTCATTACCATTCTTTCTATTGCAACGCCTCTGCTATTCATGTAGTCAAAAACCATTTGGGCCCTTTTCTTTGATAGCGGAGAATTATAGTTCTCACTGCCTGTCATATCTGTATGGCCTTTTAGATGAACATACAGATTCTTATTATCCTTCATCATCTGAATCACTCTGTCAATACTATTAAATGCACTGGAAGTAAGGGCATATTGATCGTAGTAGAAATATACTACAAATTTTCTGGCTGCCGGCAAACGCATTGGATCATCAGGATCCAATTCTTCAAACGGATCTTCAGTTTCGGCCTTATCTTCCATCAACAACCTGTCTCTTTCAGCCTCAAGAAGTTTAATAGAATCTTCAGTAGCTTTTTTAAGAGAATCAGCATTATTCAGCAAATAATAGTTGTTAATAATATTGGTGATATTCATGCCGGCTGAATCTTTTTTAGCCTCTTCTCTCTTTTGTTTTTTGGTTTTGAATGGTATATAGACACCCAGGTGATACATTAACGTATTAGCGATATTTTCGCTTAATGCATGTCCATATGCTCCCTGAGCTTCTATCATTATCTTTTTACTGGTAAACTTCACCCCAGCTCCTGCAGGCAAACTGAGATATGCTTCTTTATTATATAAAGTATTAAATCCTGCTGATATAAAAGGTTGTAGTTTATATTGTCCGCCTAACAAATGATAATATACAGTGGCATTTCCCAGATAATAAGTACTGGTTGATACCGTAGAAATCAATTGGTCTTTTTTTGTCACTCTACCTTTACTCATACCCAGATCGAGGCTCATGGAAATGTTTTTGGTAAAGTTTTTATACGCTGATGCCGAAACAGATCGATTCGTTTTGTTCACGAATGGCAATAAATACGCGTTGCTTTCGCCACCCCAGCGCTGGTGTTCCAGCATTCCAAACTCCTGAGCCTGAAATTTAAGGAAAGGAGATATAAACCATCTTCTGTCTTTTTTATTTACCTCAGGCTTTTCTTCTACCTGAGATTTATTCGCGCTACCACTCCTGATAGTATCGGATGATTTAACCTGACCAATCAGTGTTTTATTACTGGTATCCACCTTACTAAGTAAAGTATCAGGTAATACCGATAATGTATCATACTTTGAAAGTATAGAATCTGTATCAGTAATAACCTGCGAAGAAGCAGTAATAGAAAGGACAGTCAAAAGGATTAGTAATGTAATTTTCGGCTTCATCGGATACGTAATTAAAAGTCAAATTTTACTGCCAGCTCCACACCATTTCTTTTGAAGCCTGCAGGGTTAAAAGCGGATACATTAACGTCATATCCGACAGACAGATTCAATTTTGCATATCTAAATTCCACATTAGGAATTAAAGCATCTTCATAACGATAACCAACACCTAATCCTACTCCGGCATCAATTCCAGGAATAGCTTTCATAAATGAAATATTAAAAAAATGCTTCATCGCTTTTCCCTGCCAGTTCAGTGTAGTATAGAATGCACAATAATCATTTTGCGGAGTAATGTACTTGTACCCACCCTGAAAACTTAGCAAATAATTCATTCGATAATCAGCGGTTTTGTCTTCATCAGTATAAGCTCTGTTGATATTCATCATAGAAACACCCACATGCCATTTATTATATTGTGCATTACTAAAAACAGAAATACCAGCATTAAAATCCATGTGATTGTATGACCACCCACTAGCAAGCCTGTCATTGCTCATCATTCCTTCTATCGGTCCATACTGGTCAAACTGATCCCCAAATAATGAGCTGCCATTTATATTCAAACGACTCTGAAAATATGTTCCCTGAACACCTGCAGAAATATATGTTTCATTTCTTGCAATTGGAATGGCATAAGAAATACCCAATAAACCAGTAGTGTTACTTAAAATACCCTCGTTGGATTTATCAGATGCAGCTCCAGCACTTATACTTAAATATCCGGAATGCTCAGCTTGTTTTCCTTCTGCAGACAACAGAGTAATGTCCACCATTCCACTCATACTTTTATAAGCCATCATACCATCATATTTCACATTTCTCATATTCAGCTTTACGCTATTGTTTTTATCAGTTTTAAGAGACTGATTATACCAGATAGCCATATCCTGGATACGGGAGAAATTAATTTCCTGTGCCCGTACTGTAACGGTTATCAGAAAAAGGCTTAACAGAACATAAATGTGTTTCATCCCTATATATTTGATCTTTTCAATGGTCGGATAGAGCTTGTCATATAATTTTTTTCATTGTTCTGTGATTAATGAAATTAATATTGACATTTCTCCCTTATATTTTTTATTGTTGACAAAACCTGCGTTTCATCTTTACAAAAACATTTTATCATCATTTACCAAGCCGAGTATTATAAATCGTAACTCGGTCAGTTTATATATCACTTTTACTACCGTACCAGTGTCACCATTCCTCTTTTCTTCACTCTTTCATTATTGGCATTTGTTCCTACTACTATCCATAAATAAGTTTCGTTAGGTTGCATTGCGCCTTTAAACCTTCCATCCCATCCTTCGGTAATATTATTGGTAGTAAACAGAAGATTTCCCCATCTGTTATATATATTGAAATATTGCAGATTAAATATTCCATTAACAATCGGACGGACAACATCGTTCACGCCATCACCATTTGGTGTAAACACTTTAGGAACCCAAACATTTTCTTCTGTAAAACGTATTCTCGCCGGACTTCCGTTGATAATATTTTTTCCATCTGCAGTAGCTGTTACTGTAACAAATCCTGCTTTCCGACTTGTCAGAAGAATAATAGCATCACCATTAGCATCCGTGATTACAGGCTGAGGCGTAACAATAGTAGCTTCTCCGGACGTGATAGTAAATGTCACTTCCGCACCAGCCATAGGATTGCCAAGATTGTCTATCACATGTGCCCTGATGCTGTTTGTTGCAGCGTTATCAGCAAAAGCGTTATCTGTTACAACTACTATATAAGTATCAGGATGAGCTGTATCGGGGAATGTAGTAAATCTTACCTCAGCAGGACTGCCATTTGGAATAGGAGTTCCATTTACTGTAGCAGTAACTTCTACTGTTCCAACAGTTGTACTCGTAAGTACTAACACCGCATTTCCGTGTTCATCTGTTACTAATAACAATGGACCACCGGGTGTTGCTACACCTGTGTAACTAAATTCAATAGTTTGTCCCGGAACAGGGTTTCCGAATGTATCAGCAATATGTACACGAACTATATTTTCTTCAACACCATCAGCATCAGCATCATTTGAATCGATGATAATTTGTGTAAGAGGGTTACTTAAATCCGGGGGACCGGCAATAAATTCAATTTCAGCAGGGCTACCAAAAGTGATAGGTGTTCCATTTACTGTAGCAGTGATATGTGCTATCCCGGCAACAGTACTCTGTAAATTAATAATTGCGATTCCATTGGCATCTGTGGTTAATGTTGTTGAACCAACAAAAACAGCTGTACCATCTGCCAGTGTAAAAATTACCGTTTGTCCGGCAACCGGATTTCCATTAGCGTCCGTTATAACAGCTCTTACTGTGTTCAAATCAACATCATTAGCCAGCGCATTATCATTTACTACTTCCAATCTTGTTGTAGACACTTCTACACTTGGCAGATCAGAAACAAAAGTCACGGTAACCGGACTATTATTTGCCGCCGTCATAGGCACGCCATTTACCAACGCCGCAATTTCAACTTCTCCTGCTACAGTACTTGTTAAGGTTAAAGTTGCATTTCCATCAGCATCAGTAAATACAGTTAACGGAGATGCATCTGCGCTCCCACTATTTATTACAAATGTTACAGTTTGACCTTCAACAGGATTTCCACTGGCTCCTACTACACGCGCACTTATAGTATTTGCACTAGTACCATTCGCCAGAGAGCCCGTAGTAACTACTACCAGACGGGTAGCAGGATTACCAATATCTGCTCCTTCATCCACAAAAAGAGAAGTGGCAGGGCTGCCATAGGTAATTGGTGTTCCATTAACCGTAGCAGTCAACTGCACTGTTCCGGAATTACTGCTGACCAGGTAAACATAAAATTCCCCGTTTATATCAGTAGTTCCAGAAAACGCACCTACAAATGAAGCACCAATGCCATTATTAGATAATGAGAAAACAACATTTTGATTGACTACAGGATTTCCTCCTGCATCAGTAATAACAGCCTTAACAATATTCTGCTCTATGCCATTAGACAGAGCGCCGTTATCTACTATAGTTATTCTGGTTGTTGGGGTAGATATACTAGGAGAATGATCAACAAATTCAACGGTCGCTGATCCACTGATCGGAACATTTGGTGAACCTGTTGCTGTAGCAGTAATTGTTACATTACCTACAACATTACTTGTAATTTGTACTACCACTCTGCCATTTGCATCTGTTGTGCCTGTTGCAGAAACAAAAGTTCCTACTCCAGCACTTATCTGAAAGTTTACAGTTTGATTCGCTACCGGGTTTCCGTCAGCATCTCTTACGGTAGCTCTCACTGCATTCGTAGCACTACTATTAGCAATTGCTCCTGAGCCTACCACTTCTATGTTTGACTCATCTGAATTAGGCAGATAAGCGATGAACGTAACATTACTATTGTTGTTGAAGGAAACTCCGTTCACTTTTGCAGATACATTTACCTGCCCCACTTCTCCGCTCGCTAATTCGAGTTGTGCTTTACCGGGACCAAATCCTCCCCCTGTAGTAACAGCAATTGTTACATTTCCTGCAGTAAAATATACCGTTACACCGTCAACAGGATTACCATCAGAATCGACCACATCAGCTATCAGAATATTTTTGTCTGAGTTATTAGCTCTTGCATTATCCTGATCAACTATAATCCTTGTACCTGGATGATTCATATCGGGAATACCGGGGGGTAACGCATTACTTTCGAATTGAAAACCCACAGTAAATAATAAAATGAATAAAGCCGACAATGAAAATGTAATGCGGCCCAACAACTGCCTGAATAATTGGATAACTGATCCTGTATAAACGGGGTTTTGCATGGAATTTGGATTTATAGTAATACTCCCATCGTAAAACCACTAAGGGTATACAACTAGGTTATACTAACAGGTATAATAACTCAACTATCGTAAAAAAATTGTAACAGCTACAAAAAAGAACGTAGAAATACAATAGGCTAACACCTTCTTTTTATTTCTTTTTTTATTAAACTCAGTTCACGACTGGTTTGCCCTGATACCGAACTATTTTCCTGTGCCCTGCGTATTAAATATGGAATTACATCATTGATAGGTCCGAATGGAAGATATTTACTTACACTGTACCCTGCTGCTGCAAGATTAAAAGTGATGTTATCACTCATGCCGTAAAGCTGGGAAAAATGGACATGAGGGTGACTGGGATCTATGTTTTTTTCAACCATTAGTTTTGTCGCATACAGATTACTATACTCATTATGAGTAGCGACTATAAGCGCAACACTTCCGATATTATTAACAGCAAATTCTATAGCATTATTATAATCTTTATCACAGGACTCTTTATCAGGTTGAATAGGTGAAGGGTATCCTTCTTTCTTAGCTCTTTTACGTTCTTTTTCCATGTAAGCTCCTCTCACAATCTTTATTGCAAGTATATAATGTTCATCGTTTGCTTCTATTAAAGATTGTGAGAGAAAATCAACTCTTCCTGTTCTGTATAGCTGAATTGTATTATAAATTACCGGTCTTTCTATATTATACTGCTGCATCATTTGCACAGTCAGTGCATCAATCGGATGTTGTATCCACGATTCTTCGGCATCGACCAGCACACTTATCTGCGTTCTGAAAGCGGCAATCATTATTTTTTCCATTCGCTGAACCACCTTATTCCATTCTGCCTTTTCAGCATCCGTTAATTCATTATGTATATATTGTAAAATATCCTTCCATCCTGTTGAATATCTACTACTCCTAGTAAGCATTTTTTTTTCTATCAGTCCATCCAATTTCTGGAGTAGTGTAAATCTTGCAAAAGCTGTTATTTTAATACTTACAAAAGGAATATTATGCTGCGTTGAAGCATAATTAATCACTTTAATAAATTCCTCACAGGATTTGTCAAAACTGTTTTCTCCCTCTTTTCCTTCCACTCCATAATCAAGTATTACTTGTACATCATATTTTTCAAGCCTGTCACATACATGTGCAGTTTGTTCTAATGTTTCTCCACCTACAAACTGTTCAAAAATTGTATTTCTGATCAGATTCCTGACCGGCAATCCTATCCTTAGAGCCATAGGTGTTAAAAGTGTTCCCAGTTTTACTAGTGCAACATTTGACATGGAAGAAAACAGAAATCTCGCCTTTTTAAGTTCCTTATCAGACTTATGTCGAAAAGCGATCTCCGTATTATCGAAAGAAGGATGGTAAGCATTCATTGCAAGAGGTAATTAGGTAGCAAAAATAGTAAAAGCTGATAATGAACAGGCAGATTGTAAATTGCAGTGCATTTACTCTTAAAACCACAACATATTCACTTTTACCATGAAGATCATTTACACTGATATATGGAAGCTGAGCATACCCATGCAACCATTTACAATTGCTACAGGAAGTATGAGTTTTGCTCAGAATATCTTCATTAGAATTCACACCGATAATCAAATTACCGGTGTTGGCGAATGTTCAGCCTTTCCTATGATAGTAGGTGAAACTCAAAACACCTGCTTCGAGATGGCTAAGGATTTTGCAGCGCTCTGGAAGGGAAAAGATATTCTTGCTCTTAACGACCGTCTTAATGAACTACATGCTTTTACAGCCTTTAACAGTACTATCAAGAGCGCATTTGATATGGCGCTTTATGATGTAGCTGCAAAAAAAGCTAATCAGCCTTTATATAAGTTTTTAGGGGGAGAAGCCAAACAGATGGAAACTGACCTTACTATTGGTATTGATACTCCGGAAAAGATGGCAGCCACTGCAATAGATTTTGTTAACAATGGAGTAAATATTATTAAAGTAAAACTCGGTCATGGTGCTGAAAATGACATTCAGCGTGTCAAAAAAATCCGCGAGGCTATTGGAGATGCCATACAATTACGTATCGATGCCAATCAGGGATGGAGCTTCGAGGAAGCAGAGTTTGCTCTTAGCACAATGGGTAAGTATAATATTAAGTTTTGTGAACAGCCTATGCGCTATTGGAACGACGAACTTCTTCCTGCATTACTAAAAACTTCTCCTATTCCTATTATGGCCGATGAAAGTGTTTATGACCATCATGACGCACAAAGATTAATCAATACTCATGCATGCGACTACGTAAATATCAAATTTTCAAAATCTGCAGGTATTCATGAAGCTATAAAAATCAACAATATTTGTGCTGAACATCAAATACCATGTATGATGGGGGGAATGCTGGAAAGCAGGCTGGCACTAACAGCTTTTGCTCATTTTGCATCTGCTCACGAAAATATTATTTTTTATGATATGGACACCTGTATGTTAGGTCATAAAGCAGATCCAGTTAAAGAAGGTTTGCGATTTAACGGATTTACTGTTGAACTTCCTAACTTACCAGGTATTGGTGCAGATATAGACAATGATTTTTTAGAAAAATGCGATCATATAAGAATTTAATCCTTTATTAATGATGAATACGATTGAATATAAAAAGCCTTCTGATTCTTTTGTCGTAATGACCGAGTTAGTACTTCCTAACGATACTAATGTATTTGGCAATCTTATGGGAGGGAGACTAATGTACTGGATGGATATTGCTGCAGCATTGTCAGCATTAAAACACTGCGCATTTCCAACAGTTACAGCTTCTGTTGACAATATTTCTTTTGAAAACCCCATTAAGCTCGGCAATGTCGTACATATTGAGGCCAAAGTTTCAAGAGCTTTTAATTCTTCTATGGAAGTACATATAAGTGTTTGGGGGGAAGATGCTCTTCAACAATTCAAGTATAAAAGCAATGAAGCTTACTATACTTTCGTAGCGTTAAATGCAGAGGGCAAACCAAGAACTGTACCACAGGTTAAACCTGAAACAGACGATGAAACTAAATTATACGACGGAGCGCTCAGAAGAAGACAATTAAGATTGATTTTAGGAGGTAAAATGAAGCCTGGGGAAGCGACTGAGCTAAAAGCACTGTTCACCGTGGACGGCGAATAAAAAAAGCTACAACTTATTTGAAATAAATATTTTGGAGTATTATTCAATGTACCCCTTCAATTCATCTTTTATAAATAATGGAGGAATGCTGATAAAATCCAGCAAAAACTCTTTTATAATTAAGTGTAATAAAAATCAATTGGTTTTTTGAAAAATCGGTGAATTCGGAATATTAAGTTCAAGAACTATTATATAGATGTAACCAAACCCTCAATAGCTATGTTGCTCATGCCAAGAATTAAATATGCACTAATAATATTCTGAAAAGAGTTTATTAGGGATCTTGAACTAAGGAACAAATATTGATTAAGGCCATCTAAAAAATCAAATGCGTTCCAAAATACTGATCGCTGTAAAACTTCATTATTTATGGAAACCAAATTTCAAAAATTGTAAACTAGTTAAAAGAATTAGAGATGGGTTAGCATATACTCTGGTAAAATCTCATTGATAATGCAACGCGAAACCAGTCTTCGCTAAAGTGGCTGTTACGCTAATCATTATCTACAGATCAAAAAAAGCTGGTATATACTGAATGTTGCATTACCTGTTAAGCAACATGACAATGTAGTATCCTTTCTAAAATAACACGTATAATAATGAAGTGAGGATCTGAAATACAGCAGACTTAAAAATAATACACAGTGACTATTCTATATTCAAAAAAATCGTTCAAACTCTAGTCAGATATAATCTCTAGATGTCACCTTCTCCGAAGTTCAGCCACGAGATAGTTATCAATTACTTGAATTGTGAACTTTAGTCTTGAAATGAAATTAAAAATTAAGCAGGAACTGCCTGTTTTTGCTCAATGGCAGTCACTACCTGATCTAGTATATCATCAACAGTAGCGTCTGCATTAAAAATTATTGGCTCTTTAATACGAACACTAAGAGTTGTTCCTTTTTTCCGAGGCCTTAATCCCTTTTTATCAAATGCAGTACTGAATCCATTTACGACTATTGGTACTACAATTGGTTGATGCATCTTAATAATATGAGCTGTTCCTTTGCGAGCAGGAGCAAATGGAGTTGTTGTTCCTTGGGGAAACTGTAAAACCCAATTATTTTTTAATGCCCTTAATATATTGCGTGTGTCAGAAGGATCTAAACCTTTTCTTTTCTCTACACTGTTTTTGTTCCATGTACGTTTTACCGTAATAGCACCTGCCATAGTAAAGAGTTTACTCAGCCAGTTTTTTTTCATTGTTTCATATGCTGCCACATAATATATGTTGGTAAAGGGATTGAGCAAATAATAAGGTAGCCCCAATCTGTTTTTCTTTTTCCATTTTACCGCGCATAGCGTATGTAATATGGCAATTACATCTGCAAAATAAGTTTGATGATTAGAAACAATTAATACATTTTGTTTCGGTAATCCTTTTAAGTTTTCAGTGCCAGATATCTTTAGTTTATTAAATAATGCTAAACTGGGATATGTGAAAATTCCCACTATTGCATACATAAGTTTTCTGACGATTTTTACTTTACTGAGTTTGTCTTCCAGAGCCATAGTTGCGTGAATGTACTCGAATATAACATATTACTGCAAAAAGACGCCTCCTATGAGGAGGCGTCTTATATTCGAAATTTTTCTAACAATAATTATTCCTTTGTTTCGCCGCCTTTCTGTTCTTCCTGCTGTAACTTTTCTTTAAGTTGTGCAAGAGCGCCGAGATCACCCAATGTAGCTTTTTCAACCTTACCTTGGATATTCTTCACAGCTTTCCTTGTATTATCAGCATCTGTGCGTGCTTCTTTCTTTACGGCTTCTTTTTCATCAACTTTAGCCTGCTCCCAAATTCTTGCATGAGAAACTACTATTCTTTTTTCGTTACGATCAAATTCAATAACAACAAATTGAGCAGTCTCATCTGCAGCAACAGCTTTACCATCTTCTTTAGCCAGATGACGGTTTGGAACAAAACCTTCAAGACCATAAGGCAATTGAACAATAGCGCCTTTATCATCCTTACGGGTTACAGTTCCTTCATGAACAGAGCCTGGAGCGAATGTATCCTGAAGAGTATTCCAAGGATCTTCTTCAAGTTGCTTATGTCCCAATTGCAGCTTGCGATTCTCCTTATCTATTCCAAGTATAATAACATCTATGTTACTAGCCACTTTGGTATACTCTGAAGGATGATTAAATCTCTTCAACCAGCTTAAATCACTAATATGAATCATTCCTCCGATACCAGGATTTAATTCGACAAACACTCCATAAGGTGTGATGTTTTTCACCAATCCAGCATGACGACTTCCTTCAGGGAATTTATTTTCTATCGTGCTCCATGGGTCTTCTGTCATTTGTTTGATAGAAAGACTCATTTTACGGCTTTCTTTATCTAGCGTCACGATCTTAGCTTCATGCTCATCATTGAGTTTGAAAAACTCTTTAGCATTGATCGGTGTGTTAGCCCATGTAATTTCACTCACGTGCACTAAACCTTCAACACCTGGGAGGATTTCAAGAAACGCACCGTAGTCTTCTATATTTACAACTTTACCTTTTACAACAGATCCTTCCTGTACTGAATCAGGAAGTATATCCCATGGATGAGGTGTAAGTTGTTTCAGACCAAGGCTGATACGTTTTTTCTCATCATCGAAATCCAATACCACCACTTTCAGCTTCTGATCCAGCTTTAATACTTCACTAGGATGGCTTATGCGACCCCAACTAATATCAGTGATGTATAATAGTCCATCAAGGCCACCCAGATCCATGAATGCACCAAAATCTGTAATGTTTTTGATAGTTCCTTCCAATACCTGACCTCTTTCCAGCTTACTCATGATTTCAGCACGCTGAGCTTCAATATCACTTTCTATGAGTGCTTTATGAGATACCACGGCGTTCTTAATAGCTTCATTGATCTTCACTACTTTAAACTCCATAGTCTTATTAACAAACTGGTCGTAATCCGTTACAGGCTTAACATCTATTTGTGAACCAGGTAAGAATGTTTCCATTCCGAAAACATCCACAATCAAACCACCTTTAGTTTTAGAAGTGACAGTACCTGTAATCACTTCTCCGGTTTTGTGAACTTCTACAATTCTTTCCCATGCACGAGTGATACGAGCTTGTTTACGGCTGAGGTTAAGATTACCTTCACGGTCTTCTTTTTCCACTACCATTACTTCAACTTCATCACCAGTTTTCAGACCTGGAATGTCTCTGAATTCGTTCAGAGATACTAATCCATCACTTTTAAAACCGATATTAATAACAACATCCGTTTTAGTTAGGCCTACTACTATTCCTGTTACCATTTCTCCATCGGTAACTGCTTTGAAAGTGCCTTCGTACACTGAATCGTATTTCTTTTTATCCTCTTCAGAATAAGAAGCTACGTTACGCTTATCGATGCTCCAATCAAAATCATCATGGGCAGTCTCCACTTGTGGAGCAACTTCCTGTACAGGTTGATTTGTTGTCGCTGTAGCCTCCTGTGTGGCAGACTCCTGAACATCAGCGTTTGGGTTAACAATATTGTTATCAGACATAATAAAAATCCCGTGGTTTTATACGGGGGTGCAAAGATACAATATTTTGTTTTTTAGATGAAACACCATTATTTATTGTAGCTCTTTAAGATGACTGGCTGCTATCCAGCCGCTCGTCCAGGCATGTTGGAAATTAAAACCTCCGGTCACTCCATCAACGTCCAGGATTTCTCCTGCAAAAAAAAGTCCGGGTGCAATACGACTTTGCATAGTGTTGGGATCTACTTCATTAAGGCTAATGCCACCTGCTGTTACAAACTCTTCTTTGAAAGTAGTTTTACCTCTTACCTCTAAAACTTGCCCTAAAAGATTAACAATTAACTTGTTCTGTACATTGGTGGGTAAATCGGCCCATCGGTTATTGTCCCTAACCCCACTAATGGTACAAAGGTACTCCCAAAGTCTTTGCGGCATTTGGAACTTGTTCTTACCCATAATGAACTGTGACGCTGCCGTTTGACGTAATTCAACTATTTTCTGCCTGAGTTGCTGATCATTATAATCCGGACACCAGTTAATATTAATGGAAAAGGAATAATTGACATTATGTAATACTCTTGCCCCTTGCGCACTCAATTTTAGGACGGCAGGCCCACTTAATCCCCAATGCGTAATTAATACAGATCCTTCCTCCTGCAGTTTAGATCCTATAATTTTAATTACAGCAGGAGTAGATACCCCCATTAGCTGTGTAATCTTATTTTCAGGAATATTAAACGTGAACAAACTTGGGACTGGTGCTTCAATAGTGTGACCGGTTTTTTTTAGCCATTCGAACATAATTTCTTTAGGGTACCCTCCACAAGCAATACATACTCTATCTGCAGTATACTCCTCTCCATCTGATAATTGTACTTTCCATTGATTACCTTCTGACATAAGACTTACAACGTCTCTATTCATTTTTATTTCCACATTATAATTATCCGCCTCCTTAAGCAAACAATTAATTATTGTAGCAGAAGAATCAGTTACAGGAAAAATTCTTCCATCTGATTCAGTTTTTAGATCCACGGATCTTTGTTTAAACCATTCAACAGTATCTGCCGTAAAAAATTGGTGAAATGCTTTTTTTACAAAATTTGCACCTCTCGGATAACGCTTTAAAATACCAGGAATAGAAAAACATGCATGCGTAACATTACAGCGACCTCCCCCTGAAACCCTTACTTTCGACAATAGTTTTCCTGTTTTCTCAATAATTGTCACTTTCATATCGGGATGCATTCGCGCTGCGTTAACAGCGCAAAAAAAACCGGCGGCGCCACCTCCAATAACAATTAGTTGCATATTCCTCGAAGATAAATACAAAGCGTCTTCTATCGACAATAATTCACTTTAAACAACTTTACAATTTAGCATGTCTGGGATTTTGTGTAATTAATCCTATTAATAAAACCTAGTCGCACCAATTAAAACCAGGAAAAACAAAATAAAATATATTCCACCATTTTTCAGTATTAGCAAAATACAATTGAAATTCACCCTTGATATTAATTATCTGTTTGTTTTCAGTTTCTGCATTAAAACACACTAAACCTTTAACGAATCCTTTCCCGGCATCATTATTATTATTCCATTCAAAATTTAACTCATTAATCTCGTATGCGCAATTAGTGAACTTAACGTAAGCATCAAAAACATGACGCAACTTTTGCAGTATACATTCTTTGGAAAACGCTCTTGTATCAGGATGAATAAGTGTATTAGCAAGCTCCCAACAATATTTATCGAAATTCCTATCAAACCAGTGATGTAGAAACTCAATTGTCCCACTTCTTATATCCATTTCATGATTTGGATGAAAATCTTCGTAGCAAAAATGGTGTATAAATCCTTGCATATCGAGATCTTCAATTTCATGATAAAAAAACTCTTCCGTAATAAATCTGTATATTTCCCGATCGGAATAATTACCTAGCACATCCAGTTCCAACCGCCTGTCGCGCAAATACTTTATTACTTTTTTTAATTCTCTACTCAACTGCTTATCAGGTAACTCTGATGATTTTTTAAAAACAGGTTTTCCCAGCTTTTCATAAATACTAATCAGTAATCGCGGTTCCCTGAATCTTTTTTCAAACTCATATACAGACTTAAGAAATTCATTGATAACCAGAGGAGGAATATCAGTCTCTGCAGTGATACATTCTGCTCCAAACTCAGCTTGAAGTTTTAGCATTAATAATTCATTCTCCAGCGGAAGATCGAATTGGGGATTGTCCTTATTGTTTTCCGTTGTTTTCATGGTTGATAATTTGAACCATGAAAATACATGTAGAGAGACTGGCTCTAATAGATGAAATCATCTACTAAAGTGTGTTTTTTCAGTAATAAGTATCGTTTAAATACTCATTGTTTTTCTCAACGGCTTCAATCTCTTCAAAAGAAGATAATATGTCTGCTTTTCCTTTTTTAACGGCTATAGTATGTTCGTAATGTGCTGAAGGTTTACCGTCTTTTGTTCTGACAGTCCAGCCATCATCGTCATACCACACCTCTTTAACACCTAGATTTACCATTGGTTCTATGGCTATCACCATTCCTTCCTTCAATTTTCCACCACTACCTCTGCGTCCATAATTAGGTACCTGAGGATCTTCATGCAGGCTTCTTCCCAAACCATGTCCCACTAATTCTCTAACTACTCCATAACCATATTTTTTTTCACAATAATCCTGAATAACAAAACCAATATCACCTACTCTATTTCCTCCAACTGCTTTTTCTATGCCCAGTAAAAGGGATTGTTTTGTGATTTTAAGGAGATTAAGGACTTGTTCGCCCGGATCACCTATAGCAAACGTGTAAGCACTATCACCATGAAAGCCATTTTTATATACTCCTATGTCCACAGAAATAACGTCCCCTTCAATCAGTTCTTTACTACTGGGAAAACCGTGAACAACCGCATCGTTTACAGAAATACATGACGCGAATGGATACCCTTTGTAATTTTTAAAAGAAGGAATAGCATTATTATCCATAATAAACTCCTCTGCTACTTTATCAAGATAGGCAGTTGTAACACCAGGCTTTATAAGCTTTCCTAATTCCGCAATTGCTTTACCTACCATTAATGCACTCTCGCGCTGTATTTCAACTTCGTGATTTGATTTATAGTGAATCATCGTTTCTTAATATCACTTAAAGAACAAACCTGACTAGCATAGTGCAAGTCAGGTTTGACATATTATTTAAAAATAAATTTTAACATTAAACTGAAGCAGGGCTAACAGTTTGCCTTCCCTGTATTCTTCCACTTTTCATAAGACCGTCATACTGCCTCATTAACAACTGTGTTTCTATTTGTTGAAGAGTATCTAGTATAACCCCCACCATAATCAGTAATGAAGTTCCTCCAAAGAAAGAAGAAAACCCTTGCTGGATTCCTAATCTTTGAGCGAAACCCGGTAAAATACCCACTATAGCTAATAATACAGCACCTGGTAAAGTTATTTTATCCATTACAGAACCAATATAATCAGCTGTCGGTTGACCAGGCTTTACACCAGGAATAAATCCATTATTTCTTTTCAGATCATCAGCAATTTGTTTGGGATTAAAGATCAATGCAGTATAGAGAAAAGTAAAACCGATTACCATTACTGCATAAATCAGCATGTACCAAAAATTACTATGATCTCCGAAAATCTTAGCTAATCCTTTTGTTGAATCAAAATTGGATAACAAAGTAGGAAGGAACATAATAGCCTGAGCAAAGATAATAGGCATCACACCCGAACTGTTGACCTTCATGGGAAGAAATTGTCTTGCACCACCAAATTGTCTATTACCAACAATTTGTTTAGCATATTGTACAGGTATTTTTCGTACTCCCTGTATTAATACGATAAGCCCCATGATGATAGCAATCAATACTGCGATTTCGATCACAAAAAGTAATAAACCACGTGATCCTGTTGGAATTTTAGCTAACCATTCCTGCCAGAAAGATTGAGGCAGACGAGCTAGAATTCCCACCATAATAATTACAGAAGCGCCATTACCCAAACCCTTATCAGTAATCTTTTCACCCAACCACATAACAAACATTGTTCCAGCGGTAAGAATGATGGTTGTTGACAACCAGAAATATCCTGAATAAGAGCCAATGATAGCTTCTCTGTATCCAGGACTATTTAAATATTGTACATAAGCACTTGCTTGTAATAATGCAACTGCAACAGTAAGATATCTCGTAAACTGATTTATTTTCTTTCTACCGCTTTCACCTTCCTTTTGCAATTTCTGAAACGGAGGATAGAGAATAGTCATCAACTGCATACAAATAGAAGCAGAGATGTAAGGCATAATACCTAATGCAAGTATTGACGCCTGAGAGAAAGCCCCTCCGGCAAATGCATCAATCAGTCCTAGTATACCACCTGTAGAAGCAGCATTAGGATCAATTTTTGTAGGATCAATACCTGGTAATACTATATGTGTCCCTAAACGATAAATAGCTATAAGAAGCAGAGTAATAAGAATTTTATTTCTTAATTCTTCGATGCTCCAAATATTCTTGAGTGTTTTGATGAATTTTTTCACGGATTGTCAACTTATTTAAAATCCCGATGAAGTTACAATTTATTTTACTTGAAGTTCTACTGATCCTCCGGCATTTTCAATAGCAGTTTTAGCTTTAGCAGAAACAGCACTAACATTGAAGGCCAGTTTACTTTTTAACTCACCATTACCAAGAATTTTCACTTTATCAGTTCTGTTAATCAGTCCATGAGTATACAACGTATCAGCAGAAAACTCAGTCAGAGTGTATTTTTCTACAAGAGCATCCACCTGTCCAAGGTTAAATACTTTATATTCAATACGATTAATATTTTTAAACCCTCTTTTAGGTAAGCGTCGCTGAATGGGCATCTGACCACCTTCGTGTGCATTTTTTCTCTGATAACCTGCACGGCTCTGACTTCCTTTATTACCTTTTGTAGCAGTTCCACCTTTACCTGAAGCTTCACCACGTCCAAGACGGGGTTTTGGTCTGTGCGTAGCACCTTTAGCGGCTCTTAATTCGTGTAAATTCATTTGTAATTGATTTTAACTCAACGGGAAATCATCCCTCGCTTGAGACACCGTTAATAAATAACGGAAAAATCATCATCGGTGTCCTGTATTGATGATCTTTCCGGTAATTCAAAAATAGCTTATTTTATTTCCTCAACCTCAATAAGGTGGTTGACTTTACCAACCATACCCAATATTTGAGGAGTAGCTTCTACTTCTTTAGAGGCATTAAGTTTATTAAGACCAAGGGCTTTTAAAGTTAACTTCTGGCGCTCAGGTCTGTCAATTGCACTTTTTACCTGTGTGATCTTGATTTTAGCCATAACAAATATATTTCTGCATTCTACGGATTACCCGTTAAACACTTTTTTCAGATTTAAATTTCTCTGCCTGGCAACGTCTACTGGTTCGCGCAAAGTAGCGAGTGCTTTTACAGTAGCTTTTACCACGTTATGAGGATTAGCAGATCCTAATGATTTTGCGAGCACGTCAGTAACACCAGCGCTTTCCAATACAGCACGCATGCTTCCACCAGCTATCACTCCCGTACCATGAGCAGCAGGCTTAATCAATACTTTTGCAGCGCCTTCTTTTGAGTACTGGTCGTGGGGGATTGTACCATGCATAATAGGAACTTTAATCAGGTTCTTCTTAGCATCTTCAATACCTTTTGTAATGGCTTCCTGAACTTCTTTAGCTTTACCAAGTCCATGCCCTACCACACCTTTTTCGTTACCCACCACCACGAGAGCAGAAAAACTGAAAGCACGTCCACCTTTTGTAGTTTTCACTACACGGTTGATGGCCACAACTTTTTCCTTCAGTTCCAGTTCACCTGGCTTAACCCTGTTTAAATTAGCTTTTGACATTTAATCTATTTAAGATTGAATATTTGAATTGAATGCTTAAAATTGTAATCCACCTTCTCTTGCTCCGTCAGCTACGCTTTTTACTCTTCCGTGATACAAATTGCCCCCACGATCGAATACAACATTTTGAATGTTGAGTTCATTCAGTTTTCTGGCAATTGCAGCACCGACAAGTTTAGATTTTTCTATTCTTGTTGTTTTCTGAGCTGAAATGTCCTTATCTCGTGAAGAAGCAGAAGCAATGGTTACTCCGGCGTTATCATCAATAGCCTGAACATAAATTTCAGCGTTGCTTCTGAACACAGACAATCTTGGCTTCTCGGCAGTACCCACCACTTTCTTGCGAATGTTGTAGCGTATTTTTTGCCTTCTTTCTAGTTTAGTAGCCATTATTATGGTTATTAAGTTAAATTAAATTATTTACCAGCAGCCTTACCAGCTTTACGACGTATTACTTCATCACTATATTTCACACCCTTTCCTTTGTAAGGTTCGGGTTTACGCAATCCGCGAAGCTTTGCAGCCACTTGTCCTAACAATTGTTTATCTATACTCTCCAGAAAAATTTTAGGGTTTTCACCTTTTTCCTGAGTTGTCTTTACAGTAAGCTCTTTGGGAACCTCAAAAATAATATTATGAGAATAGCCTAATGCAAGATCAAGAACATTACCCTGATTAGATGCCTTAAAACCCACACCTACTAATTCAAGATTTTTTTTGAATCCTTCAGTTACACCTTTTACCATGTTAGAGACCAGTGAACGGTATAAACCATGCATGGCACGATGACGGATCTGGTCAGTAGGACGTGTAAAAGTTACCTGGTTATCTTTTATCTCGATATTAATATCCCTGTCAATAGCCTGCTTCAATTCACCTTTCGGGCCTTTGATAGCAAGTACGTTATCATTACTTTTTGTAATGGTAACTCCTGACGGTACGATTATCGGTTGTTTTCCTATACGAGACATAGTCTGCTTAATTTAAATAATCAATTATCAATAGATATAGCATAGCACTTCGCCACCAACATTTTGTGACTTAGCTTGCTTATCAGTCATCACTCCTTTGGATGTACTCAGAATAGCTATTCCAAGTCCGTTTTTTACTCTGGTAAATTCCGCAGGACTAGCGTACTGGCGTAATCCAGGTCTGCTTACTCTCTCCAGAGAACGTATAGCTGGTTCTTTGGATTGAGGATTATATTTAAGAGCGATTTTAATCACTCCTTGTTTACTATCATCCTCAAATTTGTATTTAAGAATGTATCCCTGATCATATAGTATCTCGGTAATACGCTTCTTGAGGTTAGAAGCAGGAATTTCCACAATTCTATGTCCAGCCATTTGAGCATTACGCACCCTTGTCAGGAAATCTGCTATAGGATCTGTTACCATTTTTTATGTTAATTAATCAGTTCAAAAAATTATTAATAAGCTTACCAGCTTGCTTTTTTTACACCAGGGATTTTCCCCGCCAGGGCCATATCACGAAACACAACCCTAGACAATCCGAAATAACGAATGTATCCTTTAGGTCTGCCAGTAAGCTGACAACGGTTTTTTAAGCGCACTTTGGAAGAATTTTTAGGTAACTCATCAAGTGCTTTAAAATCGCCAGCAGCTTTTAACTGAGCGCGCTTTTCAGCGTATTGTGTAACCAATCTTTCCCTTTTCCTCTGTCTGGCTTCAACTGATTTTTTTGCCATATAATTATTATTTCAGTGTTCTTTTAGATTATGATGCCTGATCTTTTTTCCTGAATGGCATTCCTATTTCTTTCAGTAATTCAAAAGCTTCTGCGTTAGTTTGTGCTGATGTTACGAAAGTGATATCCAGACCAGTAATTTTATTTACCTTATCAATATCTATTTCAGGAAATATAATCTGCTCGGTAATTCCTATTGTGTAATTTCCTCTGCCATCAAATGCTTTTTCATTTACACCTTTAAAATCACGTACTCGTGGAAGTGCTGTAGCGATAAACCTGTCAAGGAATTCATACATCTTAACACCTCTTAAAGTTACTCTTGCCCCAATAGGCATATTCTTACGCAACTTAAAGTTTGAGATATCTTTTTTAGATGTAGTAGGAACAGCTTTCTGACCTGTAATTTGTGTTAGTTCATCCACTGCTATATCAACCAATTTCTTGTCAGTTACAGCGCCATTAACACCGCGATTAATACAGATTTTTTCAATGCGAGGAACCTGCATAACGTTATCATAATTGAAACGCTTCATCAAGGCAGGTACAACATCCTTTTTGTACTTATCTGATAATCTTGGGGAATATTTTGTAGTACTCATTGCTTAAT
>CAZQIQ010000030.1:0-31057 GCA_964593835.1 uncultured Chitinophagaceae bacterium
ACCGATAATAAAGGTGCGAAAGGTGAAACTACTTTTACTATCACTGTAAACCCTGCCCCTGAAGTTCCTAACGTTGCGCCAGTTGCTAATGCCGGAGGAAATAAAACCATCACCCTTCCTGTTAATAGTATTAATATAAATGCTGATGCTTCTACAGATAGCGATGGACAGATCACCGCATGGAGCTGGAGTTATGTCAGCGGACCTGCTGGAGCTAATATCGTTAATCCTTCTGCCAAAAACACGGCTATTAATAATCTGCAACCAGGTAATTATCAGTTCAAACTTGTTGTAACCGATAATAAAGGTGCGAAAGGTGAAACTACTTTTACTATCACTGTAAACCCTGAGGAAGTTGTAGTTCCTCCTGTAGACCCACCTCCATCAAAAAACCTTGCACCTATAGCTGATGCAGGGGTAGATATTAGTATTACGCTTCCTGATCCGGGTATACGTTTAAATGGATTAGATTCCTATGACCCAGACGGAGAAATAGTAAGTTATCAATGGATACAGATAAGTGGATATAATGGTATAAGCATTACCAATAGCACAACTACTACCCCCGGCATCATTGGAGCAAAAGAAGGAGAATATGTATTCAGGCTTACAGTTACAGACAACAAAGGGGCTACAGCGTCTGACGACGTCAAACTTATTATATCTTCTGCTAAACCAATAGATAAAGACACAATACCTGAAGAGAATCTTAGATATGAAGAAAAGATGAGCGTTTATCCTAATCCTGTATTTTCAGGAATGAACATAAGACTCACTAGTGAATCCAAAGGGAAAGCAAGGGTTGCTATTTACAATGTGAACGGAAAAATACTCCACACTCAAACTATTGAAAAAAATGCCGTTAATCTTCAACATAATATAAATGTGTCCCATTTCCTAAGAGGGATCTATTATGTAGAATTAGTTATAGATGGAAAAAGAAAAATAAATAAGTTCATAAAAAATTAATGTGAATTTTTTAAAAGAGGAAGTATCAAAAATATTATGAAGAACAAATAGAGTCTGATAACTGAAATAATAATTTTCTGCATTAAGTATAAATAAAAAGAGGATGTGTTTCTTACATCCTCTTTTTATTTATTGAGTTACAAAATGAGTAATACCTCCATATCAAATGTCTGATTAAAATCTATAGTGTTAATAATATATTATCAATAATCAACTTGTTGTTTAGAGAAAAAATTTAGTGTTCTTTTGCAATACATATTCTCTCACTAATAAGCAGTTTTGGTTACATCCTGTTGTTCTCAACGGGATTTTTTTTGTCTACACTATCGATTAGATTACAAGTAGCAAACAGCTATAGTATTCCTATACACAAAATTTCATTGAGTTGAAATATAAGCATATGCAACCTTTAATTTTAGATCGTCTTTAGATTTATTTTTCTAAGGCTTGGGCATTATTTTGTGCGTTTTATCCCAAAACATAGCGTTGCTGTTTTTTTACCTCAAAATATTTTGCACAACATGACTGACTAATACAAATGAAACACTATCCACATTTTATATAAAAAAACTAGTTCTATTATTTGGCAACAACTATACACCAGCATTCTGGCACATATAGATTAAACACTATGACTATAGAAACTTATATAAACTTTTCTGGACTAAAAGAAGTATTAAAAATATCAAGCAATAATTACGAAATGTAACTAAGAAGTTGTTTTATCTATGGAGACAACTGATAATTACTTAATAGGAATATGTTATTTAATTAAATAACTTAAAAAAGGTCAGGATAATCAGTAATAATACCATCTACTTTCATGGAGTAAATAAGATAATCTATTTCATTTTTGGTATTTACAGTCCAGGGAATTATCAACATACCTAAACGATGACAATCCTGCACCATATACTCAGTTACTCCTTCATAATAGGGGCTAAATATATCAGGAACAAATCCTAATTCTTCACAATTTTCCTTGACACTCTTCTTATTTGAAGTTAAATAAGCAATTTTAACCTTAGGATATTTCTGACGTGTAATCTGAAGAGGTCGAATATCAAAAGATTGAATATTCATTCGACCTAAAATATTTTTGTTTTTGCAAACAGACATTACAAGCTCTACAAACTCTGATGGAAAAGGTTGATATATACCATCTTTTCCATCAGTAATTTTTAATTCAATATTATAATTGGGAAGGGGAATATTATTATACTGTGCATAATTATCGCAAGAATCTATTAATTCATCTAATAAAGGTATGTACGCAGGAAAAGTCTCCTGCTGTGGAAAATTTATATTTCTTTTACTTCCTACATCAAATAGCCTGATCTCTTCATAATACATATTATACAGTAAAAGATCATACTGTTCTTTTGAAGATACTGTATCCCCTGAAGGTTTTTTAGAAAACTCAGCTGACATATAAGGGTTATGCGATACTACGACCTTATTATCTTTAGAAATCACAACATCCAACTCTAACACATGGACACCTTTATCTAATGCCTTTATCATTGCCGGAATTGTATTCTCAGGCATTAATCCACGGCATCCTCTATGTCCCTGTTTAATGATCGTTTTTTGTGTATACACTTCAAAAGACAATAACAAACAAACAGCCAAATTCAATAATATTATCACACTTATCTTCTTCATACATTTCGTCTATTCCATTTTTTAAAACGTTCTATTTATAACAGAATAACAATACAAGTAAATATGAACAAAGCTTAGTTCTGCCATATAGGAAACTTTATACTTAAATTGAATCCTTATCAAAGCACAAAAGGATGCAAGATAGTCCAAGCCAATCTTTCTCCAGAACCGACTACTGCCTGTCTGCACTCTGCCTCCCAATCATCCATCCTGGATATTCTGATGGCATTTTACTTATTTCGTCAAGTTTATTTAATTCCTCAAGATTAAAATGCACATTTACAGCTTTCAGATTATCTTCCAGTTGAGCAGGAGTTTTCGCTCCTATTATTACAGTTGACACTACTTTTTGTTGAAGAAGCCACGCAATAGCTAATTGAGCAATTGATACTTGTTTTTCCTGAGCCATGGGCAACAGAACATCTATAATATCAAATGCTCTATCCTTTACAATAGGAGGAAAATCAAAATTAATTCTGCGAGCACCATCATTAACTTCACCTTCCCTGGTATATTTACCGGACAAAAAACCACCAGCCAGCGGACTCCAAACCATTAATCCAACTTTCTGATCATTAAGTAATGGCACTATTTCTCTCTCTAAATCTCTCCCGGCAATTGTATAGTAAGCCTGTAATGAATTAAATCTTGCCTTATGATTATATGTTGAATAAGCCAACGACTTCATTAAATGCCATGCAGCATAATTACTACATCCTATATATCTTACTTTCCCAATTTTCACTAATGCATCCAGAGCATCAATTGTTTCTTCGACAGGCGTAAGTGGGTCGTAACCATGAACCTGATAAAGATCTATGTAATCAGTCTGCAGCCTTCTAAGACTCTCATCGATCTGATCAAAAATATGTTTCCTGGATAGACCTAAATCATTTACGCCATTCCCCATTTTTCCTCTAACCTTAGTAGCAAGAATTAAATCCTGCCGTTTGAGACCAAGATTTCTAATTGACTGACCAGTCAACTCTTCTGACAATCCTTCTGAATAAACATTAGCAGTATCTATAAAATTAATTCCGGCATCAATCGCCTTTTTCATTAATTCATCCACTGATTGTTGGGACAATGTGCCTATTGCAGTCCACATACCTTTCCCACCGAATGTCATAGTTCCCATACAAAGTTCTGACACACGTAATCCTGTATTTCCTAATAAATTGTATTTCATCTATTTTGATATTATTCTTTTATACTTATGGTTTAATTAAGGAAAAGCAAACCTTCTAATAATAAAAGTAGTCTCAGCTATAAAGGTTTTGTTGCTTAATACCGGTAACAAAAATACAAAGTGTATATTAAATCTATATTACCACCCTGCCTGCTCACATATTACTATATAATTCCACAAAATTGAAAACAAATAAGATGAGGTATTTTAAAGGAGAGAATCAATTCAAAACAAGAACCTCCTCAGAGCTGTTATACGAATAAAGAAAGGGTGTATCAAAAGTTAGATACACCCTCCTTCTTCTTCTTTCCATCTTTCTTTAAGTCAGGCTAATTGTCGAGGAAGCACATTATTTAACCAACCATCTATTACAAACCGAATTTGAAGAGATTTTAATACATATGCAATGATATCCATCCTCTAATGGGCTTCTATCATAGATCAGTGAGGAATTTCAATACATATACATAACAATATCTCTCCCTTATAACTTTATTAAATTTTAATATAAAATAGCTTTATTGACAAACCAGGCAATCGTTAATCCAATAATTATCCTATTAAACATTCACAGCATTATTATACCATAGTAGATTTAATTCTTATTCTCCACACAGGAGTCAACTATCTCTATTTTCTCACATAAAAACGAGTCTGAATAACTGTACAAATCAGCCTTTTATCTCTTGAATCTAAAAATGAATAAACGCGTACTTTTTATCTTTCACCCAAGTGAATTAGAATTAATATGTTGTAATTCATGCACGTTTATAAAACATACTCAATTACAAATAATTTGTAGAAAAATCTCAAGCTCTTGCATCAAGACAACAAACTACAGAGATACGCTTGTACATACAAAAAACAATAAAAGAAAAGACAAGTATCAGATCCTATAATAATTCAGGAGGTTGCCCGGGACAGGCAATTGATCTGAACAAAACACTATACCTTTTGCCATCTGGCAGAGAATTATTACTTAATGCAGAAGGCATAGAAAAAACTATAGAAGAAAAATTTTCGTATTCACTTATAACCAATTTAATCACATTAGATTTTGAGTTCTTTGATTCTGAAGAACCTTTTGCATCAAAATCATTTATCACTCTGAAATATTCATTTCTTGCTGTAAGTAAGGGAGTTTTACTTTCATCGAAAAGACAGTATAATTGTAATGCACCATCAATAACCCTTTGCTTAACAAGTTTGTAAATCCTGTTTCCAATCGTGATTTCCCCACTAACATACTGGAAATCACCATTATCCATTTGATATGCATTATATAAGGGCATCTCAAACTTGACTAGACTTTCTTCATCATAAGAGCTATTATACACTCTCTCGAAAATTTTTTTATCAGCATTGTTTTCTGCGATAGTGAAAACAATATTGTATCCGAATAAATTAAAGGCGAGAATAGCAATAAGCAGTATGGTCGTTAGTCGCTTCAAGTAAAATATTAATAATACAAAATAACAAATAATTATAATTTAAACACCAAGATATTTATAACAAATCAAACAAAATATATCGTCAGATTGTCGCAATTACCAATCACAACATTAATATTGATATTTATTCATAACAAAAAGCAGGTTATTATGCAGCAATGTTTATTTTATCTAAAAGCACATTGTCACCCCTTTTAATTTCGGCATACACAAAAATACAACAACACTAAAGCTATAATCTTGCCAATAGTATTATTGCAACTCAGCCCGATTGATTGCCTCTACCAAGAACAAACATCCTTGACTAAATTTTATTCATAAAAAGATAAATTACAGCATTGTTGAATGACTCATTAGTTTAAGAAGTGAATATGGATATAAAAAAGACTCACCTGAAGCTTAGAAAAGCCGGGGTGAGCCTGTTAACACAAAAAAACTAAGATTATAATAGATTAATGCTGGTCTTATATTGTGCTTAAGTTTTGGTTACATCCAATCATAGACCTGCATATAAGAATTAATTGAGAAATCCTGTAATTTAAAAATTGAAGAACAGGTTCATTTTATAAAAGTCTCCTTTGTAGTTTACTTCCGCTTCTTCCCCAGCAAGGTTACCTCCAAATGAGAATCTTAATCCAGCGATACCTTTAGTAAACTGCACGTAAGGTCCTAACCAGGTATAATACTGGGAAGTGGTTGTTGGCTGCTCTTTTCCTCCTGAGCGGAAAAGATTTTCAACATGTGCGCCAAAAGAAAACAATGGAGATACTTTTGTACCCAAATTAGCCCAGTAGTGTACATAATTAGCCGTCATTGCACTTTCTTTTCTCAAAGCTGCGTAATAACCGGCATACACCTGACCTTCCATTTTTTCGCTATTCAGGTTTACTGTTAAGTTTGGAACTATACCGTCACCAACAGCATAGCTGCCCTCTGTATATGAAGAAAGCAGATTACCCATTGTAAAGCCTAACTGTGGATTGATATTTACATACTCTCCGGCTTTAAAATTAACACCTAATCCAAATTCCGTCCAGTTACCCCAGGCGGCAGCCGTACCAGCCCCCCATTGTATACCATAAAAAGTGAAGTCGGCTTTTTTACCTGCAATTGCTCCAGAAAGCATTGGATTAAAGCCGAAAAAAGCATCATGATTTAACGATAAAGACAAGGATAATTTATCTGACTCATCCTGAGCTTTGACATTGTTGTTAAAGAATAATGCAACAGATAAAGCTAAAATTGAAAATAGTACTTTGCGCATGTTAGTTTTTAAGTTTTTAAGTGATAGCAATAGAGTACCTGATGGTTATTAAAACCAATTTGTTTTCCGCAATAAATTAAACAGAGACAATTTATGCTGCGTAAAACAGCACAGGAACTACATGGATACAGGTTAATTAATTACATTAATAAAAATTCATAAGCAGTTGGTTTAAGTTGTATAAGAAAAGAAAGCTCAATAATCAAACACTATTAATCATTCTTAGTTTTTAGCTTATCATCAACTTTTTGTGATTTCGTCAGAGAGAGGCAGCATTAAAAAAGTCACCCTAATCCATCTACTATTAGTTAAATAAATTAATGTCATGCCCAGTGGTATGAGGCCTGGAACATTACAAAACTTTATTAGACTTGATTTCTGCTGCCTTCAATGACGAGCTTAAACCTAATAAAGGAAATCCATAATTATTTTTCATATATAAACAGTAGGACAATATTCAATAATATTATGGAGCAAATCTATCCATATAAACTGGATATTAGAATACATTACATCAATTCTAATCGAATTCTAATGTCAAAAACTAACATAGAATTAATTATAATTTGTTTTAGATTGGATGTTTTTCTTTAACCAATAATTTATTGAGTCAAAGCAATTAATCATTTTATCCCTTGTAGCATTTACCATATCATTAATACATATTATATATAAGGATATTAATTACTTATTGATACAAAAAATACAGGTATTTACCTATCGTTAATTTTCCTCAGCAATAAATCTGCTTACAGATGAATATCACTTACGATTACAGCTTAAACTTAAAGAAGCCCACATTCAATAACTGTTGTGCGCCAGACATATATAGATATATCCCATACGTCTACTACTCCACATACAAATGCTGCATTTCCTATCCTCCTTATGCGCAACCCTTGATCATTTCTATCGACCATCTAAAAACAACTTCATGTCGTTTATCAAAAACATTATCACTTCACTCTCCTAGAGTTAAATTTGCTCCTGTAAAGGCAAATTCATCCATTTTAATTTTAACCTATGTATAGCGCCAGAAAAAACAGGCATTCAGTCATTACCACATGTATAACATTAGCAATATCAGCCATTGCGTTTACCAGTAAAACCCAGAACAGTTCACAAAGGTTTACTGATAAATATTGGGTTGTCGAATCTGTTACAGTTAGCCCATCCATTGACCTTGACTTAGATGGCAAACCGGATACAGACATGACCATTCTCATAGAAGAATGTGAAAAAGATGATGCATTAATGTTCAAAAGCGATAACACACTGATACAACATGTGGGAGAAAAAAAATGTGACGATGATGACCCTATTGAAGAAGAAGTGGGCGAATGGTCATATAATGAATCCACTAAAACACTTACACAAAACAGATTTGATAGTGACGGGAAACCACAATCAGCTCTTATTAAGAGTGTGTCACCAACAAAACTTGTAATACATACTTCGTTTACTACAACAAACAATAAAGAACATCTAGTTGTGGCTGTCTATAAAGCAAAATAATTATTATAGTATTACTTATGCGCATCAACCTGCTAAGGTTATTTAAATAATGTATGAAAATTATCTCCTTAAAAAACACTCTATCACAGATTAATCCCAACACTGTAATTCTAGCAGAATCTATTTAGGAACAGATTTGTCTTTACATAAACCAATTAAGACTAAAATACAAATCCCTGAAAACAAAATCTTGAATTATATTTCATTAAATAATAAATACAATACTGCATTTATTATTTAAATCATTTTACAGACAGGAAATATCAAAAATATATTAAAGGACTCCATAATCGTGTAAACGAATACAAAACGGCTTGAATCCGGTAATATCTCAAAATCAAACCGCTTATAAATTATCAAAAAACAGCGTAATGGCTAGGGCTCACTTCTCTTTTGATACAACCTCTCTTTCTATATGATAAATAATTTTTTTATTACATTGTCGCAATAGTAGTCCGAATATTAATTAACCATTATTGTTTTATCATTAATATAATTTTTCAAATCTCATCATTCAATAATATCAATACGCTAATTATTATTTATTAATTATTAAATAATAATTAATAGAATTACATATAATAACAAATTATTCAAGTAAAACTCCGCGTTTTACTAAAACACTTTCACAATAAAATGTTTTGGTATAAAAATTGCTAATTGCAGAATTGAAAATCTGAACTTAGAAAAAACGTTAAGGCTTTGTCTCTCCTCCCGGTTAGATCAAAGTGTTTTTATTTATTGTTTAAAACACTAATGCATTATGAGAAGCTCTATGCTCCTGGCGCTTGCGCTATTCCCGTGCCTATTATTCTCCCAACAAATTGAAAAGCAAATAAGTTATGGTAGTGAAAAGATTGGTTTTTATGAATATAAGCCCGCAGCTTATAACAATGATCAATCAACAAAATATCCCGTCATTATATTTCTTCATGGAATTGGTGAAAGAGGAAACGGAACCACTGAATTATACAAAGTCAGAAATATAGGAATACCAAAATATATACATGATGGTGAACCCATGCGCTTTTATAAAGATGGAAAATGGCACACATTTATAGTATTATCTCCTCAATGTCCAACGAAATATGGAATGTGGCCTACTAATTACGTTGATGCCATGATTGATTATGCAGAAAAGAATCTTCGTATTGATAAAAACAGAATTTATCTCACAGGGTTATCAATGGGAGGCGGAGGCACCTGGAAATGGATATCAGCTTCAGAAGCAAATGCAAACAAGGTAGCTGCAATAGCAACAGTGTGCGCACCTGCAACACTTACCAACCCTTGTGTTATCGCCAAAACCAAACTTCCGATGTGGTCATTTCATGCGACAAATGATGCTACGGTAAATGTTTCAGTTATACATAATGCTATTAATAGCGTAGTTAAGTGCAATCCTTCAATCGCACCCAAAAAAACTGTTTGGAATTATGGTGGTCACAGTATTTGGGACATGGCATATGACAGAGGAAATAATTATCAAAGTCCCAATCTTTTTGAGTGGTTTTTAGGGTATACGAGAAACAGAGAGAACAATAATAATCAAGGCAATGAAAAACCACAGGAAATACCTGTTCCGAAACCATCACCTGGCAACTCTACATTAATAGCTAATGCAGGAGGCAATCTTGTTGTACATCTACCTTATAATTCGGCTTTATTGATGGGTACAAGATCAAACGATAAATCTAACTGGATAAAAGCCTTTAAGTGGCAAAAGCTTAGTGGGCCTGCAGGTGGTGATCTGCAGACTCCAACTAAAGGCGATACACGCATTAATAATCTTGTAGCAGGCACATATAAATATAGACTGACTGTTACTAATGGAAAAAATCAACAGGCTACTAATGATATTACTGTTAGAGTAAACCGTCCGCCAAACGTAGTTACACTTGGTGATCAAATCACTACACTACCTAACAGATCTGTACTATTGCAGGCTTGGCCAACTAAAGATCCTGATGGATGGATTAAAGCTTTTCAATGGGTTAAAATCAGTGGACCTAATAATCCAACTATCGCAACACCGACAAAAGCAAGTACAAGAATCAATAATTTAGCTGCAGGTTATTATTGGTTCAGAGTTACTGCTACTGATAATGATGGCAATTCTGCCTCGCAGATGATGAGAGTGATTGTTCATGATAAAGTTAACGCGAATAAAGCCATTATTGCAGATGACAATCCAGCCATTGGAGAAAATATCAATACACCTTCTAATCAGGTAGCCCTTTATCCTAATCCGGCCTCATCTAATCTTAATTTCACCCTCACCAACGAGAAAAAGGGAAAGACTAATATTATAATTTATGATTTAAGTGGAAGAATATCACAACAGTTTTTGTTTGTTAAGGATGAATTAACAATGACAAAAAACCTTGATATCTCCAGTTTGAATAAAGGTATATACAGCGTGGCAGTGATGATTGATGGACAATTGATAACAACGAGTAAACTGATAAAAAACTAAAAGTAATTACCTAAAAGGCTTATAAAACTTGTAGGTTCCCAAAGACAACATGTATTTGTCACCCGGGGTATCGCCATAACAATAAACATCGGAGAAAGTATTAAGGTCATAATCTTCATGAATCCTTCTTACTTTCTCCTTTCCATAACAATTCAATCCTTCAATCTTCCCAGATATTTTATTATCGGAAGTGATTAACAATCTGGTAGCTATACATTTTATATTCATCGACCTACACCACTTCTCTATCCAGTATTCGGGCGAAGCTGAAACCACAACAATCTCAGCGCCTTTTTCCTTTAACTTATTAATTTCATTAAGAGCTTTTGGTCTAAGAAGTGAGGGCATTACTTCTTCATTAAACTGTACACAATAGGCATCAAATTCTTTGATGTTCATTTTGCCAAAAAAATAGTTCAGCATTATTTCTTTTGCCCTGTGATTTGATATAATCTTTAATTTATATGCTATCAGCATAGGTGAATGCAACAAAAAGCCCATGTAAAAAGCAGTGTCACCTTTACAATACCGGATAAATTCTAATAAAGAATCCTTTTCTGTTATTGTTCCATCAAAATCAAAAAATGCAATTACTGATTTCATCTGTCTTCAATTTCATTATACACATAGCAAGAACAACTGTTTATAGTTTAAGCTTCTTAAAAATAAATTCAGGAACGGATTTAATAATACACATAATATATCTCCAAAACCATTTTACATAAATTATATTTTTCTTTTTGACAACTCCTTGGTAAACCGCATTAGCAACATTCTCCGGTTTAGCAGTAAGCAATGGTGGCAGGCTAAGTTCTTCCGTCATCTTTGTATAAACAAAACCAGGCTGAACTGTCATTACGTGAACGCCATTATGATATAAACTATTTCTCAACCCTGACAGATAAGCTGTGAATCCTGCTTTTGCACTACCATAGATATAATTGCTTTGCCTTCCCCTTTCACCAGCAACTGAACTAATACCCACGATCACACCTGATTTATTTTCAGCAAATTTTCCGGCTATAACATTTAATATAGAAACTGCTCCTGTGTAATTTGTATGAATAATTTTTTCAGCCTCCTTCCATTCAGTAATAGCTTTTATATTATCACCCAAATAACCAAATACGCATATCACTATATCCGGTTTTATTGGTAGAGAATTAAAAAAAGATGAATGGCTTGTCGTATCTAGTGCATCAAACTCATGTAAGGTTACAGATACGTTGTATTTTATTTCGATATCAGCACGTAATGGTTCCAGTCTATTAACATTTCTGGCTGCCAGCTGAATATCATATTTATTGAATGCAAATTTTTCGGCCAGTGCCACCGACATGTCAGATGTTGCTCCTAAAAGTAAAATTGCTGGCATAATATCAATGAGTTGTAAGTAATAGTCGATCTGATTGAACTGATGCTAATTTTGCATCCGGATTGTACTTTTTTACAATATCCATAAACACGTTTAGCTTAGGATATCCTTTGCTCAACACTTCAGGTTTCATGCGAGCATCTTTAGACATGTAAAGTCTTCCGCCATATTTCAACACTATCTGGTCCAGCTCGTCTAGAAATTCAAACAATCCCTTCCGAACCGGAAAATCCAACGCCAAAGTATATCCCTCATCGGGAAAGGAAATCAAACTTTCCTGCTTACCAAAAACCTTTAAAACGGCGAGAAAGGAACCCAGTCCTTTATCACTTATCTTATGTAAAATTTCTATCAACCCCTGTTTAGCTGATAAAGGAAGTACAAACTGATATTGTACAAATCCTTTTTTTCCATATCCCCTATTCCAATGCAAAATTGCATCTAATGGATAGAAAAAAGGTTCGTAGGGCACTACATTATCAATAACTTTTTTAAAATTCTTCCCGTAATACAGAAAATTAAACACCTTAACCGTAAATGTATTTAGTACCCATGAAGGAAGATTAAAAGGAAAAGCCAGCTTAACCTTACCAAAATAGTTCAGATGTTTTTTTTGCTGACCTGAGTTCAACTCCTCTTTTTTAGCATGCTCGCCAACAATTAATATTCCTCTACCAAAATGTTCACCTTTCGTTAAACAATCTATCCACGCCATCGAATAAGTATACTCTTTATACTCTTCAAACAACTTAATCAACTCCTCGAGATTAGAAGCCTTAAGTTGTTTCTGATGTATATAAGAGGTTTCGATTTTTTTTAAACCAAACTTTACCGTTGTTATCATTCCTGTTAGACCCATTCCCCCACAAGTAGCTTCAAAAAGATCAGTATTAAGCGTAGGAGAACACGTAACAACCTTACCATCTGCAAGCATGATGTTCATTTCAATAATATGATTACTGAATGAACCATCAACATGATGATTTTTACCATGCACATCACTACCTACAGCCCCACCTATAGTGATAAATTTAGTTCCTGGTGTAACGGGTAGAAACCAACCTTTAGGAATAATGACTTCCAGAATTTTATCTAATGTTAAACCGCTCTGACATTCAAAAATCCCGTTTACCATATCAAATGCGAGTATCCTGCTATATTGTAATGTAGATATGGTTTTTGCCGCTAGTGATGCATCGCCATAACATCTTCCGTTTCCTCTGGGAATAAATTGATCAACCGTCTTAACCATTTCATGGAGTTGGTCATCGAAGCTGAAACTTTTCACCTCACTCTCCATAGATGGATAATTTCCCCAGTTGGCAATCTTCTTTTTCATTTCTCAAAAAATGTTAGGTCTCTTAAATATAGTATAACGAAAAAACTGGCTGCCCATAGCACTAAAGTGATCTGAATAAATCGGTCTTTATATAGTACATCGGTTGGAGATCCTGCTTTGTTCTGGATAAATGTGATTTGCAGATACCTCATCATCCCAGCTATTACAAATAATGATGTATAGTATAGTCGATGACCAAACTTTTCATACGATACGGGGGATACAGTATAATTAACATATGAAACAATAATAATGGCGCAAAACAGCCCCAGCAGTGTATTAAGAAATTCAAGACTATACCCTTTCATCGATTTTCGCATATCAATGCCTGTACTGCTTTTTAATATAATATCATCTCGACGCTTAGCTATAGCCATAAATAACGCCAGGAGAAAAGTCATAATAATAAACCAGGAAGTTGTGTTGATTTCTGCCAACACTGCTCCACCCTTTACTCTCAGTACAAAACCTGTTGCGACAATGATTATATCAATGATAGATATATTTTTTAATCCGAAAGAATAGGAAAGATTAAGTATATAATAAATGCAGGTAACAAATAAAAATTTCCCTGAGTGATCTACCCAATAAGCAACCAGCAATCCGACAACAGTTAGTAAAATGCTGATAATCAGTGCTGTTGTTTTATTAGCTGCTCCTGAAGCCAGGGGTCTGTATTTTTTCTCAGGGTGCTTTTTGTCATCCTCAATATCGCGGTAGTCATTAATAATATAGATGCTACTGGCCAGAAAACTAAAAGCCAGAAATCCTCCTATTAGTAATTCTATTTTGCCAAGTTCAAAAAACTTTCCTGCAAAAAATGAGGGAACAAATAAGAAAAGGTTCTTTGCCCAATGTTTAGGTCTTAGTAATGTAATATAATGGGTCATTTTTCGTTGCTATGGGAATAAATAATTAACTGTCAATGCTTTTTGATATCCCAACTATACCACAAGATAGTTCACAAAAGGCTTTGATGCAATATTAATGGCCGCTAGATTTGCATAACGTGAAAAGAATCAATATGAAGCGAATAATATCCCTATCCGAAATTTTGTTAATTGTCATTGTAGCGCTCATCCCACTGTTTCCTAACCTGCCCTACAGGCTGAACAGCTACTTATCATGGGAAGGGGCCTACAGAATGGCCAATGGGCAAATTCCGTTCAAAGATTTCGGGATGCCTGTTGGTTATATGTTTTGGGTGATCCCAACACTATTCTTTAAAATATTTGGAGCCCAGATGATCACCCTGATCAAGGCACAGGTATTTATTAATATTACTATGGGATTGGCTTTCAGGTCCATATTGCGCAGCTTTAAAGTACCTCCTGCTGCCAGTTTAGCCGCAATTTTAGTATTCTGTCTCAGTTTCTCTCTGCCGAACTATTGGCCCTGGTATAATAATACCGTTATATATTATGAAATTCTAGCTTTAGCCTTTCTTTGTCATTTTCTCACCCGGTCTTCTGCTGAGCCCGGCCAGCAATCAAAAAAGATATTATATGTATGGCCTTTTCTGGCAGGGGTCTTTGTGTTTTTTTCTTTTTTTACCAAACAAGACGGAGGAGGACTGGCACTGTTAGTGTGTCTTGCTCTTTTAGGCTATGATGCTATTATTGAAAAACGTATCATTCCATCCATCACATTTATTGCCGGTTTATTAATAACAGGAATGGTAATCATTCTTCCTCTTACAAAATATGCATTCGGATATTGGTTTAATTACGGTCAGTCACCGCATAGCTCAAGAATGTCTTTTACAGACATCATTAATGAATTTCTGTTATCGTCGCAATGGCTTAAACTCTATCTCGCTTTAGTAGTAATCATTCTTTTTGCATCAGTTAAAAATCTTAGGAGTTTTCTTTTAAAAGATAAAAATCAGGTATTATTTACTCTTTTAACCCTGGGTATAATAGCAGAAGCTGCAATTTTTCAGGTGACGAGTTATTTACCAGTTGATAATAATATATTTTTTCACGCATTCTGTGTAGCATATATATTCACAATGTTGGGTTATCTGCTACCTATCAATATCAATACCTGGAAAACGACAATTGTATTTACAGGCTGTATACTTTTATGGTGGAGTCAAACTTACTGGAAATATATTGAACGTTTTTTGCTGCCATCAAAACCTGCCGATTATACAACACACACTCATGCAGGCTTTACCTATGCGGATGTTGTCAATCGCAATACTTACATGATAGAAATTGACACCACAGCTATTCCTCTTCACCAATGGCGCCTTAGCTCACTTCCCACACTTCATAAAGTTTTATTACCAGGACCTACTGTTGATGGTTTGGATCGTTTAATGAACTCTGATCTTGTTAAAAACGGTAAGGATCTTAAAGTACTAAACATGTCAGAGCTAACAACACTTGCCGCAGAAATACCTTATGAACTGGAAAAAGGGAGTGAATATCCATTGTGGTTTCATAAGGGAGTAGGTATGTTTGACCGGGAAATAAAATTGTTTTCAGACAGAGTAAGAAGTAATTACTATGATCTTGTTATTTTTGAATATGTTCCCTATTCAAATAACATATACCCTTTTACAGTAAGAGAAGCGTTATTAGAAAATTATAATAGAATCGACACTTTTCCTGTTCCGAGAAATCCTTCTTCGCATGCATGGATAGAAATTTATGTCCAGAAAAAATGACAACATACTATCGAGTCCAATAGAATATATTAAAGGGGTAGGGCCGCAAAGAGCGGATTTACTCAAGAAAGAATTAGGTCTATTTATTTTCAGAGACCTGTTGGAACTTTATCCTTATAGACATATTGACAGAACGATAGTAACGCCTATCCGTCAACTGCATTATCAGTCTGATTATGTACAGATTGCAGGCAAATTGGTTAGCCTGGAAACCTTGGGCAGCAATCGGTTTAAAAGACTTGTTGCTACAATCAGCGATAATACCGGGAGCATCGAATTAGTATGGTTTCAGGGCATCAATTGGGTCCAAAAATCGCTGATTACCGGTAATACTTATTTCGCTTTTGGAAAACTGAGCAGTTTTAACGGTCAACTACAAATACCCCATCCTGAAATAGAAGCATATACCATTGAAAAAAAAGATGGCCGTAGTTTTCTGGAGCCTGTTTATCCGAGTACTGTAAAACTTAAAGCAAGAGGACTTGGTGGGAGGCAATTAGCGAAAGTTACAGCTACCTTATGGAGTATGATTGAAGAGAAAGACATTCCTGAAAATCTTCCTGAAAAAATTATCCAACAACTTGAATTCCCTTCAAGATATCTGGCCTTTCATCATATTCATTTTCCACCCAGCCAACAACATTATCAACAGGCTTTGAGAAGATTAAAGTTTGAAGAACTGTTTATTGCGCAATTAAAAATGGGATTAGTAAAGCTGGAAAGGCATCAATCATCGAAAGGATATGTTTTTGTACAGGTAGGTGATTACTTTAAAGAGTTTTATGAAAAACACCTTCCTTTCACACTCACCGGAGCACAAAAAAGAGTGATCAAAGAGATACGTAATGATATGGGATCAGGGAGGCAAATGAACCGATTATTACAAGGTGACGTGGGAAGCGGAAAAACAATGGTAGCGCTTCTTTGTATGTTGATCGCTATTGATAATAATTATCAAAGTTGTCTGATGGCCCCAACTGAAATTCTTGCTCGTCAGCATTACCAAAGTATTTCTTCTTTATTAAAAAATATGCCGGTTGAGGTTAGGCTGTTAACGGGATCAGTTAAAGCTTCGGAAAGAAAAAAAATACTTGGTGAACTTGCTGAGGGTACGGTAGACATATTAGTTGGCACCCACGCGATAATTGAAGATGCTGTCACCTTCAAACATTTAGGATTAGCAGTTGTTGATGAACAACACAGGTTTGGTGTGGCACAAAGAGCCAAACTCTGGAAAAAAGGAATGATTGCACCACATATGCTTGTCATGACAGCTACTCCAATACCCCGAACACTCGCTATGACTGCCTACGGTGATCTGGATTATAGCGTTATTGACGAGTTGCCCCCCAATCGCAAACCCATACAAACCGTTCACAGATACGATAATAGCCGCTCCCAGGTAATGGGATTTATTAAAGAAGAAATAAAAATAGGAAGGCAGGCCTATATTATCTTTCCATTAATTGAAGAGTCAGAAAAACTGGATTATGAAAACCTCGTGAAAGGATATGAAAATCTAAAAGCGTGGTTTCCGGAACCTCAGTATTATATCAGCATGGTGCATGGCAAACAAGCCAACGATGTAAAAGACACCAATATGCAACGGTTTCGCATAAATGATACTCAAATAATGGTTGCCACCACTGTTATAGAAGTTGGGGTGGATGTTCCGAATGCAAGCGTGATGGTAATCGAAAGTGCCGAAAAATTTGGATTATCCCAACTTCATCAGTTAAGGGGACGTGTAGGTCGTGGGGCTGAAAAAAGCTATTGTATTCTGTTGACAGGCAAACAATTAGGAAAGGAAGCGAAAGAAAGACTCAACACTATGGTTTCAACAAATGATGGTTTTAAAATTGCAGAGAAAGATCTGGAACTTAGAGGTCCGGGGGATATTCAGGGAACCCGGCAAAGTGGGGCGTTAAATCTTAAGTTAGCGGATCTGATACAGGATAGAGAATTGCTTGAACAAGCCCGTTTTATAGCAATGGAAATTCTTGATAATGATCCATCACTGAACAATAAAGAAAACACAAGGATTAAATCCTATTTACAATCTATTACCGGAACTACTGCCTGGAGTAAAATCTCCTGATAATCATTAACCTTATACTTGAGAAAATTGTTGTTTCAGCTCTTAAACAAGGCTTTAACATAACTTCTTATTAACACTCTTATTTGGTACATTGTAAAAAAAGGCACATTGATCAGATTATCACTTTTGTTTGCTGTTTTTTGGTTAGTAATGGACACTGCCAAATGTCAAAATCCTGACGCGTCATTTGAGTTTGTCGAAAACAGGGGACAATGGGAACCTGTTGTTTTATTCAAAGGAGAATTATCCACCGGCACTTTTTATCTGCAGAAAACAGGATTTACAGTTGACCTGGCTAATATAGAGGATTTACAACGTCTTGATGATCATGGAACTGATCATGCCCCAAAAAAAGGGAAATCCAATAAAAAAATAGATTACTCTAAAGACATCTCTGGAAGAGTGATTGATCAGAATATCTCCAGTTTACCACCTACTAAAACATTGAGAAAACATGCATACACAGTGGAATTTGTTGGGGCCAATGCTAATGCAGAAATTCTTTCGGAAAAACCGTTAAATACTTATAATAATTATTTTATCGGTAATGACCCTTCAAAGTGGGCTACCGAAGTCAAAATATTCAATGCCGTAACATATAAAAACCTTTATCCTAATATTGATGTCAGATACTATTCGGAAGGTGATAAATTAAAATATGATCTGATTGTCCATCCTGGCGGGGATCCTTCTAAAATAATCATTAAGTATACTGGTGCCGACAAATTATCAATCAGAAATAATGATTTGATCATTAAAACTTCTGTTGGTGAAATGAAAGAGCTATATCCCTATACTTATCAGTCGGACAATATTAAAGGAAGACAAAAAATAGAATGCAAATACCTTTTAAATGGCAATACTGTCAGATTTCAGCTTGCCAACTATGAAAAAAACAAAACCCTGATTATAGACCCCACTCTCATTTTCTCAACATTGAGCGGAAGTAGCGCAGACCAGTTTGGCTTTACAGCAACCCCTGGTCCGGATGGTAGTTTATATTCCGGAGGTATTGTATTTGCCTCAGGTTTTCCTGTTACTCCGGGTGCTTACCAGAGCAACTTCATGGGAGGCAATGGTGAGAGAGTTACAGATATTGGCATTATGAAGTTTAGCGCCAACGGATCCCAGCGTTTATATGCTACCTATATTGGAGGTGATAACGGTAATGAATACCCTCACAGTCTTTTTTGTGACCCTCAGGGCAATCTGGTAGTAATGGGAAGGTCTTATTCGAGTAATTACCCCACCACAAAAGTTATAGGTTCTTCTGCATCCTCCAATAAATCGAATATTATCGTCACTAAACTTAACAGCACAGGCACAAATATATTTGGATCATTAAGCATAGGGGGTGATAAACACAGTGGAGTAAACATAAAAGATCTTCAGCGATTAGGGGGACATGAGGGCATTTCATTACTCCGTAATTATGGCGATGACTCGAGAAGCGAAGTGATTTTAGATGGAGCTAATAATATATATGTTGCAGCACAAACAATGTCAACAGAATTCCCCGTCACATCTGGTGTCTTTCAGAGTACACATGGAGGTTTGCAGGACGGTGTGGTCATGAAAATAGATCCAACATGTAATGACGTCATTTGGGCCTCTTATCTGGGGGGAAGTAATGATGATGGAGCATTTGTTCTTGATATTAATCCTTTAACTCAGGAATTGTATGTTGGTGGCGCTACAAGAAGCAGTAATTTTCCTCGAATAACTACAGGGACAATTGGTACATCATTTAATGGCGGAGTAGATCAGAAAAATGAACCTGCTCCTGATGGATTTGTCGCGATAATCAGTAATGATGGCTCATCGTTAATACGCTCAACGTATATTGGCACAAATGCAGTAGATATTATTTACGGTTTAAAATTTGACAGAAGAGGTTTTCCTTATATCATGGGAACAACGAGAGGTTCATGGCCAGTGGTTGGAACCCCTACTCCCATGACTTTTGGAGAATCAAGGAATTCGCAATTTGTAGCCAAATTACAACCTAATCTGTCATCATACGTTTATAGCACAACTTTCGGTAATGGTTCGGGTAAACCAAATATGTCTCCCGTTGCGTTTATGGTTGACCGATGTGAGAATCTATATATTTCAGGCTGGGGCGGATGGATATTTCCTGGTGATCGAGATCCTTATGATCAGGCTGGCATTGTCAATATGCCTATATCCTCGGATGCTATCAAACCCGATACTGATAACATGGATTTTTATTTTATTGTTATTCAAAAAAATGCATCCGACTTATTATACGGCACTTATTTCGGGCAAACTAATGGTAAAATTGGAGAACATGTTGATGGAGGCACCAGTCGTTTTGATCAACAGGGTGTAATATATCAGGCTATTTGCGCTAATTGTTCCGGTGGTGCGCGCTTTCCCACTACTCCCGGGGTAGTCGGTCCCGTTAATGGAACAGGAACCAGCGGATGTAATCTTGCTGCTGTCAAAATATCTTTCGATTTTGCCGGTGTGGTATCTGCTCCAAAAGCTTTTGCGAATGGCGTTCCGGACACAATAGGTTGTATCCCTTTTACTGTCAACTTCAGGGATACTATAATGAATGGAAAAAGATATATATGGGATTTTGGGGACGGATCAGATGAAGAAATCACCTCAGAATTTAATATAAATCATACCTACACACAAACAGGACGGTTTCGCGTAAGGCTCATCGCTGAAGATTTAAACACCTGCAATGAAAGAGACACTGCATATACCTATATCAGAGTGGGAGAAGATAGCGCTACTTTACGTATGCAAATAGATAAGATTGGAGCCTGCGAAGATTTACAGTATAGATTTAATAATCTTTCCACTCCTGAAACAAAACCGTTTGAAACAAATAGTTTTATCTGGGACTTTGGAGATGGAACCAGAGTTACTGCAGGTACAGGATTTGTCGATCATTCTTATGCAAACCCTGGTCCTTATAATGTTCGGCTTATTTTAAATGATACTAATTACTGCAACAATCCTGATTCTATAGTATATAACCTTAGAGTTAATCCGCTTGTGGTCGCACAATTCGAAACTCCCGATATAGGATGCGCACCTTATGATGCAGTATTTAACAACACGTCATTAGCAGGAAATGAATTTTTCTGGGATTTTGGAGATGGCACAACTTCAACGGAAGAATATCCTGTGCATACTTATCAGTATCCTGGCGAATACACCATCAGGTTAGTAGTAAGAGATGAGAGAACCTGTAATATACAGGATGAAACATCGAAAACCATCAGGGTTTATGAAAAACCAATGGCTTCATTTTCTTTCTTACCGGTAACGCCTGAAGTAAATAAACCTACCATTTTCTATAATCACTCATTAAGAGGATCTAAATATGTTTGGCACTTCGGCGATGGTGACTCCATAGTTAAAAACACATTGGATACAGTATTGCATCAATACAATTCAACCGGAACCTTTGGTGCTACACTGGTTGTTTTTAATGATGTGGGTTGTTCAGACACCAGTGCCATTCAGTTAGTTGAATCGCTTATTGATCCGCTGCTTGATGTACCCAACGCATTTACACCGGGAAGATTCGGAAGGAATAGTACTATAAGAATTGAAGGATTCGGAATAGATAAAATGGCCTGGAAAATCTACAATCGCTGGGGACAAAAAGTATTTGAAACCAATGATAGAAGAGTGGGATGGGATGGCACAAAAAATGGACAGTTATTACCCATGGATGTTTACACATATACCCTTGACGTTCAATTTACAGATGGAAAAACCCTAAGGAAAACCGGAGATATAACATTAATAAGATAAGTGATGAAGAGATATTATGTGATATTGATACTTTGCTGGTGCGGAGGAATAAAAGGATTCTCACAGGATTTACATTTTTCTCAGTGGTTTAACTCACCACTAACAACGAATCCTGCTAATACAGGATTTATTCCCGATGCTGATTATAGAGTAGGAGCAAATTACCGTAACCAGTGGTCGAATGTTATGACTGTCCCTTATAAAACCATGAGCGTGTGGGGAGATGCGCAAGTATTCAGAGACCGTATAGAAACCGGATGGGTAGGTATTGGAGGAGCTATTCTTAGGGATGTGGCCGGAAGCGGATCCCTTACATCAACAAAAGTTTATGCATCATTGGGTTATCACCAAATGGTAGGTGAAGCACATTTATTATCAGCAGGATTTAATGTAGGCTGGGCTAATAAAAGAATAAACACACATAATCTTAAATTCCCCGATCAGTTTGATGGAAAATTTTTTGATCAGAATATACCTACAAGCGTATATCTCGATCAGCCTAATATTAATTATTTAGATGTACAGATAGGAGTGAATTATGCTTACTTTCCCACAGATGAATTATATATCAATGGTGGTATTTCTGTTCATCATCTTAACAGGGCAAGAGAATCTTTTTTCTCAACTGATGTGGCTAATGTAGATAATAGAATCCCTCAACGGTATATTGCATTTTTGAATGCCAGTTATAAATTAAATGATGAAGTCATCATTAACCCTATGGCATATTATAGCAGACAGGTAACAGCTTCAGAATTTGTATTAGGCGGTAATGTTCAATATAACTTATCAGGTGACGGCGAGTCTCAACTTTTCGGAGGTTTGTATATGCGTCCGGGAGATGCTATTTTCCCTATGGTAGGCTTTCAGCATAAAAATATCAAATTGATGTTTACTTACGATGTTACGCTTTCCTCTATGCGTCAGTTTAATAATATGAGAGGAGCTTATGAATTCGGTCTTATTTATAATGGTTTTTACAGTGAGTATAATGGTGACAGACGACAATCTTTTTGCCCTTCTTTCTAAAAAGTCATTATTCCTACATATCTAATTCACGAATCTTATTAATTCACTCCTATTATTTACAGTCTACCCGTTAAATTATAATAATGACAATTCAGATTATTATTCTGTAACATCACTGTTCTTCACACAATAATGGATGAGGAGGGAGTAGAACTCATTGCTAATTACCCAAAATCTATAGATATATTATTCCCATTAACAGTTCTATGCTAATAAATTAATATTAATACCTACATTAATCATTCAACCCTTAACATAAATTACCTTTTAGGGTGTTCTCTTTAAACTATTTAATGACGGCGTCATTTTAAGAGTAACTTTTTACTTCCTTAAAACAATATCTATCGGAATAATTTTAAAATGGATGAACAATAAAAACAACAACTATTAAACATCTACATTAATCATTCACCTCTTTACATCAATTGTTTTTCAGGAGCTTCCCTCTCAAACCATTTAATAACAAATCTCCTTTTCAGAAATAGCTTTTACTTCCTCTAAAGGAGCATCTATCAATATGGTTTAAAAACAGATAAATATTAAAAACAACGAAGATTAAACAATCACATTATTCTTTCGACCCTTAACATAAACTACTTTCTTAGGAGCTTCCCTCTCAAACCATTTAACAACAAATCTCACTTTCGAGAATAGCTTTTACTTCCTCTAAAGGAATATCTATCAAAATGGTTTAAAAACAGATAAATATTAAAAACAACGAAGATTAAATAACTACATTAATCATTCGGCCCTTAACATAAATTACTTTCTTAGGAGATTTTCCTTCAAGCCATTTAATAACAACCTCATTTTCGAGAATAGCTTTTTCTACTTCCTGCTGATTTAAATCTAAGGGTAAATTAAGTTCCGAACGTTTTTTGCCATTAATAGAAATCGGATATTGAAAAGCTGTTTCAACAAGATATTTTTCTTCGAACACAGGAAATGAAGCATCCAGTATGGAAGTGTTATTACCTAGCTGGTGCCATAACTCTTCAGTAATATGCGGAGCAAACGGACTCAATAATATAATAAGCTGTTGAAGAATTTCTTTCTTATGACACTTAGCATCAGTAAGATCGTTAACACAAATCATGAAAGTGCTTACCCCTGTATTAAAAGAAAATCTCTCATTATCCTCCTCTATTTTCTTAATAGTCCGGTGAAGTATTTTATACTCAGCCTTAGTAGGCTGTTCTTCTGTCCACACTTTTCCTTTCTCATCATCAAAAAACAAACGCCATAGTTTTTTCAGAAATCTGTGAACACCTTCTATGCCTTTTGTTTCCCATGGTTTACTTTGTTCAATCGGCCCAAGAAACATTTCGTACATACGGAAAGTATCTGCTCCAAATCTCTCGACCAATACATCAGGGTTGACCGTGTTGTATTTGCTTTTACTCATTTTCTCCACCTCAGTACCACATATATATTTGCCATCTTCCAGAATAAATTCTGCATTGGCAAAATCATCTCTCCATTTTTTAAATAGCTCTAAGTTTAATTCATTCCCATCTACAATATTCACATCAACATGTATAGCATCTGTACTATATTGATCTTTCAAACCATATGACACGAAAGTATTTGAGGCATGAACACGATAAACAAAGCGGCTTGATCCCTGAATCATCCCCTGATTAACCAGTTTCTTAAAAGGTTCATCAAAAGAGATATGCCCTAAATCAAACAATACCTTTGTCCACATTCTGCTATACAATAAATGTCCAACTGCATGTTCCGTTCCCCCAATATATAAGTCAACCTGCCCCCAATAATCACTCGCTTTTTTTCCACAAAATTCTTCCTCATTATGAGGATCCATATATCTTAAAAAGTACCACGAAGATCCTGCATAGCCGGGCATCGTATTGGTCTCCAAATTAGCCCCAACCCAATCAGGTATATTAGCAAGCGGACCCTGAGCATCCGGACCAGGAGAATAAGTGTCTACCTTAGGCAATTCAAGGGGAAGTTCTTCTTCTTTTAATGGTACTGCAATACCATGTATCCATTTAATGGGAAATGGTTCGCCCCAATAACGCTGGCGACTAAATGCCGCATCTCTTATTCTGAAGTTTACCTTTCGTATGCCAATATTTTTTTTCTCTACCTCAGTAATAGTCACTTCAATCGCTTCACTCATCTTCATACCACTTAAAAAACCACTGTTTTCAAGAACAGCATCTTTTGTGGGATTAGCTTCCTCATTATTAAAGTGAGATCCTATAATATTAGTAATGGGTATATTAAAATGACGGGCAAATTTGAAGTCGCGCTCGTCTCCGCAAGGAACCGCCATAACAGCACCTGTTCCATAACCTGCCAAAACATATTCTGATATCCATACAGGAATTTTCTGTCCGCTAAATGGATTTAATACATAGGCACCGGTGAACACACCACTAATCTTTTTCTCCGCCATTCTTTCCCGCTCACTCCTGCTCTTCACGTATGTTACATAAGCAGTTACATTTTCTTTTTGTTCAACCGAGGTGATCGCTTCTATCAACTCGTGCTCAGGCGCAATCACCATAAAGTCCACCCCAAATATGGTATCAGGCCTTGTAGTGTATACCCTTAATTTTTTATTCTGACCTTCTATTTCAAAATCGATTTCTGCGCCTGACGACTTTCCGATCCAGTTCGTTTGCATTTCTTTCATTGCCTCACTGAACTCAATGTTGTTCAACCCTTCCAGTAAACGATCTGCATATTCGGTAATCCGCAAATACCATTGACGTAATTTCTTTTTTACGACCGGATGCCCACCTCTTTCACTAACACCATTCACCACCTCGTCATTAGCCAGAACAGTTCCTAAAGCTTCACACCAGTTCACTTCTCCGTAGCTGCAATAAGCTAAACGATAATTCATCAGAAGATCTTCCTGTTCTTTCTTGCTCAACTTATCAAAACCATCCAGACTGGGGATCAAAGTTTCAATAGATTCTGCGCGCCTGGTCTCACGATTGTACCAGCTATTAAATAATTGGAGAAATATCCACTGTGTCCATTTATAATACAGTGGGTCACTCGTTTTTACTTCCCGCGACCAATCATAGCAGAAACCAATTTTATTGAGTTGTTCCCGGAATGTATGAATGTTATTGGTAGTGGTTATAGCCGGATGTTGACCTGTTTCTATAGCATATTGTTCGGCCGGCAAACCAAAACTATCATATCCCATAGGATGCAAAACATTAAAACCCTTTGAGCGTTTATATCTTGCATAGATATCGGATGCTATATATCCTAAAGGGTGCCCCACGTGCAAACCAGCGCCGCTGGGGTAGGGAAACATGTCTAATACGTAACATTTGGGCTTATCCGAATGGTTAGAAACCTGGTAGGCATTTGTAGAGTTCCAGTAATCCTGCCACTTTTTCTCTATTGCCCTGTAATCATATTCCATCTGAGTCAGTAACGATTTGTGCAAACATAAGATAATTAACTACTTTTGAACATCTAAAAAAATCCAAATGGCCCAGATAGGAAAAGCATCATCAAAACGATCCAAGCCCTCATATTTCATGGCCATCCTTGGCGTGTCAATCGTATTATTCTTTGTTGGAATATTTGGCTGGATACTTATCAATGCCAGTCACTATATTGATCAACTAAAAGAAGAAGTACAGGTTCAGGTTTATCTGAATAATAATATTGAACAGAGTGAAATAGATTCTCTTAAAAGTTTCATACAGTCACAGCCCTATACTAAAAGTGCGGAATACCTCGACAAGGAAACCGCTAAACAGCGTTGGTTGGCTAAAGGAGAAACGGACTTTGCCGAACTACTCGAAGAAAACCCTCTTCCTGCATCAATTGACTTTTTCACTAAAAGTGCCTATGTTCAGAAAGATAGCCTTGTAAACATCAGCGAGCAGCTTCAGGAACATTCCGGCAGTATTATTCAAAGTATCAATTATCCTTCTGCGATGGTTGAAGAAATGAGTCCGACAATGCGCTGGATAATGTTAGGCTTAGTGTTACTGGCTGTTGTATTTGCTATTTTCTCTATTGTACTCATTGATAATACAATAAGGCTCGCTATGTATAGCAATCGTTTTCTTATTAAGACGATGCAAATGGTGGGAGCCACTCGCGGCTTTATTTCCCGTCCTATGAACATGCGAGCAGTAGTCAATGGTGCTCTGGCAGCGGCCATCTCAATCGTTCTGATTTACATTATCATATTATTATTTGAAAACTATCTTCCTTATCTCACAGACCTCAGGGATAACCAACTGTTGTTAATACTCTTTTTATTCCTGCTTGTACTGGGAATTGGTATTAGTGTTTTCAGCACCCATCGAAGCGTTATTAAATACCTGAAAATGAGTCTTGATGATCTTTATTAAATAATGAATACAATAAGACCATTCACCGGACTTAGTTCATTTGTAATTATATTGCGCCAGTTAAATCTTCAACATGAGTGAAAAAAAGCCTTTACAGGGTAATCTATTTGGAAAAGAAAATTACACCTGGATCGTTATTGGATTGATAATCATAGCATTGGGACTAATCTTGATGGCTGGTGGCAAAAGTGACGATCCTAATCAGTTTGACGCTCAACAGGTTTACAGTTTCCGACGCATCACCCTTGCACCCATCCTTATCTTATTAGGTTTGGGAATTGAAATTTTTGCCATTTTTCGTAAACCGAAGGCCTAATTACAGTAATGACAGTATTAGAAGCAATTATAATAGCTATAGTAGAAGGAATTACTGAATATTTACCGGTATCTTCTACTGGTCATATGATTATCACCAGCAGCTTGCTGGGTATTCATAAGGACGAATTCACTAAATTATTCGAGGTAGCCATTCAATTGGGAGCCATTTTTGCGGTTGTAGTATTATACTGGAAAAAATTCATGGACTTCAGCAAATGGCAGTTTTATGTAAAACTGCTTGTTGCTGTTATTCCCGCGTTAATTCTGGGAAAACTGTTTTCCGACCAGATAGATGTATTATTGGAAAGCCCCACCACTGTAGCTATCACTCTTCTTACCGGAGGAATCGTATTACTTTTTGTTGACAGGTTTTTCGTAAATCCAACAATAGAGAGAGAAGAACAGATTTCCTATAAAAAAGCATTTTTCATTGGTGTATGGCAGTGTTTGGCTATGATACCAGGAGTAAGCAGAAGTGCATCTTCCATAATAGGTGGAATGCAACAACGACTAACCAGAAAACTTGCCGCTGAATTTTCCTTCTTCCTGGCAGTTCCTACTATGTGTGCTGCAACAGGATATAAGCTGTTGCAGGGATACGAAACTTTCACCAGCGAGCATATTAAACTTTTGGTTATTGGAAACATTGTCGCTTTTATAGTGGCTATCATCGCCATTAAGTTTTTTATCAGCTTTTTACAGAAATACGGATTTAGATTATTTGGATGGTACAGGATAATAGCCGGAATTATTTTACTCATCCTGATATGGCAAGGCGTTATTGTAGAGTAAAGAGTAATTTTTATTTAACTACTCTTTGTTAATATAAGGATTAGCAATAGTATTCGTTTTGCCTGAACCGGTAATTAATATACATGTCAGCTACATCTAAAAAAGTCATCAATGCCTGGTGTACCTACGACTGGGCAAATTCAGCCTATAACCTCGTTATTACTTCAACAATTTTTCCTGCTTATTACGAAGCGATTACGAAAAACCGAATGCCTGATAACGAAGTACAGTTTTTAGGAAGAAATTTTGTTAATACTGCACTGTACAATTATTCTCTCGGTTTTGCATTTATCATAGTGGCACTTATCTCTCCTGTACTTACAGCGATTGCAGACACCAGAGGAAACAAAAAGAATTTCATGCGTTTCTTCTGTGTAATCGGCAGCATTGCCTGTGCAAGTCTTTATTTCTTTGCGCCAACTGAGGCGCCTGGCAATACAACGACACTGAGTGCTGGTACTCTTCATTGGGGTCTTTTATGTATGATTATTTCATGTATAGGATTTTGGGCAAGTCTTGTTTTTTATAACTCCTACCTGCCCGATCTTGTCCCCCCTCCTCTACGCGATCGTGTGAGCGCGAGAGGATACACCTGGGGATATGTAGGAAGTGTATTACTGCAGATCATCTGTTTTATTATTGTTTTTTTCCCCGAAACGTTTGGACTTTATTCTGAATATGATAAAAATTTTATGCCTCCCCGTATTTCTTTTGTGCTGGTAGGAATATGGTGGTTCGGGTTTGCACTTATTCCTTTTAAATATCTCCCTACAGGCAATATTAAAATACCTGTACAAAAGAAAAATGTTTTTAAAGCAGGATTCATCGAGTTAAAAAGCGTTTGGGGACAGGTAAAGCACCATCAGGTATTAAAAAGATTTTTGTATTCCTTTTTCTGGTATAGTGCAGGTATTCAAACGGTATTTCTGGCGGCCACTCCTTTTGGAGCAAAGGAACTTCATTTGCCTATGGAAAAACTGATCATTACTATTATGATTATTCAGTTGGTAGCTATTCCGGGAGCAATACTTATATCACGACTATCCGAAAAAATAGGCAACATACAAACATTAATAGCTACTGTGTGTATATGGGTAGGGGTTTGTGCATTTGCTTATTTTATTCAGACAGATATTCAGTTTTATATTCTGGGCGCCATCGTTGGATTAGTTATGGGTGGCATTCAATCCCTAAGCAGGTCTACTTATTCTAACCTCATGCCTAAAACAACAGATACTGCGTCCTATTTCAGCTTTTATGATGTAACAGAAAAAATCGCATTGGTGATAGGGATGTTTAGTTTTGCATACGTAGAAGAATTGACGAGAAATATGCGTAATTCTGTACTTGTGCTCATGAGCTTTTTCTTTATAGGAATGTTGTTTTTGATATGGACACTCATTTCACAGAAAAAACTTGCACGCACTATTACTTCCGCTGTACATAAGTGAATAATATTAATAAAAGTTATTTTCCATGAATATCCATGTTATCAATACCGGTTATTTTAAACTTGACGGAGGTGCTATGTTTGGAGTCGTACCCAAGTCGATATGGAATAAAACAAATCCTGCTGATAATAATAATCTATGCAACTGGGCAATGAGATGTTTATTGATAGAGGATGGTAAAAAACTAATACTGATAGATACAGGTATTGGTAATAAGCAGGATGCTAAATTCTTCAGTCATTATTATTTGAATGGAGAGGATACGCTCGAAAAATCGCTTACAGAAAAAGGCTTTTCAAAAGCTGATATTACTGATGTTTTTCTTACGCACCTTCACTTTGATCATTGTGGAGGAGCTGTTGTTAGAAAAGGCGACCAGCTTATTCCCACTTTTCCAAACGCAACATACTGGAGTAATACTCAGCATTGGGACTGGGCCACCAACCCTAACGATAGAGAAAAAGCATCTTTTCTTAAAGAAAACATTCTTCCTATTCAACAAAGCGGTCAACTAAAGTTTATCTCCGAAACATTTGTTGAGTCAACAGACTATACTGGTGGATTTACAACAACGTCACCGGCAGAACTTCCGTTTTCAATTCATTTCGTGAACGGGCATACAGCCTCTATGATGCTTCCCGCAATTCGTTACAAAAACAGAACAATTGTATATATGGCTGATTTATTACCATCTATCGGACATATACCCATTCCTTATGTGATGTCTTATGACATGTTTCCTTTACAAACACTGAATGAAAAAAAGATATTTCTTAACCAAGCCGTCACTGATAATTATGTATTGTTTTTTGAACACGATCCGATTATAGAATGCTGTGAGTTGATTTATACTGAAAAAGGAGTACGCGCAGGAAATACTATGTTATTATCAGATTTATAACTCTATTCTCTTCTCGAATTCTTCTTATAGTTTATTTTAGTCATCAGTAAATTGATCATAATAATTGCTCCAAATTAGAGTAATGATTTATCGAAGTAAAAATACACATTGAAATGCAACGTTACTATCAGATAGACAACTCTATTCTCTTTTCGAATTCTTCATATAGTTTATTCTGGTCCTACGTAAATTGAACAGAATCATTACTCCAAAATAGAGTAATGGGTTATCGAAGTAAAAATACACATTGAAATGCCGCGTTACTATCAGATAGATAACTCTATTCTCTTTTCGAATTCTTCATATAGTTTATTCTGGTCCTCCGTAAATTGAGCAGAATCATTACTCCAAAATAGAGTAATGGGTTATCGAAGTAAAAATACACATTG
>CAZQIQ010000030.1:31157-38472 GCA_964593835.1 uncultured Chitinophagaceae bacterium
AAATGCCACGTTACTATCAGATAGATAACTCTATTCTCTTTTCGAATTCTTCATATGGTTTGTTTTAATCCTACGTAAATTGAGAAAAAAGTATACCTGATATATCTATAATTTATCGGCATTAAAGTGTACTATAGTATTAGTACTATTTTATTTGAAGAAGGCGTTCCAGAACTTCACAATACATTAAAGTGCACTTGGCGTTGGTACTATGGCATAAGAATATTTGGTCAGCAAGGAAAATATGTACCCTTCATATAAACCCTTTTTTATGGGAAAATAAGGTCTGAATAAACCTAAACAATTACATACTCATAAAAAACAAAGCTGTACCCTGATAAACATAAGTACAGCCTCGTTTGTTTAAAAAGGGGCAGGGGTTAAAGTACAGGCCAGAACAAAATCAGCAATTAGTCTGATCAAATTAAGGATTTAGGGGTAATCAGAGCCTTAACTATAGATAAAAGTAACCAGGGTTTGTAGTTGATCATTACTATGGTGTAAAGATGCCTCCGTCGGCTCAGCTTTCCATACATATCTATCAACGAATGAGATAAATACCCATTTTCACACAACAACCATATAAAAAAACACTTAGTGATAGGCGTAATACCAGAAGCGATCATGCGAATTTTTCAAAAACGACTGACTTAATCTTTGCGTGTAAGTCTTCAGGATGAAAAGGCTTATGTATATAACCTACAAATCCTTTTCTCAATAAATCGTTCTCCATATTATCATACACCGCAGCAGTAAAAGCCAATGCTGGTATTGTTGGATTTATTTTTCTTATCTCTCTGAGTGCAGAAAGACCATCCATTTCAGGCATTTCAAGATCAATTAATAAAAGATCATATAGATCATTTTTAAATTTCTCCACTGCTTCTACCCCATTGATAGCTTCCGTCAATTCTATACCCCATTTTTTCATAAATCTTCTTGCGATAGACATATTCACTTTATTATCCTCTGCTATCAGTACCCTAACACCTTCAAGAGAAGTAAGTTCTTTCGACTCACTCTCATCAAGAGTAGCATATGGATTCATTTCCTGATTAATTTTCAATTCAATAGTGAAGAAAAACTCACTCCCTCTCCCATCCTGACTCTTTAACATCAACTCACTATTAAACATATTAATCAATCTTTTGCTAATAGTTAACCCCAAGCCAGTACCACCATACTTTCTTGTAGTATCAATATCAGCCTGTGTAAAACTCCTAAATATTTCCCTGTGTTTTGATTCAGGAATACCAATTCCAGTGTCCCTTACCACAAATTGCACAGCAGCTTTTTCACTCGTTGCGTACAGTTGTTTTGCTGTTAAACTTATATTGCCTCTATTGGTAAATTTTAGGGCGTTCGATAAAAGATTACTTAATATCTGATTAAGCCTTGTTTCATCTGTAAACATTTCATTATCCAGATGAACATCAATAGCTGTATTAAACTTTAACCCTTTCGAATGAATCTGTGCCGAAAACTGACTGATAATTCTATTCATGAATTGCATCATGTTAACAGGCCTTTGCACAAGTGACAGTTTACCTGCTTCTATTTTATGATAATCCAAAATATCATTTACAAGCATCATCATATGTTCTGACGAATATTTTAAAATATCCAGACTTGAACGCTGGTGGGGCATAGATTTTTCTTCTAACAATAAATGAGTAGCTCCAATAATTCCATTTAAGGGCGTTCGAAGTTCATGGCTCATATTAGACAAGAACCTTGACTTAGTATTAGCTGCAACCTCAGCTTTCTTCTTGGCTTTGATTAACTCCATTTCTGTCTTTTTAAGATTGGAATTTTCCTGCAGGATTGTATCCTCGTTATCTTTATTTATTCTTAAAATAGCATAAGAAAAAGTTATGGTAAGTGTAATGGCAATAGACAAATTACTACTGAATAGTTTTTTATACATGCCTTCGCCTATCACTTGTATAGAAGCATTGGTTTCAGGACAGAAATTAAGGCATATTAGTGCTGAAAGCAGTGTAAATGAATATGCAAATAGCCAGCCTCGAAAATGTTTACCAAGACTTACAACAAACGTTAATACAAGAAAATAAGGAAAGTAAAACAAATAAGTTCCTCCTCTTAATCCTTCTATATAAGAAATAACAATCAAGTACACATTAAGATTGATGACAGAAACAATCCTGCCGGTTTCTAATTTCTTCCGGGAGTTGAACCAATATGCCAGTAAAAAAAAATATGCGGAGGTAATATTAATAAGCGCGCTGATATAAAGACTATGGTAAAAATACATCAGCACCGAAAAAAAATTGATCAGTAAAGCCAGGATGACAAACTGGTTTAGACGAAGTATTTTTTTTCTCTGTTCTTTAGATGTTTCGCCCATCAATCCGGAATACAAAATATCCCGATACAATAAGGAACCAAGGTCGAGTAACTTAGTCTTCATAGGGTTTCTTAATGGTTACCAGCTCTAACTCCAGGCACTGGCTGTAATGAATAAATTGATTGAATAACATCACCTACTCTTTCAGAATCAAAACTATCAAGACAATAGTTTTCACTGAATTATACAATTCAGGCTTCGCTTGTTTATTTCAGTCAATGACTACTCACATACTAAACTGCCGTTACATAGAGTTATTAATTACTATTTTAACGATAATTCTCTCAATCTAGTACCTATGAAGTTATATACACAATCGTCTGATGGCTTTAATTTTCACGAAAAAGTTGATAAAGCATTCATTTTCAGCTTGTATGAACATGACTATCCTTATATAGCAGAAGTATTTGGATCATCACTTGAATCAGTGAACGAAGACATCAGTATTATTGAACACTCTTATCAAAACGGCCAGCTCCAACAACTCAAAAAAGCCGTTCATAAAATAAAACCTGTCTTTGGGTTTACAGGTCTTCTAGAGCATCAGGAAAAAATCGGACTATTTGAAAGACAAGCAGAACTAGCAGAAAACGTTAATGCCGTATCGCATGAGTTTGATGAACTGATCAAAATCATTCGAGACGGTAAAAAAATAATAGAAGAAGAGTTCAAAAAACTCAATACCATCATTTAATATGAAGAGCGTAATTATTGAGGACTTAAAAGTTGCAGCCGACTATCTGACAAGGTGCTGCGAAAAAAGTGGACTCGTTAAAGTAATGGGGCATTTTAGCGATGTAAAAACTGCCTTGGAATTTTTAAATAAGAATACCGTAGACCTTCTCTTTCTCGATGTAGAAATGCCAGGAGCCTCCGGCTTTGAATTGCTTGACAACATTACCTACAAACCAAAAGTTATATTAACTACTTCAAAAGAAGAATATGCCTATAATGCATTCCAATATAACGTTGAGGACTTTCTTAAAAAACCATTTACCTATCCCAGATTTCTGGAATCAATTGAAAAAATAATACGATTAGCACAAAAAGAAGATCAGGATAAATATGATGAAGACCATCTTTTTATCAAAGCAGACAATAAACTTATTCGCCTGGAATATGATCAGATACTGATTATCGAGAGTATGAATAACTATGTACGATTTATCACTGCTGACAAAAAGTATACTACTTTAAACACACTAAAAAACCTGCAGGAAAAACTCAGTAACCGGCATTTTATAAAAGTTCACCGTTCCTACATGGTTAATATCAGAAAAATTGAAAGAATTCGTGAAAGTGAACTGTTTATCAATGGAATAGAAATCCCTATCAGTAAGGGAATGAGAGCAGAGGTACTGAAAAAAATCACCATCGTTTAACGTTCACCCTCAAAAAAGGTCAACTCACCAAGCATTTCCCCACTTTCACCAAAAAAAGGTGCATACGTTACGATCGTTTTACATATTTGTATCAGCAACAAACAATAATAACTTATTAAAAAGAAATAAAAGAGCTGACAGGTAACACAGTCAATTTTCACAAGTTAGATTTTATTTAGGATTTCGATTTCGGACCCGGGCCTATTTCAATAGGTCCGGATTTTTGAGTTCTATACATTTTTTTAACCGTTAAACCCTAACCTGATATATCCAATACATACTGAACAAACCTAACTTTATCCAATCCATTATCAATGAAAATAAAACTCATTTCCTGATGAAAAACCGACCACGTACGACAGATAATTAATATCTTAAACGTACCCCAGTTGAGAGACCTTTTAAGGTAATTTTTTAAAAAAGCTGCCCCTTCTGGCGGCTTTTTTAATATATCTGGTTTCTGAGAAGATCTTCAAAAACATCCGCTTTTCTTATTACTCTGGCTTCATCCTTCTCTATTAATACTTCAGCAGGTTTAAACCTGGAGTTATAATTGGAAGACATTTCAAAACAGTACGCTCCTGCATTTCTAAAAACAAGAAAATCACCTTCTTTAACCTCATTCACTTCCCTGTCAGTAGCAAAATTATCTGTCTCGCAAATATTACCTGTAATATTATATCGTTTAACCGTTCCTGATGGGTTTGATATATTTTCAATCGTATGCCATGCATCGTAAAACATAGGCCTGATCAAGTGATTAAGGCCAGTATTTAATCCAACGAATGTTACAGTGGATGTTTCCTTAATAACATTCACCTTAGTAATAAAAAATCCGGCTTCACTCACTATAAACTTACCTGGCTCGAACCAGAATTTTAGTTTTCTTCCTGATCTTTCTTCAAATGCCGCGATAGATGCAGCGAGTTTTTTCCCCAGCAGTTCAATATCTGTTTCATGATCATCAGGTCTGTATTTTACCTTAAATCCACCACCCATATCAAGATTTTCAACTGTTGGAAAATCTTCTGCAATTTTATATAACACTTCAACACCTTTAAGAAAAACATCAACATCCTTAATATCACTTCCAGTATGGATATGCAGGGTTTTTATTTTCAAACCGGTTTCCTTAATAATATTGTGTACTTCATTAATCTTTTCCAGAGGAATACCGAATTTGCTCGCATCATGTCCAACAGATATCTTAATATTTCCACCTGCCATAATATTGGGACGAAGCCTTATTCCAACAGGATAATCACTTCCATACTTCTGACCAAACTTCCGAAGATTGGAAATACTGTCAATATTAATATTAACACCTTTAGAAGCCACTTCTTCCAGTTCTGCAAAAGAAATATTGTTTGAAGTATACAATACCCTATCAGGTGAAAAACCGGCAAACAAGGCAAGTGAAACTTCATTGGACGAACTGCAATCAACATTACATCCAATAGCGTTAATATGCTTTAGTATATTGATATTAGTCAGGGCTTTGCAAGCATAAAATATTGTAGCATTAAAAGCGCTAAAAGCTCCGGAAAGCTTTTCAAACTGTTTTGTTATGCGTGCAGCATCATAAACATACAAAGGCGTTCCAAACTTCTTTCCAAGTTCAGCAAGATACTCTGGGGATAATTCCTTTACCATACGAGTGGTCTCTTCTTTAAATAGATGTATTTAATTATTAGGGGCAGCGTAATAAAAAGACATTCAGCAATACATCAGCTGTTATTTTCTTCACTGCTCTCATTACTATCTTCCTCATTTTGCTGATCGTCATTTGCATCATCTGTTGACAGAGATGAATCTGTTTCGTCCTGTTCAGACTGCGTATCTGCAGATTGCGGAATTTCCTCTTCTTCTAAAGAAGATGCTTCATCTTCATCAGTTTCAGCGTCAACTTCCTCAATTTCACTTTCATTCTGGCTTTCGTCAATAGCCGATTCCTGAAATTCATTCTCTTCCTGCAACTCTCCACTTTCTGTAACAACCAGCGGATGGTTATCTTCATTAACTATATCCGCTTCATCAATATTTGCTTCTACAACAGCATCTCCCTGTTCATCACTTACAACAGTTGGATCGACAGTTTCCGAAAATATTTCTTTTAACTTAGGCAGGTCATTTGGCGAATTAAGACCAAAATAATCCATGAAAGTCCGAGAAGTATTATAAATCAGGGGTTTACCCGGAAGCTGTTCATTTCTTCCACTAATAACGATCAACTCTTTTTCCAACAGCTTTTGTATGGAATAATCACAACTTACTCCTCTTATCGCTTCAATATCAGCTTTGGTAATAGGCTGTTTATAAGCTATAATGGCTAATGTTTCCAGCGCTGCAGTAGAAAGACGCTTGAGATACTTTTCACCATTGAGTTGAGCGACAGTCTTATGAAATTCTTTTTTTGTAAGAAACTGCCAACCACCACCGCTTTCCCGTAATTCGAAAGGATAAAATGAGGTAGAATATTTCTCCACTATTCCTTCAATAGAAGTCTGGATTTGCTCCATGGTGATTTTGTCTTCCATGAAACCAAAAGCATTATTAATGAGTTCGGTAATATCAATAGGTGTGAGTGGTTTATCACTGGCGAATAAAAGCGCTTCGATATGGGTTATGATATGACCTATCTCCATTAGTCAGGTTAAGTTTCAAGTTAAAAATGAATACCTCTCCGGTACTCATTGCTTTGATTAGTTTTATCCCTGCAATGCAGCTGCACCACTTACAATTTCGGTCAGTTCTGTGGTAATAGCTGCCTGACGTGCTCTGTTATAAGAAATCTTAAGTGTTTTCAACATCTCGTTAGCATTTTCAGTTGCTTTATCCATAGCCGTCATCCTGGCTCCGTGCTCCGAAGCGTTCGCATCCAAAACAGCCTTATATAACTGAGTATTTAATATCTTGGGCATCAACTCTGCAATCAGTTTTTCCCTGGAAGGCTCAAATATAAAATCGGCCTTCTTGGTACCTTCAGATGATTCCACTTTAGGAATAGGTAAAAATCTTTCCGCAACAAATCGTTGAGTAGCAGCATTTCTGAACTCGCTATAAACGATTTCTACCCAGTCAAATCTTTTTTCTTCAAATCCTTTCACAGCAGCCTGGGAAGCAGCCTGAACAGTTTCAAAACTAAGATTCAGAAAAACGTCTTTAAAACTAGCATCAACGTTGAACTTATTCTTCGCAAAATGCTCATAACCCTTCTTTCCAATACTCCATATCTCCACATTGCCTTTTGCGGCCTGAGAACTGAATTTTTCAGCAATAATTGATTTTGCCAGCTTAATAATATTTGCATTATAAGCGCCACATAATCCACGATCGCTGGTAATAACAATAAGAAGGACTTTTTCAACTGGCCTTTCTACAGCCAGCGAGTTGCCCAACTCCCCTTCCGAGGAACTTACTATGTTACTTAACACCTCTTGCAGCTTCTTCGCATAGGGACGCATTTGCTGAATCCCATCCTGCGCTTTTCTGAGTTTCGCAGCACTCACCATCTTCATTGCCTTGGTGATTTGCTGTGTATTTTGAACTGATTTTATTCGGTTCC
>CAZQIQ010000031.1:0-20708 GCA_964593835.1 uncultured Chitinophagaceae bacterium
CAAACCAATAAGAGAATAACGATTATTATCACTGCTCTCTATAAATACAGATGCGCCATCTTCATAAATAATATTTCTTTCACTTAAAGCAGATGTTCTACTCAGATTAACAAAAGACCTCCCATTAGTTACTATCATTCCTTCAACCACCAACTGATTCAGAGAAAACGGAGAAAGATCTATATTGTAACTTTCCTTACAGCAACATATAACTATAAGTATAAAAATTATCAGAAAACTTATTTTCCATACTTTTATCTTACACACTCCTTTTAAACTTTTATCGGTTTAGTTAATATTCCTTTTAGTATAGACCACAACAACCTTCCTACATTTTAAGTTTTTTAAAATCTTTTACCCACTATTTATTTTAGTTATAGAAAATCTTTCAATTTATTGACCAAAGCTATTTTTGCAATCAAACCATTGAAATTCTACAAGCTGTTTTAATCTAACAATAAAAACCTCATTTGACGGTCAAGAAACTTACATTACTTCCAACCTCTCCTGTTTTACTAATACCCTGAATCACTACAGCATATTCACCCTTTATATCAGAAGAATAAAACTCTATCTGATTAGCAGCCCCTTTTTTTAATAAATGGTCAGGTGTCCAGTATAGAACGTTTCTATAATCCGGAAGCCTTTCCATATTCACCTCTTTATTTTCATAACCTGGTATATAAAAAATTCTACCAGGCAATAAACCTGAGTAATCTATTAAGAGGGCATTGTTTTCCATTTCAAAATCATACTGATTTCTATTTTTAGTTAGTATTGATACAACACCTTCTGAAGACGCACCATTAAGAAAGTATTTCCAGTCAATAACCTCTATGGCTGAAAGCAAATTAGGATCCAACAACATTATCTTATTTACATCAAAAACAGGCATACCATTTACAAGAAATAAAGGATGATCAACAAAGGGTTTTCTTCTGAGTCGGTCGTAAATAAATGGATAAAGTTTTCCAGATCTCACCTGCACACCCACCTCTGTTACATATTCCCGAAGAACATCTTCCATCGAAGTAAACTTTGTGTATTCTGAAACATTATATTTACCATCCGGATTGCCAAAAAATGAAATTGTATCAACAGTAGGAAAGATATACTTATCCTGATTAGAAGAATGATAGGCATACTGAACCTGCGCTCCAACACCGTATTGCAATCTATCTGCTGAACTAAATGATGATAGTTTAATTGAATCAGCATTATCAAACAAAGCGTAATTTTCGGAAAAAGAATTGTTTAATCTGATGGTGTAATTTGAATCTGTAAAAAAATTAGTTTGACAAGCCAATTCATCTACTCCATAAAAATCTTTCATATGAAAACTAATATTCCCATACTGATCACTTACACCTTGTTTAAAAAAATGAGGCGACCCTGCTACAGACAAATACCCTTTAATTCCTGCTGCAGGTTTTTGCGTTTGAGTTTCAATAATTTTTCCAGTAATGATGTGCCCATAATATTCAGGCAAATATTCAAAAACCGGTTTGTCCTGCGGAAGTGAAGCAAATGAACGTGATAAACGATCCTTAATATTTGTTTGATCTACATACTGCATCGAATCTATCTTATAAACCGATATAGAAACAGAAGCTTCTGTAGATGAACTTATATCTAGTACAATTTTATTACGAGTTTCGTATTCATTTTTATCAGATTTAACAGAAAGCGTAAGATCTTTTACCGAAATACTTTGATCTAAAGATGGTTTAATATTTAAAGAAGAAATCACTTCTGCTGTATCATTAATATTATAAATTGTTATAACCTTATGAAAATAATATTCAGGAGAAAAATTTTTCATCCAATTCGTATAAGCTCTTAATACGTAAGATCCGGAAGCTATATTAAGCGGAATGTTAAATGTTCCTTGCCCCACAGCATTGGGAGAAATACCAATTTTAGCCTGTAGCACTGGCTTATTATTAGTATTTAGCAATTCAGCATACACTACTTTACTCACAGGCAGCGGCTGTGCACTACTCCCATCAACCACATCTGCTCTCATCCATATGATTTCGCCAGCATGATAAACTGCCTTGTCTGTATGGATGTAAACGGTTTCAGAAACCTGCGCCAAAATATTTGTTCCTATTAAAAAAAAACCAATAATCGCCAATACAAATTTCATAATCATTTATTCAAAATTATTATCTATCTAAATCTGACATTATAAGTAACAAAAGGAATAGCACTTCCAAAAATGGATAACTTATATCCATTTATTGAACCGCCTTCTGAAACATAATAAACCGAAAAAGGATTTTTTCTACCTGTCAGATTATAAACGCCAATTGTCCATGAATTATGGAATTTCTGATTAACCTTATGATTGCCATCTATATTCATAGAAAAATCCATTCTAAAATAGTCCGGTATTCTATGCATATTTCTTTTATCATACAGCGTTCTGAAAGAACCAGCATAATAATACCTGCTTATAGGAAGAGTAATTGGTCTTCCTGTACTATAAGTAGTATTGAGAGATATACTAAAACGATGGTTAATTTTATAATTTCCTATAAGTGTTACATCATGAGGTTTATCATAATTAGCAGGATACTCTTCACCTTCGTTAATCATTTCACCTGCGTTAGGATCATCCTGCCTTAATAATATTCTGGAAAAAGTATAGCTAACCCATCCATTCAGTTTTCCCTGTGTTTTTTTTATCATGAGCTCCGCACCGTAAGCCCTTCCTTTTGTATTGATAACATCTGTCTCAATAGAGTGATTCATGACTAAACTCGCACCGCTCTTATAATCGAGATAGTCCTGAATTTTTTTATAATACACTTCTACAGAAGTTTCGATAGTATTCGACTTAAGATTATGATAATAACCAAGTGAGACCTGCTGTCCTCTTTGAGGTTTTATATTTGGATCACTTAATTTCCAGATATCAGTAGGAGCCATTGCAGTAGTATTAGACAACATATGAATGTACTGTCGCTGCGTATTAAAACTGGCTTTGACTGATGAATTCATCCCAGTCATTTGCCTTACAGAAAGACGATACTCAGGTCCTCCATAATTTTTGATGAATTTTCCTTTTTTATAATCAACTGTTTCTATCAGATTATCATCAGTTTTTGGCATACCCGCTGCATACATATTGACTGATTGCGGCCCCATAAAATTATAAAGTGAATACCTTAATCCCGCTTCGACGGTCAGGGAAGGCGTGATATCGAATTTATCATTCAAATAAATAGCTGACTCTAAAGCCTGTTCTCTATTAATGATATCCTCCATAACTAGAGAACTACTTCCAACAGGCGAATAGTTTCCCGGATTTAATTTATATCTGATTACGTTTAAACCATAATCTATTGTATTTCTTGAATTCAGGTAGTAATTAAAATGAGCTTTAAGATAAAGCTGATTAATGCCAAACCTGAGTTTATATGCATTTACAGGATTACGCGCGCTGGTTACGTCATAACTATAGTCATCGACTCCTCCTGTAATCAAAGCATTTAATTTATTACTAAATATATGCTTCCATTTGAGAGAAATATTTTTATTCTGATACCCATATACAGTATCACTATTCAAATTAAACCTATCTCTACTTAGATATCCGGTTAAATAAATAGTATTATTTTTATTGATTTCATGATTAACCATCAGATTAACATCATAAAATCCCGCCTTACTGTTTTTATATTCATCAGGCAATAATTTTAATAACCAGTTAGCATAGGTTGAACGTCCGCCCAATATAAAAGAAGACTTGTCTTTTACCAGTGGTCCTTCTATTGTTACCCTGCTGGTAACTACGCCAATTCCTGCCACTCCGGATATTTCCTTTTTATTGCCTTCTCTGCTACTTATATCCAACACAGATGATAACCTTCCTCCGTATTTAGCCGGTATACTGCTTTTATACAAGGACACATCTTTGACTACATCAGGATTAAATGCTGAAAACATTCCAAAAAAATGGGCAGGATTATATATAGTTATGTCGTTAAACAATATAAGATTCTGATCCGCCGAACCTCCCCTTACATTTAATCCCGTGCTGGCTTCCCCTACAGTTTTGACACCGGGTAATGTGGTGACTACTTTAATAATATCCGCTTCTCCAAAAGCAACCGGAACTTGTTTTACTGCTTTTATATCAATCTTCTGCACACCCATTTGTGTGCCTTTAATATTATTGAGCATTGTTGCTGAAACAATGACATTACGAAGAGTAGCTACTTGTCCACTCAATTGGAAATCCATTTCCCCATCCGAATGTATTACAAGATTTCTTTTAGCTTCAGTCATTCCCAAGCTCTGAATATTAAACTGATGTTGCCCTGTAGGCACTATTATAGAATAGTAGCCATAATCATCAGACACTACACCCATTTTTAACTTTTCCACCATTATGGAAGCTGCCGTAATAGGTTCACCTGTTTTCTCATCCCTAATATATCCGGAAAGTCTGGCTTTACCTGACTTATTAGATTCTATAGATTTCCCTATTTCGTATAATTTATTTTCTACAGCGGCAACTAGATTTTTCTCTTTATTGGCAACCTTATGATTTTTTTCATCTGCAACAGTTCCGATATTACTCTTTCTGTATTTTGCTAATGTTGTTTGAATTTTTATTCCTTTAGTAATAAAAACTTTTTTATCAAATATGCTATATTGAAGACCCGTATTACGTAATGCTTTTTCAAGCACAATTTCTATTGGCTCATTCATCGCCTGGAGATCCACTGTTAAAGAATCGATCTCTTTAATATCATAAAAGAAATAAAATCCAGTTTTATCTTCTATGGCATTTACAAAATCTTTAATAGGAATATTATTGAATTGCCCTGATACTAAAGGTGCAGGAGCTTGCTGGGAGAATACATTTGCATTCAATAAAATGAGAACCGGGAAAAGGTAAAAAAATATTTTCATCCGAATACTTTTCGTCTTTATAATGAACGGATGGAACTCTCTTAAAAACTCACATCAATCATCTACATACGCTCGTAGTCATCCGATTTTTTTGTCTTTATAATAAAATCAAATACCTAAAACATTGATCAATCTAACAAAAGAACTCTTCATCACTACACCAACCAAAGCAAAATTGAGCATCCGTTTACAATAAGAGATCATAACTAAAATATCATTTCTTATCTGTCATTTGATCGTATTTAGCTATGGCATCAGCTAAATTTGTCCTTAGATCAGCATTTTTATATTTTTTCTTATTATCATTGACTATTTTTTTTATTGCGTCTTTATCACTTAAAGCACCTATCAAAGAATTTATTGAAGAGACAGGAGAATATAATCCGTTATGCTGAATAACATACAAAGTTTTGCTTTCTACGTGCTTCTCTAACTGTTCTCCATAACGAATATTGTTAACTATTTTTTTTACATCCTTTTTTAATACCTGGGTAGGTCCGTCATATAACAACTCGTAATAACCATTAATATCATTTTTTTTAGCGCTATTTACCGCAATGAACTTAGTACCATACAAAACAAAACTGTCCACTTTCAACTTTACCAACTTAACAAGAAACTGTCCTGTATAATCACGTGTAATCAATTCATCCGATATCTGATCGTAGAGAAGTAATATATCGTTATATCTTAAGCCATCATACACTAAAAATCCAGTCTTTAATGAATCAGCTATAAAATAGGGAATACCTTTATTAATATAAAAAGGATAACGCTCATATTCACGTCCGTTAAAAATAGGATTGTGAGATTTGGCACCTGAGTGATATAATTCAATCAGACGATCTGTATTTGTGTTATAGTTTGAAAGGCTTAAAGATTGGGCAAAAGAAGACAACCCGATAAACATACCAATAATAACGGTATAGTGTAGTTTGAATTTGATAAGGTTCATAATGATATACAATAGCTACGCCGGACAAGTTATGTTTTTTTTACATACTAACCCTTTTATAATTATTATTTTTTATAACAGTATAAAGTCTTTTGATTTGGGAAAATGTTGAAAAACATCGCTTACGAGTGGAGGAATAGGAGAAGCAAGTTTTCTCAAGTTAGTATCAATCCATGCACCTTCAACTGTCAACACAGCCAGCAACTTTTGATCAGCACGTATAAACTCATGCTGTATAGACCATCGTGATGCATCTGATTTCATCTTTGCCAGACGTGCAATAATGGTCACCACATCGCCAATTCTGATTTCTCTTCTGAAAATACATTCTTCTCTAAAAAGAACAGGACCGAGATGATTTTCTTTCATGTACTGAAGCGTTAATCCATTTGCCTCCAATATCTCTACTCTTTGCTCAGCCCCAAAATCATAATAAACACTATGGCGAAGATGAAAATTTGGATCAAGGTCCGCCCACCTGATCGATATTGTTTTACTAAATGCCTCCATGAGGGGTGAAAATTACACAAGTTTGAGCATTTAATCATCAATTGTTAACACTCCAATTGTATATATTCCTAAAAATCAATTCATAAATATCGGTACACTTTTTTATTGTGAAAGCACAGTTTCAAAAGCATAATATATAGATTTAATGAAGACAGGAGTTTTTAAGCGTCTCCCGAAAATGATAGTAACGACTTTTAAGCATTTCGCTGAAGATAAGGGAATGAAACTGAGCGCATCTCTGGCGTACTATACAGTTTTTTCTATCGGCCCATTGTTTTTACTACTCATATCACTATCAGGTATTTTCCTGGGCGAAGCCGCCATAGAAGGAAAAGTATTTGAACAACTAAGAGGATTGCTAGGTCCAGCTACAGCAGCGCAGCTACAGGAAATTATTAAGAACTTTCATTTTTCAGGCAAATCAAACCTTGCACTGGTCGTAAGTATTGTAACGCTGATCATTGGGGCTACAACGCTATTTGTAGAAATGCAGGATTCACTCAATATTATCTGGAAGTTAAAAGCTAAACCTAAAAGAGGATGGGTAGCATTTTTGAAGAACAGACTTATATCCTCATCACTTATTGTGTCTTTAGGTTTTTTGCTAATTGTTACATTGGTGGTTAATGGTATTATTCAAGTCATGATGAACGCGCTTACAAACTATTTTGGTTTTAATTTTCAACTGCTGGTCGTAGGTATTGATCTCTGCGTCACTTTTTTGATTATTACTATACTATTTGGTATTATTTTCAAATTTTTACCTGATGCCAAAATACAATGGAAGCATGTACGGGCAGGCGCGGTGTTTACAGCCATTCTATTCATGATTGGAAGATATCTTATAGGGTTGTATATACAGTTTTCTGCTACTGCTTCTAATTATGGTGCAGCAGGCTCAATCGTTGTTCTGCTCATATGGATTTATTACAGTGCAGTTATTCTTTACATTGGAGCAGAGTTTACTAAAGTGAATGCCGAAGCCAGAGGAGAACATATCAGACCTGCAGAGTATGCTGTTCATGTTAAGCAGGAAGAAATCGTTATTGAAGAAGGAATCTCCATATCACGCTCTGCTCCAAATCAAAATAATTAATCTGGTATTAGTACTTTTACATCCTAAAATAGACTTATGGATGATGTACTTCAACTGGGAATAGGCACAAGACTTCAACATACTCAATACGGACCAGGTGTAATTGTGGGTGTTCGATACGCCACTTATATTATTTCTTTTATCCATCACGGAATAAAAGAAATTGATAAAAATGACAGCAACCTCGATGAAATCATTCCTGAAAACGTATCAGTTGAGATAGAAACCCATTCAGATGTTGAACGGTCATTATTGAAAGTATTGAGACTGTGGGGTGGTATAACAGAAACTGTAAACCTTGGTGACAGATGGGAAAAAGGCATGCTTATTCTTCAACCGGCAGACAAATCGCTCAAACCAAAAGAAATTCCTATTGAAGATTTTTTTCATAAGATTGTTATGTTACGCGATCGGTTACGGGTTATGGAACAACAGATTAATGCCCACAAAAAACTGAGCGATGAAGAAAAAGTAAATCTTCAGCAATACATTACCCGTATATACGGAACACTTACCACATTCAATGTTTTATTCAAAAACAAAGAATGCTGGTTTATAGGCGAAAAAAACAGTTCAGAATGATGATCTGGCTGCAATGGATAGGCATTTCCTTTGGTGTATTGGAAGTGTTGTTGGCAAGAGCCAATAAAATCGCCTTGTATCCTGCAGGTATTTTATCGGCAGCAATAACCATCTATCTTTTCTGGCATTCCAAACTGTACGCCGAATCAATGCTTAATTTTTATTATGTTGTTATAAGTATTTATGGATGGTGGAACTGGATGAAAAAGAAAAATACTTCTCCTGTAAAAATAAGCTGGTCAAAAAAACACGAATTATTCATTGCAGTGAGCATATCAATTATTGGATATATTCTGCTCTATTTTATATTAAACCGATATACAGATTCCGATGTTCCTCAATGGGACGCTTGGGTCACCGCTACTGCATGGGCAGGAACATGGCTTTTAGCCAGAAGGAAAATTGAAAACTGGATATTTCTGAATATATCCAATGCATTCGCTATTCCCTTGTTATTTCACAAGCAGTTACCACTATATGCCTTTTTAACTATTTTCCTTTTTATAGTTGCGGTACAAGGATTTTTTTCATGGAAGAAAAAACTAAAGTATGCAACAATATGATCAACTTAGATCTTATTCAGCTGACGCTGAAAAAGCAGGCGTTTTGCATGATGAACAACTGAATGTGATACGCAATGAAAAATGGTTTCATCTGTTTGTGCCAGAAGAATACGGAGGACTAGAACTTTCTCTTCCTGAAGCAGTGAGACTGGAAGAAAAAATTGCACATGCCGACGGAAGTAGTGGGTGGGTTGTAACGTTATGTGCGGGAGCTGCTATGTTTGTCGGTTATTTTCAGGCAGCATTAAGAGAAGAGATTTTTGCTAACAAAGAAGTTTGCATTGCCGGCAGTGGAAAAACATCAGGACTAGCGCTGACCAAAGATGATACTTTTGTGGTTAACGGAAGCTGGCCTTATGCCAGCGGCGCTGCATTTGCCGACTGGTTTACCGCTAATTGCAAAATATCTGGACATAAATTACCAGAGAGTTCATTTATTTTAAAAAGAGAAGAGGTAGAAATTGAAAACGCTTCGTGGAATTATATTGGATTAAATGCTACTGCCGGACATTCATTCAATATTAATAGCATTCAAATTCCAAAAAATAGAATGTTTACCATTTCTCCCGAAAGCACAACACTTCCTCAACCTATTTATCGGTACCCATTTTTGCAAATGGCAGAATCCACGATCGCTATTAATATAGCCGGAATGTCATCTTATTTTTTTGAGCTGGCCACAGCCATGATAGCCAATAAAGAAACAGAGCATTTAAAAAATAGTTCTGCAAGAGAAAAAGGATTATTTATTCTAAAGACAGCAGCAAAAGAATTTTCTGATCTTAAACTCACATTTTATAAAGCGCTGGAAGCTTCTTGGAAAAGCCATATTAATAAAGACCATATTTCAGCAGATACGCTACAAGCTGTCACTCACAGTTCATTATCCATGGCCCGTCGCTCGCGGTTCCTGGTTAATGAAGTTTTCCCTTATTGTGGACTAGCAGCTTCAAGACAAGAAAATCACATCAATCAGGTGTGGAGAAATATCAATACAGCCAGCCATCATACATTAATGTTATAACAGCTATTCATTCTATTGCATGAACGGGGTTACTCTGCCGGAGAAGTGAACGTAATTTTACGGTATAAAATCAGTATTGGCACTCTTCCACTTAAAATGCTTGTTTTATACATTTGAGCAGACTTAACCCTTTATAATACAAAATGACTATCCACTCCTTATTCGAAGACTGCTGGCAAACATATGAAGAGAAAAAGAATGTTGTCAACGAGGATCCCACCATATTTTGCCCGGAACAATTATGGGAGTTTAATTATTTGCTTGATAAAATAACAAGCATCTCTCCCGAGCTTGATCCTATTATGATAATGCTGGCAATCAGAAAAGCAACAAGAGAAACTGTTGCACCCCGACCACGTAAATATTTTATTGAAGTGGTTATAGAAAGTATCAAAGAAAGGCAAAGGCAGTGGGATGAAATACTGAACGGGTCTTCCAAGGATGTTGCTTAAACACATAGTTCAGGATCGCTTGCGCCTTATTATCTCTCTCCTTCCGAGGATGTTGCTTAAATTCTGATCATCATTTATTGTGAAAAAACATTATTGATCTTACAAACAAACTCAGAGTTGACCAGATGATTCTGTCAGATCATTTTTTTTGACAACCATTTTCAATAAGTAAGTGGTTGCCAAAATATGCAACAGTAAAATTTTCAATCAATATAAACTAGGCACACTACGTGTAAGAAGGTAGATAATGACTATTACGGTTTAATTCCGGCTTTTAAATCCTCTTTTTATTAATTTATTATTAGTCATTCAACTTTAAATATTTCTGTACTGACTGGTAATTATCCAGTTCAACATTTGCAGGCTTTGTAGCCAGTACACTTCCCGGAATCAGAACATACCTGTACTGAAAAGATTTGTCTCCGTTTGGTGCCAGGAACGTTGAAGCATTAACGTTAGCAAACATAGTTATATAGCCTTCTTCAAAATAAGGACTTATGGTAATAATGCCATTCTCATATACTTCTAGAAGAGGTAGAGGTGTAACAAGAGGATTAGACTCATAACCGGCATTTACATACACTTTGATTTCTCCTGATGCAATAAGATCTGCGGTAAGTTTAGGAGCAGCTATTTCTGCACCATATCCTAATGTATCTGTATCATCATTCTGATTTATTACTAAGCCAAACTCCACATCCAGCCAATCTGAATAAATAACATTAGCCGTTCCAGGATTGCCCTGAGGACCAGGCTGACCCTGCGGTCCTTGAGGACCTTCCGGACCGGTACTTCCATCTTTCTGACAAGCACTAAATAAAACAAGAACGGAAAGGGAAAATAATAGTAGCGAACGAAGGCTTTTTCTCATAAAAAAAATTTCAGATAAAATAAATATAGCAATAATTCAGTAATAAAATGGTTATTGAAGCGTGCCGGTAAAATAAAAATCCGGATTATCCTGACTGATAAACTGTCCGAGTACTTCACTTCCTGCTATAAAATAATCCAATTTAAATATATCATTTTCCAGATATAAGAGTAATGGCAACATGTCGTTAATTACAGACTCACCATTAGGATTAGCATTTACTAATTGAAAATCAGCTATTCCAGACGGATTTAATACATAAGCAAAAACATATTGAATTAAAAACGTACTACCATCTCTTGTAACAAAAACCTGGAGAGCCATACTTCCGCTTTCTTCATCGAAGATGTACGACATCCTATCCAGGTCAAGATTATAACCACTCAGCTTCAGGCTATCTTTAATTTCTGCATATACATCAGCGTAAACCGGCGATTGTCCCGGAAGAGCGACAGTTGGGATAGTTATAGTGGTAATTGATTTACCCAACACTGCGGCTAAGGGAAATAGTGGTTCACTGGCATTAATAATATTTACTCTTCCAGATGAAGTATTGATATAATAAACTTCTGTTGCCTCATCCCAGATAAGGTCCTGAAAAGTATATCCACCGATTGTAATAGAATTTTTTAAATGAAGACCTTCAAGAGTATGACTAAAAGGAGCGGAAACTGTAACAAACTGGCCATCATCAAGATAACTGAAATTGATTCTGTATAGAAATAGATTAAGTGATACTCCTATTCTTTGATTTGACGTCGAATTAAAATATAAAAATGCATTGTCGTTGGAATAAGCAGTTGTAGCATCAACTATATACGCCAATCGTCCGCTAAAAGCCTCATTAATTTCTTCCTGTGATACTTTTATCAGCAAGGCCTTACTATTATTAAAATTTCCTTCGAGTAAAATAGTATCAGAAGGCTCTTCATTCTTGAAAGAAAATTCATAATCGGTACCCCATCCATATCCACCCATACCGGTTGGACTTGAAGAAACAATTTCATCCGGATCAGCAGCCACATGTATATAACTGTAAGTGTCAAATATAAGAGAAGGTCGCTGGAGGGCCTTTAACCGGTAACTACTTTCTCGTGGCACAAGCGCCATACTTGACACAAAATCAGCCACCATTACCGTTCTGTTAGAATCAGGAAAAGAAACATAATAGGTTAATCCCCCTACTTCTATATTTTGATTTTCCAATCCCTGAGGATAAACAAACAGTTTCCATCCCGGAGAATCCATTAAGGCTTTTTTAAATTTAGCCAGGTGTCTGGCTACTCTTGCATCAGACGATTCTTCAAATAGTTCCTCCGTTTTTTTTGAACATCCTGAAAAAAGCAATGCCAAGAATAATATATAACTAAGATGCTTCATAAATTATTATTGAAGGTTAAGGTACCAGAAGTCCGATAAAATAATTATTCGCCGAACCTACAGGAGTAAACCTAACTCTTGGATAAATACTTTCATTTGTATTAACAAGCCAGCTAATATTGAATTGCCTGTTATGGAAATACAATAAAATATCCAGAACAGCATTTTCTATCTCAGTACCAATGGGGTCACTGCCAAAAACTGAGTATACATAATTTCCGTTTATCAGTTTAACAACGTCAAGCCCAAACAATCCATACAAAGGTGTTGTACCTTGTGTAAGATAAAAAGCCAGATATGCTGTGGTATCATCAATATTAATCACCTGAAAAGAATCAAGCTTATACTGCTGAGGTAATTTGGATACAGAATCCACCGCTGCTGCATACATTTCTTTAAATGAAGTTGAATGAGTAAGTAATGGATTGTATTTCGGATTTACACTTATAGTAGTATATATGTTTTCCGGCCCAAATACTTCATTTACAGCAGGTGGAGGTGTAACGGTATTAAGCGCTTCAAAAACCCTCATCTGCAAACTATAAAAATCTATATTCCAGCTATCCTTGAAATAATCAACTATCAATTGTTCTTTTTGCCTGAATGCATCCTGCGCTAAAGGATTTTGCATTACCACCACATCATCAAATCCTTTTTTGCCCCACATCAGCATTGTAGCTACCATTTCAGCAAAATCATCATCAGGGCCCGACATAGCATACGGAGTGATGTAACCATTTTGATAAGCAGTGTTATCATCAACATTAAACCATGTTCCTGTATAACCTGCCATTCCCAGTTTGGCAGAAACGCCCCTCAGCTCCTGCGGATAAATCTTAAGCATATGCAGGACGTGAGCAAACTCATGATGAGTAACCTGTATAAGTCGCTTAAGTGATAAAACAGGATCAGCTTCAAAATTCTGATTAATATCAAGGAATACAATATTATTTCCTCCTTCAGCCTGACCAATATTGACTGTACCGTTATAATTATACAATACACTTCCCACCAATTTAAATTGTTTAGGACCATACTGCTTTATAAAATCTTCACTACCGGTTTCCGCATTGTAAGGGTCAATCCAGACTCTTTTTACCAATGACATGGCAGGCAAAATTTTGTCCTCGTCAGGTGGTGTTAAAGGACGATCAAGTGCCAATTCCCAAGGATCCCACCGATACTTAACTGCTATATTGTAGGGCACAGTTAAACTATCCAGGATCCATTGATCAATGGAGGTTGGAGGAATATTCTCTCCACCCAGGCTTTCAGGTGGTGGTATATCCAGATTTTCTTTTTTATTGCAGGCCGATAATACTATCAGCAGCAAAACAATATGAATTATTTTTGGTTTCATTCGTATATCTTTTCTTATACTAACTTTTCTTGTCCATCATTTTACCTCCGAGATTAACTGCTAACAGCTTTATTCATCAAAGAATAATTATCGGAATCCGTATCAGCACATAACAACTACATTTCATTAAAACAACATTTATACTTTTTAATGCATTCCTTTTCTTATATCCTTAATGAATGCAAATACTTCTTTTAATTTACCTCACCTCGGATTAGGCTCAAGTCCTGCCTGTTTAGTTAAAACCGGCAATTGCAACACTCTTCTATTATCATCGGGAGGGAGATCAACAATCTCACCTTCACGGGTTCTGTGTCTAACAGGTATATTCAATCGAATAACATCAAACCATCTCATTCCTTCATGAAGGAAGAATGCTTTTTTAAAGTCAAGTATCGCATATAATATAGCAGGCTGTGCAGGCATTTGATAGTAAGATGATATTTTTGAAGCCGTCAGATTATCAAATGCCGGATCATAATCTGTAATATTTTTACTGGCAAATGCATTAAGATCGGCTATACTCGATGTGTTTTGGTTAGTGAACAAGTATGCTTCTGCTCTGTTTAATAATGCTTCCTCGACTGTAAATAATGAGATGGTGTTATACGGATCGCCGGAATTTGCATTAATAGTTTCTGTTACAAAATGCTCGTATAACTTTGGAATATTATAAGACTGTGGTGTGCCTCCATATAATGGATAAGCATAATATCCGCTTGTAACAGTACGTGTTTCAAAAATAGCATTAGTAACATTTCCACCTAAACCAAATCGCATGGAAGGATAACTACGCCCCCATAATGAATTCGTTTCCTGTAAAAGTAAATTACCGGGTGTAGTTGATCTGGCATATTCAGTTTGTAATTCCGCATACTGCAATCTGCTCAATAAACCATTCCAGGGTCTCAAGTTGGCTGCAGCATCTTTTCCGATAGCATCATTAGCATAAGTAATTACTTTTTCGTAGTCTCTTTTGAATAAATAGAAACGGGCCGCAAATGCTGCAGCCGCCTTTTTATTAAAATGAAATTTAGGAGCGTTTCCATATATAGCATCATTAATCAATGGATATCCGTCAGTAAGATCTTTTTCTATCTTTTCATACACATATGCAACCGTATGTCGGTCATACTGTTTAAACACTTCTGTTTCAGGACTAACCACATAAGGAATTCCCGGATAATTAGCTGCTGTTAAGGGATCGTACACTTTAGCAAATAATGTAACCAGCATAAAATGAGCATAAGCTCTGGCTACCAGCGCTTCTCCTTTATGAGCAGATAATGCCTGCGGATCATTCATCTGTTCAATAAACTGTAAGGCCTGGTTAGCGGCAGCAATAGCTTTATAACAACTATTCCAATAAAAATCAGGTCCGTCAATATCTGTGGGAGAAACAGTCACTTCTTCGAACAGATAAGATTGCCTGTTAACAAGATCCTGCATATTATATCCTGATCCCCCACCTTCTTTGTCTTCCGCATTATCTGACATCGACTCACAAAACAACATATAGTTGGCTTTAGGATATGCTGTTGTAAGTAGCTGTGCAATCTGATCAGGAGTTTTTATTTGTGTTCTGTTATCTGGTTCTTTATCCAGATATTTCTTACACCCCATCATAGATAATACCATCAGACCAACGATATATAAAATTCTATTTGACATACTCAATTACTAATTTTAAAATCCTGCTCTTAATGATAGTGTTACTTGTTTATTGATAGGCATTGCCACACCGCCTGCATTAAAAAATTCGGGGTCCTGACCTTGCAAAGCAGGATCAGTATATATCAAAAACAAATTTGTTGCCACAAGATTAAAAGCTAACGTTTTAAATGGGGTCCGACTTATTAATTTCGTTGGAATGGTATATTGAAGCATTACCGATTTCAAACGAATAAAAGACCCATCTACTACTCTCGCTGTTGAATAGTTATAATTATTATAAGGATAGGAACCTGAGTTGTTGAGATAAAACAGATGGCGCCTATCTATAATTGAAGGAATAGTAGTGGTCTGTTCGTCACCAGGAAGACGCCAGCGGTTTTTAAACTCATTAGGAGTAGCATCAAGATCGGAATAAGATGAACGGTAAGCAGGTGTTAATCTGATTTTATTTCCTGCCTGATAAGAAATATGAAACCCAAATGCAAATTGTTTATAAGAGAAATTATTCGCCCATCCACCAATGATTGTTGGATCTACCGGACCTTCATATTTCAAAAAATCAGTTTGATCACTTTGTAAATATACAGCCGGACCTACAGTTCCTTTTTCATCGTTATAAAGAGGTATACCATTCTCATCTAAGCCTGCATAAGGAATAGAAAACAGGCCGCGAACAGGATATCCTTGTTTAGCCCCTCCTTCAGGAATTACCAGGTCAAAAATTAAAGGAAAATTTTCTGCTCTCGTAATTTTATTTACGTTATATCCAAATGTAAAACTACTCGACCACGAAAAATTTTTAGCATTATAAATTTTTCCGCTAATCATCAGTTCTATTCCTTTTGACTGCAGATCAGCATAATTAGCCACTTTAGTAAATTCACCTCCTATTCCTGATGTTCTGATCAGATTAATTAAATCAAGACTATTTCTCGTATAAGCATCTATACTGACATTAATTCTATTGTTAAAAAAACCTGCATCCACTCCTATATTAGCTTCATACTTTTTCTCCCAGGTAAGATCAGCATTTTCAAGATTTTCAATATCAATAGCTAATTGTCTGTCGGATAAGTATGGCCTGTTTGTCAATTTTGTTCTTAACACTGCAAGTGAATTTGTAGCATTGCCATAGTTAGCATTTAATCCGTAGCTACCGCGTAAAGTAAGATAACTAAAGAGGTTGGAAGCAGACATAAATTCCTCCTGTTCTATGTTCCATCTTCCTGCTAATGTCCACGAGTTTAGCCATCTGGCTCTCTCCGAACGCCCCAATCTGTTCGATCCATCTCTGCGTATTGTTGCATCCAGTGTATACCTTTTATTATAAGTATATCTTGCATTAGCAAAATATCCTACAAAACGTTCAAACTCATTCCCCATACCATAGTATTGTAAACTATTTTCAAGGAATTGCTTGATAACTCTATAGTCTACATAAGGCACCCCCCCATTTTCATACTGATATCCAAATCCTGTATTATTAAAGTTTCTCCTGTCAGCATACTTTACTTCCTGTCCTACGAGTCCTTGCAATTGATGAACTGCTCCAATCTCTTTATTAAAAGAGAGTGTGTTGCGAAAAGTGTAGTTTTTTAATTCATCTTCCTGCCTGTTATAAAAACCGCCATATGGTAGTACCACTACAGGGAGCGCTTCGGGATCATCGGGGTTTCTATACAAAAATCTGTTGGCCTGAGCAATAGTTGCATTTTGTGCTGCACGAAAAGCATTAGCCTGATTAGAATTTTCAGTGACCTGATGTTCTTTAGAAGTTTTTACATACCTGATAGCCCCAATAAAATTGTAAGTAAGCCAGGGTTTTATCTTGTACTGAACGTCACCCGTAAGATTCAGATCCATCATTCCGAGATCTATATAATTGTTATTGACCTCATGAATAATATTAAAAGGGGCAAAATTGCGACGGAAAAATTCCAGATTTCCTTCATCATCGTATGCGGTGAGCACTCTGCTAGTGTTCAGCGCATAACTAAATGGATTAATGTCAAAGTCCCTGGTGTAAGCTCCTTCTACAGGATTGGTTATTCGACTGACTGTACCCGGAACTCTCTGCTGACGAACTGATCCCTGCAATTTAAATCCGGCAGTAAGCCTGTCTGATAAATTATAAGTATTTCTCAGATTAACAGTATATCGTTTAACATTATCAGCAATTGACCATCCCTGATCGTTATAAAAACTGGTAGAAAAATAAGACTGAGCTTTTTGAGTTCCGTGAGAAAAACTTAAAGAGTGTTCCTGAGACAGTGCATTTCTAAACAAAACATCAAACCAATCTGTATTAACTTTTTGATACTGCAATAAAAAAGCTCTTCTGTCTTGTGGTGTATTTTTTAATACAAATTCACCGGTAGCAGGATCAATTTGTTTGAGCCTGTCAGCCATTTTGCCATAAATACCAGCATCTGCCCTGTTAGAGATGCTGTTATAATCCAAAAATCCTTTATCCTCAAGTTCTGCATATACTGAAAGCTGATCTGCCGAATTCATGATATCATAATTGGTATAGCCGGGTTTTAGTAATACACCAAAATTTCCCTTATAATTAATATTCATGCTTCCTGCCTTACCTTTTTTAGTAGTAATCACGATTACTCCATTCATTGCTCTTGCGCCATAAAGTGCCGTTGCTGCAGCATCTTTAAGTATATCAAAGCTCTCAATATCATCTGCATTTAATCCCGCTACGGCAGAACCTAATAATGTATTTGGATCCCCACTTGAAAGCTGATCGTTGGAAATGTTCACAATATCTTCCAGTACAACACCATCGATCACCCATAACGGCTTATTATCGCCGGTAATAGAAGTTGCCCCTCTGATACGCACTTTCGGCGCAGCCCCAAAAGTGCCCGAAACATTCTGAATAGCCACCCCCGCAGCCCTACCCTCCAACATCCTGCTCACATCCGTCATTCCATCTGTTTTAATCTCATCCATATTGAGCTTTACTGAAGCGCCTGCAAATTTACTTTTCTCAATACGCTGGAAACCAGTAACAATAACGTCAGTAAGCGTACCTGCTTCGGATGAAAGTGTTAATGATAAATAGGATTGTCCTTCTCTTAAAGTAAACTCTCTCGTCTGGTAACCCACGTTACTGATTACAAGAGTAGATAAAGCAGGCACATCATATAAGGTAAATTCACCTTCTCCATCAGTGATAGTGCCAATTTTTTTTCCCTTAACTGACACAGAAACACCAAAAATACCAGCACCTATGCTGTCAGTGATTTTTCCTTTGATTGTAGTATCAGGAAACTGGTAAAGATCTGTAGCAGGCATTGCCATTATCTCAACACCCTTAAAGCAGAAAGCCAGAATAAGGGCATAAGCAATTAGTGGTCTCATTAATAAGTACATTTTTCTATGATCCTCATTTTAAGAGTAACAATTTAAACCTCCTTTTTGGATGATGATCACCTTACTAAACAATTTTTATAAAATAATTGCTGCTCTTCACATCTCTATGTGCCTGATTATCCACTTACATACCGTTTTAACAGCCTCTCACGGCATATGTTTTATAGATTATTACTAAAACATTATTATGACTAAATATTCTCAAAAAGCACAGGAAAAAGTAAGAGAAGCCATGCGCAAAATGAAAAAGGGAAAGCTTATTTCCGGAACCAGTGGCAAAAAAGTAAAGGACCCTAAACAGGCGATTGCCATAGGTCTTTCTGAAGCGAGAAAGTCAGGCGCTAAACTGCCTTCTCAATCCACCAAAAAAACGACAACAAAAAAGAGTGGGAAGAAAAAGGCAGCAAAAAAATCAACTTCCAGGAAAAAATAAAATTATACGTCAGGGATAATACGCATATAATACGGGAAAGCTTACTGAAAAGAGTTTCTATTCATGAAAGAAGATATAATGACTGTAAGGATATGAATGTAAAAAAGTAGTTAGTTGGTAGGAGTAAAACCCGTTAATATAAAGACTGAATAATTACCTGATATAAGATAAATTAAGGTCGTATTTGTTGTATTGTATAAACAATCAATAACTTTTATCTCAAATGAACATACATTGCTAAAAAATGCTCCACTCCTGAAAAAAGTATCACTAAATATAAGCATGTTATAATCAACAGATGAGGATATAGATATGTAGCACCAGCCATCTGAGGACAAAATTCATTATTTTCGGCCTCAGAATTTTTTATTGATGAGAATAGCTATTTGTGTATTATCTATTTTATTAACCTTTCAACTATCGGCCCAACGTACAGCAAAATCCATAGACGGCCCAAATGGGAAAATAGGATTTTATCAATTCCTGCCGTCTGATTATAAGGAAGAGGGTGACAAAAAGCCATTAATCATTTTTCTGCATGGAATTGGAGAGAAAGGTTCAGGGTCAGAGGAAGATCTGGAGAAAATCAATTGCTGTGGCATTCCAAGATACATTGATCTCGGGCATCCCATGAAGTTTACCTGGAATGGAAAAACTGAAGGCTTTGTTATTTTATATCCACAGCTATACTCCTATTACGGTACCTGGGAAAATTATTATGTTGATGCAATGCTTAATTATGCATTAGAGCATCTGAACATCGACACCAATAGAATATTTCTTACTGGTATGAGCTTAGGTGGTGGTGGCACTTGGGTATATACCTCATCCTCTTTATCTAATGCTAAAAAGTTTGCCGGAATTGCTCCTGTAGTGTCACCTTGTTTTATGGGGAATGGTTGCAATATTGCAGCCGCAAATCTTCCTATTTATGCGGTACATGCGCTTGATGACGATAAAGCACACTATACCTGCACAACAGAATCTATTAAAAGCATTATTGACTGCGGCACGAAAGCCCTGCCTAATATTGTAATGTTTGATAACGGTGGGCACTTTGTATGGAAAAAAAAATCATACGACACCGCCTACAATTATTTTAATCCAAACATGTTCGAATGGATGCTTGCGCAAAACAGAACGCTTCCGCCAAATATTAAACCTGTTGCCAGAGGAGGTAAAGACATAACAATATCCTCTACAAAAGGAAAAGTGAGCTTTGACGGCTCATCCTCTACTGATGCTGATGGTAAAATACTACGTCATGTATGGCGCAAAATTTCAGGACCACCCTATGGTTTTCTGCTGGATGAAGCTACAGTTACACCTACAGTAACCGGACTAACGATGCCAGGTGTATATACTTATGAACTCCGTGTTGTTGACGATAGAGCCGAATGGGATACCGACCGAATAACAGTAACAGTAGTGGATGGCAACGTACTTAACTAATATATTTTAATTCAGTTTCATCTTGTAAATAATTGCATCACAA
>CAZQIQ010000031.1:20718-34051 GCA_964593835.1 uncultured Chitinophagaceae bacterium
ACAAGTCATAAAAAGAGTCTTCTCATCAGCTGAAAGTGCACAGTTAGATGTTGCCTGTCCCGTATAAATTCTTGCTATCAAAGTTCCGGAAGGATTAAATATCCAAATTCCACCAGGTCCGCTTGCAAACACATATCCCTTACTGTTTACCTTAAGTCCATCGGGCAATCCCGGTAATTGTTTTTCATCTTTACTTATCTTATAAAATTCAGTCTTCTCAGCTATTGTTCCATGCTCATTCAATCTGTACTTCATCCACTTCATATTTTCGGGATCAGAATGCGCCACATACAGAAATTTTTCATCAGGACTTAATGCTATCCCATTTGGATAATTAAATTCTCCTGTCAGCAAATCAATAGCTCCATCAGGCTTAACTCTGTAAACCCCATGTACAGGTTGTTGAATAGCACTGTCATCATTTCTTCTGTCTAAACCATAGGGAGGATCTGTAAAATACAGATCGCCATTAGAATGTATAGTAGCATCATTTGGACTATTCAACTTTTTTCCCTCGTACTGATCAGCAATAACAGTATATACGGGTCGTGGGTGGCTGACATCTGTATCCATTCTGGCTACTCTTCTCATACCATGCTGACAAAGAATAAGTTTACCTTCATGATCAATCAGCAATCCGTTAGATCCCGGCTCATTCTTCGGCATCTCCGTTCCTATATATCCTGATGAATCCAGATATAATGAAGCTCCTTCGCCTTCTTTCCATTTATATACTTTATTACGGGGTATATCGGAAAACAACAGAAAATCACCATTCTTAACGTACACCGGTCCTTCAGACCAGTCATACCCATCGGCAATTTCTTCCAGTACAGCTGTTCGTTCAAAAACAGAGAGTGCTTCATCATCAATAATTTCCAATTGAGGATTATTTATTTTTTCATCACACGAGATTAGGAAAAGAAAAGCGATGATTGACATTAGTACTTTACACATATCAATTTGCTGTTTTAAAAGTTAAAGAATCTTTATTATCATTTTCAAGTACCACATTGCCATTCTCTCTGTAGATTATCGTAGGACTAAAGTCTTTAATTTGTTTAAGTATATCATATAGCGGAGCATTCAAAATACCTTTCTCCCCTTTTACTTCGTAAAAGCTTAAATGTCCAGCATCAGCAAGGTTAGCAATGGTATTAATCGTCCACCACGAAGCAAACTGCGTTTTTAATCTGACATCTGCTTCTCTGCTGTTAAACAATATTGGAGAAACATAAACCGGTATATCCCCCCTTCGGTTTCTAAGCGTCTGAATAGTTGTATGCTGACTACCAAGGTTTTCAAGAATAGATAAATTATCATCCTGATGTACCTGAGGACTTACCATAAAACTTAAAATATCCGAATCGATATTTTCTATCTTACAACTATTTAGATCAGCAAACCAACCATTATTACCTAAGCCTATTCTTATATTGGGGAGTCTTTGCTTTAGTTTCTTATAGATTTTTGTGTATTCTACAACAGGCAAAACTGCACCATCTGCCGGCAAAACATGAATGACGATAACATACTCCTTGTATTTTTCAACCCACTGTAAAAAAATCTCAAAAGAATCGTCAAATATTACTGCCAGTTCAAGCTTTGTATTTAGCTCTTTAGTTTCCTTAATTGAATCGTCAAGAATAGTTTGCCAATTACGATCACTCAATTTTATTTCTACCCGGTAATGATCAAAAGGAACTTGTTTTAACAGATCAATTTCTTCCTTACTTAATGAAGATTGATCAGCACCTCTTCCATATCCGATTTTTGGAAATGGATACCGGGTAACGGGATTTGTATGTATATCTCTGATATAATTAGTTTGCGGATCAACAGTGAGTGTCACCTTATGAAACATTTCATCACCGTTATTGATATCCAGCATGGGAGTATAGTATTGGGGACCACTATATGTTTTATAACTATTATCTGTCCAGTTACGCTGATCTTCCATTTCAAAAACGTCTCCTTCAAATTCAAGCTTTACTTCTGTAGCACCTGTATTCCATTTCATTTGAGTAATGTCTGTAAACGGCCATTCCGGACTGATAAACGATGGATATTTATACGTTTTTACATTACCATCCGGATGAGTAACAGCAACATCTTTTCCTGAACATGTTTCTAAAGGATGATGCACGCACAAACCGGTTCTCTTACTTTTAAAACTACTTAATGCCTGGCCTCTCATTGTGTATTCCAGTTTATTATGCCTGGCACGAATATCAAAAGACGCCTTATAACGAATATCATCTTTGTCTATATACCAATCATAAGTAACCACAAAACCATCCTCTTTTTCTTCAATAATTTCATTATCTATTCTACCATTTACCGTTGACCAGTCAACCGCACGTAATGCAGGATAAATCATCCTTAACACTTCCTCTCCTCTTGACTTTATATATCTAACTCTTCCAGCTTCATATAATAACTCAAGCTCACCAGATCTTAATTTTTTTGATGGCAAAAAATTCACATCGTTTTGTAATACTATCTCTTTATTCATCCGTATATTTTTTCTTTTCAATAACCTGAAACTCTTCTATCAACATTCAAACACGTATTAATATATAACTTTTTACGAGGGTTATGGATACATCTCGTTCTCAATTATTTTCTCCCCTCCGTATAAAATGCCAGATAATAATCCTTCAGAAGATAACGAAAAGGCTCCGTATAAACTCCATTATCCTTAATTGTTATTTCATTCGTCAATAACGATATTGTTTCCTTTAACGACAGCAGGTAAAAAATCCTGAATGGATCATGTTTTTCAGTTTGTCTTACCATCATCTTTTGGCTAATTTTAAGCCCATTCGCCTGAAAAATTTTTTCGGCATAGGTTGATCGGCTTGCAGGAAGAAGAATAGCTACTTTGCCATTATCGTTTAAAAAACCTTCTAACATACTTACAAGCTCTTTTAGCTTCAACTCCTGACTGTGTAATGCGATATTTCTTGCTTCATGAGTACTCTTAAGATCATCATCATAAAATGGCGGATTAACAATGATAAGATCATAATCTTTGGACTGATAGTTTTGTACAGGAGTCCAAAAAACACTTAGACGAGTACGCCATTCTGAATTAATAAAATTTTCACGGGCCTGTTCATACGCATTCTGATCTATTTCTACGGCGTTGATTACTACATCATTCTTTTGTGCAAACATTAGCGATAATAATCCAGTACCAGTTCCTATGTCTAAAACACGATGGATATTTTCCCATTTCATATCAGCAACCCATGCTCCGAAGAGACAAGCATCTGTACATACTTTCATGGCAGATTTATGCTGATGCACAATAAATTGCTGGAACCTGAAATAGCTATTAGACATTAATAAGTGCGCCCCATCATTTTATGCTCTACAATAATCTGTCTCATCTTTAATGGATCAATTGTACTTTGTTTGGCATATACAATTTTTCCACCGGGCTCTACAAGTATAGTGTATGGCAAAGCTCCTTTCCAGTTAGGATCTACTGCTTCTATCAATTTATATTTATCATCACTATTGAACAAGTAGTTTTTTGTGGCGGACTGTTTATCTTTCAGAAACTGATGAACTTTTTCTTTTTTATCCGGATTATCAGCGCTGATACTTATAAATTCAAAATCTCTGGCACCATACATGCGTTGCATAATAATGAATTCCGGATATTCCGTCACACAAGGACCACACCATGTAGCCCATATATTGATGAGTCTCAGTTTTTTTGAATCGTTACGCAACAACTCCTTAATGCCGGCTTCGTCGATCATTTCCAATGGCACATTTTTCTTTGCCCATTGTTCAGTTTCCTGCTGAACATAATTATTTTTCTCTTTCCACTTGGTTGAACAACCAAATACTTTGGTACTCGCTACCGGAACCTCTTTATTATCTAAAATTGCATGAATAGCATTCAGCATATCTGTATTTTTAGGGACTTTAGATTGATTTTCTGTATCATCAATACGCCCTTCATATCTTAATTTTCTGTCTTTATCAAAAACAAAAACATGAGGTGTAGCCACTGGCCCATATGCTCTTGACACTTCCCCTATATCTCCATCATATAAGTAAGGAAAATTAAATCCTTTGTCTTTAGCCCTGATTTTCATATCATCAAAAGAATCACCCACATCAGACCAGCCTAATTCATCAATTCTAAGGCCAAGCGGACTATTAGGAGAGATGGCAATAATTTCTACTCCCTTTGATGAATAATCATTCACCATTTTTTTAATTCTCGCTTCATAAGCCTGTGAAGTGGGGCAATGGTTACACGTAAAAATAATGGCCAGCACTTTAGCTTTTTTAAAGGAAGAAAGAGAATAGTTTTTTCCATCCGCTCCCGGCAAGGTAAAATCAGGGGCTTTTGCTCCTATGGCAAGTGTTTTTGGCTCAGTTTCCTGGCCTGTTGCAGTTGTAAAAAAAGAAAAATGGGAAATTGCCAATAGGCAAAAAGCAAGCAACCTTATCATGTCCTATATTTTTTATCGTGAAAAGTTACATAAATATTAGCAATCCTCTTGCCAGAGAAGGATTAAAAAACAGTATGGCTGTTTTAATGGGATAATATTTGATTAATAAAGAAAAATAAAATAATTATCGTGTGTAAGAGATAGTCAACAATTCTTTATAACACTGGAGAAAAGGGTTAGCCATTCTGTCAACAACAGATTTTTAAAATAAAATCATAACAATTATTTTTTCAGATCAAAAAACACCAACAAGTTTCATATAACACATTCAAACAGCACGTCACCAATTACTACCATATAAGATACTCAAAAGGGCTTCTTACGAATAATCCTTATACAGCATACTCAAACAATCCCTTATTAATTTAAATTATGTATAATAATTTCTTTTGTTAAATAGGATATTATATATAAAAAAACAGATCTCCTCTTTAAACCTATTATATTTGATATAGTCTCATAAATAGCTAACAGAAAAGACTAACTATGGCTGAAAGACCCGGCGATGTTGAATTATTAAATAAGTTTAGAGTAACGCACACACGCGAAGAAGGCTATACGGGTATTATAAGAAAATATCAGGAAAAGTTGTATTGGCATATTCGCAGAATCGTAGTAGATCATGATGATGCTAATGACGTATTGCAAAACACTTTTATTAAGATATGGAAGGGATTGGAGAATTTCCGCGAAGATGCCCGGTTATTTACCTGGCTATACCGCATAGCCACCAATGAGAGTTTGACTTTTCTTGAACAGAAAAAAAGAAAATCCTCCATCTCTATGAGTGGGATGGAAGAAAATCTCAGCAATACCATTAAAGCAGATAAAGATTTTGATGCCCAAAAACTGGAATGGAAACTTCAATTAGCCATTCAGCAACTTCCTGAAAAACAAAGAGTTGTGTTCAATATGCGGTATTACGATGAGATGCCTTACGAAGAAATGAGTACTGTTCTGGAAACTTCAGTAGGAGGACTCAAAGCTTCTTATCATCACGCAGTAAAAAAAATAGAAGATTTTATCCTTAACCATTAAACCTTGGATAAAGAAATTCATCTAATAAGTCATGGAAAGAGGAAAAGACATACTAAAGGAATTAAAAGAGCAAGCTCCTGGTCTGGTTGATATATCTAATGAAGTTCCCTATAAAGTTCCTGAGGGATACTTTGAAAACCTTGTTATTCCCCCTCATCCCAATCAGGCTGTTGTGAAATCCATTTACCCTGTTCGAAAAATATTCAGGTATGCCGCGGCGGCTGTAATCATATCATTGATCACATTAACAGTATGGTATTTTTCAGGAACATCCCTGCAAACAGAAAAACCACTGCTGGCACAAACAAACGATTCCTCAACCGAAATAAAGGCAGACTATCTACTGTCAGCTATTAATGACATAGATATAGAAGAATATATTGAATCTGATATGCCGGCTTTACCCGAAGATATTAACACTGCAGAAGCAGAAATGCAAGACATGGATATTCACTTTTTATTCGAAGAAGTGTCTGACCAGGAACTGGAGAATTTTCTTAATTCCCCAGTTTGAATAATCACTGACAGGTAAAATACATTTCACAGCAATACAACCCTCCTGTTTATAACAGGATTATATCTCTATGAATTCATCAATAACATATTAAAATTATAGCAATGAAAAAGTTTTGGACAAGTTTATCATTTATAGTATTCTCATTATCCTTGTTTGCACAGGAAAACAAACAAAATACGGGTAATAGACTTGAAACAATTAAGATAGGTTTTATTACCAAAAAACTTGATCTTACTACAGAAGAAGCCCAGCGTTTTTGGCCGATTTATAATAATTATTCAAAAGAAATCCGTGACGCAAGATTCAACCAACATAAAAACAAAGGAAACGTGTTGGAAGATGAGGAAAATATTCTGAGTATAAGAAAAAAGTATAATACAGAGTTTGAAAAGGCGATCAATGCAGATAAGGTAAATACTTTTTTTAAATCGGAAAAAGAGTTCAACAATTATGTGCAAAGAGAATTACGTCAGCGTAAACAAATAAGAACACCCGAAAAATCAAAGAAATAATTAATTACCCTAATAATTTATTTTCAATTACTTATTGAGGATAGAATGATTAAATCATATAAAACACATGACTCACAACGTTCTAATTCCGAATATCGATTGAACAATTCACAACTAAACAGGAACCACTTAACTGCAACATATTTTAATCCCTAATCCCTACCTCGAGTAAGTATTAAACTATCTCTAAAGCACTGGGAATATATAAAAATTCCTGCATAAGTCATTCGAATAAAAAGAGGGTGTCTCAAAAGTAAGAGACACCCTCTTTTTATTCGGATACCTGATGGAAACAGGTATTTGTTTAAGCGATTCTCAAAAGCCTCGTTTATTTTTGGAACATCCTCTTTCTTAAAATTCATCTTTTTTCGAATACGTTTTTTCGATACATTTAAAAATGAAACAACCTGAATATTGGTTACGCGGCCCTGTGCAAGATGTTCCTCCCCTCTTACAACCCGTTGTTCATGCACTTCTGCAAGCTAATGATGAAATCAAAACAATGCTGGAAGGTTTTCCCGAAAATTCTCTATGGCAAAAACCACATGGAATGGCTTCAGTTGCTTTCCATTTACAACATATAGTGGGAGTAATAGACCGTTTGTTTAGCTATGCAGAGGGGAATAGCTTATCCAAAGAGCAGTTAAAATATTTATCTGAAGAAGGACTGGAAGATGATAGAATCACCTTATCGTACTTACTAAATTCATTACAGCATAAAATAAGTGATACCATAAAAAAATTGCAATTAATAAACAGTGACCAGCTTTTAGAAGCACGGACCGTCGGGAGATTAAAATTCCCCTCTACTGTATTGGGATTAATATTTCATGCCGCAGAACACACGATGAGACATACTGGTCAGTTATTAGTCACTGTAAAAATTATAATATCAAATAATAATCAAAATGGAAACAACTCAGATTAAACACGAGAAAACAGCAAAGGGTGGTTCTTTTTATTATCAAGCAGATGATAAACGTTTAGCAGAGATGGTGTATGTTATGAGCGGACCGGATAAAATGATTATTGAACATACAGAAGTAGATGCTTCACTGGAAGGGAAAGGAATGGGTAAACAACTACTCAGTGCGTTGATTGATTATGTACGTGCCCATCAGATTAAAGTACTTCCTTTATGTGTTTTCGCGAAAGCCATGTTTGGCAGAAATAAAGAATGGCAGGATGTACTAGTATAAAACAAAATTAAATCGAATATTTTTTCATCACCAACTCATATATTTTCTTTAGATCACTTAATTCAGTTGTGGATAGCGGATCATTCAAATCATATTTAGATTTCAAAAAGACTATGCGCTTATGATCGGGTAATCTTTTTAAGATAAAATCAATCATTTTACCAACCTCTTCATCTTTTTCATAAAGTGGCGCAAGGGGTGGTTTTTCTGATTTAAAACGGCTAGGCATTTTTTTGATGATCGCTTCCACTGCCGCTAATTTTCCCGGGGCAAGCCCATCAATACCGGAAGCTTTATCATAAAGTCCCTGCAATTGTTTTTTGCTGAGACTTCCTCTGGTTTGATATTGCTTATATAGACTGATAACAAAAGAAGACAGAGGAAAAGCCATAATACATTCCTCCAACAGGATATTTACAGAATCAATGCTATCAGTTTTTTTTCTTTGCACAGGCAAATTTACCAGATGATTTTGATTTATCCTTAAAATATAGTCACTCCTCTCTTTTTTCCACTAAAACAATATCCGACTATAATCATATTTACAACAAATTTCTTTACCCTGAAAGAAGACTGAACAGGAACAATATTATCAGCAACTTTTTATATGATTATTTTCTTTTAAGAAAAAACATGCTGATAGAATTCCCCAATCATTTTTAAGCTTAATCTTTATTGAAAATGATTGTCATATGGGCAAAAACAAAATTTACCTGTACTGATCCAGCAATTGATTAAAATAATCTCGTGCATATTTCATACGACTTCCATACCATGAAAACATCTGCCCATCAACCAACAATATTTCTGATTCAGGAAACAAACATTTAAATTCATCTGCATTTTTTTGTTTGAAAGGATAGGGCTCAGAAGACAAGAGAATAAAATCGGCCTTTAACTGTGACAGATCTATTTCCGGATAACGACTCTTTTCAGCAAAAACATTAATAAATCCACAGGCAGTAAGCATATCATTAATAAAAGTGTCCCTACCAACTGTCATATATGGATCTTTCCATATCAAATAAGTGCAGGTTTTAGGTATGGAAAGTTTTATTTTATCATTCAAACTTTCTTTTATGCGTTGAATGATTACATCCGCATGCTTTAGCCTTCCTGTTAACTGACCTATTATTTCCATCGTCTGTAATGCATCAATAACAGTTGAGACCTCTGAAATATATACAGGAAAATGCTCTCCAATAGCTGCAATTTGTTCCTTTACATTTTCCTCTTTATTAGCGACCACCAGATCAGGTTGTAAAGAAATAATCTTATCAATATTAATATTTTTAGTTCCGCCTATTCTTGTTTTAGACCTGAACCATTCTTCCGGGTGAACACAAAACTTAGTAATCCCTACCACTTCGTCATTTAATTCAAGGTCGTACAAGAATTCTGTTAGCGAAGGGACGAGTGAGACTATCCTTTTAGCAGGTTTTTCTATCAGACTATCAGGTAGATTGTAATTGTAAAAAAGCATTTCCTAAAAAGTTAATAACGTCAGACGCAATAAGTGCCTGCTGAGAACATTGACTGGCAGCAATATCTCCAGCCAATCCATGAAGATAAACACCCATAACGGCAGCATCTTCAGGTGTAAAACCCTGAGCTAAAAATCCTGTAATCACACCTGTTAACACATCTCCGGTTCCTCCTGTAGCCATACCGGGATTACCCGTTGTATTGCTATACGATTTGCCAGCAGGAGTAGCAATAAATGTATTGGGACCTTTTACGACTATAATTACATTAAGTTGTTTGGCCATTTGTATGGCTAATGCATGCCTTTCTTCAGAGCCGGATACCGTACCAAACAGTCGTTCAAATTCTTTATGATGTGGTGTTAATATAGACCAAAAAGGTATTTTTTCAAACAACTCCTTATTCAATGCTAACACATTTAACGCATCGGCATCTATAACTACCGGCTTCTTAAAATGGTCAAAAACATTTGAGAGAAGATTCCGATGAGCTTCTGCACGTCCCAACCCTGGACCAATAGCCAGCGTATTATATCGTTCTACATTTGACACATTAGTAATATAGTCCTCTCCGTCTTCCACCACACACATTACCTCCGGAACAGCTATTTGCATAATAACATAACCCAGAGCAGGAATATGACAGCTTAATTTTCCTCCTCCGCTTCTCATAAATGTTTTAGCCGAAAGTACTGCCGCTCCCATCATTCCCTTACTACCAGCAATCAACCCAGCATATCCATAGTCACCCTTATGCGAATCTTTTTTTCTCGGATGAATAATATTCTTTACTAAGTCTTTATCTATTACGGTCATGTTTAAAATTAAATCTTTTATCAACACCTGATGAAACTTCCTTTCAGGAAAATTCACATCCGTACAATTCTTTTCTGTGGAATATTAAATCTCTATATTGAAAATATTAAAAATCACGCCGAACAAGAACCATCATGATTCGTTAAAATCTGTTCATCCGATCCATATACAATCAATCTCTGCAATACTATTTACAACCTAATGAAACAATCTCATTCTGTGCTTTTAAATCATCTGATCACGTAAGCGACCCGTTTTCAGATAGATATGTTTCATAATTCCTGTTAGAAATACTATTCGCCTACTCTGTCAGCGTCATGTTATTCAACGCTTAATGCGGTCTTCTTTCATTGTATTGTTTGATCGATTACTAGCTTAATCTGCGCACGTCATGCAGATCAAAAATAAATATGCATGCAATACGGCTTCTCAGTAAAGCCTGTTAAATCGTTAGATATAACCATTTAGCATTCGATTTATTCATGCTACACTCGACTTACTACAACATTATACTCCTTCACGAATAAAACAAATATCAATTCTTCAGCATTACTGAACAATGCAAATGAATAATTCACTACTCATAATAATATTTAAAATTAACGAACTAAAACACCGATAAGGGCACATATTTTTTTACTGGTTATTATTTATTATACCCATTTAAGGTCTCTAAAAAGCAGAATGTTTCAGATTAGTGGGACAGGATCAAAAGCCCCGAAAATCTATTGTAGAAATATACAGTATTTAGGAAAAGGGCACAGTCAGTTACAACAATTACTATTAAGTTATCCCCTTCTATTAACAAAACTCAATAAGCATTACCCAACAACCCATTCCGGCGAATGATTACCAACGGACATTAATAATAAAAAATGTTGGCATGTTCATACTCTCCTATTATTTAGGAGATGTGTTGATCTCAACTTTTTCCTATTTACAATCCCACACAAAACATTAGACTTTTACAACATAAAGACCCCTGAATATATCTTTCATTAAAATATTCGTAAAATAGTTGTAATCTTAGTACTTAAACCTAACTCAATATCACTTCGATAATGACTCCTTTTTTTAAAAAACATATTCAACAAATAATAAAAGTTGACGAAGAAGATTTTAAAGTCATTTCGAACTATTTTAACATCGTTAAATTTCGGAAACGTCAATTTGTTATCCAGGAAAATCAGGTTGTTAAGTATATGTTCTTTGTAGAAAAAGGACTTCTTAAAAGCAGCATTATCGATGACACAGGCAAGGAACATATTTTACAATTCGCCAGTGAAAACTGGTGGATATCAGATTTTGCAGCTTTTTACAAGCAGGAAAAATCAACTCTTGCGGTAGCATGCATTGAAGACGCTGAATTGTTGTCTATTTCTTTTGATGATTTAAATACATTATGTAGAGAGATAGCCGATATGGAACATTTTTTCAGAGTGAAGTCAAATTTAGGATACGTAGCCCTTCAAAAGAGAATCCTTTCTCTGATGTCCGGCTCTGCAAAAGACCGCTATGAAAACTTTTGTAATCAGTATCCTGATATAGTTCAAAGAGTACCAAAACAACAAATCGCCAATTATCTTGGACTCAGCAGAGAAACTTTAAGCCGTTTGCAACAGTGATCTATGTCACATTTTTTTTGTGATTTACATCCTTGTCAGAAAGACTGTAATGACTGTAGTTTTACCTTATTAAATAAAAAAAATGAGTGAAACAAAAGTCTGGTTAGTTACTGGCGCTTCAAAAGGATTGGGTCATGAATTAATAATTCACCTTCTCAACAATGGTTATCGTGTGATAGCCACTTCCAGAGATAGCCAAAAAATGCAGCAACTACAAAAATTGCATAAGAATTTGTTAGCTATTAGTATGGATGTGACTAATGCAGAAAATGTGAACAGGGAAATACACAAAGCTGTGGAATATTTCGGACGAATTGATGTTGTGGTTAATAACGCCGGATATGGTTTATTGGGAACGTTGGAGGAATTGTCTGATAAAGAGATAAGAAATGTTTTTGATGTAAATGTGTTTGGAGTAATGAATGTGACGAAAGCAGTTTTGCCGATTTTAAGAGAACAGCAAGTCGGTCATATTATTAATATAGCTTCCATTTCCGGGTCAGTTTCTTCAGCTGCAACAAGTATTTACAGTGCAACGAAAGCGGCCATTATCCAATTGTCTGAAGGTTTGTCCAAAGAGCTGGAGGAGTTTGGTATAAAAGTTACAGTGGTTTGTCCGGGGGGATTTCGTACAGATTTTTTAGATAAATCTTCATTGGTGACACCTGGAAATGAAATAGGTGAATATACGCTGGTCAGAAAGATTATTGATCGTTATGCAACATTAAATCAGAACCAGGGAGGTGATCCTAAAAAGGCGGCAGCTGTATTTAGAAAATTAACAGAAATGCAAAATCCTCCCAAACGACTTTATCTCGGATCAGATGCTTTGAGAATGATAGGCAATAAAATCAATGAAATCACAGAGTACCTGAATGAATACAAGGACTTAAGTCAGGAAACAGATTATTAATATTCAACATAAATTTTTATTATGTCAAAAGAATTAAGCAAAGAACCCATTTTTGATGGTATAGGTTACGAACCCTCATTGTATTCCCGTTCTCAATTTGTGACGACCAAAACGGATTATGATTTTACTGTGTATAAAAAGGCTAACACTAATAAAAATAAAAAAGTGTTGGTGGTCTGTACTGAAGAAAGGTACATGACCATGCAAAATGGGAAAAAATTTTCCACAGGCAACCACCCTGTTGAAACGTTAGTTCCGATGCTGCATTTGGAAGCGGCAGGTTTTGAGGCAGACATTTATACACCCACAGGCAAAGCTGTTGCATTGGAGATGTGGGCCATGCCTTCAGAGGACGAAGCAGTGAAAGGAATTTTGGATAAATACCGCTCGCAATTTGATAGCCCAAAAAGTCTGAGTGAATTTGTAACAAATAAATTTTATTCCGATGCTGAATATGTAGCTGTATTCTTACCCGGAGGTCATGGCGCTATGCTGGGTTTACCTGAAAATGATGATTTGAAAAAAATAATTAATTGGGCAATAGATACTGATAAATTCATGCTGGCCATTTGTCATGGTCCGGCGGCATTGCTTGCCGCAGCGCACAACGAATCGCCAGAAACATTTCCTTATAAGGGATATAAGATTAAATCATTTCCTGACATTATTGATACACAAACACCTGAAATAGGTTATGTTCCGGGCGAAATGCCCTGGTTCTATGGTAAAAAATTAGAAGCCTTAGGAGTAG
>CAZQIQ010000031.1:34061-37050 GCA_964593835.1 uncultured Chitinophagaceae bacterium
GAAATTCTGAATGATGATATTACTGGTGCTTGTTATACGGATAGAAAACTCGTAACAGGCGATAGCCCGTTAGCCGCCAATAACTTTGGTAAAATGAGCGCTGCCGTTTTATTAGGTGAATAAATTTGGAATTGATTCTTTGATACAATAGCATATCAAAAGTATTTGAAGGGCCTGAGAATCACATAAACAAAAACCTACCACATCGGCTTAGCCAAACAAAAAGAGGATGCATAATAATTTTGATACCCCATCGGTGTATAATGAAAAGAATTACAGCATAAACTCAGCAATACTGTTTCTACATTTTATACGTCAATATATTTATTCAGTATTTGACAGAAAGATTTGTTCTAATATGAGTTAGCCATTGAAGTCTAGCAAAGTAATAGTGATGGGGGAAGAGAACTGCCTCTACCAAGTTAATAAAATTACCGCAAGAACTGTTTGATGAGATGAATATAAGTAATGAAACTCAATACACAGTTCCGTAAAGATATTTTGAGAATCTTTTTCTTCCTGCTCTTCCAAATCAAGCTGTTATAAAATCTAATTCACCTGTTCATAAAATATACAGGAAATCATACTTAAATATTTATAAATACAATACCAATACAAATATTTAAAAAACTCAATTTGTTTCAATAAACATCATTAAATAATTATTCAGCCCGGATAATGTACTAAATAAATATTGACACGAGTCAATCACTTCATATAATAAACAATTGCAAAAAATATTATCAGAGAGCAAACAACATAATGCTAAATTTGCTGCTTCAATAATGCATTATGTCGTCACATGAGTCGAAGTCCTCATCCTCTTTCCAGGTAATTATTGCATTTGCTACAGTATACATCGTCTGGGGATCAACTTACTTTTTCATTCAGCAGGCTTTAAAAGATTTTCCTCCTTTTTTACTAGGAGCATTACGTTATTATGGAGCTGCGACTATATTGATAGTATGGTGTTTAATTAAAGGGATAAAATTATTTGTATGGAAGGATATTAAACACGCTGCTGTAATTGGGTTCTTACTTTTGTTTATTGGGAATGGCGGAGTAATATGGGCGGAACAAACAATACCCAGCGCTATGGCTGCTATTATGGTTTCTTCTGCACCCTTATGGTTTGTGTTGCTGGATAGAGGCAAATGGCAGGAGAACATTAGAAACAGATCTGTGATATTTGGATTGTTAATAGGTTTTGCAGGAGTGATATTATTATTTGCAGATCCATTAAAGCACGCTTTTTCTACACTGGGTAATATGCAGGAAATAACAGGATTATTCATATTAACCCTATCCGTTATTGCATGGTCTGGCGGATCGTTATATTCTAAAAAACATCCATCATCAATACCAGGTGCAGCAAGTGCTGCCTGGCAGATGTTTTTTGGGGCTATTGCATTCACCCCAGGTATATTTATCAGAGGAGAATTAAACAATATGGACTGGACCGGGATTTCAAACGAAGCATGGTTTGCCGTTTCCTATCTGGTCATTATGGGTTCTTTTGTAGCCTATACCGCCTACATATGGTTATTGCAGGTGCGTCCGGCCACACAGGTAAGCACATACGCTTATGTAAATCCTATCGTAGCCGTATTGTTAGGTGTAATTCTCGCCAATGAAAAAATCACTATGCTGCAAATCACCGGACTGATTATTATCCTTGTCAGCGTTTTACTGATCAACCTGTCAAACTACTACAAAAAACAGCAGCTTAAGCCAAGATGAGTTCAGGCTGGGCAGACTGATTTTCCAAAACTTTATAAAAGAGATCTTTATCCAAAAGGTCTTTTACTGAGTTAATGACAAAATCAGGAGTATAACCATATTGGTCAAGGTCATTTTTATTAGTTACACCGGAAAGGGTCAGTACAGTAGTGAAACCCATCGATCCGGCTCCCAGTATATCTGTTCCCATCGTATCTCCAATCATAATGGTTTCTGCTGTTGCCAGTCCGAGTGCTTTACGTGCCATGCGCATCATGACAGGACTTGGCTTACCCACACTAAATGCCTGTTTTCCCGTTGCTACTTCAATCATCGCCACAAATGCACCACAGCCTGCGCGGTATTTTCCTCCGGCTACGGGGCAATTAGGATCCATATTAGTAGCAATAAGTTTAGAGCCATCCATTACCATATTAATGGCTTTATCAACAGCCTCCAGCATAATCGTTCTGCCTTCACCGATGATCACAAAATCGGGATGATCTTCCACGATAGAGTAGCCCACTTTATGCATTTCGTTTAGCAAACCGCCCTCTCCTATTACATAGGCTGTACCATTTTCTTTGCGTGAGGCCAGGTAGCGTGCTGTTGCCATACCGCAGGTAAAAATATCTTCATCAGTCACATTAAACCCCATTTTGCAGAGTTTATAGCAAATATCTCTACTGGTACGCTGACTATTATTAGTAAGAAATAGGAACGGAAAGCCATTTTCGCGCAGGGTATTAATAAATTTTACGGCACCTGGAATAGGTTCACTTCCTTTATAGATTACACCGTCCATATCGATCAGGAAGCCTTTTTTCGTCATCATCTTATTTATAGTTTAGTTTTCAATTGGTTTGTTCATGTTCTTATATTATTCCATGTGCTTTTATCATTCAATCGTATTGATTCAATGAGTTGGCACTTATTTAAACTTTTTACTGATTCAAAACTGCTGTAAGAACCCGTATTGGCAGGCAAAGCATCAGATATGACTATCGCAACGATGGCAGGCTGTAGATAAAGAGGCGGTATTTTAGTATTTAGAACGCCTTTATGGCAATAACCGTGTAGAGAGTTGAATAATCACAATAATAACGAAATAAATCGACAAAAAGTATGTTTAGGCGCTGGTCGTCAACACATAGTGGAAAAAGAAATGGATAAAAATCACAGTTTGTTTTGTTCTAATCATCTGAACCCATTATTTTTGCAGCCCGGTTTGATAATCAATGATTATTATTACCCTTCGGGGCGTAGCGTA
>CAZQIQ010000032.1:0-27318 GCA_964593835.1 uncultured Chitinophagaceae bacterium
TATAAGCAAGATATTTAACCACTTCTTTAGGCATATCCAGCCCATCATTCTTCATTTTACGTTCCAGTATATCAATACGCGTTTCGTAATCGGGTGTTTGAAGATCAGCGCTTAATCCCCATCTGAACCGGCTTAATAAGCGTTCCTGCATCCCTTCAAGATCTTTCGGACTTTTATCCGATGTCATGATCAGCTGCTTTCCACTTTGATGCAAATGATTAAATATCGCAAAGAAAGCATCCTGTGATTTTTCAGCTCTGTTGAAAAACTGAACATCATCAATAATCAGTACATCAACCATCTGATAAAAATGAATAAAATCATTAATAGCATTATTTCGGCTATGATCCTGAAACTGATTAATGAATTTTTCAGAGCTTACATATAACACTACTTTATTGGGATGTAATCTTTTTGTTTCATTACCGATAGCCTGACCCAAGTGTGTTTTTCCCAATCCTACTCCACCATATAATACAAGAGGGTTGAATGAACTGGCTCCGGGTTTTTCTGCTACAGTTTTACCTGCCCGGCGTGCAACTCTGTTACAATCACCTTCAATAAAATTATCGAATGTATATATATGATTCAATTGTGAATCGATCTGCATTTTTTTGAGACCGGGAATCACAAATGGATTCTTTACAGGATTGTTTATTATCAACGGAAAATCCATTTCATTGTTAGAAAATGTTTTGTATCCGTGGGTAGGAACATCCATAGTTAATGGTTTGTTGTGATGATTACCACTATCCACCATTATCCTATATTCCAACCTCGCTTCTTTACCAAGTATCCTTCTTAGTGTTTTCGCTAATAAATTTACGTAATGTTCTTCCAGGTATTCATAAAAAAATTGGCTGGGCACCTGAATCACTAATATATTCCCTTTAAGCTCCACAGGTTTTATAGGTTCGAACCACGTTGTAAAATGCTGCCACTCAACTATGTCTTTTATTATATCTAAACAATTGCTCCAGACTTGTTCGAATGTCTTTACCATTTTGTTTTGAAAGCAGTTTATGTAGAATTAAGAGTATTATTTCCAGTCACGAATCCTTCTCACTTGGCTGCCGTTTTTTGATTCCAAAAAAGTAACGCAGGGGAACGAATATCAAAACTTTTCCTTGAATAAAAAATTTTTTATTCATCAATTGTGATAAAAAAAATGCTTTATTTCTTTGAAGAAATTTTGTTTGTTCAATTAAATAAATTATAGAGAATAATATCAGAACTTTGCCTGTAAATGGAATACGTTGCAGCAACAATTAACAATCAAACTCTTACCTTCAGAGGCAGCTTCTGAAGATACCATAAAACAATATATAGCTTGTCACCTCTCTGTAAAAAAAAACTCCATTACAGGAATCAATTACATTAAACGTTCTATAGATGCTCGTAGTAAAAACCCTATGTTTCTTCTGACTGTAAGAGTTTTTATTGACGAACCCTTTATAGAAAGAAGAATAGAAAGAATTAAACTTAAAGATGTTTTTTTATCCTCAAAAAAAATAATTATAGCAGGGGCTGGTCCGGCAGGACTATTTGCTGCTTTAAAACTTATTGAACAGGGAGTTAAACCTATACTTCTTGAAAGAGGAAAAGATGTTCGTGCAAGAAGAAGAGACCTTGCATTATTAAATAAAGAAGGTATAATTAATCCGGAAAGTAATTATTGTTTTGGTGAAGGTGGTGCGGGCACTTATAGTGATGGAAAATTATATACACGAAGTACAAAACGAGGAGACGTTAATCGCATTTTAAATATTCTTGTACAATTCGGAGCCGATGAAAATATTCTTTATGATGCCCATCCTCATATTGGCACAAATAAGTTACCACAAATAATAACGTCCATAAGAGAAGCTATCATTGCACATGGGGGAGAGATATTATTCAATAAAAAAATAACAGATCTAAATATACAGAATAATCGTCTACATTCAGTAAGCACATCCGACGGTAATAAATTTGAAGGAGATGCGCTTATTCTGGCTACCGGACATTCAGCACGTGACATTTTTTTACTTCTCCATAAAAAGAATATACTTATTGAGGCAAAACCCTTTGCTCTTGGAGTTAGGGTTGAACACCCACAGGAACTAATTGATAATATTCAATACCATTGCCTCCCAAGAAGTGTTTTTCTACCCCCAGCGTCCTACTCGTTGGTGCAGCAGGTAGAGGAAAGAGGGGTATTTTCTTTTTGTATGTGTCCGGGAGGAATTATCGCTCCGGCATCTACCTCTCCGCACGAACTTGTAGTCAATGGCTGGTCACCTTCAAAAAGAAACAACCCTTTTGCTAATTCGGGCATTGTTGTAGCTGTAAATGAAAAAGACTATGCCCACCTCATTGAGCCATTTGGTTCACTGGCTGCATTAGAATTTCAGGCTGCTGTTGAGAAGAACGCCTACGCGCACGGAGGTGGAAAATTTGTTGCTCCTGCTCAGCGACTGGTAGATTTTACAAACCGCAAATCTTCTTCTACTTTTCCGGACTGCTCCTATGTACCAGGAATTAATAGCGCTTTAATGCATGAAGTGCTTCCATCTTATATATATAATTCTTTAAGTCAGGCTTTCCAATTATTCGGAAAAAAAATGAAAGGATATTTTACTAATGAAGCGATGGTGGTGGCTACCGAATCAAGAACCTCTTCGCCTGTAAAAATACCGAGGGATGCCATCACGCTTGAACATCCACAAATAAAAGGACTTTATCCATGTGGAGAAGGTGCAGGATATGCTGGAGGGATTGTTAGCGCAGCAATGGATGGGGAAAGAGTAGCCGCTCAGTTATCAGCTTTCCATCATGCGTAAAAGAGGATGAAACAAATCAGTGGTTTCTTCGTGATCGTTAAACATATCTATATTTAACTTTAGCTGCTTACCATCTTTGACCATTACCTTTTCTTTCTTGTAAGTTTTATAGCCTTTCTTTTCAAGAATAATAGTTAATTCACCTTCCGGAAGAGCTGAAATAGAAAACTTGCCAAACGCATCTGTAGTAACCGACTTACGCGTCTTACTTAAAGAAGAAGTTACACGAACACTTACTCCTTTTACAGGCTTTTTCGATAAAGCATCAGATACGGAACCAATCAGCGTAGGCTTTGAGGATCCATCACCTGTATTAGCCATTACATAATTCGACAAAAAAGTCAGACTTAAAAAAAGAACCAACAATTTAATGCAATGCATAAAAGATAGATTAGGTTTTAGCAGTAAGACCGAGAAATTACTAAGAATGTTACAAATCAGGGCAGGAAATTAGCTATTTTTTAATTTCTTATACATCGGAAATTGTTAAAAAATAACAGCTCAGTAATATAATGCTACGATTCGCCCAAATCGATTTCCGTATTATCACCAATGTTTAAACTTCTACTTTCTCCTTTCACCTCAGTATCGCTGCCAATTAGCGATTTAGTCAATACAATATCGGATAGATCAGCAAAGGAACCGATAATAGAATCCTTAATCACTGAATAATTAATACTTACTTTCTCACCTATTGTAACATTCGGGCCAATGATTGAATTTTTAATTTCACAACCTGCCGCTATACTCACAGGAGGAACAATAATAGAGTTTTCAAAACGATGTTCTTTAGCTATTAGTCCGCCGAATTTTTTTAACAATGTTGCATTCGACTCCAGTAACGTATCTTTCTTTCCGCAATCAAACCAGTTTTGGACTTTGAAGGGTTGTAGTTTTACTTTACCTGTAATCATGCATTCTATTGCATCGGTAATAGTAAATTCCCCCCTGCTCTTTATTTCATTACGAATGTTATTTTCCAAACATTCAAATAATACTGATGATTCTTTTATTTTATAAATCCCTACCAGGGCCATATTAGATTTAGGTATCTGCGGTTTCTCTACCACTTTAGTAATAAATCCGTCTTCGCCAATTTCCGCCACCCCAAAGTCGCGGGGATCATCTACACGTTTAATTCCCAGGCAAGAGTGATCACGGGAAATAACATCGCTCACATCATATTCGCAGATGGTATCGCCCAAAACAATAAACACTTCATCATTATTTACTATATCTCTGGTAAGAAAAATCGCATGTCCGATTCCCTGACGCTCATTTTGATTGACAAAGTGCGCATTGATATCCGGATACTTCTCTGTCACATAATCGCGTATTTTATCGCCCAGGTATCCTATGATAAATATAAAGTCAGTAATGCCTGCTTCTCGTAGTTGCTCTATTATTATACTAAGAATCGTCTTGCCTGCTAACGGGATGAGTGCCTTTGGCTGAGTATAGGTGTGGGGACGTAATTTGGTTCCCGCACCAGCCACTGGTATTATCGCTTTCATTCTTTCGTGAAAGTAGTGCATTTTTATATGCCTACTGTCATTATTTTTGCGGCAATTTTCGTGCAGACCCAATTATGTTATCCGATACCTTGGTTATAATAAAAAGGTTAATATTCAAATACAACAAAATCAGCTCATGCAAAAAGATACATTAGTTTTCGACCTCATCAGAAAAGAACTGGAACGTCAACGTCGTGGAATTGAATTAATAGCTTCAGAAAATTTTGTTTCCTATGATGTAATGATCGCCATGGGAAATGTAATGACAAACAAGTATGCAGAGGGATATCCCGGAAGAAGATATTATGGAGGTTGTGAAGTAGTGGATCAGACTGAACAATTGGCTATTGACCGCCTTAAATCTATATTTAACTGCGAGTATGCCAATGTACAACCTCATTCCGGAGCCCAGGCCAATGCATCCGTACTGCTGGCCATTTTACAACCTGGCGACAAGATATTAGGACTTGACCTGAGCATGGGAGGACACCTTACTCACGGTTCTCCCGTAAACTTTTCAGGCAAATTATACCAGACACTTTTTTATGGGGTAAAAAAAGAGGATGGAAGAGTAGATTATGAAACGCTTGAAACAGTAGCCAGAAATGAAAAACCCAAACTTATTATCTGTGGAGCTTCGGCTTATAGCCGTGACTGGGACTATGCCCGTATCCGGAAAGTTGCCGATGAAATTGGCGCTTTTGTTATGTGTGATATGGCACACCCTGCGGGATTAATAGCAAAAGGATTATTAAACTCTCCTTTTGAACATTGCCACTTTGTAACCAGCACAACACATAAAACACTCAGAGGACCAAGAGGCGGAATCATTTTAATGAAAAAAGATTTCGAAAATCCATTTGGACAAAAAGACAATAAAGGCAACCTGAAAATGATGAGCAACCTGCTGGACATGGCAGTATTTCCAGGTATACAGGGTGGTCCCTTACAGCATATTATTGCCTCAAAAGCTATTGCATTCGGAGAAATTCTTAGTGATGAATTCACAACTTATGCCGGTCAGATCATTACCAATGCACAGGCCATGTCAAAAGCTTTAACAAACAGAGGTTATAATATCATTTCCGGAGGCACAGACAATCACCTTATGCTTCTTGATTTAAGAAATAAAAACATAAGCGGTAAAAAAGCGGAGCAGGTATTAGGAAAGGCCGATATCACCGTCAACAAGAATATGGTTCCTTACGATGATAAATCTGCTTTTGTCACTTCTGGTATAAGATTAGGTGTACCAGCTATTACTAGCAGAGGATTAAAAGAGGAGCATATGGATAAGATAGTCGACTTTATTGATCAGGCGCTCATAAAAGCTGATGATGAAAACGCACTGGAGATCATTGCACATGAAGTCAATACCTTTATGAAGCAATTTCCATTATATCCTGAATTAGGTTAAATTTATTTTATGATACAACGCATACAAACTCTGTGGTTGCTTTTGGTAGCCATTACCGCATTTGCTACATCAAGACTGATTTTATTTGAAGGGGATCTTCCTAATGGAACTACCCTTCCATTTAATTTTGCAGGTAGTCTTGTTTTATCAATAGTGATTGTAGCCCTGGGTTTGCTTGCGTTGATCAGCTTGTTCCTTTTCAAGAACAGAAAACTTCAGTTTAAGCTCGCTATTTTCGGACTCATTTTTTCCTTGGGTTTTCTGTTTCTCGAATACTACATGGTAGAAAATTTTAAGACCGAGAATAATATTCTCACAGGTTCTTATCAGGTAGGTGCTGTTCTTCCAGTTGTAATGGTCGTATTTTTCTTTCTGGCAGCAAGAGGTATCTACCGAGATGAAAAATTGGTAAAAAGTATGAACAGGTTAAGATAAGAACCTGCCGGTATAACTTTCTTTTACCTTAGTAATTCCTTTAGGGACACCGGCAAATACAAGAGTACCTCCCTTGTCTCCCGCTTCGGGTCCCAGGTCAATTAACCAGTCAGCACTTTTAATGACATCAGTATTATGTTCAATAACAATGATAGAATGTCCCTGTTCGATCAATGCGTTAAAAGATGCCAGTAATTTACTGATATCGTGAAAGTGTAGACCGGTGGTAGGCTCATCAAAAATAAACAGAATATGTCCCTGACCTTTTCCTTTACCCAGAAAAGACGCGAGCTTTACTCTCTGTGCCTCTCCGCCGGATAAAGTATCGGATGATTGTCCGAGTTTAACATAACCCAGTCCCACATTACTTAATGGCTGAAGTTTTTTATGAATATCTTTTTCATCTTTAAAAAAGAGAATAGCATCATCAACAGACATTTCCAGTATATCGAAGATAGATTTATCCTTATACTTAACTTCCAGCACCTCTTCTTTAAATCTTTTGCCGTTACATACCTCACAGGTCAAATGAACATCTGCCAGAAACTGCATTTCAACTAATTGTTCTCCTTCCCCTTTACAGGCATCACATCTGCCTCCATCAACATTAAAAGAAAAATGCTTGGGCTGATAACCTCTTATTTTACTTAAAGGTTGCTTTGAATACAAGTCACGTATTTCATCATAAGCCTTAACATAAGTAACAGGGTTACTCCTGGATGATTTTCCAATAGGATTCTGATCAACCATTTCTATCTGCGATATCATATCAATATCACCGGATATTTCCTTATGCATACCAATCTTATCGCCAGGCTCACCTTTCAACTTTCTTAATGCAGGGAAGAGAATTTGCTTAACAAGAGTAGTTTTACCGCTGCCGCTTACCCCACTAACCACGCATAAAGTATGTAAGGGGAACTCTACATCAATATTTTTTAAATTATGCTGACGTGCACCTTTAACAGTAATGGAGCGGTTCCATTTACGTACACGTTCCGGAGGACTAATAGAAAGTTTGCCGCTCAGGTATTGCCCGGTTAAGCTTTTTTTATCAGCAATGATTTCATCATAGTTTCCTGCTGCCACAATTTCTCCCCCCAGATGAGATGCCAACGGTCCCATATCAATTATATGATCGGCCTCTCGCATCATCATTTCATCGTGTTCCACAACAACTACAGTATTTCCCAAATCTCTCAGTTCTTTCAGCACTCCTATTAATCGCTGCGTATCACGTGCATGTAATCCTATACTGGGCTCATCCAATATATACAGGGAATTCGTCAGGTTACTACCCAAAGAACGCGTAAGCTGTATACGTTGACTTTCACCTCCACTCAGTGAGTTGGCGAGACGGTTTAAAGTAAGATAACCTAAACCCACATCCAGCAATGTCCTTAATCGAATATTGATTTCAATCAATATTCTTTTGGCTACTTCCTGATCGTGTTTACTCAGTGACAAATTATTAAACCAGTTAGCCAGTTCTTTTACCGGTGTTTCGCATAATTCACCGATATGTTTATCCTTTACTTTTACATACAACGCCTCTTTTCTTAATCGGTATCCTTTACATTCGGGACATAAAGTTCTTCCCCTGTATCTGGATAATAATACGCGGTATTGTACTTTATAAAGATTTTGTTCTACCTCCTTAAAGAAATCATCAATTCCGGCAATAGTATCATCTCCTTCCCATAACAGCTTATATTGTTGTTTAGTAAGGTCTATAACAGGTTTATGAATAGGAAAAGAAGCAGACTTGGATGTTTTAATAAAATTATCCTTCCATTTTCCCAGTTTCTCACCTTTCCACGGAGCAACAGCACCTTCGTATACACTTAACCTTTTATCAGGAATAACCAGGTCTTCATCTATTCCTAACACCTGACTAAACCCTTCACAAACAGGGCAGGCACCAAAAGGATTATTAAAAGAAAACAAATCCGGAACAGGTTCTTCAAAAACAATATTGTCCAGTTCAAAACGATTAGAGAACTGCAACTTTTTTTCATTATTAATTAAAAGAAACATTTCACCATCCCCCTCATAAAAAGCCGTTGTAACAGAATCTGCTATTCTATGCTTGTCATCTTCATCAAAATCTTTTGCAACAAGTCTATCTATCAATACATATGTCTCTTTACCGGCTTTCCAACCCTTCTTCGTCTGTGCACTCTCGAGTAATTCTTCGATCCGTATTACTTCTCCATCGACCAACAACCTTGAAAACCCTTTTTGAACAAGAATATTCAGCTCTTCATCTGATTTTCTGTTTACATGCTGTTTAAAAGGTACCAATAGCAACATTCTATCATCCTTTGCCATTTGCGTAATGGCTTCTACAACATCTCCAACATCATCTTTTTTAACTTCCTTACCTGAAACAGGCGATATGGTATGACCAATACGTGCATACAACAATCGCAGATAATCGTATATTTCTGTCATGCTCCCTACTGTTGATCGGGGAGTGCGCGTTATAACTTTCTGCTCTATAGCAATGGCCGGACAGAGACCTTTAATATAATCCACATCTGGTTTAACCATTCTGGACATAAACTGCCTGACATATGCGCTGAGGCTTTCTGCATAGCGCCTTTGTCCTTCAGCAAAAAGCGTATCAATAGTTAATGAAGACTTTCCCGAACCGGAAACACCAGTAACAACTACCAGCTTATTCCGAGGTATTTCGGCAGTTACATTTTTAAGATTATGTACTCTCGCTCCTTTTATAAGGATTACGTCCTTATCTTCTGCTCCGCTTTTGCCGGATCTGCGCTTTTTAGTGGTGGTGGCCATAGTATATGAACCTGCAAAAATACCTTTCGTGAACCATAACTAAGTACAAATATTTACTTAGGATTAAGATTTACCATAAAACAGATATGAAAGTTTGGTTATTTGAGGAAAGTGTATATCTTTAGTCCGTAATATTGTCCACGAAACAAACAAAAAACTAGACGCCTATCGACGAATTCTTCTACTCAAGAAAAACCAAACAATAGTTCACTTTTTAGAATCCATATAATATATATCCTATCACCTTCAAAACTGTAGAAGTTTTATGAACTCTTCTTTACGTGCGAAAACTGACAATGAACTCATCCAAAATTTTCAGGATGGAGATTTAAATGCTCTCGAAACACTTGTGTTACGTCACAAAGACAAAATGTACACTTCTATTTTGTTTCTTGTAAAAGACAAGTATTTGGCGGAAGACATTTTTCAGGACTCATTAATTAAAATTATTGACACCATCCGTGGTGGACGGTACACAGAAGAAGGCAAATTTTTGCCTTGGGCTCTGCGTATTGCACACAATCTTTGCGTAGATCATTTCCGCAAGGTTAAGCGTACACCCTCCATCAGAACAAGCGATGATCGTGACATCTTTGAGGTAATCAATTTTACCGAAGAAGGGGCAGATGAAAAAATCATGAAACGCCAAAGTCACGAAAGAGTACGTATGATGCTTGATCTTCTTCCCGAAGACCAACGCGAAGTAATTATTCTCCGTCACTACGCTGATCTGTCTTTTAAAGAGATTGCATCTCTTACCAATTGCAGTATCAATACTGCATTAGGCAGAATGCGTTATGGTTTAATCAACCTACGCAAAATGATGACACAGAAAAACATTGCACTTTAAGATACAAGTGCATCAAATAACTGGCTAGTACGAAAGCCGAAAGAGGGTCTATTATATAGACCCTCTTTTTATTTGTATCACTATTTAAATCGCTAAAAGTTAATTTACTATTCTATTAACTGCATTCTGTAACCGAGGTTGCCTTCCCTATTTATCCTATCGGTTATTTACTTTTTTAAAAGCATCTAATCCACAATCCAGCCACCTGGCAAATTCTTTTGCTGAAGATGTATATCCTTTAGTTTTAGTGAGAATAATTTCGTCCGGATGCACTATAGCATACTGAGGTTGCTGAACAGCATCGAAGTTTTCAGATTGAAATGTGGCCCATCTATCGCCGACAGTTTCTATTTTCTTATCAGCCCCCTGCTTGGTTTTATACATAATCTGATCCGGAGCGGGCAACTTTTTTCGTTCATCCACATAAAGAGAAACGATTACATAATTATCCTTAATAAGTTTTGACACTTCCGCATCGGGCCACACATTTTCTTCCATCCTGCGACAGTTCACGCAGGCCCATCCTGTAAAATCGATGAGCAAAGGTTTGTTCTCCTTTTTCGCTAATGCTAATGCTTCATCATAATCTCTTAAAGGTTCTATTCCGGTTTCACAATTTATTGGATGGCTATACAATGAATAACACAAAGGAGGAGGAAAACCGCTGATCAATCCCAGGTTGGCAGCTCTCGTGTTAGTCAAACCCGGAAGCAAATAGAGAGTAGCTGCAGCAAAAACAACTATAAACATCAATCGCACGGCACCGAGTTTTTTAAGAGGCCCATCATGAGGAAATCTTATTTTTCCTAACAGATATAACACGATCAGAATACCTATTATTACCCATGAGCCAATAAAGACTTCTCTTTTAATAAGTCCCCATTGTTCAACAAGATCTGCATTCGATAAAAACTTAACAGCCATAGCCAGTTCAAGAAACCCTAATACAACTTTCACAGAAGTAAGCCATCCACCTGATTTTGGTAAAGATTGCAACCATCCGGGAAACATAGCAAAAAGGGCAAAAGGCAGTGCCAGCGCCAGACCAAATCCAGCTAATCCTACCGTTAGCGGCCAAGCGCCTTCGGAAGCAGTTCCGGCTAACAGTGATCCTAATATGGGGCCCGTGCAGGAAAAAGACACAATGGCTAATGTCATAGCCATAAAAAATATACCTCCTAATGTACCCATTCCGGAACGAGAGTCTATTTTATTGGCCAACCCTGCAGGCAAACCAATCTCATAATATCCAAAAAACGAAAGTGCAAAAAATACAAAAATGAGGAAGAAGATAATATTTAACCATACGTTAGTGGAGATATTATTCAGTATTTCCGGACTAACATTACTGATAAGATGAAAGGGAACGCTTAATAATAAGTATATCAGAAATATAAAAAAGCCATACATTAACGCATTGAATATTCCTTTTTTCCTATCCTGCGATTGTTTTGTAAAAAATGAAACAGTTAAAGGTATCAAAGGAAAAACGCATGGTGTTAATAGTGCAATAAATCCACCTGCAAATCCCAATAAAAATATAGTAAACAACCCTTTACCACCGGTAGTATCATCTCCGCAATCGTTAACCGGATGAAGAAGATCAAAACTTTCAATCTTTATTTTCACATCCGATTCCTGACCACCTTCTAATTCGACGGAAAATGGGAATACATTACCAGGATAAAACTCATCTCCTTTACCATAGGAATAATTAAGTTTTCCTAATAATTTAGCGGGAACCCGACCATCTATAACAATAGTGGCAGTAAATGATAATGGTTCATGGTATACCTTAAAGCTGGCATTATCAAAAAGTTCACTGACAACTGTGATTGACTTACCCGTTTCCACAAATGGAGGTTGAAGGGTAACTGAAGAATCAAAATCAAGTTCGGTGGAGGGAACATCACTGATCACTTCATTAGGTCCGTATAGTTGCCATTCCTTATTTCCTGTAGTGGTAAAAATCAGTTCGTACTTACCATCATCAATCTTTTTACTGCTTACAGACCATTCATATACCGTTGGATTCTGAGCAAATAAAATAAGAGGAAGCAAAAACAGAAGTAATAGAAAATTCTTTTTGTGTAGCATATAATTCAGGGTTGCAAGCGTTAAACTACCAAAAGTGGGGTATTAAACCTTAATGAAATATTAAGATTTAATTCAATCAGCGCAGTGCATAAGTTTTTGACAGTAACAAAGCTTCCAGTACTATACGTCCATCTGTGTTTCCCAATACATCAGAGGTAGCTCGTTCAGGATGAGGCATCATTCCAAATACATTTCTCTCCTTATTAGTAATACCGGCAATATTTCTGCTGGAACCATTATAATTTGCTTCAGGAGTAATATTACCGGATTCATCACAGTATCGATAAATAACCTGATCATTCTTTTCCAGTTCATCCAGCAATTTATCCTCACCATAGTATCTTCCCTCGCCATGCGCAATAGGAATTTTCAGCACTCTATCAGTACCTACACCTTTAAGGTGCACGTTTTTGCAAAGAAACTGTTGATTTACGTTTCGTAGTAAAACACCGGGAAGCAGATGCGCCTCACACAGCACCTGAAAACCATTACATACACCCAAAACATTGCCACCTTTATTGGCAAAATCGATAACACTTTGCATCATGGGGCTAAAGCGCGCAATAGCACCGCAACGAAGATAATCTCCATAGGAAAATCCTCCCGGAAGCACAATACAATCCTGCTTGGACAACATGCTTATATCCTTATCCTTATGCCATAACATGACAACTTCCTGATTAAGGTCGTTCTGCAAAGCCTCCTGCATATCTCTGTCACAATTGGACCCCGGAAAAACAACAATCCCAAACTTCATGCGTATAGTTTAATTTTTAGGCGAAATTACGTGTTTTTGAGCACCTGAACGACAGGCTTGTGAACTCACATTGGAAAACATAAGACACAAGTTAAGGCATAAAATACACCAGGTAAATAACATACAGAAACGTCAACCAGTGTAGGATACGGGGAAATATTAACTTATTAGGGTAATAATAAGCAGCGCCGTGAAAAGCTGCCAGCGGCATTAGTCCAAAGCTCCAGTTAACGTAGTTAATTCCTCCGTTCACCAAAATAATAAAGATAGAAAATATCAGAAACAGCAGTAACAGACTCCAGGCCTTCCTGATCTGGATAAGCATCTTATTCAGATTTGCCTGTACAAAGAAGCCACCCACCACAAAAGGAATAATTAACAGAGCAATACTAACTGTAACAAATATTGAAGATGGCATAGCCGGAAAATCAAGATCCATATCAGGGAATAAATGTCCCCAATTCCAGTTATCAGTAAATAGCGGCTCAAGAGCCAGAAAATAATAAGGAATCGTAATACCTAATAATCCTACCATCCACTCTCTAATCCTGAATGGCCTCATGATGAATAAAGAAAATGGAAGCATGAGAATAAAAATCACTGTAGGCTGATACAATAAAGTCATTATCCCTATCAATAATCCAATATTAAAAATACTGGAGAAGGCTTTGTTAGTATTATACAACCCAACCATTTTGTAAAAAATGAAGATCAGTATACTATTAACAAGCAGGGGCGCAGAAAAATAATTCCACTCAATGAACAGAGAACTGATCAACATATAAGCCATTCCTGGTAAATAGTTGGGCTTAGTCATTAGCTTCTGGTCTATGCATATTTTATTCAGCATAAAAGCCTGAAAAAAGATCAACATAAAAGCTAACAGACCGTATACAAAATCAGGAATCTGTAAAGGAGCAACCCACCTGAGTATCAGATTATATAGATAATGATCCTCTGCAAATTTCAGAGGTGCCGGGGATTTAAATATTATACCCAACTTCAATACAACTCCATAAATAAGCAGGACAAGTGTATTACCAGGATTTTTTTGTCGGAAAATACCTATCACTCAAGGAATATTTAAAAATCAATTCTTGCGAAAATAAGATAGTTCCTGTATTGACAAGGCATAACTATTGACCGAGCACTGATCTGTTTGCCATATCTGGGCATAAAATCAATATTCCTATCCAGATTTTTTAATGTTGGTCTCCTGGTAACTTTCCCTTCTGCATCAATAGTTTGATCATTTAACAGCAGAGTCCTGCGCTCATAATTATTATATAAGAAATGAAGCTCTCCTCCGGTGTTTAGTACCTGGTGAGAAATCAGTCCATCAGTTTGATCATCAAACTGTGCCTTAGGAACTACATTACTCCATTCAAGACTATCTCGATTGTCAAAAGCAAGAATCATAATATTTTCTGCATGGTAACGCGTTGGTGCACCCATTCCCCATCGGTTAGAGAATGGAGATCCATAACCTCCAAATCCATAATAAGGAGAATAATAATAATTATTAAACGGATAATTCCAGGGACTGTTCCATCCCATATAATCCCATCGGTTAAATGCCCCTCCACCCCTGCTGGAGGAATACATGGATTCAGCTATTAATATATATCCGCCATCTTTTTTGACGATAATATTCTTAATAAAATAATCATTAAATGCTATTTTAAGATTAGCATCCGGACCTTTTGCCTGCTGACGTATCTGATCGGTAAACGGCAATAAATGCTGTCTGATCACAGAGGACATACTTCGGTCCCAGGTTACGGCATAAAGTCCCTCAATATTTCCTCTCTTCTGACGATAATAGAATGCTGAAAAAAGATATCTTTTGTTGGTATTATCGATTTTTATTTTCACTTCATCCAGAATTCTGTCTGCAGTTCTCAGGTCATAAATGGCAAAAGTATCAGCATCCGCTTCTTTTATCACAAGATTAAGATCTGTAACAAAATCACCTCCTCCCCTTCTAACATATTTTCCAAAAACAAGTGTGCCTTCGTTATCGAGCAAGAACTCGGTAAAATAGTCGTTCTTCTCTTCCATAGGCATCGACAACTGATGTTTTTTCTGTAGTTGCAGTTCCTTATCAAATAATAGCGTGGTAAACAGAAAACTTCTCTGGTTTCTGCTATTAATTTTAAACACCATTATTTTTTCCTTATCATCACTGTATACTGTAGTATAAATTTTATTGGCAGCTCCACCTATAAGTGTGGTGTCCAATTCTAAAGGCCTGGACAATAACTTACCATCACTATCAATCTTTACGGCCATACAATAAAGGATATTTTTTTGCTGATATTGATAAATCATCCAGACCGTTTCAGCATAAGGCACAAAATCAACATTGATAATCTTGTGATTTTCGGAATTTACATTAACGGTATTGAGCAGCTTCATTTCACTACTGTATACAGATATATAATTGTCGTTCCTGTTGTTCTTAAAAATAAGGGTATTATTCCCTACTTTTCCAATGATATCAAAGTTGGTGCGGCGATTGTCTTCTTTAGCCGGCTCAGAATAGAATATCCTTTGACCTAATGCCGAATTAATAAATAGGAAGACGGCAAGTACGCTAGTGATGACTATATAGTTTTTCCTGAACATGATTAGCAAATTAATTATTTTTTCCCTATACCTTTGTTAACGTGGGTAAAAACACCAACAAAGTTACTGCCGCCGGTCTTGTTATCGCACTAGGCATTATTTACGGTGATATTGGAACTTCTCCATTATATGTTTTTAATGCAATCATAGGAGGCAAAGTCATCAGCGACACTATCATCATCGGAGCCCTCTCCTGTATTATCTGGACGCTCACATTACAAACGACTATTAAATACGTTTGGCTGGTTCTTAAAGCTGATAACAGAGGTGAAGGAGGTACTTTTGCTTTATACGCACTTGTTCGACGAAGAAAAAAATGGTTAGTCATTCCAGCCATGCTCGGTGGTGCTGCGCTTCTTGCAGATGGAATTATTACACCGCCCATTTCCATTACTTCTGCTATTGAAGGTTTAAGAGAACTGCCGGCTTTCCGAACGTTGGGAATGGAACCCCACGATAACACCATTGTCATTATCGTATTAAGCATTCTTGCTGCTTTTTTCTTTTTGCAACAATTTGGAACAGCTTCAATAGGAAAACTTTTCGGACCTGTCATGTTTATCTGGTTCACTATGCTGGCTGTCCTGGGAGTTTATCACATTTTCGATGATCTTACCATTTTAAAAGCTTTGAGTCCTCACTACGCTATTGACTTTCTGATAAATTATCCAGGAGGTTATTGGCTACTGGGAGCCGTTTTCCTTTGTACTACCGGAGCAGAAGCGCTGTACTCCGATCTCGGTCATTGTGGAAGAGCTAACATAAGGATATCCTGGTTTTACGTGAAAACATGTCTTTTACTGAATTATTTTGGCCAGGGGGCTTATATAATGGCTAATCACGATGGACTAGAAATTACTCCGGCAATAAAAGCCAGCTTAGGCATTAATGCTTTTTATGATCTTATGCCGCAATGGTTCATTATTCCAGGAGTAATCATAGCCACTTCAGCAGCCATTATTGCCAGCCAGGCAATGATTTCGGGATCTTTCACACTTATCAGTGAAGCCATAAGACTTAATCTCTGGCCAAAACTCAAAATCAGGTATCCGTCAGAAGAAAAAGGACAATTGTTTATTCCCGGTATTAATTTTCTGCTATTCGCTGGTTGTGTAGGTATGGTATTATACTTCCGGGAATCATCCCGTATGGAAGCCGCCTATGGTCTCGCCATTATTTGCACCATGTTTACCACTACTATACTCTTTGCCAACTATATGGTAGGGAAACGGGTGAACTCCGCTATCATTTATATTTTTCTTTTTTCCTTCATGGCTATTGAAGCCGCCTACTTTGTAGCGCTGATGCAAAAGTTTACACATGGAGGTTATATAACACTGATTATCGGAGGATTAATGTTTAGCGTAATGTATGTCTGGTACAGAAGCAGGAAAATAAAAAACAGGTATGTGGAATTTGTAAGAATGGAACATTATATTCCACAAATCCAGGAGCTCAGCAACGACAGAACAGTTCCCAAATACGCTACCCATCTTGTATATCTTACCAGCGCTAATAATCCGAAAGAAATTGAACATAAAATCATTTACTCTATTCTCAATAAAAAACCCAAACGGGCAGATATTTATTGGTTTGTACACGTTGACACACTAGATGATCCGTATACCAGTGAATACAAAGTCGACCATATTATCCCTAACGACATTATCAGAGTAGAGTTGCGACTAGGATTCAGAATGGAGCCTAAGGTTAATATTATGTTCCGCAAAGTAGTATCTGACCTTGTCGCGAACAAGGAGGTAAATATTACGAGCAGATATGAATCGCTGGAAAAAAACAATGTAGTGGGTGACTTTCAATTTATTGTTCTGGAAAAATATCTTAGTCAGGATAATGAACTTCCTTTTATCGAAAGACTGATCATGAAATTATACTTCTGGTTCAAAGAAATATCTCTTTCTGAAGAACGGGGTTTTGGTCTTGACACAGCAAATGTAACTGTAGAAAAGTTCCCATTGGTAGTGGCCCCGGTATCCGCTCCTTTTCTCAAAAGAGTATTCGACGAAGAAGAGTCTTAGTCAACACCTTTCGTAATACAACACGATCATAAGTGACCATTGCTTATGGCAAAGGTTATCTCTATATTTTGTTGTACCTATTTAATAGATTATTGCTTAACCTATTAAATAGGTACAACCATATTACATTGTACTTTTTTATTTCAGGGCACTCTCTATATTTTGCTGGACATACCATTAATAAAAAATCCATTGCGGCACCTATTAAATGGGTACAACCATATTACCCTTATTCTTTTTTATTTTTTCCGGGATAGCGGCAATTATTTCCTGCCTGAATATTTCCACAAGTTTCTTTTTTACAAAATCCCTATGTACAACCAAACTTACCTCTCGCATTGGATACGGCTGCTTAAACTGTCTCAGTAGTTGTTGTTGAGAAGTTCGTAAATCCATTGTTGCTAATTCAGGCAGAATGGTGATACCATCGTTAAGTTCCACCATTCTTCTTAATGTCTCAATACTTCCGGCTTCGTATTCAAAAAAACTTCCCGCTTTTCCTGCCTTCTGCAACTCGCATAAATTCATAATCTGCGAACGGAAACAATGCCCTTCTTCTAACAGCCATAATTTACTGGGATCAATATCCTTTGATAGTAAATAATTCTTTTTATACAATGCATTTTTTTTTGACACATAAGCAACAAGCTTCTCATAAAAAAGTACATATTCCCTTATTCCCTTTTCATGCAATGGAGTAACTAATATTGCAACATCAATTCTTCCTTCCTTGAGGCGATTAATAAGTACATCAGTAGTCATCTCATGCACAATTAGTTTTACTCTTGGATATTTTTGTGAAAACCGCTGTACAAATAAAGGAAGGAGATAAGGAGCCAATGTAGGAATAATACCCACTCTTAATTCACCTGCATGAATTCCTTTTTTCTCGTCCACAATATTTTTGATTACTTCATATTCAGATAATATTTTACGCGCCTGGGCTATTATCTCGCGACCACTCTCTGTTGGGATGACAGGTTGTTTGCTTCTATCAAATATCTTAACTCCAAGCTCTTGTTCGAGCTTATGTATTTGCATGCTAAGTGTAGGCTGGGTAACATGACACTGCTGTGCAGCATCTGCGAAATGACGCAGATTATCTACAGCTACCACATAACTCAATTGTACTAAAGTCATATAGATAAAATCTATTTAAGTATAAAGTTAATCAATCGCATTTATAAAATGATTTCATGACATTTGTATGACATTGCGTTATTGTTCACCTTTAAATAAAAACCATATGAGTGATGAAAAAAAACTAACTACAGCTTCTGGTATTCCTTATTATCATAATGAAGACAGTATGAGTGTTGGCCCCAGAGGTCCGTTATTACTCCAGGATTTTATCCTGCACGAAAAAATGGCTCATTTTAATCGCGAGAGAATACCGGAACGTGTAGTTCATGCAAAAGGCACTGGTGCTTATGGTGTGTTTACAGTCACTCATGATATTACTCAGTACACAAAAGCAAAAGTATTTTCCCAGGTAGGTAAACAAACTCCGGTAGTCATCAGATTTTCTACTGTTGGAGGTGAGAAGGGATCTGCAGACGCAGAAAGAGATCCGCGTGGATTTGCTTTAAAATTCTATACGGAAGATGGAAACTGGGATCTTGTTGGAAATAATACACCTATATTTTTCATTAAGGATCCGAAAAAATTCGGCGATTTTATTCATACTCAAAAAAGGGATCCTCGCACTAATACCAAAAGTCCGACAATGATGTGGGATTTCTGGGGTCTCAACCCTGAGAGTCTTCATCAGGTATTATTTCTGATGAGTGACAGAGGGACACCGTTTAGTTATCGTCACATGCATGGATTCGGCAGCCATACTTTCAGTTTTGTCAATGCAAACAATGAAAGATTCTGGGTTAAATTTCACTTCAAAACACAACAGGGCATTAAAAATTTCACCAATGATGAAGCGGGAAAAATGAAAGGAGATGATCCCGATCATGCACAAAGAGATCTTGTTGAAGCAATAGACCGAGGAGAATATCCTAAGTGGAATCTAAAAATTCAAATTATGCCCGAGGCCGATGCTCAGACATATAACATTAATCCTTTTGATCTCACCAAAGTGTGGCCACACGGTGATTATCCTCTAATAGATGTTGGTGTACTGGAGCTCAACAGAATTCCGGAAAATTATTTTGCCGAAGTGGAACAGGCTGCATTTGCTCCGGCACATGTAGTGGCCGGAATAGAACATTCACCTGACAAAATGCTACAGGGAAGAATATTATCTTACCCTGATGCTCATCGTTATAGATTAGGATCCAATTATGAGCAAATCCCGGTTAACAGATGTCCGTTTGCGGTGAATAATTATCAACGTGACGGATTAATGAGAATAGATGGAAATGGAGGAAGCAATCCTAACTATTTTCCAAATAGTTTTGATAATATAAAAGCAGACCCTGCCTATACTCAAAAAGAATTAGATCTCTATTCCAATAGTGCCGGATGGTATGACAGAAATGCTCCCGGAGAAGATGATCACTATTCACAACCAGGTATTTTCTTCAGAAAAGTATTGAATCAACAGGACAAAAATAATTTAGTGAGTAATATAGTAGGAGCAATGAAAGGAATTGATGGTCCGAAAAAAGATGAAATCATTAACAGGCAGCTATGTCATTTCTTTCGTGCAGATATTGGTTTAGGAATGTCTGTAGCTGCAGGACTTGGAGTAACAATAGACAATGATGCTATCACTAAACATCAAAAAGCATAATTAAAAACAGACATAACTAAAAAAACACTTGTCGGAGGCCGTCTCAAAACAGAGATGGCCTCTTTTTTTTGTTTAATGAGTGTATGAAGTTTTTATATATTCTGAATAAAGTTGTCGGCCCTAACACGGTATCCGTTCATTTTTTTAATTAATACTCAGAACGCTTCATGTTCATGAGTTTTTTTTAAGTTATATATCAGAACTGTCAATCCGGATTTTTATCTCCTCTTTATTTACAACACCGTTTATACAGCTTAATCATAAATGAACGGACATCAAATATTGAAAAAAAAGCCATCTCAGGTACTTGTAAAATAGACTTTGCTTTTTACTCCTCCAGTATCACTTTATTTTTTGAAATCTTTAATTTGTACCCAACACCTATTTTCAGAGGAAGATTTTTTTCGCTATGGCTTACCGGGAAATCAAAACAAACTGGAAAATTATACTCACTAATAACGTCGTATATTATTTCTTCTATTGTTTTACCAAACGGTCTTTCCGTATCCTTATTATCGGTAAATCCTCCAATAACAAGTCCGGCAAGTTTATCCAGCTTACCTGCTCTTTTTAACTGGCGCAACATTCTGTCAATATTATATAGATACTCACCTACTTCTTCTAAAAACAATATTTTTCCTTTTGTTTTAATAGCCGAGTCCGTGCCTACACTATGAGCAACCAAAGCAAGATTGCCTCCCACCAGCTCCCCTACAGCCTCACCTCTTCTATTTAGTTGATGAGAAGGGATTGTATATTTTATTTTTTGACCGGTAATTATCTCTTTCCATATTAACAAACCCTCGTCATTAACCGGTTTGTCTATAAAAGCTCCGGCCATTGGTCCATGTAAAGTTGAAATTCCTGTGGTGTTGTAAATATGAAGATGCAATAAAGTAATATCACTGAAACCAATTATCCACTTAGGATTTTCTTTAAATTTTTTCAGGTTTATTTTATCTACTATTCTGGTCATTCCATAACCACCCCTGCCACATAAAACAGCCTGAATATTATCATCATCCAGCATTTGTTGTAAATCGTCCAAACGTTCTTCGTCTGTACCGGAAAAATAATTTTTCGAAGAAGAGCCTATTGTCAGACCGGTTTTTGTGTAAAATCCCCACTCATGTAATCTGTCGATACAAGGCTGTACTCTTTCGGCCGACATATAACCAGCAGGACAAACAACACCTATTGTATCCCCGGATTTTAAATATGGAGGAATTTTTATCATGATTCTATTATTTCTTCAAGCTTACAAACTTTTTCGGATACATACAGCCTATGCTTTACTCCACATTTCAGTGCAAAATTATTTTTTTGATGCCCAACGGGAAAATCAAAACAAACCGGATAGTTGTAATCTTTTATTTTATCCATTACTATTTCATAAAGGTTCATACCAAACTCCTCACCCGGATCATCAGGCTTCACTTTGAACCCACCGATTATTAAGCCTTTTAATCCAACTAATTTTCCTGATCTTTTTAAATTATAAAGCATACGGTCAATACTGTAGAGGTATTCACCGGTATCTTCAATAAATAGTATTTTACCATTAGTATACAAATCACTATTTGTACCGGAAAGGTTTTCTAACAATTTAAGATTCCCTCCCACAAGTACACCTTCTGTCTGCCCGGTTCTATTATATGCGTTAGGTACAATAGGATAGTTGATTGTTGACCCTGTAAGTGCATCTCTGATAGAAAGAATTGTATTTTTCTGAATTTCGTCGGCAGTTGACCAATCTTTAGGAAAACTATTACACATCTTCGAGTGCACTGAAACTATTCCGTAACAAGTGTGCAGATGGGCATGCAAAACTGTCACATCGCTAAAACCAATTATCCATTTCGGATGTTGCTTAAATTTTGCAAAATCTATATTATCAATTATCCTTACTATTCCATAACCGCCTCGCGCCACCATAATTGATTGGACAGATTTATCATCTAGCATTTGCTGAAAATCGGATAATCTTTCTGTATCATTTCCTCCGAAATTAAAATACTTCTTTCCAATACTACTGCCTAATTTAACCCTGAATCCCCATTTGGTAATTTCCCTGACAGCTGGTTGTACATCTTCTTTGCTGATATACCCTGCTGCAGCGACAATACCTATTGTATCACCATATTTCAAAGTGGGAGGAAGAATTACATCCTGATCTTTGAGTATAGTTGTTTGAGCCGATAAAGAAGGAACAAAAGGCAATCCTGCTACTACTGACAAAAAATGCTTCCGATTCATATGATAAATATATAAAGCAATAACTGATTTATATATTTGCATTCTATGAGTTATAAAAGAATACTTGTAACAGCTGCATTACCCTATGCTAACGGCCCATTGCATATTGGCCATCTTGCTGGTTGTTATATTCCTGCTGATATCTACTGCCGGTATCAACGAGCCCGAAAAAGGGATATTAAACTTGTTGGGGGTAGCGATGAACATGGTGTGCCTATCACTATAAGAGCTATGAAAGAAGGTGTTAGTCCCCAGGAAATCGTCGACAAATACCACGCAATCATAAAGAGCAGTCTTTTAAACATGGGTATTTCTTTTGATATTTACTCACGTACCTCCAATAAAATACATCATGAAACCTCATCTGCATTTTTCAAAAAAATGTATGACGATGGCCTTTTTGAAGAGAAAGAAACTGAACAATACTACGACGAAACAGCCAAGGTTTTTCTGGCTGACCGATATATTACAGGCACCTGCCCGATTTGCAGCAATCCAAATGCTTATGGTGATCAGTGTGAAAAATGTGGCTCTTCTTTAAGTCCTGAACAATTAATTAATCCTCGCTCAACCTTAAGCGATGCTATTCCCGTGAAAAGAAAAACCCGCCACTGGTATTTTCCCCTTCAGCAGTATGAAGACTGGCTAAAACAATGGGTTTTAGAGGAACATAAGGATTGGAAGAATAATGTATATGGACAGTGTAAAAGCTGGCTGGACGGAGGTTTACAACCACGAGCAATGACTCGCGACAGTAGCTGGGGAGTTAAAGTTCCACTGCCTGATGCCGAAGGTAAAGTTTTGTATGTATGGTTCGACGCCCCTATAGGCTACATCAGCGCTACAAAAGAATTAACTGAACAATGGGCTGATTACTGGTGTCAAGAAGATACTAAACTTGTTCATTTTATAGGTAAAGACAATATCGTTTTTCATTGCATCATATTCCCTGCAATGTTAAAAGCACATGGTAATTTTGTATTACCTGATAATGTTCCGGCTAATGAATTTCTGAATATAGAAGGAGAAAAAGTGTCTACCAGTCGTAACTGGGCTGTATGGGTTGATGAATATCTTAAAGATTTTCCTGAACAGCAAGACGTATTAAGATATGTTTTATGCAGCAGCGCACCGGAAACAAAGGATAATGATTTCACCTGGAAGGAATTTCAGGAAAGAAACAATAGTGAGCTGGTAGCTATTTTTGGGAATTTTATCAACAGAGCGATGGTACTCATGCACAAGCTCTGCGGAGGAAAAGTTCCGCCTCTTCATACCAACCTGCTGGATGATGCCGATAATGCATTAATCAAAGATATTGCTGAAGCAAAAGAAAAAATTGAAACAGCCATAGAACATTATAAGTTCAGAGATGCACTGTTTGAGGTGATAGATCTTGCGCGTAAAGGCAATAAATACATGCAGGACAAACAACCGTGGATTACTGCGCGCGATCTGGAACAGCAGCCAGACAAACAAAAACTAATCGATAATTGTTTACATCTCTGTTTACAATTAAGCGCTAACCTGGCTATATTTATTAACCCGTTTCTTCCTTTTACAGCACAAAAAATACTACACATGTTGAAAGTAGTGGATAAAATGCTCGATTGGGAAAATGGTGGAAAAATAAAGTTATTGAGCGTAGGTTATTCACTCAGAGCACCTGAGTTATTATTCCGTAAAATTGAAGATGCAGAAATAGAAGCTCAGGTAAAAAAACTACACGATGGGCTTATAAAAACATCCGCAGTCATCGCTACAGACAATACTAAGACTGCCCCACTCAAACCTGAAATTGTCTATGATGATTTCGCAAAACTAGATCTAAGAACCGGCATCATTATATCTGCTGAAAAAGTGGAAAAAGCTGATAAATTACTAAAACTCGAAGTGGATCTTGGTTTTGAAAAAAGGACTATCGTTTCAGGCATCGCTAAACATTTTGCGCCAGAAACGCTATCCGGACAAAAAGTAGTTGTCGTTGCCAATCTTGCTCCACGAAAAATGAGAGGTATCGAAAGTAATGGAATGATTCTTATGGCTGAAGATGGTGATGGCAATCTTCATTTTATTAATAACGAAACAGATGTTCCTCCCGGATCAGGAGTTAGTTAAATAATAATTAAGCTCTATATCATTAGCAAGTAGGTTAATGATATAGAGCTTAATACACTTAAGTGTTATCCTACTGCCTGTATGATCACTTAAACGGATAGTTAAATGGAAGATGTTTTATGTGAATACCTAATAAGAACATTTCTATAATGATTGTGGATTTTGTACTGGAATTTGCATATTGATAATGTTTTATATCATGTCATGCGTTCCCCAACTCCATAACTACACTCCTTCGGTTATTTTATTATTTACGGTTTTAATCTTCCTGAAAAAACCATATCTTCAAGGTAAATAGTTGTTTAACTAACTAATTTACCTATGTCTAAACGTATCATCAGGAAAGTAGCAGTATTAGGCAGCGGTGTAATGGGATCTAGAATTGCTTGCCATTTTGCCGGAACGGGAATACAGGTTTTATTACTCGACCTCGAAACCAAACAGGCAGCCGATGCGCTCTCTGCCGTAATAAAATCAAGTCCTTCTCCTTTATATACACCTAAAGCTTTATCGCTAATTACGACTGGAAATTTTAATGATCATTTGTCTACCATTAATAACTACGACTGGGTTATTGAAGTAGTGGTGGAACGCTTAGATATAAAAGAAAAAATATTTGCCGAAGTTGATAAATACAGGAAACCGGGAAGCTTAGTAAGTTCTAATACATCAGGAATTCCTATTCATTTAATGACTGCTAATCGCAGTGATGATTTTAAAAAACATTTCTGCGGAACACATTTTTTTAATCCTCCGAGATATTTACGTTTACTCGAAATTATTCCTACACCCGATACAGATCCGGAGGTTGTTGATTTTCTGATGCATTATGGAGATTTGCATTTAGGTAAAACAACTGTACTCGCCAAAGACACCCCTGCATTTATTGCGAACAGGATCGGTGTATATGGTATTATGTTGATTTTTAGTCTTCTTGAAAAACTGCAATTAACAATTGATGATGTTGATGCATTAACCGGTCAGTTAATAGGGCGACCTAAATCTGCAACTTTTCGAACAGCAGATGTGGTTGGAATTGATACATTGGTAAAAGTAGCGAAAGGAGTTTATGATAATTGTCCGGATGATGAAGCCAGAAATAGTTTCATCATCCCCAACTGGCTCCAGGTAATGGTAGATACCCATAAGCTGGGAGATAAAACCGGTGAAGGATTTTATAAGAAATCAAAAAATGCAAAGGGAGAAAAAGAGATTTTAACCCTTAATTTATCGACACAACAATACGAACCGGCAAAGAAAACAAAGTTTGCTACTATAGAGACAGCTAAACCTATTGATGATCTTAAAAACAGACTTAAAACACTTCTAAAAGGAAATGATAAAGCAGGCGAGTTTTACAAATCATTTCACTATGGATTATTTTCTTACATCTCCCATCGCATTCCAGAAATCAGTGATGAACTGTTTCAGATTGATGATGCAATGATGGCTGGATTTGGCTGGGAAATAGGAGCGTTTGAAAGCTGGGATGTAATTGGAGTATCGGATACCGTGCGAAATATGAAAGCAGCAGGGTATCAGGTAGCCGGATGGGTAGAAGAAATGTTAGCTCAAAACATATTATCCTTTTATAAGGTAGAGAATGGAAAGCGTTTGTATTATAACATTCAGCAAAAAAAATATCTTCCTATTCCCGGAGCAGATGCCTATATAGTGATGAAGAATTTTGAGAATCAGCAAATATGGAAAAGTTCAGCCTGCCGTCTTTATCACCTCGAAGATGATGTTATAGGATTGGAATGGCATACAAAAATGGGCAGTATAGGAGGAGAAGTATTAGAAGGAATTCAACGATCAATAAGCATTGCAGAAGAAAAATATAAAGGGTTAGTCATTGCAAATGATACGCCGAATTTTTCAGCAGGAGCTAATGTCGGATTAATATTCATGCTGGCTATAGAACAGGATTTTGATGAACTGGATATGGCTGTCAGGTTGTTTCAACAAACAATGATGAGAGCCAGGTATTCAGCTGTTCCTGTTGTAGTTGCTCCACATGCTTTAACATTGGGTGGCGCCTGCGAATTAAGTCTACATGCAGATAAAGTGTGTGCAGCGGCAGAAACTTATGCAGGTTTGGTAGAAGTAGGTGTTGGCCTTATTCCCGGTGGTGGTGGAACAAAAGAGTTTGTATTAAGAGCTGCCGATGAAATGCACAATGATGAACCGGAAACGATCACGCTTAAAAATCGTTTTATGACGATTGCCACTGCAAAAGTGGCTACTTCTGCAATAGAAGGTTTTGACCTGGGAATATTCAGAAAAGGAAATGATCAGGTTATATTCAACCAATCTCGCAGAATCACAGCTGCAAAAAAAGAAGTTCTCCATCTTTTCGATAGTGGCTATCAGGTACCGGTTCAGAGAAAAGACATTAAAGTACTGGGACGTTCTGCACTGGGTGCATTATATGCAGGCATTAATGGTATGTGGCGTGCAGGATATGCTACAGACCATGATGTAGTTGTAACAAAAAAACTGGCTTATGTAATGTGCGGTGGTGATTTATCAGAACAATCTTTTGTGTCCGAGCAATACCTTCTTGATCTGGAAAGAGAAGCTTTTTTAAGTTTATGCGGAGAGAAAAAAACATTGGAAAGAATCCAGAGCGTACTTAAATCAGGAAAACCCGTCAGGAATTAATATGGGAGAGGCAGAATTAAGCGATGCTACAGGAGAAATTATTATCTCTTCAGATTTTTATTTTTACGGAGATGCATCCACGAAAGATCTGGCCAATAAAATTGCTGATGATATCCAAACACACTGGAATGAACCCGAAGCAGCAATTATCATTAAAAGAAAAAAATATG
>CAZQIQ010000032.1:27328-34011 GCA_964593835.1 uncultured Chitinophagaceae bacterium
CAGGTTTCTTATTAAAGGTGAACATATAAACCAGCCTGATCCGGAAAGAATATGGTATAATGATAATCCGAGAAATAACTATTTCAGAATTGAAGAATATATCAATGGCAATATCTCTTTTGTAGATGCCATTGGTTCAAATACAGGCTATTTTAAACTTGATAATCTTTTACAGACCTCTACTACTGCAGCTCATGAATACGGGCATTCTATTGGTCTGATACATCCAAAGGTGCTGGATATACGCGGCGGAGGTATACCTGATATTATGCATCCAAGAGGAACAATATGTGACTCATATCTTCAGTATGATCCACAGGCAAAACCCGGAACACCCGGCGGAACGCTTAATCCTAAATACAGAAAAGTTTCACTTGCAGAAATCCGGCAGATCAATCTGCACAAACTGGATTTTGATAAGAATGGAAAAGCAGTGGTAGGAAATTTTACCAGTATTTTTCACGAAAAACATACTGAAGGCCAGTAAAAGAAAATATTCCGTAAATTAATTACCATGGAATTTCAAGGCGATTATTTTTGCGTTCAACATCTGCCATTCTTTTTGAAGCATCTATCTCTATCACTTTAATATCGCTTATCCTTTTGTTTACAGATATGGTATAAGTAGCATGCGTCCATTTCCAGGCCTCGTAATCAGTGCGGGCTATAGTATAATCCTCAATAGGCTTTTCTCCAAACATGTTATACAAGGGTATATATGCTATTTCCTTTGATCCATCTTTATAATCGATCATCACATCTACCGGCATGGGCATTTTACCTATTTTCCTTATACGAATATTCGTTTTACCGCTTTCCTCCCATAAACTATCAATCGAATAATCGATAGTCTTAGTGGTATTTACAAAATACTCCTTGTACCAATCCAGCTCCAGACCACTTTCTTTTTCTGCCACCCTTAAAAAATCGTCTGGATTGGGATGTTTAAATTTCCATTGATGATAATACTCAAGCATTATTTTATCAAGTACGCTATCTCCTACTATATATCCTAATTGACTAACAAATACACATCCTTTTCCGTAAGAAGCCAGGCTGTATGCAATATTTGTTTCAAACTGATCTGCATGAGTAGTAAGTGGTTCTTCCAGACCTGTTTTTACAAGATAAAAATAAGAGGCATATCCATCTGCATGATATTTTGGAAGAATATTATTGACTGAATCTATAGAACGTATTTCGGCAGCGGTGATACCTTTTCTCTTTTTGATTACATTTTCCCTATAAAAATACTGCACTTTATCCGTTGCCCATTCAGTAAAACCTTCATCCATCCAGGGATACAAAGACTCATTCGTTGCCAATACCATTTGATACCAGGTATGCATCCATTCATGAAATACAGTTCCTAATCCCGGACCATTTAGTAAAGTGGCCATAGGATATTCCATTCCGCCATCACCTCCCTGAATAAAAGAATATTGTTTATAAGGATAATTACCAAAATTTTTGACAATAAAAGGATATACAGCTACGGCAGCATCAGCAACCTCTTTCCATTCTGCTTCCGAGCCGGTTTTATATAACACATGTATTTCCGGGCCATTATTGATTTTTCGGGTGAGATGTTTATATCCCGGATCTGCCGCCCACATAAAGTCATGCACATTAGGCGCCACAAAATGCCAGGTCAGCTTATTACCTGCAGGTCTGTTGACTTTAGTACCGGGTAATTCATAACCATATCCAACTTGTTGTGAATTTTGGAGATAGCCGGTTCCGCCAAGTATAAAATTTTTATCAATGCTGATTTTCACTTCATAATCCCCCCATGCGCTGTAAAACTCTCTCGCTATATAAGGAGTAGGATGCCAGCCGTCTTTATCATATTCACATAATTTTGGATACCACTGACTCATACTATACTTTACACCGTTCGCAGCATCTCTCCCACTTCTTCTGATCTGCACAGGAATCTGTGATTTAAAATCCATTTGCAGCATTACTTTCTGACGGGGAAGAATTGGCTTTGATAGTTTTACTTCAAGAATGGTTTCTTTAATTTTAAATGACTGAGCAACACCATTCATCGTCAGCGATAAAATATCCTGATAACCTATTTGAGAAGAGTCGAGTTTTTCAATTCTGTCTTTTACCCTCGAATCCCAATCGGGTCTGCTTCCCACGCGAACTCTTCCTAAATGCCTGCTTCTCGCATCCATCATGCTGTTAGGCTGAAATGCATTCCAGTAGAGATGATAATAAACTTTAAAGAGAGTATCGGGAGAATTATTTGTGTATTCAAGCTTTTGCCGCCCGGTAAAACTATTGCTGATTACATCAACATCAATATCCATTACATATTTTACACGTTGTTGCCAGTAAGATTGTGAAAAGGCACTAACAGCAATCAACATCGTTAATGATAGCAGCAAAGAGTATCTCATTCAGTAGAATATTTATCTTTAAATGCCATCGAAAATACGATTATCCTTATAAAGTAAGCTTGTCTCTCAACAATCGTCCTTTTTCACTGAAGTAAAGATTTCTTTTTTTAATATCCCCCTTGCCTACTTCAATACGATAGTTGACTTCATCATCGGGTAATTCTATATATACAATTCTGTTGATATCCCAATCTGCATAACGACTTTTTTGAAAACCATCGTCAACCGCTTCAGGAAGATCATCATTCTCTATTTCATGCTCAGTACTTTCCCAATCCCCTTTATTCCCGAAATTGCCAATATAACCCAGACCATCCCATACAAAAGCTGCGGAAAATCCGGTTAACCTGTCCTTCCATTCCACACTCGTTGCTCCGGGGTATTTCTGATTAAAATGATCTGTTACCTCTGCCGGTATTTTTCTGAGCTGGGCATTGACAGAGTGAGTAAACATGCTGCATGCAAAAGCTATTCCTAACGCAAAAATTACTTTATTCATAGAGCAAATATTAGGTACTATTATTGAAATGAAAACATAAAATTAGTATTTCCGGAATTGTTAGAAGACCGGACCTGATTTTGTAAACAATTATCTTACCTAATATCAAAATAATGGAACAAACCAAATTATGGTGTTTTGAAGATTTTGACCTTTTCGACAACATGAGTATCGATGAAATCGAGAGCATGGAAGAAAATGTAATTTCCAAAACATTGAAAAAAGGCGAACGTATTAGTTTTGATAAGAAGTTTAACAAATACGTTTATTTACTGAGCAGCGGAATATTAAAGATTGTCGCCACGGATAAGCAAAAAAGGCATACGATTGTAAATCTTGTTAATAAAGGGAATTTATTTGGTGCACTACCTTTATTGGGGAATTTCGAGACAAATGAAGATTATGCAGAGGCTATAGAGGAATCAGTAGTCTGTTTTATAGATACTGAAAAACTGGAAGGATGGATGTCTAAAAATTTTGATCTCAGAACAAAAGTGCATAAACAAATTGGTGAGCAGTTGCACAAGATTGAAAATCGTTTGTTATCCATGATTTTTAAAGATGCTAAGACAAGAGTACATGAATTTTTAGTGGATTTTGTAAAAGAATTTGGCGTGTTTGACGGAGAGCAGTACGAAGTAAAAAACCTGCTGACCAATGATGAAATGGCAAGGTTAACTGCTACCAGCAGACAAACAGTTAACAGCATCTTAAATGAATTAAGAGATAATAATATTATCAAATACAATAAAGATGTGGTAATCGTTCCACAAAATTCTCCAATAATCAGGAAGTAATGCTTTCCTTTACAATATGCCTACTATTTTAATTACCGGTGGAACGGGTCTTGTTGGTACAGCATTAACGGAAATTTTAGTATCCAAAGGATACAAAATCATTATTTTATCTCGTTCAAAAAAACCTGAGTCGGGATCCGTTTCTTATGCCATCTGGGATATTAATAAGGGTATAATCGATAAAGAAGCCTTAGCGAAAGCCGATCACATTATACACCTTGCCGGCGCCGGAGTAGCGGATAAACGCTGGACCGCCAAAAGAAAACAGGAAATAGTCAATAGTAGAGTAAATAGCGGTAAATTAATCCTTAAAGCGCTACAGGAAACCGACAATCATGTACAAACGATTATCAGCGCTTCTGCTATTGGGTGGTATGGGCCTGATATAAAAGGAAGTAATAAGATATTTTCAGAAATTGATCCTCCTGATACGTCTTTTCTCGGTGAGACATGCAGATTATGGGAACAAAGTATCGAACCGGTAACACAATTGGGGAAAAGATTAGTTATCCTGAGAACTGGTATTGTATTAAGTAATAAAGGAGGAGCATTCAAAGAGTTTAAGAAACCGCTCAAAGCAGGAATTGCGGGAATTATGGGAAGTGGAAAACAAATCATCAGTTGGGTTCATATCGATGATCTATGTAGAATTTATACAGAGGCTTTGGAAAATAGTCAGTGGCATGGAATATACAACGCGGTAGCACCAGAATATATCAGTAATAAAACACTAACACTTAAACTCGCCAGGGTTCGCAAAAAACCTTTTATACCTATTCATATCCCTTCATTTGTATTAAAACTGATATTAGGAGAAATGAGTATAGAAGTATTAAAAAGCACAACGGTCAGTGCAGAAAAAATAAGAAACAATGGGTTTAAGTTTTTATATCAAAATATTGACGCTGCACTTAATGAACTAATAACAACTGCTCCTGAAAAATAATTTTTATATACAATGAACTACAGTTTTTGTACTGACCATTATTATATCACAGTTCCTATATTACCTTTTTAAGATAAGTTATTTGATTTTCCTTTTTATAATGAATGTAATACAGGAAGCCAGAATAACAGAAGCATTGTATAGTTAAAAAACTTTGATACCTAATATCATATACAGGAATATTTTTATGCAGGTTTAAATTATTTCGAGATACAATCAGTTCCACGAACAACTTCTTAAAAAATATATTTCTGCTCTTTTAAAGAGTAATAGTAAATTTTGAAAGAGTAAAACATTTATATAGATTCTGATACTCTCTCGAATAGATTACTAATGCATATATTTAATTATCTGCCATAATATTTATTAATAGCTTCTACTTTATTGTGCACATGTAACTTTTCGTAGATATGATATACGTGTTTTCGGACAGTTTCCTGACTGATAAATAATTCTGCAGCAATTTCTTTATATAATAAACCTTTAGCGAGGTATTGCAGAATTTCAGCTTCTCTGTTGGATAAAACCTCCACTATAGTTTTATCAGGTGAATTGGTTACTAGTGCCTGTGGTTTTTGAAAGGCAGCAACAACTTTTCGGGCTATCGAACTTGACATAGGAGCACCGCCGTCCCTGAGTTCATGAATAGCTTCTATTAATTTTTGTGGAGGAGTTTTCTTTAAGATATAACCGCTGGCCCCAGCTTTCAAAGCTTCGAATATCTTTTCATCATCTTCATAAACCGTACACATCATAAAAAGAATTTCCGGATACTCCGCTTTAAGCTTGCGAACACAATCAATTCCGTTTTCCCCCTCGCCCAGATTAATATCCATGAGCACCACCTCCGGTTTTAATATTGGCAACGAGTGCAAAGCATCTTCAGCATTTGAAAATGCGGCCAGCAGATTATATCCATCTGACATAGATATAATTTGTTCTAATGCAGATCTTAACTCCTGATTGTCCTCTACAATACACACAGTTGTATTCATAACACAAAAATGGCGGTTTTAACTGTGCTATAAAATACCACTAACTGGTATTTTTTATTTGCCGTATAAAAACTCTTTATAAGTAGCTGTTAAACAGGAATGTAGAGTACAAACTTTTCCTTAAAAGAAGGCTGATCAAATATTGAGGCTATCTCCATCATACGTGGCCTGGTCTGACTTTGTGAGATCTCATCTGCCAGATCCCCACCCTTAAGGCATATGAGTCCGTTTGGAACAGGAAGTTTACCCTCTTCAACTAAAAACTTTCTGGAACGTAATAAAGGCTTTGACCACTTCCATAATTCTGCCAAAGGCGCTACAGCTCTTGAAATAACTACTTCAAATTTTCTGTTACGTATGTCTTCCACTCTGATATGTTCTGTAGTCACATTTTTTAAAGCCAATGCATCTGCAACAGCCTGTACAACCTTTATTTTTTTCCCTATGCTATCAGCCAGGTGAAAATGTACTTCAGGAAAAAAGATAGCCAGAGGGATTCCCGGAAATCCTCCGCCAGTACCTAAATCAAGAACATGCATACCTGCACGCAAATCAAATATAGCTGCAATACTCAGGGAATGAAGTACATGCTTTTCATATAACTGTCCCTCATCTTTTCTGGACATTACATTGATCTTGCTATTCCAGTCAATATACAATTCTTCAAGGGCAGCAAATTGTTTAATCTGCTTATCTGAAAATTCAGTGAAATAACGGGTTATTAGTTCCAACTTTTCTTGGGCTTTTTCCATAATGCAGGTGCAAAAATGATATAATAAAAGAACATCCAGATATCTAGCAACCACCACCAGGTAAAAAGATCTTTTTCATCCAGTTTTTGCATTGCTTTATAATAAACGATAGCCTGAGTAATCATTCTTAATAAAAAAACACCAAGCGTCAAACGCCAGTCAGCCCATATTAAAGACACTACAAAAGCCGGATAAAATAAAAAATGGCTCAAAGTATAAGTGCCCAGCAAAAATTTATGCACTGGTTTGTAAAACCTGCTGGTATTGTAATGACGATTTTTTTGTC
>CAZQIQ010000032.1:34021-36709 GCA_964593835.1 uncultured Chitinophagaceae bacterium
TTTTTGTCTTCTCCAATCACCAAAACTTTTTTTAGGTTCTGATAATGTAAAAGCCTGTTTGTCCAACACTACTGCAACATTTTTTTTATTAGCTACTTTATTAACAAATAAATCATCGTCACCTCCGGCAACATGATTAATAGATGAAAATCCTTTATTGCTGAAAAAGAGACTTTTTTTATAGGAAAGATTTCTACCGGTTCCCATATAAGGCAAACCCGAAAGCGCAAATGAAAAATACTGAAGAGCAGAGCTAAAAGTTTCAAACCTTATCAGCTTATTGAGCAATCCCGTTTTTTTATTATACGCCCCATATCCTATTACCATTTCTGTATCCTCCCGATAAGCATCCTGCATAGTGGCTATCCAGTGCTCAGTTGCCGGTACGCAATCTGCATCCGTGAGTAACAATATTTCATGACGGGATTCCTTTATTCCCATTGACAGCGGATATTTTTTTCCGGGGATACCTTTGGCCTCCTGTTCAAGATTAACAATATGCAGATCTTTAAACGTTTTTTTAAATTCTTCCAGCAGATATCTTGTTTCATCCTGACTATTATGATTAACTACCACTACTTCCCTGGTTGATTTATAATCCTGAAACAGAACACCCGGAAGGTGTTTAGCCAGATTAGCCGCTTCATCGCGTGCGCAAACGATTACACTTACCGCATGTTGTCGCGATATTTCCTTCGTTTTTGTTTCAAAAAATGAGACTTTACTGAAAAAAAACCAATAATAGAATAACTGAATTAAGGTGAGGATGCAGAAAAAGGAGAAAAACATTAGCGAAAATAAGGATTTAGTACTTTTGTTTATATGGAAGTAAATGATCTTTTAGTAGAAAATCTTGCAAAGCTTGCCAGACTAAGTTTTGACGAACAGGAAAAAAAAGAAATTCGTTCAGATCTTCAGCAAATGATCAGTTTTATTGAAAAACTTAAAGAGGTAAATACAGAAGGTATTGATCCTTTATTACACATGAGTTCTAATGTAAACATACTTAGGGACGATATTGTGGAAGGTTCAATTGATCGGGCAGAAGGTCTTAAAAATGCACCCGACGCCGATGGTATCTTTTTTAAAGTACCTAAGGTGATTAAAAAATGAATTCGTCCGCCATTATACAGCTTAATGATATCCATAAAAGTTATTTTATGGGTAAACAGGCCATTAGCGTACTTAAGGGAATTTCCACCAGCATTATCAAGAATGAATATGTGGCGTTAATGGGTCCTTCCGGCTCCGGGAAAAGTACGCTGATGAATATTCTGGGTTGTCTTGATTCTCCAACTTCAGGAGCATATGTATTAAATGATCAGGATGTAAGTAAAATGGAAGATGACTCATTAGCCTCAGTTCGTAATAAAGAAATAGGTTTCGTTTTTCAGCAATTCAATTTGTTACCGCGCATGAGCGCATTGGAAAATGTAGCTCTTCCTTTAATCTATGCTGGTATAGGAAAAAAGCAAAGACTGGAAATGGCTACAGAAGTGATTAAAAAAGTAGGACTAGCGGAAAGAAGTCATCATAAACCTAATGAATTGTCTGGTGGACAGTGCCAGCGTGTGGCAATAGCCAGAGCCCTCGTCAATAACCCATCAATTATACTTGCCGATGAACCCACCGGTAACCTTGATACCAAAACCTCTATAGAAATCATGGAAATATTTAATGAAATACATGATGGAGGGAATACAGTGGTACTCGTTACCCATGAAGAAGATATTGCAAACTATGCAAAACGAATTATCCGGTTGAGAGACGGAATAATTGAGTCAGATATAAAAAAGTAGCTGCTCCATGTCGACAAAAATCTATACAAAAACAGGTGATCAGGGTAAAACTTCTCTTATTGGAGGTACTAAAGTTCCCAAGGATCATATTCGCATTGACGCCTATGGTACGGTTGACGAACTAAACAGTTTTATTGGTTTACTGAACGACCAGCTAACGGACAACAGAACAACTCATATGTTGAAAGAAGTGCAGGACAGGCTATTTACTATCGGTTCATCACTAGCTTGCGATCCGGAGAAAGCGCCAAAAATGAAATTACCCGATCTTAAGGAGAATGACATTTTAGTACTTGAGTCAGAAATAGACAGAATTAATGCGATACTTCCACCTATGAAAGCATTTATTTTACCTGGCGGGCATATCTCCGTTTCAATGGCACATGTAGCCCGATGCGTATGCAGGAGAGCTGAAAGGTTATGCGTACATATGGATCAACAGCAGCTTTTTATAGAGCCCTTAATAATAAAGTACCTAAATCGATTAAGTGATTATCTTTTTATTGTTGCACGATACGCAGCACATCTCAGAAATATTCAGGAGATAGAATGGAAACCCCGCATAAATTAATTATCCTGTTGAAACGACTAATAGTGCTTCAATAGTTAATATTCGTCCTCATTAAAAAAGAAGTCATCCTGACTAGGATAGTCGGGCCAGATATCTTCAATTCCTTCATAAATTTCTCCTTCATCTTCTAATTCCTGAAGGTTCTCAACAACTTCAATAGGAGCACCACTACGGATAGAATAATCAATCAGTTCATCCTTAGTAGCAGGCCAGGGAGCATCTTCGAGATAAGAGGCTAATTCAAGTGTCCAAAACATGGGCAACGATAATTTGCGCAAAAGTAACTGTATAGTCGGAAAAACCAAATCAAACTTTTAA
>CAZQIQ010000033.1:0-36021 GCA_964593835.1 uncultured Chitinophagaceae bacterium
CCGTCGGGAAGCTGGTAAATCGCATTACCTATATCAAGCCCATTGCCACCATATCTTTTTTGCCATTCCAGATTACCATTAACATCTATTTTAAGTAACCAGATATCTTTAGTACCACCATAACCGGCGATGACGTCACCGTCGGTTGAATTTGTTTCACCTACCACCAGATAACCACCATCTGCGGTAGTAACTATATCTCTTGCCGTTTCATACCCTGAGCCTCCGAAAGACCGCTGCCATTCCATGTCACCGCATTGAGATATTTTCACCAACCATAAATCCCAATAATCCCGGCCAGGATAAAATCCTACGGGTGCATCTTTAGAATCCGTATACCCTGCGGCAATCGTGCCACCGTCATTCGTATATTTAATTGTGTAGGGAACATCGGCGCCTGAGCCTCCGAATCGTCTGGCCCATTGAATAGTAGGCAACTGAGCGAATAAAGGAACAACATCAAATAATAGCTGTCCTATTAAGAGCAAGATATAGAGGCTGGTTTTCTTCAAGGTCGGATTTTTCGATTTCGTATATATCAAACGCAATAATTGTGCTATAATTGAATAAACACAATCGTTTTTTCTCTGAAAAACTACGATAGGCATAGAAAATCTACTATTTTATCCTTTGACAATAATATATGAATTATAGCGAATCAACTGTAATTCTGAGCTTTATTGTACTTTTATCGATAATATTTTAAGATGAGTCATAAGCCAGTAATAGGGATATCAATTGGAGATATTAACGGAATAGGACCGGAACTGGTCATTAAATCGTTTGCAGATACCAGAATTTTCGAACACTGCACACCGGTGGTTTTTGCAAGTAACAAAGTATTTAATTTTTATAAAAAATCTATTGCAGACACTCCCTTTAACTACCAGATCATCAAGGATTTTACCCGTATCTACCCCAAACAACTCAACGTATTTAACTGCTGGGAGGAGGAAATAAGCGTTACGCCAGGCACTTTAAATGAAATTGGAGGAAAGTATGCGGTAAAATCTCTTCAGACTGCCGTACAAGCATTAAAAGATAAAAAGATAGACGGACTGGTTACTGCTCCAATTCATAAAAGCAATACTCAATCGGAAGAGTTTAGTTTTACCGGTCACACCCCTTTTTTAAAACATGTATTTGGCGCCGAAGACGTTTTAATGTTGATGGTAGCGGGCGAGTTTAGAGTTGGGCTGGTAACAGAGCACGTATCTGTTAACAATGTCGCCAAACATATTACCAGAGAAAACATCCTTTCCAAATTATCAATATTGCAATCCTCTCTAATAAAAGATTTTGGAATCGATAAACCTCGCATTGCTATACTGGGCTTAAATCCTCATGCAGGAGATGAAGGACTAATTGGAGATGAAGAAGAAAGAATTATTAAACCCCTTATTAAGGAAATCAAGCATAACAACATGATTGTAATGGGCCCCTATAGTGCAGATGCATTTTTCGCCCGTCGCCATTTTGAAAAATTTGATGCGGTATTAGCAATGTATCACGATCAGGGTTTAATTCCGTTCAAATCTCTTGCATTAGAAAATGGCGTAAATTATACAGCAGGTATATCTGGCATCCGAACGTCGCCCGATCATGGTACAGCCTTTGACATTGCCGGAAGAAATAAAGCAGATCACACTTCATTTCTTGCAGCCATTTATGCCTGTATTGATATTATCACAAAACGTGCATTCTACGAAGAAAACCATCGTAATCCATTGAAAAAGATCAGTTCTCGTATTCTAGCCAATGCGGTTGATGAAAAAATAGAAGAGACGGGAGAGGATAAATAAGCAACCGAATGAATAATTATTTCATCTCTTGCAGTGTTAAGAGTATTATTTAAAGACTAAGAAGCAGGTTAAAATTCTTATACAATAGGATGATTTCTTGTCTTCAATCGGAAATCTTGTAATGTATATTTGAAATCTATGTTGAAAAGAGTCGGATGGATTGCTTTGGCAATTTCCTTACATATTGCTGGTTTTTCACAGCAAAAAGAGTTTAAAGCCTACACTGCTACTATTCCAGGATCAAATGTAACCTTCACCATGACCCCCATTCCGGTGGGAGTTTTTACAATGGGTAGCCCTTCTTCCGAAAAAGGTCGCGGATCAGACGAGGGGCCTCAAAAAAAAATCAACATATCTGCTTTCTGGATGGGCACAAAAGAAGTTACTCATGATGAGTTTCTGGTATTTTTTGCTGATGAATCACTAGCCAGAAATTCAGATGTAGATGCCGTAACCCGCCCTACTGCTCAGTATATAGACTTAAGTTGGGGTATGGGAAAACAGGGAGGATTTCCTTTTAATAGTATGTCTCAGAGAACAGCACTGATGTACTGCAGATGGTTATATAAGAAAACAGGAGTGTTTTACAGATTGCCTACTGAGGCTGAATGGGAATATGCATGTCGCGCTGGCTCTACAACAACTTATTATTTCGGCAACGACTCATCAAAACTTGGAGAGTACGCCTGGTATGCAGCTAATAGTGCAAAAAAATATCATCGTACAGGTGAAAAAAAACCCAATGCATGGGGATTATATGATATGCTCGGCAATGTAGCTGAATGGACACTGGATCAATATATGCCGGACTATTTAAGTAAAATCAAGGACAATAGCTCTGATCCCTTTACCGAGCCTACCAGCAGATATCCAAAAACATTAAAAGGTGGGGGATTTAAATCAGATGCAGGTATGTTACGAAGTGCAGCAAGATTAAAATCAGATGCAAGCTGGAACAAACGTGATCCGCAAATACCCAAAAGCAAATGGTGGCTAACGGATGCTGAAACAATAGGCTTTAGAATAATCAGGCCTTTAGCAGCACCCAGTCCGGCAGAAGCCGATGCCTTTTATAATAAATATCTAAGTAAATAAATTCTGTAAATGCTGACCTTTAACTGTTTACCGTAGAAAGTATTGGTTAAAGTTTGCTTGCAGAACCTTAAAACAAAAAACATGATAAATAAATCTAACGGAAAATCCCGTAGAGAATTTGTAAAGAATTCGACCCTGATTGCAGGCGGGATACTTGCAGCTCCATTAATGTCAAGAGCTAATTATTTTTCAGGTGCTGACGACACCATTAAGGTTGCTATAATTGGATGCGGTGGACGTGGAACAGGAGCTATTGCCCAGGCTTTGCTCACCAAGCAAAATGTAAAGCTTGTTGCAATGGCAGATGTATTCAGAGACAACCTTGACAAATGTTACAATGCCATCACAGCCGATGACCTGTCCGATGTAATTGGAGAATCAGGAAATTTAAAGGGTCGCATAGACGTACCGGAAGAAAGGAAATTCATCGGATTTGATGCCTATAAAAAAGCTATCAAAGAAGCTGATGTTATATTATTAACGACTCCTCCCGGATTCAGACCCACTCATTTTGAAGAGTGTATTGCCCAGGGTAAACACGTTTTTGCAGAAAAACCAATGGCTGTTGATGCTGCAGGAATACAAAAAGTATTAGCAGCTGCAGAACTGGCAAAACAGAAAAAACTAAACGTTGTTGTAGGTCTACAACGCCATTATCAAAATTCATATAAAGAACTTATTAAGAGAAAAGATAAAATCGGTGATATTGTAGCAGCCCAGGCATGGTGGAACAATGATGGTGTATGGGTAAGAAAACGTCAATACAATCAAACTGAAATGGAATACCAGATGCGTAACTGGTATTATTTTAACTGGCTATGCGGTGATCATATCAATGAACAACATTGCCATAACCTCGACGCTGTCAACTGGTTCAAAGGCAGTTACCCTGTAAGCGCACAAGGTATGGGTGGCAGAGAAGTCAGAAAAGGAAAAGATCATGGTGAAATATTCGACCATCACTACGTAGAGTTTACCTATGCCGATGGTTCTATCCTGAACAGTCAGTGTCGCCATATTCCAGGAACAATGAGCAGAGTGGACGAGTGGATTACCGGTACTAAAGGAAGAATCTTTACAGGCGATGCTAAAATCGTTGACAGCAAAGGAAAGTCTATTTATCAATTTGACAAATCAAAAGAGAACAACCCTTATCAAACAGAGCATGACGAACTGTTTGAAGCAGTAGCAAAAGGAGAATACAGACTCAATGATGCTGTAAACGGTGCAAAAAGCACCATGACTGCTATTCTGGGAAGAATGGCTACCTATAGCGGTCAAGTGATAGAGTGGGATAAAGCTATCAACTCAGGTCACGACCTTATGCCAAAAGTATTGGACTGGAACGCTCTTCCTCCTACTGTTCCTAATGATGAGGGTTATTATGCCTGCGCAATACCGGGCAAAACCCTGTTTGTGTAATTAAATTATAACATTCATATACCAGGCGCAAGTAGTTTTCACAAAACTACCTGCGCCTTTTTAGTATCTTTACACTTCATACTGTTGTAAAACAGCAAATACATATCAATGAGCAAGTCAAATAATTTTCAAAAGTTTATCGGTAAAGAAGAAAAAGGGGCTAAACTTAAAGAAAGAATCAGGCAAGAGAAAAAAAAAGTACGCCAGGAAACAAAAGCCTATTTTGATCAGCAGAAACAAAAAGCAAAAGCGGCTCGCGGTGGATATTCCACTTCAACTGATTCAAAAAAAACAATAGCTCAATCTTCAGCAAAAACATCTGATAAACAGGTTTTACCTCCCAAGGCTACCCAGACCAATAGGGACAGAAAGAAAATAGAGAAAATCTCTATACAGTCTTCAAAAGACAGTGCAGGTAAAGAGAAAAATACAGAAAGAACAGCACCGACCGCAAAGTCATCAATGCCACTGAATAAATTCATTGCGCATGCGGGTATTTGCTCACGCCGTGAAGCTGCTGATATTGTTAAATCAGGAAAAATAAGTGTGAATGGTACGGCTGTTACCGAACCAGGATTTAAAGTTAGCAGTACCGATGAAATAAAAATGCAGGGTAAAAAAATAATAGCTAACAGAAACTTTGTTTACATACTCCTGAATAAACCTAAAGATCACATCACAACTACAAACGATCCTGAAGGAAGACGCACTGTGATGGATATTGTCAAAAATGCCACTGCGGAAAGAGTTTTTCCTATTGGAAGACTGGACAGAAACACTACAGGTGTATTGTTACTTACTAACGACGGTGAACTGACACAAAAACTTTCTCATCCAAGCTACCAGGTTAAAAAAATATATGAGGTAACACTAGATAGGCCCTTTGCTAAAAAAGACTTTGACATTCTTTTGAACGGAGTTACTCTTGAAGATGGATTTATTTCTCCTGACACACTCGCTTATGCAGATTTAAGAAACAAAGCTGTGATAGGAATAGAAATTCATAGCGGAAAGAATAGAATAGTAAGAAGAATATTTGAAAAACTGGGTTATGACGTACGAAACCTAGATAGAGTAATGTATGCCAATCTTACAAAGAAGAATGTTGAAAGAGGCAAATGGAGATTTCTTGCAGAAAAAGAAGTCAGGTTATTAAAATTCATGAATACCTCCTACGGAAAAAAGAAATGAGTCGACAAGTATTTTCTATTATTCGCGAAACAGATGATTTTATTGCAGTCAATAAACCTTCAGGATTATTAAGTATACCGGATAGAGAAGGAGAAGAAATTTCACTCAAATCATTGTTGCAAGAAAAATACGGTGATATATATACGGTACACCGTTTGGATAAACAGACTAGCGGCATCATTATTTTTGCCAAAAATGTTGATGCGCATAAATTTCTATCAAAATCTTTCGAAGAAAGATCAGTACAGAAATATTACGTTGGTATTGTGAACGGCAATCCTGTTGATAAAGAAAAAACAATTGACGCTCCTATAGCACAAAATAGTGTCCGACAAACACATATGATTATTCACAAAAGAGGTAAACCCTCAATTACCGATTATAAAGTACTAGAGAGTTTTGGAAAGTTTTCTTACCTGCAGTTTAATATCCATACAGGACGTACGCATCAGATCAGAGTACATATGCAATATATAGGTCATCCTATTGTTTGCGATGAACTATACAATGATGGAAAACCGATACTTCTGTCATCAATAAAAAAGAAGTTTAATCTTTCAAAAAATGAACTAGAAGAAAAACCTTTGATTAACAGACTAGGATTACATGCACATCGGCTCATCTTTAAAGACCAACATCATGGACAGTTTGAGTTGGAAGCCGAAATTCCCAAGGATATAAAAGCAGTATTACAGCAGCTCAAAAAACACTCAAAATAACTAATACGATCAAATTAGCAGTTGATGGAGATCTCATGCATGGTAGTTCTTTTTTATTAGTCTATAGCTCGAGTTAAAAACCGAAACTCTCAATATATAACCTGTAGTACTACAGTTCAGAAAACAACACCCGAAATAAACAATACGATTGAATCAGGATAATGCATTCATGCTTAATTTTCATTACAAAAAACAGGTTGGTATTTCTTTAAGAATTGGGTACCTATACGGCAGATATCTAAGTATATTCTACAAAACATTACGCTATACATTTACGTTATCTTTTATAGTCATAAAAAACCGGATAACTTGTTTTAACAAATTATCCGGCAAATAATAATAGGTATATATACCACTAATAATTAGTCCACATTAGGCTGAGGGGTATAGCGCAAATAAGGCTTAACCACTTTCACACCTTTAGGGAATTTCTTTATAGCATCTTCAGTACTAACAGCAGGTACTACAATAACATCTTCACCATGTGCCCAGTTAGCAGGAGTAGCTACACTATGATTAGCTGTTAACTGTAATGAATCAACTACACGCAACACTTCAACAAAGTTTCTTCCTGTAGAAGCAGGGTATGTAATGATTAATTTTACAGCCTTATCCGGACCAATAATCACCAATGAACGAACTGTAGCAGTTGCAGATGCGTTAGGATGGATAAATCCGTATAGTTCAGAAACTTTTCTGTCGTCATCAGCAATAATTGGAAATTCAACAGAGCAGTTTTGTGTTTCATTAATATCATTGATCCAACCCAAATGTTTGTCAACCGGGTCTACACTTAGTGCCAATACTTTAACTCCACGTTTAGCAAACTCGTCTTTCAGTGCTGCAGTTCTGCCAAGCTCGGTGGTGCAGACAGGAGTATAATCGGCCGGATGAGAAAAAAGTATACCCCATGAATTTCCGAGGTACTCATAAAAGTCGATTTCACCCTGTGAGGTTTTGGCTTTGAAATTGGGAGCAACATCCCCTAAACGTAAACTCATATAAAACTTATTTATAGTTAATGAATGAAAATCCGAGTTTGCGAAGATAATAATCTATAATACTTGTAGACTATTTATTTCTGTTAAATCTACATTTATCTAAAAACATCCAGAAGTCCCTCAGGTAATACCACTACCAATTGTCGTTGTTTTTTATCGATTTTCACCAATGTATCCTGGTGAATAGGAATCAGAGCTTCATTCCCTTCAAGATCAATGCGGCAAAGCATTTGATGAGGTTGTTCTATCACTTCTAATATTTCGCCAAGATCCTGATTATCATTAATGATATGATAACCGAGCAGTGATATAGGAGCAGATTTTCCGGTATGTTTATGAAACTCTTCTTCCGTTAACCATACCTGTTTTTGCACAAAACCTTGCGCTAGCTCTCTCGTCTTTATTTCCTCAAGCGTAATGAATATTTCACTTTCGCTTTTTATACGTGTGGATTGAATGAAGTAAGGAATCAGTTCGTCCTTGTTTTTTTCTATAAATAATACTTCCAAGCCTTTAAGATTGGTTTTTTTCCCAAGGTGATGCTTTAACACAAGCTGTCCTTCTGTGCCGAAGCTGGCTACAAACTTTCCTATTGAACAATAATTAGTCATACAAAAAATCCCATCTGGCTCAGGCCAGATGGGATCAAAGATATGATAGGTTGCTATCTTATTGTGCTGATTCTTCGTGATTTGATGCGGGTCTTCTCGTACCTCCATTACCTGGACGACGATTTCTTGGGCCACCATTTGCATCCTGACGTTTTTTAATAGTTAGTTCGTGTTCGCTGTGCCATGATTGAAATTTTTCCATAGCAGTAGTTTCATCGAATAAACCGAGTTTCACGCCACGAAGAAGATGTTTTAAATATAACACCCCTTTGTAAGAAAGTATCTTGCGAACAGTATCAGTGGGTTGAGCACCTTTGTGTAACCAGTCAAGCGCACGTTGACGATCAAGTTGTACTGAAGCAGGAACTGTTAATGGATTGTATGTACCGATCTTTTGGATGAATTTACCATCTCTTGGAGCGCGAGCATCGGCCACTACGATAAAATAAAATGGTCTCTTTTTAGACCCATGTCTTTGCAGTCTGATTTTAACTGGCATCTTAAATTGACATTTAAATGCGTGAATGAATACGGTTTACTTATTGTCTTTTAATATCCTTACAGGATCGGACAAATTTAATCATCCACCCTGTTTTTTCAAAATTATCTGGGCCTATTTTTCAATCTTATCTCTTTCCCATCATTTTTCCCATCGGCATCTTGTTCATCATCTTCATCATACTCTTCATTTGGTCAAATTGTTTGATGAAGGCGTTAATCTCAGCAATGTCTTTTCCACTTCCCCCGGCTATTCTTTTTTTTCTGCTTCCATCAATGATATCAGGATTTCTTCTTTCATGGATGGTCATCGAATTAATGATGGCTTCAATGCCTTTAAACGAGTCATCACTGATATCAATATCCTTCACAGCTTTCCCTACCCCGGGAATCATTCCCAGCAAATCCTTAATATTTCCCATTTTTTTAATCTGCTCAAGTTGTTGCTTAAAGTCTTCAAAATCAAACTGATTTTTACGAATCTTCTTTTCCAGCTTCTTGGCCTGCTCTTCATCAAACTGCGCCTGCGCCTTTTCTACCAGCGTTGTAATATCTCCCATACCCAGTATACGCTGGGCCATTCTTTCCGGATAAAAAACATCCAGTGTATCAAGTTTTTCACCGCTGCTGACAAACTTGATAGGTTTATCTACCGTATACTTAATAGAAAGGGCCGCTCCACCTCGCGTATCACCATCCAGTTTAGTTAACACAACGCCCGTAAAATTCAGACGGTCATTAAAAGCTTTGGCTGTATTTACAGCATCCTGACCAGTCATTGAATCAACGACAAACAATATTTCATTTGGATTAACAGCAGATCTAATATTAGCAACCTCTGTCATCATGGCTTCATCAATCGCCAAACGACCGGCAGTATCGATAATAACCACATTTTTATTCAGACTACGAGCCTGCTTAACAGCATTATTAGCAATTTCAACAGCGTTTTTATTATCCGGCTCACTATACACCTCCACATTAATCTGCTCTCCCAACACTTTTAGCTGTTCTATGGCGGCCGGACGGTAAATATCAGCCGCAACCAATAAAGGGGACAGCCCCTTTTGATTTTTCAGATAATTAGCCAGTTTTCCAGAAAAAGTAGTCTTACCACTACCCTGAAGACCGGCAATAAGTATAACGGCTGGATTTCCTTTAGTAATCAATTGACTCTCAGAACCACCCATTAATTCGGCTAACTCATCTTTAACGATCTTCACTATCAACTGACCCGGACTTACAGCTGTTAACACCTTCTGTCCCAGTGCTTTATCCTTAACCTTATCAGTAAACTCTTTTGCTATTTTATAGTTAACATCAGCATCAACAAGCGCTCTGCGGATTTCTTTAACAGTAGCTGCAATATTCAGTTCAGTAATTCTTCCTTCCCCTTTAATCTGCTTAAAAGCTGACTCGAGCCGTTCCGTAAGATTTTCAAACATAAAATATACAATTGGACGGCAAAATTAATGTTTCGAAACTAATCTACAGGATCATAAATCAGATCTCGTTATGGTTAGCTAAAGTTGAGGTTAGTATTACAATACTATTGCCATAAATTTTATAACAATTGTTGACTTGGAGTTTATCCAATTCTCATTTTTCTATTTATGATAGCGCTGCCAATAACAGCAAGTACATAATCATTCTGACTGTGGCATTTTTCGCCTTGGAGGAGTTTGCGCATTTTAAGGTCGGTTTTGGTACCAACCTGTTTTTGAACAAGTTCAGTTAAAATCGTTAACAAGAAAGACGTTAAAAATAGTTTTTTGTAATACCTCATTACTTAACATGTACAAACCTGTTATCTTCCCAATAGTGATTCTAACAATTGTTATGCTCATTTAAAACGAAGCCCGGTTCTGTGCGTCGGAAACGGGGATAAAGAATAAAAAAGAGGATATCCCAAAATAAACGAGGCCTTTTTGAAAATCGCTTAAACGCTACCTGTCTCCATCAGGTATCCGAATAAAAAGAGGGTGTCTCTTACTTTTGAGACACCCTCTCTGATGATTTTAGGTAACAATCTATTCAAATTTCTATTGTTTATTTTCCTAGATAACCTTTCAATTCGGGCGTTCTTGAATTTGTACGCAATTTGGTAATGGCTTTATCCTTAATCTGGCGTACGCGCTCTCGAGTAAGATTGAATTTGTCACCAATATCTTCCAGACTCATGGGATGATCCTGTCCGATACCAAAAAAATAACAGATCACTTCTTTTTGACGTTCTGTAAGTACTTTAAAAGAACGGTCTATTTCTTCTTTCAGCGACTGAATATGCTCCAGATTTGTTTCAGCCCTATCTGCATTTTTATTTTCCATGACATCTATAAGGGTATTATCCTCGCCTTCTGAAAGAGGAGTATCCATACTGATGTGCCGGCCACCAATACCGAGTGTAGCTGAAATTTCTTCCGTTTCAAGATCAAGTAATTCGGCCAGTTCTTCCGGTGAAGGTTCTCTTTCAAACTCTTGCTCCAGTTGTGTAAAAGCTTTCTGGATTTTATTAGTAAGACCTACTTTATTCAGGGGTAATCTAACTATCCTGGATTGTTCTGCCAGGGATTGAAGAATGCTCTGACGAATCCACCAAACAGCATAGGAAATGAATTTAAAGCCCCGGGTTTCATCAAACCTTTGTGCAGCTTTGATCAAACCAAGGTTTCCCTCATTAATGAGATCAGGGAGTGACAAACCCTGATTCTGGTACTGTTTAGCCACAGAAACAACAAATCGCAAATTGGCTTTGGTGAGCTTTTCCAACGCAGCCTGATCGCCAAGCTTGATTCTTCTGGCCAATTCTACTTCCTCTTCCGGACTGATTAGTTCCACTTTACCAATTTCCTGAAGATACTTTTCCAAACTCTGAGACTCACGATTCGTAATCGATTTCGTGATCTTCAGTTGACGCATACTCATAGATATAGGACTTTAGGGTGATTTTAGGCTTGATAACCTTTCAGAAAACGTTAAAACGGGGATTTTGTTATGTGAACCCCCGTATGGTCCAAAATAAATTTCGGTATATGGTATTATTGTCTATAATTGCATTTCCAGAACACAATAAAATTGACAATTGCGTGTAGATGAGCAAGAAACAATTATTTACGTTGGAATTCCCGGTTAGATGTTCCCCATCTATTCTGTATGAGTTTTTAAGCACCGCGGCAGGCTTACAGGAATGGTTTGCCGATAAAGTTGATGAAAGAGATAATGTGTTCAGCTTTTCATGGAATGGCACCACAGATAAAGCAGAAGTAATCGAAAGCGAACACGAGAAATACATTAGATTTCATTGGACTCACCTGCCTAAAGACGAATATTTCGAATTTAAAATTGAAAAATCCGAGGTTACCAACCAAACCATATTAGTAATTAAGGATTTTGCCGATAAAAGCGAAATGAAAGACCAGAAACAGTTATGGGGTTATCAGGTTAAGGATTTATTTCACCGACTCGGCAATTAATTCCCGTTAGAATCAGGACACATCGTTTGTGATCAAAAAATTAGATATACTAATTATAAGGTCTTTTATTGGACCTTTCATAGCGACATTTTTCATAACCCTATTTGTTCTCATTCTGCAATTTTTCTGGTTGTGGATTGACGACTTTGTAGGAAAGGGAGTTGATCTGACATTATTTGCCAAACTTATCGTCTACCTTTCAGCTACCCTGGTGCCGCTTGCATTACCCCTTTCGGTTTTACTTTCCTCTATCATGACTTTCGGCAACCTTGGCGAAACCTTTGAACTGGTAGCCATTAAATCGGCCGGAATAGGTTTACTTCGATTTATGCGTCCGCTGCTTTTTATAGCACTCATATTAGCAGGACTGGCTTTTTTATTTAACAACAACATAATACCGCTTGCTAATCTGAAAATGCGTACGCTCCATACAGATATAGTTAATAAGAAGCCGGCCTTTGACCTTAAGGAAGGAGTTTTTTATACTACTATTCCTGGTTATGCAATCAAAGTAGGGAAAAAGGAAAAAGATGATTCGACACTCACCCATGTTATCATATATGAGACTAGTCAGGGCTCCCAGGACAATATCATTGTAGCTGAGAAGGGAATCATGAAAGTTACGCCTGACAAGCAATTTCTTGAATTCACTTTAATGGATGGATGGCGTTATGAGGAGCGTGGAGATCGTTATTCCAAAAACAGTGATTTTATCAGGCTCGGATTTAAAGAATACAAAAAAGTGCTTGACCTTAGTTCCCTACAATTAAATATGACTTCGGACAGCGCTTATAAGGATCGTTATGAAATGCTGAGTATACGTCAATTGGGGGTGGGAATTGATTCTCTTGAAAAACAAAACAAAAAATTCACAGAAAGAATCCCTATCAATGTTCAACCCTATTTATCCTTCACCAAATTTATCGATACAGGATGGGTGAATGTTCCTGATACTATATTTGAGAAAGGAACCATTTTTGCAGATGTTATTCCGGATAGCGCAAGACAACGGGTACTGGAACAGAGCATTACTTATACTTCCTCAATAAGAAACTCACTGCATATTTCCAGCACAGAAATAGACAACAACCGGAAACAGATAAGAATGCAGTTGGTAAAATGGCACCAGAAATTCACGCTTGCTGCAGCTGTTTTTGTATTTTATGTGATAGGGGCTCCCCTGGGATCAATCGTACGAAAAGGTGGCATTGGAACACCGGTAGTATTTGCTGTGATTTTTTTCGTTATATTTTTCCTCCTTAACAATTTTGGAGAAAAATTTGTATCAGAGCAGGTGTTAAAACCGATAGCCGGAATGTGGATGTCTACTTTTATCCTGCTACCTATAGGTATTTTTCTTACTTACAAAGCCATGCACGATTCTCAATTAATGAATAAAGAGTTTTATTTTAGATCATTCCGCAAAATAAAAGCTCTATTTACTAAAAGCTAAAATATTTAACCATGGAAAGTGGAAATCATTCTAGAAGAAAATTTATCAGCAACACGGCTAAAACCGGTCTTGCTTTAACAGCATTTTCTGCCGTACCGGTAAGCTTGTTCGCCTCAAACACACCAATTATTTCTTCGGATTTTAAAACAGGTTTTAAGCAAGAGCCCCTTCCATACGCTTTTAGCGCCCTGGAACCAGTAATTGATGCACAAACAATGGAGCTGCATTATTCTAAACATGCCGCTGCATATGCCAAAGCTTTAAACGAAGCAGCAACAGCAGAAAAAATAGACACTTCAAAACCGCTTGAAGAAGTATTGCAGAAAGTTTCTAAATACTCAGCCAAAGTCCGTAATAACGGAGGTGGGCATTATAATCATGAGTTGTTCTGGAAACTCATGAAAGCAGGAGGACCAGAAAAACCATCTGGTAAATTATTGGCTGCCATAGAAAAAGAATTCGGTTCCTTCGAGACTTTTAAAACTAAGTTTGCCGATGCAGGTAAAACAAGATTTGGTAGCGGTTGGGCATGGCTGGTGCTTGCTCCGGGAAAAAAACTTGTAATTGGTTCTACTCCAAATCAGGATAACCCATTAATGGATGTTAGTGAAATCAAAGGGTTTCCTTTATTGGGACTGGATGTATGGGAGCATGCTTATTATCTGAAATATCAGAATAAAAGACCCGATTATATAGAGTCATGGTGGAAAGTGGTTAACTGGGAATATGTTCAACAAAGATTTGACCAAGGTATTTAATCATTAAATACCTTGGATCCACGCAAAGAAAACCTGCTTTTGCAGAAAACTGTAGTAGGTGTAGCAGTAATCTTATTCGCTATTAAACTTCTTGCGTACATTCTTACCCGCTCCGTTGCCATCCTTACTGATGCTCTGGAAAGTATCGCCAACGTAAGCGCTGGCTTTATTGGTCTGTACAGTTTATATATCGCTGCGCGGCCAAAAGATCAGAACCATCCTTATGGTCATGGGAAAGCCGAATTTTTATCAGCTGGCGTTGAAGGTAGTCTGATTATTATTGCTGGTGTAATAATAATCTATCAATCTATTTACAATTTTATTTATCCTCAACCCATTCAACAGCTTGATTATGGCATGTTGTTAATAGCCGCCACCGCTATTATTAATTACGGAGTGGGATACTATAGTATTAATCAGGGTAAAAAAAACAATTCTCCGGCATTGATAGCCAGCGGTAAACATCTTCAATCCGACACAATATCAACAGTTGGCCTTATCATTGGATTAATTGCTATCTATTTTACGGGTTTTCAGTGGTTGGATAGTGTTATTGCATTAATATTTGCCTTTGTTATTATCATCACAGGATATAAGATCATCAGAAAGTCAATTGCAGGGATTATGGACGAGGCAGACCTGGACCTTCTTCAACAAATGGTCACTGTACTGAAAAAAAACAAACAGGAAAACTGGGTCGACATTCATAATCTGAGAGTAATTAAATACGGCGGTCAATTACACGTAGATTGTCATTTAACTGTTCCCTGGTATTTAAATGTTCATGAGGCACACAGCGAAATCGATAAACTTGCACAGCTTATTAAAACAGAATTTGGCAGTGCGATTGAATTATTTGTACACTCAGATGCATGTCTTAATTTCCAATGTAATATCTGCGAGAAAAAGGACTGTCACGTACGTCAAAACCCATTTGAAAAACGAATAGAATGGAATCTTACAACTCTTTTATCGGATGCTAAACACAGTCTCTGATAGCATAGAAAATAAGGAAACATAAAAAACATTATTTTGCACAAATAATTTTCACCTCATGAAACCTCCATAAAAGATGACTACGCACTACTGCAAATAAACATTTTATATGGTGGTTCTTTCAGATAAATAAAAAATATATACACTGATGAGTAACCAATGGAAAGAATACCAGGAAAAGAATAACGACAGATTTCTAGAAGAACTACTTGAACTATTAAGAATTCCCTCTGTTAGCTCAGATAGTACACACAAAAACGATATGATCGTCTGTGCAGACAAGGTAAAACAGCGTTTATCAGAAGCTGGCGCAGACAAAGTTGATATTATTGCCACAGAAGGCCATCCTATTGTTTATGGGGAAAAAATAATAGATAAAAATAAACCTACTGTTCTTGTATATGGCCACTATGATGTGCAACCGGCCGATCCTATTGAGCTGTGGAATAGTGGTCCTTTTGATCCGGTAATTAAAGATGGTAAAATATATGCTCGGGGAGCATGCGATGATAAAGGGCAATTTTATATGCATATCAAAGCTCTTGAAATAATGGAACGAACACAATCACTTCCTGTCAACATAAAGTTTTTGATTGAAGGTGAAGAAGAAGTCGGATCTCCAAACCTCGCTAAATTTGTTATCGAAAATAAAGAACTGCTGGCAGCAGATGTAATTCTGATAAGTGACACGGCAATGATCAGCCTGGAATCACCTTCCATTGATATCGGTGTTCGTGGATTAAGTTATATAGAACTGGAAGTTACAGGTCCTAACAGAGATTTGCATAGCGGAGTTTACGGAGGTGCAGTAGCTAATCCTATTACAATACTCGCTCAGATGATCGCATCTTGTCATGATGAAAACAATCATATTACCATTCCCGGTTTTTATGATGATGTTATAGAGGTTTCGAACAAAGAGAGAGACATGCTATCAGAAGCTCCGTTCGATAAAAGTGAATTCAAAAAGGATCTTGGAATCAAAAAGCTATGGGGAGAAAAAGGGTATTCCACTAATGAAAGAACTGGTATTCGTCCAACGCTTGAATTGAATGGCATCTGGGGTGGATATACTGGAGAAGGATCAAAAACAGTATTACCTTCAAAAGCTTATGCTAAAATTTCAGCACGCCTGGTTCCTGATCAGTCTTCCGAAGACATTACCCGTAAATTGATTAAGTACTTTGAAAAAATCGCTCCTGAAAGTGTTACGGTAAAAGCACAGGCACATCATGGCGGCGAACCCTATATCACGCCGATTGACTCTGACGCCTATAAAGCCGCTGCAAAAGCAGTTAAAACAACACTTCACAAAGAACCTATTCCGGTAAGAGGCGGAGGTAGTATTCCTATCTGTGCATTGTTTGAAAAAGAACTTGGCATTAAGATTGTTTTTCTTGGGTTTGGTCTTGATAGTGATAATTTACATTCTCCCAATGAAAAATACGACCTGGTCAATTTTTACAAGGGAATAGAAACAATACCCTATTTCCATAAATATTTTGCTGAAGGAAAGCATTGAGGAATTACCTGTAACGTGCAATGGAAAAAGTTAGAATAGATAAATACTTGTGGTCTATCAGATTATTTAAAACAAGATCCCTGGCCACAGAAGCCTGTGACCAGGGAAAAGTAAAATTACAAGGCACGTCAGTAAAAGCTGCGAAACAAGTACATATAGGAGATGAATACGAAGTAAAAACAGAAGCAAAAAAATGGGTTATTAAGGTGGTGAATCTTCTTGATAAAAGACTACAGTACTCAGAAGCCATCAAGTATTATATTGACCTTACCCCGGCGGAAGAACTGGAACGATTAAAGTTTCAGGCTTCCTCTTTCTATACAGGAAAAAGACCAAGCAAAATTGGACGTCCAACAAAAAAACAACGTCGCGACCTGGAAGACTTTACGGACAATGAACTATAATCTTCTCTAATAGGATTTACTTATTTATGCTAATTACCCTGTTCTCTGCTAGGGTTAGTAGCATATTTTTTTTAATTTCAGCTAACCATTATTCCAATATCGTTCTTATCCCGGTACTGCAAGCCATAAAATGATTATCTGTTAAGGAGCGCATACAATCTCTATAACAAATCATTTTGCAGATTTTATAACGCATGCAGCCATGATCATCGAAAAACCTGTAACAAAATGAAGCTGATAGTTCTAGAAAAGGCAAGACATCTGATACACAATAGCTGGTTAGGTTTGTTCATTCCAGCAGGCATTCATCAGTTATTAAAAACAGTCGAAAAAAAAGAAGGCAAAATTCAACCTTCGTTATCACACCCTGCAGAAGTCCGCAATTGTCGCCCATTTAACTCCGGTGTTCGCCCGTAACAGGTGTGATCTTCTCTTCGCCTCTTTGGTTTTTAAATAAAACATGCTGTAATTTGCCGGATGCAAATTGACATCCTTACGGTGTTGCCGGAATTACTGGAAGGTCCTTTTAATCATTCCATCCTTAAAAGAGCTAAAGAAAAAGGGTTATTAGCTGTCAATATTCATCAGCTTCGTGATTATACTCACTATCGACACGGTCAGATTGACGATTATCAATTTGGGGGGGGAGCAGGAATGGTAATGATGCCAGAACCTCTGGCAAATGCCATAGAACAACTTTCAGCTAAAACATCATATGACGACATTATCTACATGAGTCCTGACGGCGAACGCCTTACCCAGTCCATTGCCAACCAATTTTCACTCAAACAAAACCTGCTCATCATTTGCGGTCATTACAAGGGTATTGATGAACGGATCAGACAACACTTTGTCACCAGAGAAATATCAATTGGAGATTATGTATTAAGCGGAGGCGAGCTTCCGGCAGCAGTACTGGTAGATGCTATAGGCAGATTATTGCCCGGAGTGCTGAATGATGAAACCTCAGCCCTTTTCGACTCATTTCAGGATGATTTACTCGCCCCACCGGTATATACCCGTCCGGCCGACTTTCGAGGCTGGAAAGTTCCTGATGAATTACTAAGCGGAGACCCGAAAATAGTGAACGAATGGCGATATGATCAATCATTAAAAAGGACTAGTGAGCGACGTCCCGATCTTCTAAACGATTAATCCCGGCTCATGTCCTGGGAGATATATAGTTACTCACTGTCATTTTTTTTTGTAATTTGTTGACACCGAAACCAGGAATCCAAGTGATAAGATTAACTACCCTATTGTTATTTTGTTTTTTCATCGTGAAGGCAGCTCAGGCACAGGATCCTAATTTCTCACAGTTTTTTGTATCACCACTCACATTAAACCCTGCTTTAACCGGAAAATTTAATGGCGACTTCAGAATTGCCGGTAACTATCGTGATCAATGGCCGGATATCAGTAAGGCTTTTGTTACCTCTACTATTTCTGTTGATGCACCTATTTTGCGATCACGTATTAACGAGAATGACACTTGGGGTGTTGGTGTAATGGCCATGACAGATAAAACGGCCAATGGAATATTATCCGGCAATTTTATTTCATTAACTACTGCCTATCACAAAGGCATTGATGAAGATGGATTACAGCAAATAGGAATAGGGTTTCAGGGTACTTTTTCAAACAAGAGACTTGATGGCACCAAATTGAATTTTCTGGATGAGCTTGACGAAAACGGAGAGTGGACCATCCCCAGCAGTGAAACCATCGATAACAGACAAATTAATACAAGCTATTTTGATTTTTCGGTCGGCGCTCTTTACAATGGGTCTACTGACGGATACAACAATTTTTATTTTGGCGTTTCTGCATATCATATTAACAGGCCAAAAGAATCTTTCACTGGAGATGTTTTTTATCAAATTAACCCACGTGTAACACTTAATGCCGGAGGTGCTATTCCAATTGGTGACAGATCCAGAACCATCTACCTCAGTTCAATATATAGCAGACAAGCGAACGCTTCGAATTTTGTAATCGGAGGAGCAGGAGGATTTGCCTTAACCGATGACGAAGAAAATCCATCAAACTTCTATGTTGGCTTGTGGAGTAGATTTAATAACGTAAATGATGCACTGATTCCTTATATAGGTTTAGAATGGAATGGATTCAGATTCGGCGCCTCATATGATATCAATATATCCAGTTTAAAAACAGCATCTCAAAGTCGCGGTGGCATTGAGATATCATTGATCTTTATAAAACGTCCTCCGGGTTACAAAGGAATTCCTTGTCCCGGCTTTTAAAGCCCAAGTACTTCTCTCAGTTTTCCGTAACCTGTTTTACTCACAGGCACTTTTTGTCCACTTTTAAGAATTGCTATATAATTTTCCTTCTCATAGGGATCAATACGAGTGATTTGCTGCACATTTACAATAAAAGATCGATGGGTACGAACAAAATATTGAGGCTCCAGAATTTGTTCGAAATGCATCATTGTTCTGTTCTTTAAAAAAGAACCGTCTTTAATATTGATTCTGACATAATCATCAGCTGCTTCGATATAATAAATATCTTCCACAGGGATAATTTTTATTTTACCAGCGTTTTTTACTACAATTCGTTGACGCTGTTGTGGAGAAATTGACGTTGTCAGCAATAATTCTGAATTATGTGTAACGGGTTGATGCGACTGGTTTAAAAATTTCTCTACAGCTTTTGCAAATCGCTCGTAACTGAATGGCTTTAGAAGATAATCTACAGCATGTAATTCGAATGCTTTAATAGCATATTCATCAAATGCAGTAGTAAAAATCACAGCAGGAGGTTGTTCAATCAGCTCAAGCATTTCAAAACCATTAATCTTAGGCATCTGAATATCAAGAAAAATCAAACGGGGTTTATGTTGAATGATAGATTTTATTCCCTCGAAACCATCTCCACATTCCTGTATAATATTTATCTGAGGAAATTTCTCAAGATATTCCCTGATTATTGAACGGGCCAACGGTTCATCATCTATTAATATTGTCGATATCATTTAATGGAATTTTCACCATAGTAGAAAACAATTGTCCTTCAGCTGTAGTAGTTAATAAATCATTTCTCGCAAACAAAAGATACAATCTTCTTTTCACTGAACTTAATCCAAAACCAGTTCCGGTTTTAGGAGAAGAAGTTTCAGGATCAAAGGGATTTTTAACTGTTATTACCAGGTAGTCGCCAATGCATTCTGCCTCAATAACAATTTCTATATTATCAATTGTATCATATAGTCCAAACTTAATAGCATTTTCTACTATAGGTTGAAGCAGCATAGGAGGCAGTTGCGTATTTAAACATTTTTCGTCGGTGGTGGTTTTTGTAGAAAGCCGGTGACCGAAACGCATCTTTTCCATTTCCAGATAAAGTTGTAAATGCTGAAGTTCTTCGGCCAATGTAACTCTCTGGTGATCTTCCTTCTTCAATGCTGTTCTTAAAAAGTCGGAAAGCTGCTGAATCATTTTTCTTGCCTGTTCCGGATGTTTACCTGCAAGGGCACTTATGGAATTAAGGCTATTAAATAAAAAATGAGGATGAAGCTGCTGCCTCAATTTATAAAGCTCCGCATCACGGGACAATTTCTCAGCATTCAGCTGTATTTTTCCTTCGCGTTCTTTTTCTTCAAGATTAAACCATAACATTCCTGTAATAATGGTTGCACCAATTACAAGGAATGCAATATCAAAACGAACCGGCATTGACTTATTTAAAAAATCAATGTACTCTTTATTATTATCGAACACCTGGCTAAGACCAAAGCGGATCGCAGCAGTGCATAAAAGCGAAATCACTAAACACCATGCCAGCAGATATAAATATTTTGATTTGGATGGCTTGTAAAAACTTAGCGAATTAATGATTACTAATATTGCTCCTGCCAGCAAAAGATTCGACCCAATACTATCTATTGCAGCTGTGTAAAAATCTATATTAAAGTTCTGCAACATAAGATAATGTACCACCGTCCATATAATCCAGCAGGCAAGAAATATCCAGCGATTGCGGGTAGATGTTAAAGGTGAAGTGGCCAATATCTAAAATTGTAGATGATAATTTTATATTAAGGTATTAAACAAAATCACTTATATCAGAAAACTGATATTTTATTTTTGCCAAATGCAGACATAATATGATCTGCTCTTTTATTGATAGTATCAATAAAACTTCCTGCATGCTCTGTTTCCTGTACGCGTGAATACATTTCAGCTCCGTCTGTTAATGAAAGGCCGTATAACTCAGCAACATTAATAAACTTCCATTGCACAAGTTGTTTTTTCTGGTTCAGAAACGACTCCTGTTCTTTTTCACCGATAGCTTTCGCCTTTTCAAAAGCCATCACTTCGCTATCCGCTTCAATTAAACGAAGTTGTTCGTCAAACTGCGGAGTATGATTCCCTTCTCCGCAGATAATTCTGTACACTATTTTTGCCATATACCAGTTCATATAATAACTTTTTTCCGTTAGCAATTAATAAGAAAGAATCTCTACTCCCCCGAAAATGATTACCCCCTTTAAAATCAACACTTTTTCCGGAGCAAGGCTTGAAGGCTGTGGACGTTTATCGTCTATACCTCCGAATACTGCTGCTGCTTCTGATCGGATTTCCCAATTAGCAGGTACCAATAATTTAGTTCCTCCAAATATTTGTACGAGTTCTATTTCAACGGGAGAAGTAAAGTCCGAATTAATCATATTAATCTGAGCGCCGCCAAATACACAAACAATCTCACCACCACGAAATTCCTTTGATAGAACTTTTTTATTTACCCCGGAAAAAATGGATACAACATCCAGATCAGCTTCAGGGGTATCTACATATTTAACATCCTCGTGAGCAATAGGAGGATTGTCAATGGATAAAGCCTGGTCAGCATCAGGCAGTCTAAATCTCCTGTCACTTCTAAATCTTCTTCTAACAGGTTTGCGACAAGGTCCGGAGCCTTTTGGAGCAAAAATGAATATTACTCCTAAAACGATAATCAGTATCGGCCATATATACCTTTTTATATTATAACCAGGCCAAAGATGTTCTACCAGAAAGAATCCACCTATTAGTACCATAATTAACCAGGAGAAATCACGAAAACGATTCTTAATCCCAACAAACAACCCTATAATAATCAATAATACATGCCAGCTAAACAACCATTCCGGCATGGGATAACCTGATTGCCTAACTAATAGAAGCGCGCCTATAAGAAGAAGCGCGGATCCCGCCCATATGTTCCCACGGTATTTCCTGGTTTTCACATTCTCCTGCTGCATTAATTTTTGATTTTTAACAAATCTAGAACTGTTCAGTATTTATTAAAAGAGAGAATAGGTCGACCCCTAAGAAAACTCGGTGAAATACCCGGTTTTGCCGGTGAAAAAGAAACACAGCACTTATCAGGGTTAAAAATTAAACAAACTGAAACTTGTCTCCATCAAAAAGTCCTTTATCGCTTAACTTCAGAGAGGGTATTACGAGAAGAGCCATAAAAGAAAGTGTCATGAACGGAGCAGACAGTGATGACCCAAATGATTTAGCAAATTCATCAATAACTGTGTAATCATTTGCTACTTTAAAACCATCATCAGTACTCATTAATCCTGCCACAGACAAAGGAAGGATTTTTTCCCCGGAGGAATTTACAGCAGAAACACCTCCTGTGTGCTGAATCACCAAATTAACAGCACGTACAATACTTTCATCATCTACGCCGACCGCAATAATATTATGACTATCATGAGCAACAGAAGAAGCAATTGCGCCCTGCTGAAAACCAAAATTTTTAATAAAACCAATGGCAGGTGGGGCATTTACATATCGATTCACCACAACCATTTTTAAAATATCTCTTGAAAGATCACTAACAATTAAATCCCCTTTTATTAATGGCTCAACCATCAATTTATTTGTAATCAACTGACCATCTATTGCTTCAATCACAGGCAGTTTTCCGTCTCTCAATATATCTTCTCTGGCATGTATATCACTGATTGCGACAGGATGTGATGAGAAATTATTAATAGTTGTTACAGGAACTTTTTCAATCAACGTATTTCCCTTATCGGCTACTACTACTCCATTGATATACGTTCTTAATACATTAAATGAATGTAGATTTTCCACAATGATAAAATCGGCAGGATCATTAACATTTAAAGTACCTACATCGAGACGATAATGTTCAATCGGGTTTATACACGCTGCTCTCAACACATTAAATATATTAATTCCCTTCTCAACAGCACGTTTACAAAATTCATTGATATGCGACAATAATAAACTATCGGGATGTTTATCATCACTGCAAAACATGATCAGATGAGGATACTCGTGTAAAAGATTGATTAAGGCATCAAAATTTCTCGCAGCGCTTCCTTCCCTAATTAATATTTTTACACCGAGTTTAATTTTTTCAAGCGCTTCTTCTTCAGTAAAACATTCATGATCTGTGCTAATACCGGCAGAGATATATTTCTTTAAGGGCTCTCCTCTTAATCCAGGTGCATGTCCATCAATCGGTTTTTTTAATTTATTGGCTATATTAATCTTTACCATCACTTCCGGATCGTTGAATATAACACCCGGAAAATTCATCATTTCACTTAAATATTTTACATCAGCGCTTTTCAGAAGTTCTTCAATATTTTCAGCTGTGATAGTGGCCCCGGATGTTTCAAAAACAGTGGCCGGAACACAACTAGGTGCACCGAAGTAAAATTTAAAATTGACTTGCTTTCCATTATTAATCATAAATCTCACTCCGTCTATCCCACAAACATTCGCGATTTCATGAGGATCACTTACTGTGGCTATTGTACCATGAATAACCGCCAATCGTGCAAATTCAGATGGAAGCAACATGGAGCTTTCAATATGAACATGAGCATCAATAAATCCGGGAAGAATATAATGTAAAGCAGGATTAGGTTTTTCAGATATCCTTTGTATGGCAGTAATTTTTCCTTCCGTTATTTCTACAGCACCCTCAAATATCTGCTCTTTACGGACATCGACTATGTTACCGTTAACGATCATGCCTGCTCTTTAGGACCAAAGGCAAGATCTCCGGCATCACCTAAGCCGGGAACAATATAACCTTTCGCCGTTAATTCCTCATCAATAGCTCCGCACCATATTGTAGCATTGGGCTCTGCCAGCAAAACATACTCAAGACCTACCGTACACGCTATAGCACATACGATATGAATTTTATGCGGAGTACTTTCTTCTTTAAGATATTTCAAGGTTTTAACCAATGAGGATCCTGTAGCAATCATAGGATCTGACAGAATCAGTGTTTTTTGATCTAACGAAGGGGACGAAAGATATTCTACACTTATGTCAAATGAACCATCGTGCTTATGTTTCCTATAGGCAGAAACAAATGCATTGTCTGCCTTATCAAAAATATTTAATATTCCATTGTGTAAGGGTAAACCAGCCCTAAGTATAGTTGCCAGCACCGGCTGTTGCAAAATGGCCGGAACAGTAGCAATACCTAATGGCGTTTGTATTTCTATTTGCTGATATTCCAGTTGCTTGCTGATCTCTAATGCAGCCACTTCTCCTATTCTTTCAAGATTGCGGCGAAAACGCATCCTGTCTGATTGTAGCTGAACGTGCCTCAGCTCTCCTACCCACTCCCCAATTATTGGATATGTATTACTTAAATTTATTACCATCTTTGGATTACGGTGCTTAATTTGCCAGACAAATCTAACTTAAAATCTAAAAATGGTTTACAGGGTTATAGGATTAATGAGTGGAAGTGCTCTTGACGGGCTTGATATTGCTTTTGTTGAGTTTCAGGAAACCTCCGGAAAATGGAGTTATACGTTAAGAAATCAGGTTTGTTATTCTTATTCAGATGAATGGGCCAACAGACTTCGTAACGCTACTTCATTAAGCGCACTTGACTACCAATTGCTGGATGTTGAATATGGCAAGTATGTAGGTGAACTGGTTAACCGGTTCATTGCAGAACATAGCTTACAGTATCAGGTACAACTGATTGCTTCCCATGGACATACAACCTTTCATTTGCCACAACAACGCATGACTGCACAGTTAGGAAATGGAGCAGCCATAGCCGTAGCCACCGGAATAAATGTAGTAAGTGATCTGCGTGCTATTGATGTAGCATTAGGCGGACAGGGCGCTCCAATTGTTCCTATAGGAGAGCAACTCTTATTAAGTGAATACCAGATGTTTTTGAACTTAGGAGGTATTGCCAATATATCTATCAATAATTCTGGCAACTATACTGCATTTGATGTTTGTCCAGCCAACAGGGTACTGAATATGCTGGCCAAAAGAGCCGGTAAACCTTTTGATGATCGTGGTCAGCTCGCTGCAGCAGGAAAGCTTGAGACTACTGCCCTGGAAATGCTTAATGAACTTGAATACTATCAACTTCCCTATCCAAAATCCTTATCTAATGATTTTGGAACAGGTGTGGTTTTTCCTATTGTGCAAGATCATAGTGCTAATACTAATAATGCATTAAGAACATATGTTGAACATATATGTTACCAGATAGCGAGTTGCGTACAACAATACAAAAACAAAAGAGACACAAAGGATTCCTCTTCATATCGCTTATTAGTAACTGGTGGAGGAGCAAAAAATACATTTCTCGTAAAACGCTTGGAAGAAATATTAGCCCCCCTTGATGTAATTGTTGTTGTTCCCTCCGAAGAGTTAGTAGATTTTAAAGAAGCTATTATTATGGGACTTATTGGTCTACTTAGATGGAGAGAGGAGAACAATGCATTAGCATCAGTTACAGGAGCCTCGCGTAATAGTATCGGAGGCGCTGTATGGATAGGTCAGGAAGCTTGATCATAACTGAGGAATCAACAGAGGAATAATATAATAGCAAAATAAGGTAATCAATACTATTGCTATTATATTCATCACAAAACCGGTCTTGACCATTTGTTTTATTGTAATTTGACCACTTGCGAATACGATAGCGTTTGGTGGCGTTCCCATGGGCATCATACTGGCACAACTCGCTGCCAGGGTCAGAGGGAATCCTAATAATAATGGGTTAATATCTACGGCGTCTGCTATACCAGCTACTACAGGAGCAAAAACTATCACCTGTGCTATATTACTCATCAACTCACTGACAAATATTGCAATAACTGTTACCAGCAATATTAATACTATAGTACCGCTTCCTGAAAATCCACCCAACCATTGTCCTAACTGATCAATAAGTCCTGCTTTTTCTAACGCTGCTGCCAACGCAATTCCTCCTCCAAATAACAGCAAAATGCCCCAGGCCATTTTTGATGTATCTGACCACTCTAAAATTCTTTTATTCAGCGATCCCGAAGGAAGGATAAATAAAGTTGTTGCTCCCATAACAGCAATCATTATATCATCCAACTTGATTATTCCCAACCCGTTAATAATATCTTTAGTAATCCATAAAAAAGCGGTTGAACAGAAAACCATCATTACTCTTTTCTCAGCAGTTGTTAAAGGACCTAATTCCTGTATTTTTTTCTCTATTAATCGTTTGGTTGATTCGTCTTTTCCAATTCTGTTAGGATATAGAATTTTTGTTAATACCAAATACAATGATAATAACAACAGCAGGGATATAGGGAAACAGATAAGCATCCAGTCGACAAACTGAATAGAATAATTATATTTTTTCTCAATAAATGCTACAAAAGCAACATTTGGAGGTGTTCCGATGATTGTAGCAATACCTGCAAAATTAGAAGCATAAGCAATAACGAGCATTACAGATAATGAGAAGTTCCTGATATTGCCCTGCCCCTGCCTGTTCTCATTAATTACGTGAATTAATGAGGTCGCAATAGGAAACATCATCATAGTCGTAGCTGTATTACTCAACCACATACTTATAAAACCTGTTGATAACACAAAGCCTAGTATTATTCTGTTACCGCTTGTTCCTGTCAATTTGATAATGTAAAGTGCTATTCTTGTATGCAGATTCCATTTTTCAATTGCCAACCCAAGCATAAACCCCCCTAGAAAAAGAAAAATAATAGAATCTCCGTAGCTGGAAGCCACAACCTTGATATTCTCAATTCCTGTAAGAGGAAAAAGCACAAGCGGTAACATTGCTACAACAGGCATAGGAATCGCTTCAGTAATCCACCAGACAATCATGAGCGTGGCTATGGCAAGAACAGTTTTTGCCTCATGATCAACATGAAAGGGGTTCATTGTATACATACAGAGAGATAACAATACCCCTACAACAAGAGATATCAAACCTCGCTGGGTTCTGGCAAAAGCTACCGCTGATGTTTTCAAGAAGTATAAATTTGTTAAGTTTGAACGTATTTATATGACAAATAAACTAAAAAAGGGATAAAAGAACAGTTTGCTCAAAGAAATTATAATAGCCATAGAATCGTATTTTAAAGCTCATCGCTTTATCAGCAAGCATAGATTGTGGAAGTGGATAATCATACCAGGCATTCTGTATACTATTCTTTTTATGGCAGGCATGTATGTGTTTTGGAAATCTTCTGATGCAGCAGTTTCCTATTTAACACACAGTTTGGGTATAGACAAATGGGTACATCAGCAAGCGAATGGTATAATTAGTTTTTTCATAGTGATGGGTGAATTAATGGTAAGACTCATTCTTATCTTTTTTTATTTCTCCCTGTTTAAGTATCTCTTTCTTATACTAGGCTCGCCGCTGTTCGCTTATCTGAGTGAAAAAACAGAAGCAATTATGGAAGGCAAAGAATATCCTTTCAACTTTCAGCAAATGCTTAATGATGTTTACAGAGGAATAAAACTTGCGCTTAGAAATACATTATGGCAATCTGTTTTTACCATCACCATACTTATTCTTTCATTATTTCCTTTTGTAGGATGGATAACTCCTCTGGTAATGTTATTTGTAGAATGTTATTATTATGGATTTTCTATGCTTGATTATAGCTGCGAAAGACATAAACTTTCCCCACCTGAAAGCATTGAATTTATTGGTAAACACAAAGGTTTAGCTATAGGAAACGGAATGATATTTTATTTAATGCATATTGTGCCGGTGGTTGGATGGATACTTGCTCCAGCCTATGCTGTTGTAGCAGCTACTATAAGTCTTTATCATCAGAAATCAGAACTATGAGCACAGTGTATTTAATTCCCTGCCCGATTGCCGAAAATGCTACCCATACTATTCTACCCTATACCATTGAAGCTGTTAAGGACTGTCAGGTATTTTTTGTAGAAAATGAAAGATCTGCAAGACGTTTTTTAAAATCAATATGGAAGGAAATAATTATTGATAATTACGAATGGATAGTTATTCACAAAGCTGAGGACGCGGTTAAAAAGGATTTTGTTTTCCATATACGTCAAGGAAAAAACATAGGCATTATCAGCGAAGCTGGTTGTCCGGGTGTTGCAGACCCGGGTCAGCAATTAATCAAACTTGCCCATCATGAAAAATGTTTGGTAAAACCACTGGTAGGTCCAAGTTCTATATTATTAGCATTAATGGCCAGTGGACTGAATGGTCAATGTTTCCGATTTAATGGTTATTTACCAATTGATAATGGAGAAAAAATAAAATTCATCCGAGAACTTGAACAGCATTCTTCAAAATGTAATTGCACTGAAATATTTATTGAAACACCTTACAGGAATGACCAGATGGTGGAGACCTTATTAAAAGTTTGTAATCCTGCAACACTACTTTCTGTGGCAGCAGATATGACCGATGAAAAAGAATGGATAAAAACATTCAGTATTTCAGAATGGAAAAAACAAATTCCGACACTACATAAAAGACCGGTAATATTCAGCTTATTTTCCGGCAACAATTCTATCTCCCCACATCGCGGATAGAAATAATACTATCTACAACATACTTATTATAACCTCGCCAGGGCAGTGTGCTTATATATTCTTTGTAATGTAACTCAACCTCCTTACCCCCACTCACCATTAATTGCTCAGCTATATCATCACGTGTAACTGAAAATTCAAATTCATAGGATTGTATGGTGCCAGGAGTCCTTGATCTGAAACCTGATTGTACCAATTTCCCTTCGTAGGTTTTAAATATGTATCCTTTTTTAACAACGAAGTTTAATTCACCAGCCTTAACTCCTTCACCAAAAACCCAGAAAAAACGATAATAAAACCAACCGGCTAATACCAGAACAATCGTCAAAATAATCATCCAAATAAAACGACGCATAGTAAGAGGTTAAAATTGTGTTATTAAAGTTATGAAACGTTGTCGTTAAAATCTTGTTTTAAAAATAAATTATCATACGGATAAAATCATCTTTAACTTCGACCACTAATGTTTACACCATGAGAATAGGTATTGTTTGCTACCCAACCTTTGGAGGAAGTGGAGTGTTAGCTACGGAGTTGGGTAAGGCATTGGCCGATAAAGGTCATCAGGTTCATTTCATCACATATCAACAGCCTGTCCGATTATTAGAATTTAATGCAAATATTTTCTATCACGAGGTAAGAGTTCCAACCTATCCATTATTTGACTATCCTCCTTACGAATCAGCACTTTCAAGTACGATGGTGGATGTGATTATCAATAATCAGATTGATCTACTACATGTACATTATGCCATCCCACATGCGTCTGCAGCTTATATGGCAAAGAAAATACTTGAATCAATGGGAAAAAATATTCCTGTAATTACAACATTACATGGAACAGATATTACATTGGTGGGAAAAGATAAAACTTATGCGCCTGTTGTTTCATTTTCTATTAATCAAAGCGATGCAATCACAGCTGTATCTCACAATCTTCTGGAGGAAACAAATAAAACATTTAAGATTCAAAAAGAGATAAATGTTATTCAGAATTTTATTGATTTTGCCCGATTCAATAAAAAGCCTATTGATGCTTTTAGAAAAGTGATAGCTCCTAACAATGAAAGGATCATTATTCACGCTTCAAATTTTAGAAAAATTAAGCGTGTAGGTGATGTAGTGCGCATCTTTGCAAAAATTAATAGTGTAATTCCTTCTAAATTATTGTTTGTTGGTGACGGACCGGAAAGACCCACAGCAGAAAATATGTGCAGGGAGCTTAACCTTTGCGATGATCTTCGGTTTGTGGGAAAGCAGGAGCAGATAGAAGAAATATTAGCTATTGGAGATCTTTTTTTGCTCACTTCTGAATACGAGAGTTTTGGGCTTTCAGCTTTAGAAGCAATGGCTGCAGGTGTTCCTGTAATTTCTACAAATGCAGGAGGATTGCCTGAAATCAACAAACATGGGGTAACGGGCTACATGGGCAATGTAGGAGATATTGATACAATGAGTAGTTATGCTATTGAGCTGCTGGGAAATGATGAATTATTGGCAAAAACAAAAGCTAATGCTGTGTCACATGCCAAAACTTTTGATATCAATAATATAATTCCTAAATATGAGGAGTTATACAACAAGTTTCTCTAACGACGTCTGATCCATCCGGCAGGATCAAGATTTTTATTTTCCAGTAACAGAATAAACTCGATTTCGCCATTGCCATCAGCATTGGTTGAAGCTTTTCCCAACACCTGCCCCATTTTAACTTTAGTTCCCTTTGTCACTGAAGTGCTCGATAGATTTCCGTATGTAGTGAAGTATTTACCATGCCTTACCAAAACATTCGATTCTCCTTCAACATCAAATACAGATACTACCTCCCCGTCAAATATACATTTGACTGTAGCATCCTGATCAGTCTCTAGCGTTAATCCAGGATTAGTACCACTTATACGTGTATTGGGAATTGAATATTTACCAAAATTAATCTTGATATTACCTTTATCAATTGGCCATGGAAGTTTACCGCGATTTTTTTCAAAATTATCAGAGATCACTTCTCCACCTGGTGCCGCGTCAAATACACTTTTTGTTTTTGTTGTTGCTACGGTTTCCCTTACAGGTTCTGCTGCCACTGAACTTTCTGCAGGCTTTGGAGCAGGTTTCGCAGCTGTAGTCTTTCCTTCTGCTGTGGCTTTAGCAGCAGCTGTTGCTTTTAACTTCTTCTCTTCTTCCAGCGCTTTGGCCCTTGCCAGTTTTATTTCGCGATCAATAGCCGCCTTTATAGATGCTCTTAGTTTATTATCAGCCTTTTGTTTGGATGTTAACTCCCTATTCAATTCTTTTTCGCGAGTTTTCAATTTATTTATAACTGTCGATTGTTCTTTACGCTCTCCATCAAGCGCAAGCTTTTCTTTCTCCTGCTTACTCAACACTTCATCTTTTTCCTTTCTCGATTTTTCTAGCCCAATGATTTTTTTCTGCAACAAAGCCTGAGTCTGAACAATATTCTTGCTTTGTTCTTCACGATAAGCGCGATAGGATTTGAGATATGCCACTCTTTTTAATGCATCATTAAAGGTGGAGGCAGAAAATATAAAGCTTAAAAAATCGTAGTTATTCCTGTTTTTATAAGCATATATCACACTTTTCTGATATTGCAACTTGAGTGTGTCTAAATCGGATTTTAACTTATCTACGTCATTACGTGCGACAGATATATCCTCCTGAATGACATCAATCTGTTTATTGATATTATTGATTGCCGCCTGGCGAAGTTTCAGCTTTTTTTGTAAGAGTGTAAGCTGACTCAGTGATGTTTTTCTATTCTTCGTTGTCTGATCCAGCGAACGCTTTACAGCAGCAATTTCTTCCTGTATCTCAGCCCTTTGACGCTCTAGGTCAGCTCTGTTAAGATTCTGAGCATTGACGCTGCCAAATGCAAATATGACTATTAATGAAGTTAAAAAAATCAGGCGCATAATTCATGAACGCATCATTTGAGTGCTTATTGCAATTTATAATTTTTTGGTATGGCAAAAGGAAAGTTTAACGGTATATTAAATTCATACTGCCTGTATTTCATTTCAATATCAAGTTTGCTCTTCTCCATTACTGTTATTTTTCTGAATGTTGAAAACCACAGATCGTTTTTATTCTCATAATCTCCATAAGTAATATTGGCACTTCTTCCTCGTATAGGATTAATGTCATCTAACTTACTATGTTGTAACTGATAGTTCGCCGCGCTTATAGTTAAAAGATGTTTAAACAGCTGACCTGCATTAAACAAAGCTATGGCCTCACCTTCTTTCTTATATGATTCAACTATACTGTCAAAATAAATTGGATTGCCTACAATCAATGCCTGCAATTCCTGAAATGTAAAGGGTATACGGGTAATTTCCTGCAAATAGTTGACTGATCTTAGTTGTACAAATTTATCCAGCTTGTTAAGGACTTTTATACTATCGGGTGTAATAAGAATCCTGAAGGCTTCAATTCCCAAAATTGCATTAATAGACACCCATAGGGCGCTGTCTTTTTTTAGTCGGAGAACTGCCGTAAAATCATTCTTTTTACCATTTGACCCTTCAAAATCTATCTTAACCCTGGCAGAGAAAGTGTTAAAGTCAATAGTGTTATTCTTAATATTGTCGTATGTAGTCTGAATAAATGCTATCGAGTCTCTTCTACTGGATGAGTCTGCAATTACCTTAACAGAATCTTTTTTAGAAATAACGGTTTGTATAGTTTTGGTAGACCGGCAACCGATACAAAACACAATAACACATAAAAAACAAAGTAGTTTCATCCGTATAACAATTACTTTTCAATAGATCGATAAACTCACCTTATCACTGCTTGAGTGATAACATCAATAAGGTTTGTGTTCATCAGCACAACTAATTAATTTTTCCTTACTTTTTACCGGTGTGTCCAAAACCACCTTCTCCTCTCTCTGTTTCGCTTATCTGAACAACAGCCTTCCACTTCACCTGCTCCACTTTTGCCACCACCATTTGAGCAATTCTATCACCATGTACTATGGTATGAGGCTCCTGGGAGAGATTAATCAGTATTACTTTAATCTCTCCTCTGTAATCTGCATCAATAGTGCCAGGGGTGTTTAAACAAGTAAGGCCATGCTTAATGGCGAGTCCGCTTCTTGGACGTATCTGTGCTTCAAAACCTTCGGGTAGTTCAATAAATAGTCCTGTGGGGATTAGAAGCCTCTCAAGAGGATTTAAAACAACGGGAGATTCAATATTTGCGCGAATATCCATTCCGGCTGAACCTTCGGTGGCGTATTCCGGCAATGGATTATTGGATTGATTGATGATGCGTACTTTAACTTTTGGCATGCTGCAAATATAGAAGAACGGTGGCATACGCAACAACACCTTCCTCTCTTCCTATAAAACCCATCTTTTCATTTGTAGTAGCTTTAATAGACAGATCAGATTCTTCTATTTCTAATATGGAGGCAATTACGCGTTTCATCTCCTCCGAATACTTTTTGATTTTTGGCGCTTCAAGGCATAGGGAAGTATCTATATTAACAATTCTGTAGCCCCTCTCCTTAATCAACTCGTATGTCTTCTTTAAGAGGATTTTGCTATCAATATTTTTATAGGCCTGATCTGTATCAGGGAAATGCAATCCTATATCGCCTAATGATAGCGCTCCAAGTAAAGCATCACATATGGCATGTAATAATACGTCAGCGTCACTATGTCCCAGTCCTCCTTTGTGATGAGGTATTTTAACTCCTCCTAACCAAAAATCTCTTCCTTCAACTAATTGATGGACATCCATTCCGGAGCCAATTCTGTATCGCATAATTCTATAATAAACGCATAAACCAATTAATCATCACTTTCGCCATCAAGGTTAAATACAAGACCGAAACGCAATGTATTGGATAAAGGATTTCTATTCACTCCTGAACCGCTAGGTACGAGATATGAAAAATTCAATCCGAAAACACTGTAATTTAAGCCTATCCCTACTGTAAAATATTTACGGTTTCCTTTTTGTCTGCCTTCATAAAAATATCCGGCGCGGGCAAAAAACTGATCATTAAATGAATACTCAGTACCTAGTGAAAACTGAAACTCTTTTAACTCTTCGCTGAAACCACCGGGAGCATCTCCGAAGGAGCTGAACCAGCTGGAAACCACTCCTTTAGTACGGTAATTGTGTACTAGAACCGAATCCTGAGTTAGATTTCCCGTAAACTGCGGAGGTGTGGGTACCAGCAATTTATGAACATCCAGTCCAAACTGAATCTTGTTTTCTTCATCAAAAACCTTTGTATAAGTAGTTCCAAAACTAAGATTAGCAGGAATAAAGTCTTTTTGCGTCGCGTCTCTTGTATAACCAATTTTTGATCCGAGATTAGTTAGTGCAGCACCAAAATTCCATCCCTGACCATTGATATCATGACCGGTATAGAAAAATGAAAGATCACCTGCAACAGCATTACCAGCCTGATAAGTGCTTCCCTGATCAGCAAAATTACCTACAAGATTAGAGTTGATATATCTCAATGCAATACCTAATCCCATCCTGTCAGAAAGCTTTCTGGAATATCCTACATCTACTCCTAACTCACGTGGACGACCCTCTCCAAAATCATTGCCTGCTCCATCAGTGAACTGGATATTACCCAGACTAAAATAACGTACAGAAGTAGAAAGGGCCTGTAGTTCATCTAGCTTATGATAGCCTGCGAAAGACAGTAAATAAACATCATTTAATCCCAGATCTTTTAACCAGGGAGTATAAGTTACCCCAACAGCAGATTGTTTTTTGTTAAAAGGTGTTTTGGAAAGATTCCAGAACCCTGAATTCACATCGGGAGTTGTTGCAAGACCAAGATCTCCCATTCCACCAGCCCTTGCATCAGGAGAAATTCTCAGAAATGGTACAGCAGTAGTCACAACATTGATGGGCTCAGATTCGGTCTGGGCTTTTACCGGGGATATTCCAGCCACAAACATTAAGGCGGCAACCAGTTTAATGGTTTTTCTTATCATGTTAGATTTTTTGTTCTGTTTTTCAAGCATTCGGTCGGTTAATTCCGGACAACAATCATCAACGGCAAAAGCAGGCTAATATTGTTCAGCACCAATAATTTATATAAACCGTTTCTGCCATTTTCGATATCGTCCAAAAATAGCTGATTTTTAACTTATTCTACAAGCTGTTGAGTATGTTATTTTCCTATCCTGTACTATATTCGCTATTATCATTTTCCAACACAATATTTGGTTGGCTACTCCGTTTACCTAAATTGAACAAAGGCAAATTTTGTATATGAACTTGAAAAACCTATTCTTCCTGGTTTCCTGTGCTGCAATAGTGACTTCTTGTAAGAACGGAAAACTGTTTAGTAAGAAGACAGAAAAGTCCACCACAACCGGATGGAATTATAACGATCAAAATATGGGAGGCTACCAGGTAGCTCGTGAAAAAGAGCAAGCCACAGGGCCCGGTCTCGTTTTTGTTCAGGGTGGTACCTTCACAATGGGATCAACCGAAGAAGATGTAATGAGTGACTGGAATAACATTCCTACCAGAAAAACAGTTAACTCTTTCTACATTGATCGTACTGAAGTGGCCAACATACATTATCGTGAATACATTTATTGGATTAATAATGTATTTGATGGAGATGAGTATCAGGCTGTCAGAGAAGGCGCTTTACCTGATACATTAGTATGGCGCAGTGAATTGGCCTATAATGAACCGCTGGTGGAATACTACTTTCGACACCCGTCTTATAATATGTATCCGGTCGTAGGCGTAACCTGGCGTCAGGCTTATGATTTTTGCCTTTGGAGAACAGATCGTGTGAACGAATTAAAGCTTATCGAAAAAGGATTTATCAATAAAAACTCATTAAAAAATATTAGCGGACAAAGCAGTGAATCTTTTAATACTAAAGCTTATCTGTTAAGTTTAACCACTCCAACCCCAGGTCCCGGAGTAAGGTCAAAGAAAAATCCGTTAAAAAATCCGAACGGTACACCCAGAACACAGGTTACTTTTGAAGACGGTATATTGCTGCCTGCTTACAGGCTTCCAACTGAAGCTGAATGGGAATATGCAGCAATCGCTCTTGTAGGACAAAATCCTCAGATCAGCCGCAAGGAAGGAAAACGTGGAGAAGAACTTATTACTAATAAACAAGTTTATTCATGGAGTCATAATGCCAATGGTCTGCGCGACACCCGTCGTGGTAGCTGGCAAGGTACTTTCCTCGCTAACTTCAAA
>CAZQIQ010000034.1:0-20037 GCA_964593835.1 uncultured Chitinophagaceae bacterium
GCCCGTGTCTCAGTGCCCGTGTGACTGGTCGTGCTCTCACACCAGTTACTGATCGTAGGCTTGGTGGGCCATTACCCCGCCAACTACCTAATCAGGCGCACGCCCATCTTCAAGCGTCGGAACTTTAAATATAAAATGATGCCATCTCATATTGTTACGAAGTATTAATCCAAGTTTCCCTGGGCTATGCTCCACTTGAAGGAAGGTTGCGTACGTGTTCCGCACCCGTTTGCCGGTCGCCATCAGTGTATTGCTACACCATGCTGCCCCTCGACTTGCATGTATTAAGCCTGCCGCTAGCGTTCATCCTGAGCCAGGATCAAACTCTCCATTGTAAAAGAGTTATGACACTAGCGTTAAAAATTTCTCTTGAGAAAATTCAACGGTTGTTGTCTGTTAAATTTCTATGTCGCTAAAACTTACCATTAAAATCTACATTCTAATGTGCTATTGCTTCCAAACTTTCAAAGATCTTTCGGCTTTATTTTGCCTCCCATTTTCGAATGGGGTGCAAAGGTAAGTGGCCTTTTTATTTCAACAAAATTTTTCTTTAAATTTTCGTGATTTTTTTCACTCAATTAAACCAGAAAAACATGTGTACTTTCGAAGAACTAATCCGTTGTTTTTCAAACGGGCTGCGAAGGTAGAAAGTCTTTTTATTTCAACAAAATTTTTCTTTAAATTTTCATGATTTTTTTTCTCAATCAAATCAGAAAAACATTGTAGACTTTCGAAGAACTAACCGCTTTTTCAAACGGGCTGCAAAGATAATCAGCTTCTCAATACCAACAAACTTTTTCTTCAACTTTTTATCTTTTTTTGTCCTTCCGTATTTAATAAACAAAATGTCATAAATCCATCTGTTTCAATACGTTCCTTTCGAAGAGCTATCCGTTTTTTTCGCTAACGGGACGCAAATATAGGACGACTTCAGATACTACCAAACATTTCTTTGTTTCTATTTTTTTGAATCGCTTACAACCCTTTACTGTAGCGGATTTAGAGATCAAATATTTATTTTCATCATGCAAAATAATGCTCCGCAAATGCCACTTCTTCTAAACATAAGCCATGTCCTGGTACAGAAAAGTCAGCCCTGGAAGAGTCACCGCTCTCTATGATTTCCCTAAAAGCATCTATACTAATCCTATTCCTGCCAACTTGTAGCATCGTCCCGGTCAAACCACGCACCATTCCTCTCAAAAACCGGTTAGCCTTTACGACAAACATCTTTTTATCACCCTCCAACTCCCATTTACACTCTAATATCTGACAGCGAAATGTCTTTACCTGTGAATTTCTCTTGGCGAAAGCACCGAAGTCCTGGTACTGTTTAACGATAACAGCAGCTTCCTTCATCTTGTCTATATCGATACTAAATGGGAAAAAGTACGCCGTATCTGTTAAAAAGGGATGTTTTTGACTGTACACTGTATAACGGTATTGTCTTGATAATGCATCAAAACGACAATGAGCGTTCGGATGCATTGGACGAATCTTTAATACAGCAATGTCAGGAGGTAGCAGAGCATTAAGATTGTAAATACTACCTGGTTGGATATTATCTTCTGTATCAAAATGAAAGAAGTTTTGTAAAGCATGCACACCTGCATCAGTACGGCTGGACCCAGTTAGTACTAGTTTCTTTCTGAAGAATATTTGTAAGACCCGCTCGACTTCGGCCTGTATGGTTATTGCATTTTGTTGTATCTGAAAACCTGCATACTGTGTTCCCTTATAACTTATCTCGATAAAATAACGGCTCATAAACGTGGGATAATTAGCCTGATCGTATCTGTTACTGTAGTAGACCTGTCAAAGAAAATCATAAGTTTTCCTTCAGCAAGGTTTTCAGTACTATACCTGATTATATCAAGAGGATCGCGAATAGGTAATATAGGAGGCATGACTATATCCTGGACCTTTTGTGGCTCATTCTCATGTTCCCTCATTTGCTGCTTTTCGGCAATGGTATCCTTTTTATGCTCCGCCTCTTTAATATGATCAGTTTCTACCTGGTCTGTAGAGAGATCTGCTTTGTCAGAATCGTTAGCGGTATTTACATTAATTGTATCCACAGGCAAGCTATCCGGGATTGGCTGCACCTCCATTGTAACGCTTGTTTCGTATAAAACCGCGGTATCATGCACTACACCGGCCATCAATAAGGAATATGAATCACTTTTCTTTGGTCCGGTCAGCACATAATCTTCCCGACCAGCCGACTTTAACACCAACCCATTTTGCAGATCGGTTAAACGATCATTATCCCATACAAACCCCCTGTTTTTTCCAAACATATCAATGGTAAAAAACTGCTCAGTCTTCCCTCCGGGAGAACCAACGAACAGGCCATATATCGAATCTTTAAGTTTAGGTAAGACAATATGCCCTAAAGCCGATGAACTATAACTTTGGTCTTCCATTCTCAGATAAAAAGGCTTATAGGAACGTTGCTGAATAAATATAAAATAATCAGACTGTGCCCGAACTTCAATAAAAACCAATAAAAAACTAAACCATAGTAGGATACGCTTCATGAAACCCGCTTATTATTCAGTCAAAAATAGTTATTTGCTACACTTATCAGACCACTTATGTATTTTTTAGCATCTATAAATGCAGCACGGTATATCTTTATGAATCACATAAATCTCGAAAATGAAAAAATTGTTCTTGCTTTTCTCTCTGCTTTTAGTTTTTGTATTAACGAATGCACAGCATGGGCAACACGCACAACCTGACACCAGTTGGACCACTATTTACAGAGAAACTCCCCGAAAAATTAATAACCTTGTACATACCAGACTGGACGTGCAATTTGATTATAATAATGCTTATCTCATAGGAAAAGCCTGGATAACACTCAAACCTCACTTCTACCCTACCGATTCGTTAACTCTTGATGCCAAAGGCATGGACATAAAAAAAGTGACACTTGTTAAGGGCAGCAATACTCCCCCACTCAAGTATGAATATGACGGTATGGAACTTAAAATACGCTTGGATAAAAAGTATACTTATAAGGAAACCTACACCATCTTTATTGACTACGTAGCGAAACCAAATGAATACAAAGGAAAAGGAAGTGCCGCTATTACAGATGCTAAAGGGTTATATTTTATTAATCCGAAAGGGGAAATAAAAGATAAGCCCATACAAATATGGACTCAGGGAGAAACAGAGGCTACTTCTGTGTGGTGCCCCACTATTGATAAGCCTAATCAGAAAACAACTCAGGAAATAGCTATGACAGTGCCAGACAAATTTGTTACCCTGTCAAATGGTAAACTTACTGCTCAAAAGAAAAACGGTAACGGTACCCGTACAGATACATGGAAAATGGATTTACCCCATGCCCCTTATCTATTCTTTATGGGCGTAGGTGATTATGCTATCATTAAAGACAATTACAAGGGCAAAGAAGTTAGTTATTATGTTGAAAAGGAATACGCAGCTGTAGCACGAAAAATATTTGGTAACACACCTGAAATGTTATCATTTTTCTCCAAACTTTTAGGTATCGAATATCCATGGAACAAGTACGCCCAGATCGTAGGACGTGATTATGTTAGTGGAGCTATGGAGAATACAACAGCCGTTCTACATCAGGAAAGCGCTCAGCAGGATGCCCGTGAGCTGATAGATGAAAATGTATGGGAAGGCACTATTGCACATGAATTGTTTCACCACTGGTTTGGAAATTATGTAACTGCAGAAAGCTGGAGCAATCTCACCATTAATGAATCTTTTGCCAACTACAGTCAGGTTTTGTGGAAGGAGTATAAATATGGCAAGGATGCAGGAGATGAAGAGAACTATTCGGACATGTTCGGATATATCCAAAGCCAGAGTGAAGATAAAAACCTTGTACGGTATTATTACAAAGATAAAGAAGCCATGTTTGATGCCGTGAGCTATAATAAGGGAGGGCGTATTCTGCACATGCTCCGAAACTATGTTGGAGATAGCGCTTTCTTCAAATCTCTTAATCTTTTTCTGACCCAAAATAAATATGGTACGGCAGAGGCTACTCAATTAAGACTTGCTTTTGAACAAATCACCGGAAAGGATCTCAATTGGTTTTGGAATCAATGGTATTTCAGCAATGGGCACCCTAAACTTGACATCTCTTACATTTATGATGAGGACAAGAAAGTTGTCAAGGTTGTTGTAAAACAATTGCAAGAAGAAAAAACCTTCATACTTCCCATAGCAGTAGACATTTATAATGGCGCTAATAGTGTACGACATAATGTTTGGTTAGAAAAGAGAACGGATACTCTTCAGTTTTCCTATACAACAAAACCCGATCTCGTAAATGTTGACGGAGATAAAATACTATTAGCAGAGAAAACAGACAAGAAGACTCTTGAAAATTATATCCATCAGTATAAATATGCTGGGAAGTTTTTAGATAGAAAAGAAGCCGTTGATTATGCTATACAGTCTGACGACTCAAAAGCGATTGCATTTCTTAAAGAAGCAGTAAAAGACAAGTTTAGTTCATTACGCTCTTATACCATCTCAAAAATAAACTGGAAAGATCCTGAAATAGCCATCGAATTAGAACCCGTTATCATGGATATAGGAAAGAATGATCCTAAGTCGCTTGTAAGAGCCAGTGCCATTAACATTTTAACCATGTTTGCTGATAATAAGTATAAAGATATTTTTATCAAAGGTGTTAACGATTCTTCCTATTCTGTGGCAGGAGCTTCACTCGAAGGATTATATGCAATTGATAGCACACAGGCGTATCAGCTTGCAAAAAAGATGAGTGAACAAAACATTAAAGGCAAATTGACTGAGGCTGTAACAAAAATAATTTTAGCTTCAGGGGATGAAAGCGGTTTTGCTCTTATAGCTAAAACATTTGGAAAATTACCGACAGGTCAAGCTAAATTCAATCTGGTAGTCCCTTTTGGTCAGATGCTAGCTAAAATAAATGATCCAGAAAAAGTTAAAAAAGGTGTTGATTTAATAGCAGCGTTCCGAGATGATATACCAGCCGAGTACGGAATAGCTCCATATATTAATAATCTGCTTAATAGTATTGCTGACAGAAAAACAGATCAGGAAGTTATTGATTATATCAAGTCAAAAACAAATTAAAAATAAAGTAGCCTGGCTTCAGTTCTCTTTATAGTCAGGCTACTTTATTTTCATAAGCGCCGTATAAATTAAACAAAACTCACCGTTATACTTAAAGTCAATTTATTTGTATTATCAAGCTTCTGCTTTACCTTCCACTAGTTAATTTTTCTCAGGTATTTTGCAGCATCACTTCAATATCATTATTTGACACCGATGGTATTTAATTGTGAATCTTCACAATCGAAAACTCTCACTCATCTCTGTTTAAGGTAGTTTGGGGAATTTCTGTTCAGAATTGACAATCACCACTATACTTATCTGCTAATTGACCATTAATCAGCCATTCTTGTTTAATCCATAAATAGCCTCTTAATGCTCCTTTTGGCTTCATTATTTTAAGAATACCTAAATCCTTTAATGCGCGAATGGGTTCTTTTATCTTATAGTCGTTACCATTGATTTTATTAAACTCTGCTTGTACTTCACCGAACTGTGCAGCCCTACCGATTATATCCATTGCTCGTAGTATCAACACTTTTACATCTGTCTTTCTGTAGGTATTAACGGCTATAGGTGTTATTTGTGGGTTTGGTGTTTGATTAGGTATTTTAGTTGGTTCAAATAACAAATCACCGTCTGGGGAATTATCCAAACTCTTTACACGTTTAATGATCTTATCAACCTGCATAATCTTAGCCTGTAATTACATCTCTTTCTTGTTGTAGTGCGTTGAGTACTACCTCTGTATCTGTTCACATAATACAAAGTTGCAAACATTCAACTAGTCAAACAAATCACTAGCGGAATCAGTGTGACCATTTATGTCTCGGCTACACATATACCGTCATACTAATTTACCATCTGCCGCTGGCGCCTCCACCTCCGCTGCTTCCACCGCCGAAACCACCGAAACCTCCACCAAATCCCCCACCACTACTTCCTCCACCCCAAGAAGAACCTCCGCCTAAACCGCCGGGGAATATAACCGGACCAAAACCTCTTCTACTCATAAATCCTCCTCCTCCTTTTTTATTATTAGAGGACATCAGGATGATCACTATAATTATGACAATAATCAATCCGATGGGAATACCTTTTTCCTGACCTCTTGATCCATATCCTTCGGGAGCGGTATATTCTCCGGCTGCCGCTGCAATAATGGAATTAGTTGCCTTGTCCAGGCCTTCGTAATAATTACCGTTTCTAAACGCTGGAACAATATCAGTGTTAATAATCTGACTGGCTACGATGTCAGGAATAGCTCCTTCCAGACCATAACCGGTTTCAATTCTAATTATTCTATCATCTTTCCCTATTAATATTAATACACCATTATTCGTCTGCCTGTTACCTATTCCCCATTCTCTAAAAATCTTTAATGCATATTCTTCTTCTGGGTAATTATCCAGCGTTTTAACGATAACAACAGCTATCTGATTAGAAGTGCTGTCATCGTATGCCACAAGCTTTCTTTCCAATGAACTTACCTCGCTTACAGAGAGCGTTTGAGCAAAATCATTTACCAACCTTGGAGGATTGGGTTTATCAGGTATTTTCTGTCCAAGAAGGGCAAAAGGAACAACCAGTAAGCAACAAATTATAATCCTGTATAAAAACTTCATCAGAAAACCTGCTTTGTTTTGTTATTCATCGGCCAAAAACAATATCATCCGGCAACTCATTTTTATCAGACTTGCCATCATAAGGAAAATGTAATTGAAGAGCATTCCCTATATCACCTATTACCAATATGAGTGCATCTATATAATGATTACCCCTGAAATGGAGCGTCATTTTTTCAATTTCAGTCTTCCAAAAATCTACTCCTAACTTTTCATGAATACCCTTATCTGCGAAAATCGAAAACTGATGATCTTTCATGGCCACGTACAGCAACACAGAATTTTTATGTGCCGTCTGATCCATTTTTAATCCCCAGAATATTTCCTCAGCACGATGAAGTGGATCAACAAATCTGCATCGGCTTTCAATATATACACGGATTTCACCACTGGTAGATTTTTCAGCTTCTCTGATAGCATTCACTACACGATCATTTTCTTCAGTAGTGAAGAAAAGTTTTCTGCTGGTGGAAAACAGTCCCATTTCTGATAATTATTAATTAAAACTCAACACTAGGAGCATTCTGAGCACCAGGATCGGCTTGAAAAGGTTGACGTAATGAGAATCCGAACATACCTGCAAAAAGATTATTCGGAAACCTGCGCACCACACCGTTATACTCCTGAACAGAAGTATTAAAATCATTTCTTGACACTTTGATCCTATTTTCAGTTCCCTCCAATTGAGTTTGGAGATTTAAAAAATTCTGATTGGCTTTTAGTTCGGGATATCTTTCAACAGTAACCAGTAAACGGCTTAACGCTCCTGAAAGTTCACCCTGAGCCTGCTGAAAACGTTCTATGTTTTCAGGTGTGAGGTCACCTGGATTTACAGTAGTCTGAGTAGCTTTAGCACGTGCTTCTATTACCTGTGTCAAAGTTTCCTGCTCAAAATTAGCTGCACCTTTAACTGTACTCACAAGATTCGGAATAAGGTCGGCGCGACGCTGATAATCACTCTGAACATTTGCCCATTTAGCCTTAACGTTTTCATCCAATCCCACCATACTATTATATCCGCTACATCCACATCCGCCCAGTAAAAGAACCGCAGCAATGATTATAATTAAAGTAAGTGTACCTGTTTTCATTTTTTAATCGTTTGTTTAGCTAAAATTAAAGGATTTACAGGGTATTTATCCTTATCCAGGATATGTTTTGAGAACTAATCGATAAATTAAGCCCTTGTCAAAAGATAGTCCCCTACATTCTTGCTTATCCCTATTATCAGAAATATGAATGCAGGAAAGTTAGATTTATCAAAAGAATCAGGGGTTATATCAGATATTAATACAACCCCTGACCAACAATATATAATGTAATTACTTTATTTAATTGCAGCTATTCCTGGCAAATCCTTTCCTTCAAAAAATTCGAGCATGGCGCCCCCTCCTGTAGATACATAGCTTACTTTATCAGCATAACCAAACTGGTTAATAGCCGCTACGGAATCACCTCCTCCAATAAGAGAAAATGCTCCTTTCTGTGTAGCTTCGGCAATAGCGTCAGCGATAGCTTTTGTGCCCTTCTGGAATTTTTCCATTTCAAAAACGCCCATTGGTCCGTTCCAGAGTATGGTTTTGGACTGTAACACCACCTGAGCAAACTCTTTAATAGCTTTAGGTCCTATATCCAATCCCATCCAGCCGGCTGGAATATTATTATTTTCTACTTCCTGCGTGTTTGCATTGGCATCAAATTTATCAGCAGCAATACTATCTACTGGTAAATGGATCTGAACATTTTTAGCCTTTGCCTTTTCCAGCAGTTGTTTAGCCGTATCCAGCCTGTCTTCTTCTACGAGTGAATTTCCAATATTACCTCCCTGAGCTTTAAAGAATGTGTAAGCCATTCCACCTCCTATGATAATATGATTCGCTTTTTCGAGGAGATTCTCTATAATAAGGATTTTATCGGAAACTTTTGCACCACCCAAGATAGCTGTAAACGGATTTTCAGCACTCTTCAATACTTTTTCAGCACTCTTAACTTCATTTTCCATTAAAAGACCAAACATTTTTTGCCCTTTCTGAAAGCTGTCAGCAATCACTGCCGTTGAAGCATGTGCCCTGTGAGCTGTACCAAACGCATCATTCACATATACATCTCCCAAGGCAGCTAATTTAGCAGCGAAGTCTGCATTACCTTTTTCCTCCTCTTTATAAAAGCGAAGATTCTCCAGTAACAGCACTTCTCCGGCTTTCAGTCCGGCAGATTTTTGCTTAGCATCTTCACCAATACAATCATCGGCAAATAATACCTCCTTCCCTAACAATTCTGACAAATGGGATAGAAGATGCTTCAGAGAGTATTTATTAGTTGGTCCCTCTTTTGGTCGACCCAAATGCGACATAAGAATTACACTACCACCATCAGACAGTATTTTTCTAATAGTTGGGATTGCGGCACGTATCCGTGTATCATCAGTAATAGCAAACTGGTCGTTTAAAGGCACATTAAAATCTACCCTGATAAGGGCTTTTTTGCCAGCAAAATTGTAACTGGAAAATACAGACATAGTAGTTGTTGTATTAAATAAGATCGTCCCTCTAATGAGAGGGACGATAATGAATTAAAGATTATTATTTACTGATTAAACCAGCAAAATACTTAACTGTACGGACGAGCTGGCTAACATAGCTCATTTCGTTATCGTACCAGCTAATTGTTCTTACAAGTTGCTGATCGCCCACAGTCATCACTTTTGTTTGAGTGGCATCGAAAATAGAACCATAGCTGCTTCCGATAATGTCGCTGCTCACGATTTCATCTTCTGTATAAGCAAAACTTTCATTGCTTGCTGCTTTCATCGCAGCATTAATCTCTTCTGCAGATACCTTTTTACCAAGAATAGTGTTTAATTCAGTGAGTGAACCTGTTAATGTAGGTACACGTTGAGCGCTTCCATCAAGTTTGCCTTTAAGACCAGGTAACACAAGACCAATAGCTTTAGCAGCTCCAGTACTATTCGGAACTATATTTTGTGCAGCCGCTCTTGCTCTACGCAGATCTCCTTTTGGATGAGGAGCATCCTGAGTATTCTGATCGTTGGTATAAGCGTGTACAGTAGTCATAAGTCCCATTACAACACCAAACTTGTCATCGAGTACTTTCGCCATCGGAGCAAGACAGTTTGTGGTGCAAGATGCACATGAAATGATAGTCTCGGAACCATCCAGAATATCATGGTTTACATTAAAAACAATAGTTTTCAGATCCCCTGTTGCAGGAGCAGATATCACTACGCGTTTCGCACCAGCGGTGAGGTGTGCACTCGCCTTATCTTTATCAGTAAAAAATCCTGTACATTCCAGAACAACATCCACGTCATGCGATTTCCAGGGAATTTCAGCAGGATTTTTCTGTGCATATATTTTAACCTCATCACCGTTCACGATGATAGAGTTTTCGGTAGCTTTAACTTCCTGGTCAAAACGGCCCTGCGCACTATCATACTTCAGGAGATGAGCGAGAACCTTAGGACTTGTAAGGTCATTGATCGCCACAACATCGATTCCTTCCATTTGATAAATCTGGCGGTAAACAAGGCGCCCAATACGTCCGAAGCCATTAATAGCAACTTTAACTGTGCTCATAGTGTGAGAGTTTGTGTTTATATGATTTGAAGTGCAAAATTACGGTTTTGAAGGGTTTTGGCCTGTAATTTTTATCAAAATTCATCAGTTCATTAACTTAAACATCATATTTAAATATTATTAACAGCCCTATTCACTTAAATAAGCCTTCAATATTCAGTTTTCTGTTACCTCATCACTATTGTAAGTATTATAAGCCTACCATTTGTTCACTGAACAGGCTTTACGCGGCTTGAATACCGAAAAGCACCATCAATACGACTTTTAGGATTTTTCCAAGAAGGAAAATTTGGCTGAGGAAACTATTCTAATATTCTGGCGAGAAATTGAACAATTACTATAAAATCTGACAATACGCCTCAACGCAGATCATTATGATATAATCCGACCTAAAAGATTAATTTAATACCGATTGGATAAAAAATCACGGCAGTATTCCGGATTTTATTTCTTCTATCATACTAAGATCATCAGGAGACAACAATAGATAATCCTGATCTACTGTTGTTACTAATACAAGATTTTTTCGTTGAGTGGTATATAACTTCAGCTTACCTATCCTGGTACTTCTAAAGTGGCCATAATAGCCAAACAGACCACCAGATCCCCACATTCGTATCAGTGTACCTAATTCTTTTTTATGTATTACCCTTATACTTTTTATATCGCATAAAGGAACAATGATTTTTCCTTTGCGACGATGGATTATAAACCTTTTATCTTTGACTTCATATCCATACGTAGAATATAACCAACTTAAAAACAGGATTAAACAGAATAAAAAAGCAACTGAAATACTCAGAAAGTTAATCAGTGGGGAAATAAAAAAATATCTATATAATAAAAACAGAAACAGGACAATGACCCCAAGTGTTATCAATTTAGTAGTAGCATCGAAAGAAGCGCGATACCGCATATTTCTGTTGTCCTTTAATTAACCCCTACAATATAATTAATATTACGATAAACAATACGGGTAAGAGGTTCAGTAAGGGTTTTCACCTTCTTACTATTTTATCCTCTTCAAAAAATTCTTCATATTCTAATTGATCATCCTTATCGTAACGAATCCATATTCCATTTTTTTGACCAGCGCTAAAATATCCAGTTTGCCATAGCTGACCCGTTTCTCTATAAAAAATCCATTCACCATCCATAAGTCCATTGACGAACCCTCCCGTTGCTTTTACCTTACCATTTTCGAAATAGTAAGTAAGTTTATTATTCTTCAATTCATGAATAAGCTGGCCATTACTATATCTATTATCATTTGACATAAAATAAGGATTGACATTACTGGGGAATATACCTTATCCAGGTTTCCTTAATAGGATTACCGTTCGAGCCAAAGCCGGAATGATGCCAAATATTATCTTCAATGCTTACTTTAAAAGAAAGTTGTTTACCTACTCTTGAGCTATCTCTTGAAAAAAACGCTATCTGCTCCACATAATTTTCATTATCATAGGTATATGTACCTCCACCAGTACCAAAAAAATCTCCGGTAGCAGTGTTAATGGCAAACCATTGAAAACGTGTAGATGAAAGTATTTTTAGTGTTTTTCTTGGGGCATCCTCCATTGGATGCATTTGATCCCCCTGCATTCTGCCATTAATACGCCAGCAGCCTGACAGATTTATGTCTCCACGATCAATTTGAACCCACTCTTGTTTTGTACCATTAAAAAACGCGATTAATTTTCCTGATGAAACCGAAACTTTAGAAGAAATTTTCTTTCCCACATCCTTTCCTTCTTCTGCATTAAAATCTAAGGTGACGGTAAGAATATTATCTTTAAGCAGATAAGCCCCGCCTTTAGTGTTGATGAACTTTTTTGATTCTATATCATAGGAAGAAAAAGAACAATATCCATCCTGAAAAATTGCGATATTTTCCACAGATCCTGTTTTCATGCTCCAAGCACCATTGAGTACATTCCTATTTTGTGCTGAAGAAAAACTGACAATAAATAACAGAACTCCTGTTAATAACAAGCAGAATCGTAGACATTTCATATGAGATATTTTATTGTTAGATGCGTTTGTAAATTAAGGAAAGAACAAGTAAATAGATCATACTTGTGATATTTTAATCTGGCGAATAAAGCACTGTTTTCTATTCAAAAGAATAAACTATGCTCATACTATGTATTAAACATAAGAACTATTTGCTTCCAAAATCCTGTCTATTATAGAGATAAAAAGACAGGATATCAAAAGTATTCTGAAGTATCTGAAAGATATGATAATGAAACTTATTTCTACAGGCATTAAAAAGGAGCTGTCATTATTCAGTCCACTTAAATTAAAAATCCGTTTAACATTTGGGGTTCAGTTTACTGATATACTATCATGAATCAACTCATTATTCCACAGCACCGCGAGTTCTAAATATTGTGGGAGAACAACCCATATGACGTTTAAATCCGTTAATAAAAGCAGGGACGTCTTTATAACCTGACTGTTGATATATAGCTTTTAATGGCTTATCAGTATAAATCAATTCGTCTCTGATTCGCACACATCGATGAAACATTAAAAACTCATATAACCCTTTTCCTGTAAGTTGTCTAAAACCCTGTTTTAGTGTAGTTGGACTACACTTCACGCGATCTGCTATTTCAACAATAGAATAATGTTTATCTAAATCTGATAGTATTAACGTTATGGCCATTTTTACTTTTACTATATCATAAGCCGACATATTTAAAAAATCAGCATGATCCCTTCTTGATACATTTAATATGCTATACAAAAAGTCGCTAATTAATCCATCTGTTATTGCTTGCTCGTCTTTGCATTTCATAAAACGACCAATCATTTCTCGTTGCGTTTCATCAACCACCCTATAGGGTTCATCAATAATAACGGGATAAGGTTTTTTATCAGATAAAAAATGAAGGGTGGTAGAGAAATTGTTTCTTACAGATTCATCTATCATATCATCAGAAAAATGCACTTCCAATGTAATAATCTCTGATTTCCTTTTTAATAAAATGTATTTTTCCATCGCTTCTCCGAAAGCAGACACATATTGGAATTCCCTCAATGTTGATTTACCTGCACCGCACATCACCTGTTGAAATTTATTGCCTAAGGCAAGTGTGGTTAATAGGCCGGACCGGGAATAAAAAATTTTAAGTTTTTTATCTTCAAAACATTGATAAACATTTAGATAAATACTATAACGCAAATACTCAATTTTCTGAATAACAGCAGCGCCCCATTGTCCGGAAGTCTTATAACATTGTGCACCACAGAGCAATAACGACCTGTATGAAGAAGGCAAACCCTTATCCAATACCAATTTCCGTTGATCCAGAAAGAATTCAATCATCTTGTCAATTGTTAAATGCAAAAAATAGTGTTTACAGATATTTATAAAAACAATATCCAGTATTTAATTATTGGGCAGTCTCCTATATGAAATACAGAGGATGACATATCAAGCAATCGATAATTATTAAGAAAATGTGTACGGGAAAAAACCTCCACAAACCGGCACAGATAATAGCATTGTATACCAATAATGCAAAGTACTATTCTATAAAACACAAAACACCCGTATAAATACGGTTCTTTAGAAAATATTTATTTGATACAGGTATACAAATTACAATCAACAGCGATGAACCAAAATACTAACCGCATTGAATCTAACTAATAAATCATTCTATATATGATAGCAATATATTTATTGTGAAATCAACTCGCTGTTATGGAAAGTGAGTTGATATAAGATGAAGTTTCCTATCAGGATGACGATCTCTTTTTAAATATTTTTGCCTGTGATGTTTGCTTAACAATCACTTCCCAAACAATACGCGAATCGACTTCTATCAGCGAAGCGAAACGCATAATCTCTTTCGCTTTAAACTCCTCAGGATGATAAAGACAGGTAATGTATCGGCCATGATTCATATTCATTGCAATAGCCATCGCTGTCGGAAAAAGTTTTTCTATATCCTGCATCTTCCGGACATTCCCTTGCTCAAACATACTCTTAATTGCTATGAACTGGTTTACTTTTGCTGCCTTAGCCATTCTACTTACAATTACTTGTAAACTAGCTATTCGAAAATCCGGTCAATTCAAAAACTTACAACATATATACAATTACTTACAAATATTAAGTTTTAATGTATATTTACGACATCAAAACATATTTTGCGTTACTTCAAACTTATTGAAGCTTTCGCTTGGAGTCTCGTCTTGAAACCTAGGAAATTTCAACAATGCATCGGGATGATAAGTGAAGAGCTCACGTTTAGGCGTGGGCTCCCTTATACGATGCAGGGTCTCCTAGGACCTCAAGACGATAAGCGGGGTTCCACGTCATTTTTTTTAATGTCTTTCCAGATACTCCCGGACTTCAATTAACAGAATTAATTTAAAAGAGAACTTGTGACAGAAGATTATCTTCATAACGCCGGGGAAGACACATATAGCTTATCAGAAAGCTTTGAAGATGTTTTCAGGTCGCATTATAAACGGCTGTGTCTTTATGCTTTCAGATTTATTCAGGATGAGAGTACCTGCGAAGATGTCGTACAAGACTGCTTTGTTAAGGTCTGGCAAAAAAGAAAAACGATTGATTTTAATCGTCCCACCGGACTTTTATACAAAATGGTTAGGGAAAACAGTCTGGATTATTTAAAAAAGAGGCGGCCTATGCCATTAGTCAACGAAGACAAACCTGAATTTCAGGAGAATGTTCAGGTCAGAGAAATTGTTTATGCAGAAACAATTCAAAAACTTCATGAACTCATCAATAATCTTCCTCCAAAATGTGGAGCTGTAATGAAAAAAATTCTATACTTAAATAAAGAATATTCTGAAATTTCAAAAGAGTTGAATATTTCTGAAAGTACTGTAAGAAATCAAAAGGCAAGAGCTATTTCTTTGCTCAGACTTCATTTAAATAAAACAATTACTTTAATCTCCTTTACTATATTATCATTTTTGAGTTGCATAAAATAGAAAGACGGTTAAAAATCTTTTAATATACTTTATTAGCGTTTTTTCAGCATTTGCATAGAGCCGATGTCAATATTCGTTAGAACTATTTTTACAGACCAGGCAAGCTACTCTTTAACAGAATAAACCAATGACTACTAATATCTTACAAAAGCATTACAACATATTAAATCATGTATTTTTTTTCCGTGAAGGAACACGATATTTTTGTCTTGAAATAAAATTATTTCTTTAAACTTTTAGACAGCATCAACAACTGGTCGGATATATTATGTGCGTATTATCAAAATAGATTATTGCTATGAATGCAGAAGAATTAGAAAAGGCACAAAAGATAGCTAAGTTAATCACCGGCTATATTGGCAATAATCTATCTAAAGAAGAAAAAAATCAACTTGATGATTGGTTACTGGAAGACATTGATAATATTGTATTATTTGAAAAACTAACAGACGAGCAAAATATAAAAGAATCTCTAGCTTGGTTTAAACGGATAGATGAAGAAGTGGCGCTTAGGAAGATAAGGCACAAAATTCATAAGCGAAGTACAAGATTAAATGTATTAATATGGACAGCAGCAGCAGCAATAATAATTGTTAGTGTATGGCTATATAGAAGTCAGATACCTCTTTTCATTGATCAAGAAATTGTATCTGCGTTAGAAAATCAGAAAATAATTCCGGGTAAAAGTAAAGCGATTCTGATTACTGAGGAAGGAGAAAAAATTTTGTTAGACAATACCTCTGACACCACCATTGATATTGGAAAAGGATTGAAAGCTGATAAGGATAATGACCAATTAGTTTATCATCATGCCACACAAACAACAACCAATACACTGTTGGTTCCAGTGGGTGGTCAGTATAAATTGGTGTTAGCAGATGGAACAAAAGTATGGTTGAATGCCTCTTCTTCATTGACCTATCCTACAGCTTTCACTACTCATAAAAGAGTAGTTGAACTTAAAGGAGAGGGCTATTTTGAAGTAGCGCAGAAGCCTGATCAGGAATTTGAGGTAAAAATTGGAGAATCATCAATAGTGGTTACAGGAACAGCATTTAATGTAAGTAATTACAAAAATGATGACAAACAAACAATTACATTAATTAAAGGAGCTATTCACCTGATGGTTGACGGTCAGAAAGTAATAATGCATCCAGGCCAGGAAGGAATTATACAATCGAAGTATATCGTAAGTGTTACTAATCATCCTAATGCTGTTGAATCGCTAGCGTGGACAAGAGGTTTATTTAGTTTTAATAAGACGCCAATGGTGGAAGTGATGAATCAGTTGAGCAGATGGTATGATGTGCAAATCAAATATGAAGGGAATCCCAATAAATATTTTACAGGAAATATTCCAATGATATCGAGTATAGAAACCTGTTTAGAAATGCTAGAACTCTCCGGAAATGTTCGATTGATCTTATCAGGCAGGACAATTACTGTGTCACCGAAAAACTAGACACAACTTTAACCTTAACTAACTGCTTAGTTTCAAGCGGTTCAAACTATTTATTATGTTTTTAATTGCTCTCCGAGGGGCCAGGCTTTTCCATGCCAGGAAAAGCAGCTACCTTGTACGTAGTACTTTCCAAAACCGCATGCTGATGAGATTGAGCTCAGCGATTTTACTTATCCTTTCTTTACAATTTAATGCGCATGCTCATGCGCAAGGAGTCACTCTTCACTTAAAAGACGCATCTATAACCACAGTCTTTGAAGAAATAAAAAAACAGACCGGAACTATTTTTCTATATGAACAAAATATTATCAGCCTTGCACAGCGTGTATATATACATGTAAGTAATGTATCACTGACAGAAGCGCTTGAAAATTGTTTTACAGGGCAACCTATAACGTATAAGATATTGAATCAAACGGTCATAGTTTTCAAAAAAGAATTTCGCGTTATATCTCAAGAGGATTCATTAATAAATATCACCGGGAAAGTCATCTGTGACGGAAATCCAGTTACCAATGTATCCGTTCTTGTTCAAGGCTCAGAAAAAGGAACGACAACTGATGAGCGGGGACAATTTGCACTTTATCGTATTTCCAAAAATTCAATCATTACGTTTAGTTCGGTAGGATTTGAGAAAAAGGAAATGATCGTTTCGAAAACAATAAATCTGACCATTACATTGGTGCCTCTTGTCGGACAGCTCGATGAGACTGTCATCATCGGCTATGGTAAAACTACGCGAAGACACAATACTGGAGCTGTCAGTAAACTTAGCGCCGATGCAATAGGCACTCAGCCTGTATCAAACGTGTTGGGAGCAATGAGCGGTCAGATGACCGGGGTATATGTCACCCAACAAAGCGGTGTTGCAGGAGGAGGTTTCAACATAGAGATCCGAGGAAGAAATAGTCTTCGTCCAGAGGGAAATAATCCCTTATATATTATTGATGGCGTACCACTTACCTCATCTCCGTTAAGTTCATCTATTCTATCCAACTCCATCATACAGGGTGGAAACATTCTTAGTATGATTAATCCAACGGATATTGAAAGTATTGAAATATTAAAAGACGGTGATGCCACAGCGATATATGGGTCACGCGGTGCAAACGGTGTAGTTTTAATTACGACTAAAAAAGCTAATGCTAGGCCTACAGGACTATCAGTGGATTATTACGAGGGATTTGGAAAACCCACAAGATTGATGAAACTTCTCAACACCTCTGAATATATCGCGATGCGCGAGGAAGCCATGAAGAACGATAATGTTGCACCCGGTCCTGCAGATTATGACCTAAATGGTACTTGGGAAAAGAACCGGCACACCGACTGGCAAAAGTTGCTCGTATCTAACACAGCTAGGCGGCGCAACGCTGTAGTTAGTGTACGAGGAAATGCTGTCGCTACGCAGCTGCTGCTTTCAGGAGGCTACTCAAAGGAAAGCTCCGTGTATCCTTCAGATGGTGGAAATGAAAGGATCACCAGTCATCTTAATGTTGCACATCAGGCACTGGAAGGAAAACTACATATTAGTTTAAATGCTACAATGGGTATTGAAAAAAATGATCTCCCTCAACTTGACCTCATGTCCGGAGCAGGCACATTGCCCCCCAATGCCCCTGCTCCATTCAATTCTGACGGCACTCTCAACTGGCAGAATTCAACTTGGGACAATCCTTTTGCCCAATTATTGAGAACCTATATTTCTAACGGAGACAACCTGCTCGGAAACCTTGTGATCACTTATAGACCCGTAAAAGGTCTTTCACTAAAAACCAGCCTGGGATATACCTCAGGCAATATGTCCGAACATATTGCTGTGCCAACGATTACTGCCAGACCATCATACGGTGTCACAAAAGGAAGTGCCCTGTTCGGTACGGGCAGAAACAGAAGCTGGATCGCAGAGCCTGAGGCTGTTTATGAACTTTTTAAAGGAAAAAACAAATTCTCCCTACAAACCGGTGCAACGTTACAGGAGAGTCAGTTTGCAAGGAAAACAATTAATGGCAGCGGTTTTGCCAGCGACCTTCAATTACAGAACATGTCTGCCGCTGCAAACCTTGTTGTTGTAGCGAATGAAGACGTTTCTTACAGATATTTCGGTTTTTTCACCCGGTTTAATTATTCCTACGCGAGTAAGATTATTGTCAATCTCACCGGAAGAAGAGACGGCTCAAGCCGTTTTGCACCAGGAAAACAGTTTGGTTCATTCGGCTCGGCAGGAGCAGCGTGGATATTCAGTGAAGAATCATTTTTCCGTTCGCTGACTCCTATATTTTCATTTGGTAAAATCCGCATGAGCTATGGCATTACAGGCAGTGACCAGATCGGCGATTATCAATTCATGAACACTTACAGCCCAAATCCCTTTTCCTACCAGAATGAGCCAGGATATTTTCCAACAAGATTACATAACTCCAACTTTAGCTGGGAAGAAAATAGAAAATGGGAAGCAGGAATTGATATTGGGCTTTTCAACGACAAGGTATTAATCAGTCTGGCGCATTATCGTAATACATCTTCGAACCAACTGGTTGGTTTGTTTCTCGCACCAACGACAGGATTCAGATCTGTTCAGTCTAACCTACCCGCAACAGTTAGAAACACAGGCACAGAAGCAGATATCAGCGTAAATATTGTGAAGAATAATCGTATCAACTGGAGTGCAGCCATCAACTTCACGATTCCGCGGAATAAGCTGGTAAGTTTTCCTAATCTGGTGTCATCAACTTACGCAACTACTTTTATTGAAGGAAAATCACTGAATATCCGTAAAGCGCTGCATTACCTGGGTATAGATCCACTGACAGGAGTATATTTATTTGAAGATGTCAACCAGAATGGTTCATCGTATGATAATCCCGGTGACCTAAGAGACCTAAAAGAAATCGGCCAGCAATATTTTGGAGGATTTCAGAACAAATTAACTGTCGGTAAATTTTCAGTTGATATCCTTTGGCAATTCGTTAAACAGACAGGTAATAGTTATTTGGCTTCACGTGGCATAGCACCAGGAGGTATGGCTAACCAACCAAGGTATGTATTGGACCGGTGGACACAAAGGGACGATAATTCTCTTGTGCAAAAATTTACTACCGGTGCGAATGCAGCGGCAGTTGTAGCCTACAGGAATGCTTATTCGCTCAGCGATCTTCGTATTGTCAACAGCTCTTTTATAAGGTTGAAAAACCTGCAAATTGTCTATGCTCTGTTGAGCGGCACCGGCAATAAAAAAAATATTTCGATGAATGTATATGTACAGGCGCAAAATCTTCTG
>CAZQIQ010000034.1:20047-21778 GCA_964593835.1 uncultured Chitinophagaceae bacterium
CTATTACAGATTACCCAGGCAATGACCCCGAGAACGCCAGCGCCAGCCTCCCGCCATTACGCATGATCACTGTAGGATTCCAATTAATGTTGTAAAAAATGAGACCATGAAAAAACAATTCAACAATAAGATCAATACGAACAATATTTTTCCGGTTCTTCTGAGCATTATTTTGTTGTTCTCAAACTGCAGAAAATGGATCAGTATTAACACTCCTGTAACCCAGATTACAACCAAAGACCTTTTTGCAAATGAAGCATCGGCCAATACCGCGATGACCGGTATCTATAGTCAGTTGGGTGCAAATGAATTCGGCATTGCAAATGGCGGAGTAACTCTTGTCAGCGGAGTACTGGCAGACGAGCTTTTTAACTACTCCCCTCAACCAGACCATATTGAATTTTTCAATAACAATGTCAGTCCATCAAACAATACTATCCGTTTGCTCTGGTCAGAAGCGTACCAGGATATTTTCGCTGTAAACATGATCATCGAGCAGGTCTCCAACAGTAAATTAGCAGAATCCGCTTCTGATCAGATAATTGGACAGTGTTTATTTTTAAGAGCTTTTTTACATACTTACCTCACACAATTATTTGGTGATATACCCTATATCACTACTACAAACTATATAGAAAACAACTATGCCAAACGAATTCCTGTTGCAACCGTCTATGAAAAGATTCTCACCGACCTGGAAAGAGCAGCATCCCTGCTAAATGATGATTACCCTGCGCCCGAAAGAATTAGGCCAAACAAAAGTGCCGCGTACTCACTTAAAGCAAGAATCTTATTATATGCCGGGCGATTAGCCGAAGCAGAAACAGCCGCTACACTAATTATTGAAAACAATACGTATACATTGCTGCCCGACTTAAATAATGTATTTAAGAAAAGCAGCACTGAAACGATCTGGCAACTGATGCCTGTGCTTCCCTCACGGAATACAAACGAAGGATATTATTTTGCCGGGACAGGTAAACCGGTCTATTCAGCATTCAGACATGAGATAAATGACATTTATGATTCGGCAGATCTAAGGCGCATCAATTGGATTAATAAAGTTGTTATAGAGCAGGACAGCTTCTACATGCCGTTTAAATACAAAGTCAGCGGTGAAAATAACAAGACTGAATATTATGTGGTGTTCCGGCTCGCAGAACAATACTTGATAAGGGCCGAAGCAAGAGCAAGACAAAACAATATTGATGGATCTGTTTCCGATATCAATATGATAAGGGAACGGGCGGGTCTTGATGAGGCAACGGCTGCGAACCAACAGGAAGCACTCGACCTAGTACTAACCGAAAGACGCAAGGAACTTAATGCTGAGTGGGGACATCGCTGGATAGACCTGCGCAGATTTAATAGAACCGGAGAGTATCTTGCACCTTTAAAACCCGGCTGGCAGGCAACGGACACTCTTCTTCCTATACCCCAAACGCAAATTGACAATAATCCTGAATTCGGACAAAACTCCGGTTATTGATCATCCTGTTTTCATTTTTTAATCAACGGAATTTATGAGACGTTCTATACTTGCCATGTGCTTGGCAATCGCGCCCTTATTGGATATACTTGCTCAACCCAATGGAGAAATTCAATATCCATGGAAAGTTGGTACAGACATCAGTAATTATGACTTTGCACTATATAATTCTTCAGCTCCTTCCCGGTCATTTTCCGATCTAAAGGGCAAATTGATTATCCTGGATTTTTGGGCTACTTGGT
>CAZQIQ010000034.1:21788-30799 GCA_964593835.1 uncultured Chitinophagaceae bacterium
GTGGTGCATGTATAGGAAAGTTCCCTGAACTCATAAAAATAGAGTCTAGGTTTAGTGACCGTGTGGAAATACTTGCCGTCAATACTGAATCAGATTCTGTTATCAGCAAATGGATCACTACCAGACAACAGTATGGCAAACCCTCCATATCACTAAAAATGATTTCCTTTAGTTCCAGGCTTGACTCAATGATATTTCTTAGTTCTCTTCCTCATTATTTATGGATCAACGAAAAAGGAAAAATCATCGCTATTACGGAGAGTCACGATGTCACAATTGAAAATGTTGAGAAAATTATCAAAGGAGATACCGTCCAGTTTACTATGAAACGCCAGAGTAGGTTGAAATGGAACCATACCGATCTGCTTTTCCGGAATGGAAATGGCGGGGATGCAAATGCAGTTCTGTCAAGTTCTATTATTTCAGGGTACATAGATGGTATGCCTTCCGGCACTTATGTTTCGCAAACACAGCCAGAATTTAATACAGTGATGATGATGAACTCTGATCTTCGAAATTTTTACAAGATTGCTTACGATAATTCAACTGACGGTTTCTTATTGAGCTTAGGACTTAACCTTTCTCAGATCAGGTTGAAAACAAAAGATACAACAAAGATTGTTGGAGTAGTAAACCGAAAGCCGGTACTAGAAAACCTTTATAACTACCAGCTAATGATTCCGGCTGCTGACGCTGAAGAACTCCGTAGGATAGTGAGGGAGGACATCAAAAAATACTTTGACTGTAAGGTAAAAATCAAAAAGAAGAGAATGCAGTGTCTTATTCTCCGATCAAAAGATACCAGCTTGATCACAGCGATGGGTGATACTATTTTAGGGTATAATGAACCAAATAGGTTTATACTTGTCAATAAGCCATTCCATTGGTTAATCAGGGAAATCAGAACAAGTTTGCCATTGATCCCCCTCGTAGACGAAACAGGAATGAAAGGCAACATCACACTTGAATTGAATGGTCCGCGTGAAAATTTTGAAAACAAGCAAAATGCACTCGCAAAGTATGGATTAGTATTAACAAGAGGCATACGTAAGATGACTCTCATTGAAGTCGTCACACCAAAAGGAGAAATGCCGATTCAGAAGATTGCGAAAGAGCGTAAATAACGGTCATGAATAGTGTAAACCGTATCTCCTGAAACTCGGATATCCTGCGGACCTTTATTGTCTTTATTGGGTAGGTAAAAACTATTGAGATACTCACCCTTTGAAAGATCGTAAACATCAACTACCGCATTAGCATTGAAATCCTCAAGACGCTCATTGTCAGCACGAAGGTTCGAGATTACGTAAAGGCGGTTGTTGTCAATGCAGCCCCTTTTATTTACCAGAGGTGGAACGGTAGCAAAAGTGATGATTTTTCCTTTTTTCTTGTACCCTAGTTTAATTTTTATCACAGTATTAGTGTCGATTGTGTTTGCCCCGTATTTTACCAGCAGGCTGGTATCCGAAACGACAAACTGATTCCTGTAAAAATAGAGATAGACTACTACCAGGCTCTTCTCATCTACTATCAACTGTCCATCAGTGCAAAACCGGCCATCTAGTTGTTTTTGAAGGAAAGGAATTTTAGACCGATCCATTCTTTTGGTGGAGCTGTACCTAGCAATACTTCTTTGCTGCCATATAGTGTCAAAATAATTTGTGATTATTGTAGAATCCGAAAGCGGCAACATGTTATAGAATCCTTCAGGATAAATTGTAAAATGTGCCGGCCTCAAAGAATCCTCTATTTTCCCCGAAATAACCTGCCGCTGGTTTCCAACGATAATATAAAATTGATCACCCGCTATTCTACATGTCGAATTTTCCCATTTAATGCCTGTATTTTTTGCATCCGTTACGTATTTGAATTGATAGCTTAAATCATTTTTGTCAACCTGTACTAGCATTGCTTTCGCTGAAGCGTTTGCCAGATAAAGATATTTTTCATTTAATCCAGCAAAAAAATATTGTGGTGACCCCAGGTCTATTAAAGTATCAGATATTTCAGTACTAGAGGAGAATTGACGAAAAAAACCATTTTTCCTTTCGGCTTCCCTATTGCTTAGCATGAAAAGAGCCACCACAATACCAACGGGAAATATTGTAAGAATGACAATTTTGAAAATAACTTTCACGACAAAAAATAAAAATAAGATTTCACAAAAGTAAAATGAAGGTGCTGAAAGAAGCATATGCAAAAACATTCTTGTTCCAGCTACCCTAATAAAAGAAGGTGTATCAGAAATCCGATACACCTTCAAACATCCTAGTATATGCTCCTTGTAAGATTTCCCGAATATTGGGATCCGTTACAAGTCACTGTAAGATCCTCGCAGGAGAAAACCTCGGTTGTACTTTGACAATTTCTCGTTTCGCAGGTTCCAGGTTTATACAAGATGTCTGTAGGTTTTGCCGGCGCACCTTTAAATGATTGCGTGAGCAGTGAACCGCCAAGAGCAGCAACGATAGAAAATCCAAATAATAGCTTTTTCATAAAAGAAAAAATTAATAGTTAATGTAATCGCCTACTCGTTTATACAGGTTTTCGGCTTTCCCTGTTTTGTTGCAACAAATATGTTGAATGAATATTTGACGACCATATTATTCCAATAAGAGCCGCGACGGTATAAGTCAGATTAAATGCAAGATGTGTTTCCCAAGATAATTTTTCCAGTATTCCTCCGCAGGAACAAGGAACAAAAAAACTGAATCTTGTAATCACAATAATATAAGCTGTAAAAAGAACCATTAAAGCGTATGAACCACAAATCCCCACATAACGCCATCGCTTCGTTAACAACATAATACTAAGAACAATTTCAATAGTAGGTATCAGCCAACTAACAAAACCAGCAAATGAAGTAAGTAAGGGTGATTGTCCAAGTTGAGTCTGAAACTGCGAAATATCCCATAATTTGTTTGATGCAGCATAAATCCACAAGAGGATAAAAAGGAAAGACAACAAATCAAGGATAATTTCTCTCCATTTCATAGTAAAATATTTTATCCTAAAATTCATAACCTTTATGACTAGATGCTATCGAAATCAACAATTTATTTTTTTCGATTTCGTAAACCTACTTTTCGATATTCTAAAGGTGAGATGCTGTAATACTTTTTAAAAGCAGCACTAAACGCAGCAAATGTCATATCTGAAGTTTGCAATACGACAGCACTTACCGATTCGCTAGTATTCATCAGTTTTTCTGCAGCCGTCTCCATACGCATTTTAACCACCAGCTTATGGACTCCACATTTATATTTTTTACTTACAATTTTTTGTAAAGTAGTGCGGTTAATGTTTAAATATTCAGAAATAGTAACAATCGAAAGACGTCTATTCAAATGTTGGAGAATGTAATATTCCATTTTGGCCAGTATCTTTTCTTCAGGGTCCATAAATCCTTCTATTTTTTTGATCTTTCCAAGCGCTGCACCATACAAACGGAGGAGATCTCTTATCCTGGCCTGGTAGAATATCTCTTTTTCACCAGCCGAGAATTTGCAGTTTAGGATCATCTGGATATATTCTTCCATTTCCGAAGTAATCGATATCTCCATTTGTTGCCGACCTTCATTGAGCCCATGCATCGTTTGTGATAACATAGGATCAAACTCAGAATATTGTCTTGCCATTGGCAAGAGATGTATAGGATGAAAGTTGATATGTAAACAACTAATTAGACCTTTGGGAAGTATGGCTTCGTGCAGTACGTTTTGGGGAATATAAAACATTGCACATTTTCCAGTTTCAAGCAAAACTTCTCCTGCTCCTTTCAATATTGCTTTGATATTTCCTATTCGCATGTAATTAATTGTCCTAATCGCTACATCAACATGGAGATTAACTCGCGTATCTTCTTTCATAATTGCATGGTGAAGCCAGATGGAAAAATCAATACCAGAAAAGATCTGCGCAAGGGTTTCCCCTTCCTCATATTGTTCGTATCGGGCTTGTGGGAAATTGATTGCCAATTCTTTCAAATGATAAGGAATTTTATCGCTTGTTCTTAGCGGCTGACTGTTATTTAGCCACTTAAAATGCATATTAATGAAGAAAAATAGATGAGATTAACCGAATTACAAGAAATACAACAATAAAATAGTTGTGCAATCGGACATTTTTTTTAATTGACCAATAAAGTAAAGTCAGTAGCACATCTTACAATGCCATTTATGTAATGAGACTTTAATCACCTGGAGCAACAATGATTAGATTGTCTCATACACTATTATCAATCGGATTGTCCGAATCTTTGATGATCGTAGCAGACTTTAAATAATAGCTTCAGTTAAGATTTAGTCGACATGAGAGCGATGGTTATTGTATATAAGCTTCAAGAACTTTACAAGGAAATAGATGATTAATAAGAGATCTGCAATTCGGATAACAAATGATTGCCGGAATAAGTAGGCTTTGTTCCAAGAGAGAGTACTGATTTGGCATTCAGGAGAATGGCTACCAAAGTTGAGACATAGCAATGGTATAGAACAACTTAAAGAGAACCGGGACTACCTTCTGCTCACAGCACAGGCCAGATGGATGAGAAAGTATGATTATCATTAATCAACAATTTCTTATTAAAACACTTTTATGAAAATCAGATTTCTACTACTATTACTCTTTGTGATTTCTCTTAATGCCGTTGCCCAGTACACGGACAGGCAATTGATTATTAACACGACAGGAAACGGATTCAGCAGAACAACTTTTAATGGAGTTGACGCCGAGAAATGGGACTACATCCAAAAGTTTACCAACTTAACATACAACGGGCAGGATGCCAGTGTTACAGCTGTTCGTCTACATGTTACCTGGGTACACTATGAACCAACATTAGGTGATTACCAACGAACTAAAATAGTTCAGGCTGTACAGGCTATTACTGCACTTAAGCCTGGATTAAAAGTGGCACTTCATTTCCCTTACCAGAGAGATGGAAGAATTATTGAACAGTATTTTGGGGATGAAGACATGTCCAGAACATCAAACGGAACGCTTGTCGGTCAGGATGTTGGCTGGTCAAACCCTTCTATTTTTTCTGCAGTAGGCAAACAAAGGTTTTATGCATTTGTAGATGATGTGCTGGCACAGTTGGCTGCTAATTCTTTAATGGATAAAATTCTTTATGTGGAAATGGGGAATGGCTCTGCTGAAGAGTTCGCCAACCCTTATATTACCATTAATGGGCAATTACATATTGGCTCTTATGAGGATAAAGCTGTTCAGGCATGGAGAACAGAATATTTACCCTGCCGCTATCCTGGTCAATCTACTGTAACCTGGAATGGCAATACACATAATATCGCTACTGCGCCGGTAGCTACTAATCCTTATGGAGACTGGCCTAGTGAACATCAAAAGGAATATCACCGCTTTATCGGATGGGGGTTAATGAACTTCTACAAAGGATTTAGAGATGTAGTTAAGAATCGCAACTCTAATTTAAAAGTGGTTTATTTTATTTCTGATTTTGGCACCCAGCAGGGTAATCAGTATTTTCTACATAACTCAACATTGCCAATGGCTATGCAGGAGTTTGATGGAATTTATACCAGTGATGGAACCAGTATTTGGGATCTGGATAGAAAAATTATGCCTATTGATGTAATTAAAGGTACCAACCCAAATAAAATTGCAGCTATTGAATTTGATCAGGAAGATCTGGGTCAGCCTAATCCTCCTTATCCTAATGCACCGATAAATGCGAATCTTACTGCCGAGTGGATGGAAAGAGCGTATAAGCATGGGGTGAATCATATTAACCTCGCCATGTGGTTTAACGATGCACAAATCGAACAGCTTAAACCAGTATTTGCAAACATACGCGCTACTTACCTTAATCCAAGTTATACGGCTCCGGCCAGACAAACTTCTATTACTCAGAATGTTTTCCCACATGTTTTTGGTGCTACCAGCTTATTCAGTTCATGGAGCAGCAATGGTGGTGCTAACTGGTCGAGTTCCGATAACAATCCTGTTTCCATTAATATGATTGATGATGGCTACTGGGAAAATATCTGGAGCTGCTCCTCCAATCCTGATCCCTGTTTATTTACAGTTGGTGCATCAGCTTCTAACAGTAGTCCACAAACGAATACTTCTGTTACGTTGACATCTTCCTGTACAGGTCAGTGTACTGGTGTTACTTATTCATGGAGTGGAAATGGTATCAGCGGTTCAGGTTCTTCGGTAACATTCAACGCACCTGGTACACCTGGAACGTATACTTATACTGTTACAGCAAGCAAAAGCGGTTGTTCCAATAAAACAGCTACTGTTCAGCTTACCGTTGGTGGAGCTTGTGATTTCAATATTTCTGCTTCCGCATCACCTTCTTCCGTGGCAGCCAGTGGATCTGTAGCCTTGAGTTATAATTGCACAGGCACTAATTGCAGCGGAGTAAGTTATGCCTGGAGCGGTCAGGGTATCAGCGGAAGCTCTTCTCCATTGAATATTACAGCACCAGGATCTGCAGGTTCTTATACTTATACGGTTACAGCAAGCAAGAGCGGTTGCTCTGATAAAACTGCTACTACTACTATAGCAGTAACCGGTGGTGGAGAGAATCCATGTAACTATGTAGATAAACAAACTGTAGGCACATGGTCTGGCCTGAATGTGCAAACAAGAAAATATACCGTGAATAGTGTTGACACATGGTTAATTGTTACTGCTGTTTCTGGTTCACCTACGGATAAACACTTCCCACGTGGCAAGAACTTTGCCGACAGAGGAGATATTTCCTGGACAAATGGCGTAATCAATAAAACCTGTTTAGGTGGTGGAGACACGGATTGGGGTGGCTTAACGATTCCGTCTAACATTACAGTTCCTTCAGGATATACTCAAGGGGCAGAACAAGATGGTGCTGTATACTTCGAACAATCCTGCACTGCACCTTCAGCGCCTTCGTTAAGTGCAAGTCCGGCGACGATTACATCAGGCAATAGCAGTACTTTATCAGCCAGCGGATGCTCAGGTGGTACGATTACATGGTCAGATGGCCTGGGTACAGGCACATCTAAATCAGTAAGCCCTACATCCACTAAAACATATACAGCTACATGCAGCATTAGTGGTTGTACCAGCAGTAATGGAAGTGTTACAGTAACCGTTAATCCACCATCAGGAGGTCCAAATTGCGGTAGCGTAGCCGGCCATTTTGATGGAGCTAACTGTCATTTTATAGAAGGATGGGCTTATGATGCAAGCAATCCAAATACTGTAATCAATGTGGATATATATTCGGGAGCTACCTTAATACAAGCTAATGTGCCTGCTAATAAATTCCGCCAGGATTTACTGAATGCCAATATTGGAAATGGTGTTCATGGTTTGGAAATAGCGACTCCATCCGCATTAAAAGATGGACAGACTCATTATGTTACAGTTAAGGTTTCCGGATGTTCATTTGAGCTTATTAATTCTCCACGTGCAATTAGCAGCTGCAGTAATGCTATAATAGCAGGGGCTGAAGGAGATATTATTTCATCACAACACAACCAAAAACTGCAGATCTCGCCTAATCCAAATAACGGACTGTTTAATGCTAGCTTTTATATCCCTAAAGGTAAAAAGGCTACGCTGGTTGTGAACGATATACAAGGAAGAACGCTGTTCATAAAAAATTATAACGGCTCTGGATTAATTAATAATGAAAAAATAAATCTCCTTGGCAAATCATCAGGAACCATTTTTATCCAATTGCGCAAAGAAGATGGAGTAGAAGTTAAAAAAGTAAATATTACAAGATAATTATTTAGGATTCTTTGTTAAGTATAAGAAGAGGGTGTCTCAATAATAAGAGACACCCTCTTTCTATTCGGATATCTGATTGGAGACAGGTAGTCGTTTAAGCGACTCACAAAAGCCTCGTTTATCTTTGGAACATCCTCTTCTTTATTAAGATAGCTGAGGGAAAAACTATTAAATATAATGAGCCCTAATTCAGCAATTCTCATGTCCTTACCTAAATATATGATGCTGGTAAATAAAATAGGTCTCTGCAAAAATTGACATAAAGCACTCAGTTAATTCTTATCAATACGGAATTAGAAACACTACACTATATAATATATCGTATGACTATTTTTATTTATTTATAGTAAAAAAATCTTTTAAAAAAAGAGTTTTAGAGGTTAGACCAACATATAAATTCTATTTTCCTACTTCAATGGATTCTAACGATACGTAAATACACTATTTTAGTGCTGCATGTCGTTCAAAACATTAATCAATCAAATATGTTTTCGGTAAAGTTTTCATTTATTCTTATCGCATTGTTTGTACTCAATATGGCATTGAGAGCATTACATATAGAACCATATCCTACACTCTTACTTCCTGACGGACCATCAAATATCATTAAAGATGACAGCAACAGGATCAATGTCACCTCCAGGGAACTATATGCTCTAAATGAAAAAAATAGTTGGTCAAAAATAAATCTAGATCAACTGGGACACAAAATGCCTGTTCCTACCAATTATTTGGGTGCTATTAACTTTGGATTAAATCCACCATCTTCTAAAGTAGAAAAAATTAAAAAGATGTTAGATTTAACAGCAACACCGAATAATATAGAAAATAAACAGCATTTTAATGCTTGGTTCAGAAAAAAAATTTCAGATCAGGGGTTTAAAACAGAAAGTGTAAAAATTATTTCATTTGTCACTTTAGTATCCCTGACATCAAAGGAAATAGTAGGAAAAAAAATCACCCATGAAGAGACTTTTAGCCTACGCTGAACAGCTTAATACCATTTTTTGGATCAGGAATTATGAAGTTATTAAAATAACATCTGCATCATTTCCCGTATTAAGAATTTTAATAGGGTTGCTGTTGCTACTTTTCTCCTTTACAAACTTTACATGGATATCTGAATTTCCAGACTTATTATTCACTCCTCCTTTAAGTCTCGGATTATTTTTTGAAGGATTTCCCGATAAACCTTTTTTTCTTATCCTAAGTTTAGCTTTATTATTTTGTAACATAGGCATCATTTT
>CAZQIQ010000034.1:30809-35674 GCA_964593835.1 uncultured Chitinophagaceae bacterium
ATTTTAGGAATTAAGTCCCGATTTTCGGGTTTCCTGTATGTCTTATTGAGCATTATCGGCTTTACATTTCATTTTTCCTTCAATAAAATAGATCATACTACCAATGTTTGTTTAACTACATTATTCGTAATGTCATTTACCAATTGGGGAACTGATTTATCCCTTATACCTGACAGGCGAATTGAGAATAGAGATCCAAATAAATATCTTGCATTACTTGGACTGCTTCTCTGTTTAGCTTTTTTTTCTGCGGGATTCCCAAAAATGACTTCATGGTTCAACCTGGATTTTGATAAAAATGGCATGGGCAGATGGTTTTATCCGCGTTACATCAGAGGATCAGAACATTTTCTTCTTGCCGACTTTGCTTATAAATATTTTCCATTCTGGCTCTTTAAAATAATGGACTATATCTCAGTCGTGTTCGAACTTATCCCATTATTTATATTATTTTTTTCATCAAAAAAATATTGGCATGGGTGGCTGATAACCGCATGTGTTTTTCATTTAGCAAACCTCCTTCTTTTAAATATTGGTGGATTTATCAGCATGGCAGTGATATATATTTCTTTTTTCGATCTTTCACGTTTTTCAATTCGTATTAAACAACTATTGACCAAAAAGTTCTTTCGGGTAGCTTCATTAATAATACTCTGTATCGTAGTAGCTAGGAGAATATATGAAATCATCTACAGCATTCCTTCAAAATTTGTTTTCTCTCCTGATTACTACAGAGGTCAGTACTTATACATCGAAGCCCTACTCTGGACATTAATAATTATTGCACTCTGTTATTTAAGAGATAAATCACCAGTTAGGGAAGAAATCACCAAAAACAACCACTAGCAGTACTAAGAATTATCCAGGCGGTTGCATAATCTTATGTGATAAAGTCCAATAGTTGCCGTCTATTAAATAATAATGACATTGTCTACCTCATCAGGATGAATACAATTCAACCAACCACAAAAGTTGCCTGCATAAACGTTACCATAATGAGGTAGAAATATTCTGAAAAAAACAGCTTCAATCTAAATCTACCCAATTTTATACTTGATCCGAAAAACCTTATCAGCATACAGCATTTACATATATAAGTGTATAAACGTCAAAAGGGCTGCTCGAAATCGAACAGCCCTTGAAAATTTTGCAAAATTTAATGCTTGTACCGCGTAGGGGAATCGAACCCCTCATTCATCCGTGAAAGGGATGCGTCTTAACCGATTGACCAACGCGGCATACCCTGTTTTTGGGAGGGCAAAGATAAAGTCATTACAATTTCCCTCCAAACTTATTTAGATCTTTATTTGATTTTCCTGCACCCTCTCTATCTTATCCTCCATACACCCCTTCTAAACCTTTTCGTCTTAACCTGGTTTTTTATTTCCCGGGACTTTACATGCGACCAAAACTCATTCCCACCTGTAGGAAATAACTGACAAGAGTGGCGTAAGCCTAGTTATAACTCAAAAAGATGTTTTTAGGCGATTCCTGCCAATCGCAGTAAGCGTACAGAGGAATTACGTTTTTAAAACTGATTGAAGAAAAATAAGTAGCAGCCGAAGACATGAATGCAACCAACAGCGCTAAAAGCTCTGTGAACCCTACTCTACTGTATGACAATATTGTTCAGGCACTTAACTAAAGATAGCATCACTTTGTTAATCCCTACCCCTGCGCTGCCAATGTCAAAAAACAGATGACTGTTACATGTTTGGAGAGCAGGGCAAAATTATCATGATTTTACTCTCATTAATGGACATTAGTTCGAACAAATTCTACTACGGTCAAAAACCGAAAAAGTGCAGTATCAAATTAACAATACAACACTTTGTCTTAGTACGACATACTTACCTGGAGAAGTTTTCGTAAATGCCCCTCACTAAAGCACCTATTTACCTGCCCAATAATCTATTACCACTGCTTTTTCCAGATGTGGTTTTAATATCTCGACAAAAGCCATATGGTCGGGATGAGGCAAATAAACTTCCCTATCTTTCTCGCTGGCAAAACTTACCAGAAAACAATGAGTCAGTCCTTCATTCAAATTTTCGGGGCTATTGTTTATTCCCCATTCAAAACCTTTAATCTCTTTGATCTTTGAGGGTAATGCCCTGAAAGCATCTTCCACTTTTTTAATATCTGTAGAAGAACTACCCTCTTTGAACTTAAACAAAACAACGTGTCTTAGCATTTTTATATCCTGTTTTTGCCTTTGTGCCTGTAGTGTTATTGGAAACGAAACAAACATTACTAATATCAAAACCAAATATCGCATGTATACTCATTTAAAAAAGGACTAATACACTGAACAAGCATATATTTAAAAGTTCAGTATTTAAATATCTCCACAATATTAAGATGTATTATTTAATCATATGGGTTATTGATATAGAAGCTTTACCGTTGAACATCATATAACCCTGGCGGTTCCGAGACAAGCTCCGATCCATTCAGATCAATTAAGTATATATCAAAAAATGCCCACTATAGAAATAGTGGGCCGTTAAGGCTCTGATTTAAAAAAACTCTTTTATAATATAAATATCATTCTTTGAATATGCAATACTGATGTTCCACTAACTCTCGTCCATATAAGTCTCAGCTAAAACATACAATATATTAGACCATTACAGCCACTAATACGTTGCACATGGTCTACGTTCTAACAACTCTTTAAGAACTGCCTGAACAAATTCTTCACGTAAATGAGGCTTGGGCAGGACTTTTGAAACGTTTCTTATAACAGTAAAAACTGCTGATTCCGAATACTCTTTATACTCTGTACGAACACCCCTTATCAGGTAAGTCAATTCCCATGGATAATTAGCTGAAAACACCGTTGGATCCCTGTTCTCAGCCCTTTTTCTCTGCTTATACTCTTCCCAATATTGATCATTCATCCCGGTACGTGACATTTGTTTAATGTTGTGCGCAAAACTATTTGATAATTGATCACCAACTCACCGTATTCATCACATTTTTTTACCGTATTTGTACGGTACCGATTTACGCTGGCATAATATTTAAATATTGATACTGTAAAATCTGGAAATATGGAGAACTACTTAACAATTGAGGTAGAAGTCAGAGATCATATCAGTCAGCAACTATTTACAATCCAATCAGACCCTTTTGAAATATCAATGATTAATGGTCTAAAAAACAGACTCGAAGAAAAGCTCGGAGGGATGTTATGTATCAACCATTTTCATTTACCCACCTGCACATCTGCATACATTCGCGGCAGATGGGTAGTGTGTATAGCTGGATGTTGCAGCGAACAGATCAAACATATCGAACATAGATTACAGGAACTGTACGACGATATTATTTAGTTTTAGTTGGGCCAGAAAGAGGGTTTGTCATTAGTTCCGCCTCTAATTTTGCAATCTACACACTCAGGGCGGTGACCTATAACCTCCTTGATAATCGACGTTCCCTCAAAAAAAATAGGTATACCAGGCAAATACATTCCATAATAAAAATATTTAATGAGTGAATCTGATATATTAGGCACTACTAAATTGTCACACTCCATATGAATGTTCCAGTCACGTGGCAGTTCTTTATTATCTATGTATATTCTTTTCTCAGATACACTAGTGGCTTCCACATAACCAAACACCTTTTCAGTAGTATCATTGATACACACGAAGTTTCCGGTTATTTCCGATGGAAGAGGATCAAATATAGTACCCAGTGATTCTGTATTTTTTTTCATTTTAGAAAAAAACTCGTACCCTTTTTGGGATAACCCGTATTGCTTAACATGAATACTATATAGAACACTTAATTCCCATGCACTTTTTGGGTGATACCTTATTGGAAAATACATTCTGTTGGTAGACAACTTTGAACTACTGCCTACTAAGATACCTGAGGAAATACGATTTTTCCAACAACGTTTCATAGAACTATCATAGGTATTTCTAACGGAATCATATAATCCGGCACGCGCAGAAAGAAATGGACTATGTTGAATATAAATTTCCGCGTACTTATTATACGGCGATATATATTCCCAATCCTCTTCATATTCCCACCGGTAGTACTTTACCTCATTCAAAGGATCCCTAGCATCCACATAAATCTCTACTCCACCATTATACAGCTGCCATGGTAAACTATCTATTTGAGGAGTTTTTATTGGTATAGAAAAATCAGATACATACTCTTTATTGTCTTTGGTTTTTATAAATACTCTATACTCATTTTTCTCATTCAGGTTCATAAACCCTGATACATACCTGCCACTATCCAAACCAATAAGAGAATAACGATTATTATCACTGCTCTCTATAAATACAGATGCACCATCTTCATAAATAATATTTCTTTCACTTAAAGCCGATGTTCTACTCAAATTAACAAACGATCTCCCATTAGTTACTATCACTCCTTCAACCACCAACTGATTCAGAGAAAATGGAGGAAGATCTATATTGTAACTCTCCTTACAGGAATATATAACTATAAGTATAAAAAATATCAGGAAACTTGTCTTACACTTTTTTATACTATTCATTATTTTCAATTTTTAGCATTTTGTTTAGTCTCCCACTTGATTTTAAACAGTAACAGATTGGCTAACTAACAGCTAACACTCCTTTGATTTGTCAAATTATATTAATGCATATTTATTAAAATGAATTCATTTTACATTATGAAAAAGAATATCCATTTATTATCAGCTTATATTATCATCAACCATAAAAAATATTCTTAAACGAGTACAAAACATGCATTAAAGCATCGTGATTAAACGATGATAAGCTATCCCCTTTAACCCGGCCAGAAAGAGGGCTTATCATTAGTTCCGCCTCTAATTTTGCAATCTACACACTCAGGGCGGTGACCTATAA
>CAZQIQ010000035.1:0-35333 GCA_964593835.1 uncultured Chitinophagaceae bacterium
GAAAATGAGGCCATATGCTTTTGAGCAAGCTTGTCTGCTATATCAAAACCTATATTATGTCTGGTATGTGCGTATTCTTCGCCAATATTACCTAGGCCTATAATAAGGAATTTTGACATTCTATTAAATTAAAAAACCCGGCCATGTGTAGCCGGGTTATAAATACCAATAGGTTTATTTTTTGGAGCCTTTACCACCTGTGGCGGTAGAAGCACTTGCCTCTTCCTGTTTCAATTGACGAGTCATTACGATCGTCGCAATAGGAATACGCGGAGAGTTAAGAATCTCATAATCATTAGCTTCTACATCTTCTACTCTAATATTTTGATTCAACTCAAGATTAGTAAGATCTACTTCTATATTTTCTTTAAGAAACTTAGGAAGCGTTTTAATCTTTAATGATTTGATTTTTGTAACCAGTTTACCACCGGCTTTCACACCAGCCGCAGTTCCTGTGAACTTTAAAGGAATTGTAGCAACAACAGGTTTGTCTTCTACCAGTTCAAGAAAGTCAAGATGAGAAAGGCTATCCGTTACTTTGTCAAACTGAACATCTTTAAGAATGCAGCGGAAAGATTTTCCATCTACTTTGATTTCTGCTAATAGAAATTCTGAAGTGTAAACGATGTTTTTGAAAGATAACACAGGAGCAGCGAAATTTATCTCCTGAGAACCCCCATAAATTACACCGGGCACTAATCCCTGAGAGCGAAGCTGGCGGGTGTGTTTTTTGCCCGTTTCGGTCCTCAGTTGTCCTTCGATTGTAATCGATTTCATATTTATTATAATTGAGTTTTTACGAATTTCTCAACTGGCTATGTATAAACAAACCAGTAATACTTCTGTTTTCATAGGCATTTCTAAGGGCTACAGCAAACAGCTCAGCAACGGTCAATACCTTTATTTTAGATATTTTCTGTTTTAGCGGAATGGTATCACATACTACAAGTTCTTCCAATACACTACCTTCTATATTTGCATATGCATTGCCGCTTAAAACCGGATGTGTACATAAAGCTCTGACACTCCTGGCACCCTTATCTTTCAGAAGCCCTGCGGCTTTTGCCAGCGTACCACCAGTATCACAGATATCATCAATAAGAACTATATCCCTGTCGGCAACATCCCCAATCACTACCATACTGGCTATTTCATTCGCTCTTTTACGGTGTTTATCACAAATAACCATTTCAGCATTAAAATAAGAGGCCATTTCCCTTATCCTGTTTGCACTACCCACGTCAGGGGCCGCAAAGGTAAGGTTTTCCATTTGCAATTGCTCTATATAAGGTATAAAGATGGCGGAAGAGTCAAGATGATCAACTGGTATATCAAAATATCCCTGGATCTGAGGAGCATGTAAGTCCATAGTAATAACTCTGTCAGCGCCGGCAGCTACAAGCATGTTGGCAACCAGTTTCGAGCCAATAGCTACTCTTGGTTTGTCCTTACGATCCTGCCGGGCATATCCATAATATGGAATAACAGCTACTACTTTATTGGCACTGGCTCTCTTTGCCGCATCAATCATCAGAAGAAGTTCGAGGATATTATCAGAAGGAGAGCAGGTACTTTGAACGAGAAATACCATATCACCACGGATGCTTTCCTGGAAAACAGGTTGAATCTCACCGTCACTAAATTTTGAAATAGTGATTTTCCCAAGAGGAATGCCGAAATAATGGGCGATCCTTTCGGCCAGGTACTGCGATCCGGTGCCCGAAAAAATTTTAGGTGCTCGCTGCATGTTTTTGGAATGAGCGGCGAAGATAAAGTTTCTTGTGTACTGTCACAAGTGAAAGAAACTATTCGGTAGTGAAAAAAGACGAATTACCCTAAAATACTAAAGGCGGATCACCTTAAATGGGGATCCGCCTTATTCACCACCTCTAGTGAATTATTTATTGGCAACAGTCAACAACACTTGTTTTCCTGTTGATTTAATCATAGCTGTTTTTTCTACTTTGGAATTTGTTTTTGCAACGTTACTCTTTGGATTAAGAGCATAAAAAATTGAAGAACAAATGAAAATAGAGAAGAAAAGCGCAACGAAATACATGCCTATGCAAAAAAGAAAGGGCTGGTAACCGCCAATTGCTGAAAAAGTAGATTTACGTTTCATGGTCCTGGATTTTTGAATGTTTTTTCTAGGTTCGGAAGATGTAATAACGCTCTAAAAGCTGTTTTTATTACATGAACAGGATAAAAATAGTATCTAATATTGAGCGGTGCAAGAGGAAAACTACTCAATTAAAACTTGGGCAATTGACGACCGTCCCCGCGAAAAATTACGTATGAAGGGCGCGCAGCAGCTATCCACTTCTGAATTAATTGCCATCCTGATTGGAAAAGGAACCCATAAAAAAGGTGTAATAGAAGTAGCCAGGGAAATTCTTCAACTGGGTAAAAATAACCTGAGCGAATTGAGTCGACTAACGCCAGGTGATTTTATGAAAATTCGTGGCATAGGAGAGGTGAAAGCTCTTATTATTTGTGCTGCTTTAGAGCTGGGAAGACGCAGACAAGTAGCTGCATTGCAGGATAAGCCTGTGGTTAAAAGCAGCGCTGAAGTAGCGGTCTTACTTCAATCAATGCTGCGAGATTATCATCAAGAAGCATTTGGTGTGATATTTCTTAATCGGGCAAATAAAATCAAACATTATGAAATCATGAGCTATGGAGGTATAACAGCGACTGTGGCCGACCCACGACTCATTTTTAAAAAAGCGCTTGCCGAAGATGCTGTCGGTATTATTCTTTTTCATAATCATCCATCTGGATGTATTATACCGAGCAAGTCAGATGAAAAACTTACTCAGAAAATCGCGGAGGCAGGAAAACTATTTGACATATCACTCATTGACCATATAATAGTTAGTGATGAAGGATATTTCAGCTTTGCCGATAAGGGGATGCTGTGATTATCCCTAAATTTGCTATATGAGCGATCAAAATCAAAATCAACAACCTCCGAATCAACTCAATATTGAGATTACGGAAGAAATTGCAGAAGGTCATTATTCAAATCTGGCTATTATTACACATTCTCATGCAGAGTTTGTTATTGATTTCGTAAATGTAATGCCAGGCACACCTAAGAGTAAAGTCAAGTCAAGAGTGATATTAACTCCTCAGCATGCAAAACGACTGATGAAAAATCTGACAGAATTTGTTGGCCGTTTCGAGCATTTGAATGGGAAAATTCAGGATCTCGAAGAAGTTCAGTTGCCACTCAATTTTGGCGGTCCAACAGCTCAAGCATAAACATCATATATGCTAAAAGAAAAAATCAAAATTCTTGCGGATAAATATGCTGATGAGTTTCTTGCCGTGAGAAATCATTTACATGCACATCCGGAATTGAGTTATCAGGAATTTCAAACTTCAGCATTTATTCAATCTCGTCTGAAGGAAATGGGCATTCCCTATAAAATTATGGCTCAGACAGGAGTGGTGGGATTAATAGAAGGGAAGAATCCTTCTAGCCGGATAATTGCATTGAGAGCAGATATAGATGCGCTGCCTATTGAAGAAGCTAATGAGGTTAGTTACAAATCAACCAATAAAGGAGTAATGCATGCCTGTGGGCATGACGTGCATACTACTTGTTTGTTAGGAGCTGCAAAAATATTAAGTGAGTTGAAAGAAGAGTGGTCTGGTACGATAAAATTGATTTTTCAACCTGGTGAAGAAAAAAATCCGGGTGGGGCAAGTTTACTTATTAAAGAAGGCGTGTTGGAGAATCCTGCTCCTTCTGCCATATTGGGTTTACATGTTCATCCTGGATTAAGAGTGGGGAATTTTAGTTTTCGTAGTGGGCAGGTAATGGCCAGTGCTGATGAATTATATTTTACTATCAGCAGCAAAGGAGGGCACGCTGCAGCTCCCCATCTTACAGTGGATACCGTATTAGTAGCTTCACATCTTATCGTATCCTTGCAACAGGTAATAAGCCGAAATAATGACCCATTTTCTCCTTCCGTATTGTCTATTTGCTCTATTCAGGGTGGAAATACTACAAATGTCATCCCTACAGAAGTCAAACTTATGGGAACATTCAGAGCTATGGACGAAGAGTGGAGGTTTAAAGCTCATGAACTTATTAAAAGGATAGCTGTATCTACAGGTGAAGCTATGGGTGCAGAAATCGATGTGCGCATTGACGTTGGTTACCCATCTGTTATTAATAATACGACACTCACTGCAACATCACGACAGCTGGCTGAAGATTTTTTTGGCGCTGATAATATCAGTACTACAGAAAAGAGAATGGGTGCAGAGGATTTCGGTTATTATTCTCAGGTTATACCTGGATGTTTCTACAGGCTGGGAGTGGGAAATCAGGAAAAAGGTATTACTGCTGCAGTACATACACCTTTATTTAATATTGATGAATCTGCTCTTGTTAATGGGATGCAGATGATGGCCTGGCTTGGCGCGAAGGTCGAAGTGTAATACCAATCAATACACATGCGATAAGTCCAACTGACATATAGATTGCCCAATAAGATTTTTTTTGCAACACTATTGGACTCGTATCCCCCATAATAATTAAACCTGCCCAATATTGCGGAGCAAGTGTTCTAGATTGGGCAGATTGAAGATATTCGAGTTTAGCAAGTCTTAAAGCGTTGTCTTTTTTTAGTCCTTTCAACAGATTTCGGTAAAAAAGTTCAGTGATCACAGTACTGGTTTGTTCATCAATTTTCCACAAACCTGTCAAAATACTTTCACTTCCTGCATAATTAAATGCATGAGCTAAAGAGATCATTCCTTCACCATCTTTTAGTCCGGGTTTTCCAGATTCACAGGCCGTAAGAACGGTTAATTGTGAGCTAATGTCGCAATTGTATATGTCAAAGAGAAATACTGAATTATCGTTTCGTATATCTGAGGGTTCTTTAGAGAATATTAGCCTGGAAAGTTCTGGATATGTATTATTTGATTCAGCATGAGTGCCGATGTGTACTATGGTATGGTGACCAGCATTATTTTTAAATGAAGTACTTGTAGAGGATGAATTGATAAACAATTTTCCTCCAAAAATTTCATACATTTTTTCTGCTAACTGATGTGTGAAGGGAAGGGGTAATAAGGAAAGATACATCTGGTCGAGATATATAGAATCCTTGACATGCTGTTTGTAAATATCTTTTTCTTTGTCATGAAAGCCCGGAGCAAATCCGATAAAGTTTTCTTTTGATGAAAAGCGGTTTTTAGAAGCTTCTATAAGAAAAAGACTGTAGGCATACGAAAAGTTATATTTATTAATAAGACTGGTGTGGGCAATATCTTGAAAGTTTTTAGCTTCACCTGGAATGAGTGCTTCAAAACTGATATGATATAATATCCCGTCCGGAATTATTATTACATTATTATGTTCGATTTCTTTTTCGATAGGAGTCCATAACTGATGATGAAGTCTGGATAAAGTAGCAGCCGTAATATTTGGATCCATCCACTTTTCACTGAGCGTTTGAATCAGTTCATTTAAACCAGAACTGTTGATTTCTTTTATTGCAATATGTTTCTCATCAGCAATAAATGCCAGTAGTTTATCTGACGCAAAAAAATATCTGATGATTGTTGTTTCTTCAGGAATAGTCTTGTGTATTTCTGCCAGGGGTTTAAATATGGACCCAAACCTCATTTGATAATAATGGGGATATTGTTGCTGAATGGTGGCTAAATATTCATTCCAGTTGTTTATTGCTTCAATATAATCGCTTGTTGTGCCTTCACTCAATTTGCTTTGTTGCAAAGAGGCCGGAATGGCAAGTTTAAGTTGTTTTTCTTTTTCAATAATATGCTTGGGTACGTTTCTGTATAATGCTACGTCACGTTTATCCAACCTTGATCTCAGACGATTATATATACCCGATTCATGTAAACTTAATAAGTCTACTATGTATTTTGAATTGCCGCTTGTTTTATATAAATCATAGGTAATTTTTTTAATGAAATCAAGTAAGTCAGTATGGTCGGCCAGCATAAGATTTATGTCCTCTTCATTCTGTAAAACAGTTTTTCTTCTCTCAAGTAATATCAAAGCTTCCTTCAGATCGTTATTAATTGTTTCAAGTGCTTCAACAGTTTTGTTTTTTAATAAACCGTATTGAGCTTTTGCTCTTAATAAAATACCTTTTGGTTTTTTTGCTTCCATCAGAAGAGAATCCAGCAGTGTTTCACTTTTGCTGATTTTCAAATTGACGTTTTTTAAAGCCTGTGTACTATAATGGAGTGCCTGTTCATAGTTTTTTGCTTCATTATTGATTTCTGAAAAATTCAATAAATGATAAAAAGGAAGCAATGATCCTTCGTTTTCAGTTGATAATACATAATTATATGCTTTTTGGGCTTTTTGTATTCCCTTGGCCAGCATATTATTTTCTGCATAAAACAATCCTGCATTGCGTAAAAATTCAAGATAGATCATATCATACATTCCGTCAGATCCTTTGTCGTAAAGACTATCAGCCTTTTCATACCATTCCGCAGCTGTCGTTTTCTGTTTTAGCTGATCATTCATAAGAGCCATAGTGTAACAAGCATCTCCTAACCAGAATAGATATTGATCGTCGGATAAAGACTTCAAGGCATTAAAGCCTTTTAATAAGTATTCATTAGCTTTTGAATAATGTCTTGTAGAAAAATAAAGCTGACCAAGTAATATTTCTGATTTGTATACTGCATCATTTCCAGCAGGAAGTTGTGTTTTTTTCTGCTGGTAAGAATACCATAATAAATCATGAGTTTTGGTATAATCTCCAAGCTCTTTGTATATTCCTCCCAGATTGTCAGTGGCTTCAAATAAAAAAACTAATGCTTGCTTTTTTTCAGGATGAGGCTCTTTATCAGCTAAAAACAATCTGATATTTTTAATGGAATTCTCCATTGCTTCTATTGAAGCAGTAGTATTTCCCTGTAATCTGTATACTCCGGCAAGATTATTATTAAGTAAAGAATTTCTGTAGTATTTATTATAAGGAACAGGTTCGGTTTTAGATAATTCTTCTATTGCTTTTTTAAAATAATATAATGCGCTGTCTGAGTTGGAACTATACCATGCTTTAATCCCTTTGTTTCTGTATTCGATATATTGTGCTTCGTGTTTATTTTGTTCAGCAGTTTGTGCATTAACGAATTGGCTAATAGACAATACTACTGTTAGAAATAAAAGTTTCAGACAATTATTGCTGTGCATGTTTATGTAGGGAGGTTAACAGCTTTTCTTTATCCGGGTGACCCGATTGTTGTATCTGGAGAACACTTTCCTGTATTTTATTCTGTTTAAGTAATGCGAGACCCAGGTACCAATGCATTTCATCTTTAAAAGCACTATTTGAATATGTTGCAACCTTCTGATAGTAATCAATTGCTTTTTCTGTATTACCATCTGCCAGGTATGCAGATGCGATAAAATATAATAAAGTATCAGACGGTGATTGAGTAGTCAGCTTTTCCCATTGCTGCACAGCTTTATGGTATTGGCCTGTTTTATAATCGACCATTGCTTTATCAAACTGATATTGGTCTGTTTCGCTCATTGCTGTGATGAGTCCGGGATCGGCTGTGTAATAAGCAGCAAAGAGTTTTTCATTGCTTTTGCTACTTTGGGGTAAGATCCAAACCAAAAGCATTACAATGACGATTGCTGCTGCTATAGTTAGCCAATAGCCTATTTTAGGCTGTTTTGCCGATTTTAATTCTTTATGAAATTCATTCAACTGCTCTTCCAGTTTTTCCTCCATAATGCCCACTATCAGCAATCTATATTCTTCAACTTTTTGCTTCAACACACCATCTGCTTCCATTTTTTGTTCGAAAGAGGTTTTCTCTTCAATAGACATCTTATTGAGCAGATAACTTTCTATTGTAGAAAATAGTTCTTCGGATATGTTTTCTCTCTGTTCCACAGCACTACTTTTTTATTTTTACTAAGGATCGCAATCTTTCAATACAACGGTATTTGTTGTTTCTGGCAGTTGCCTCTGTCCAGTTCATCAACTGGGCTATTTCTCTTAAGGACTGCTTTTGGTAATAAAACTTCGTTAGAATAGTTCTGCAATTATCACCAAGTTCTTTTAGCTTCTCTTTTATAATATCGAGTAAATCGTTTTCTTCCTGCGAAATTTCATTTTTGTCATCCAATTCAATATTATCAGGCAATGCATACATCTTTTTTGATTTGCATGTGCGTAAATAATCGATCCATTTGTTTTGCGCAATACGGTACAGATACGCAGAAAACGATGAACTGTTTTCTGGTGTAAATTTATTTAGCTGAACATTTCGCCAAAGAGCAATGAACGCTTCCTGATAAATATCTTTCGCCTCTTCCTCATTTCCCTGATTCTTCAGAATATAAGCTTCAACTCTTTTAAAATTGGCATGGTAAAGTGATTTCATCACCACTTTATCATTGTTTTGAACGGCCTTTAGTTGTTCAATATGATCCAGGCCCATTATTATATCTTCACCCATAATTTTGGAAGGGGTTAAGATAAATAAATTTTATTGCAGTTCCACTTAAAATAAGTCTGAAACTTGCCTGAATCTATTGTCTTATTATTAATATCGGAGAAGTGAACAAAATGTCATCAGTTGGAGACCGGAGATTTAGCGACTTAGTTATCCAGGTCGGGACGTAGTTCGACTGTATCGGGAACAATATAAATGTTAGCATCAAATAGCTTTTGTATGCTTGGTAAGTAGGTTTCGGCTTCTTCGCGATCTTTAAAATTGCCGACTTTTAATCTGAAAAAAGGGGCCTGATACATCATATATGCCTTTAGTTCAGGGAATTGGCGGTATACTTTTGCCTTTGCCTCAATAACCTTATTTCTATTATTAGAGTTGATCACCTGAATTCTAAAACCTGGTCCGGCTCTCCTGGAGTTTCTTGAGGTTATTTCGTTGATTTCAATTTGTTTATTGATTAACAGATCAATTCGTGCATCTTTATGAATAACGACAGAAGAGCTACTGTCCTGAGCAAAAGAAGATGCGTAGGATGTGCATATAGTTATCAACAAGCATATGTATTTTTTCATGATTGTTCTTTTATGATAGCTACCCCGGCACTACAGCCGATGCGCTCGGCCCCGGCATCAATAAAGTTTTTGGCAGTTGCATAAGTTTTTATACCGCCTGAAGCCTTGATTTTTATATCAGATGGAAGGTTGGCCCTCATTAGTTGCACCGCTTCAATAGTTGCTCCCGTTTGTGCGTAACCTGTAGAAGTTTTAAGAAAATCAACTTTTAAACCGGCATAGAGATCGCAGCATCGTATAATTTCCTCTTCTGTTAATATTCCTGATTCAATAATAACTTTTATGATCTTTTGTTGTTCATGGATAGCCTTAGTCAATAGCTCCATTTCGGTGTGCAGATAATTCCATGAACCACTTTTTAGTGCAGATATATTAATCACCACATCCAATTCATCGGCACCGTCGCTCAAAGCTTTAGATACTTCAGCAAGCTTGGCTTCTGCAACCGAATAGCCAAAAGGAAATCCTATCACAGTGGCTATTCTAACATTTGTATGTTTTAACAGCGCTTTCGCATTCTTCACAAACGGAGGAGGTACACAAACAGCTGCAAACCCGAACTGGCCTGCTTCATCACAAAGCTGAGTAATGTCGGCAAGGGTAGTAGTTGGACGTAAAACTGTATGATCTATATAGGAGGCAATATCCATAATATTAGGACACTTCTTTTCCGTGACAATTTTTATACTTTTTTCCACTTCCGCATGGACAGAGATCATTTCGGCCTACTTTAGGACCTACTTTAACAGGAGCTTGTTTTACATTAGCCGATGGATCATAATAATCATTTTCATTGGCTGCATAATCATCTCCTCTGGCATCTACTTCTTCTTTGTTAGCCTGAACACGACTCAAATCTGTTCTTTGCTGTTTCCCTTCCCTTATCTGATTCTGTTGTTGCTGACCTCCTGGAATATTTGAGTGACTTATAAAGCTTACAATATTTCTGTTGGTTTCACTATCCATGTTCTTAAACAGATCGAATGCGGTTATTTTATAGATAACTAACGGATCTTTTTGTTCAAGATAGGCTGTTTGCACACTTTGCTTAAGATCATCCATAGAACGAAGATGCTCTTTCCATGCATCATCAATAACCGCCAGCGTAATCTGTCTTTCCAGTGCATTACTTAATTCAACACCATTACTCTGAATTGTTTTATGCAGATTTGCCAGAACCTGAATTCCTTTTTTACCATCAGTAAAAGGCACTACGACGTTTTCAATATGAGCGCCTTGTTGTTGAAGTATATTAGTAAATACCGGAACAGCTTGTTTCTGTAATTGTTCTTTTTTTGACTGGTAATGATCCACCGCTTCCTGGTAGAGTTTTTCTGTTAGCATACTAACATTGCCTTTTAATAACTCATCCTCGTTTATGGCTGTGTCAATACCAAAGTTCACAATGGCAGCCATTTTAAAGCCGTCAAAATCTTCCTGTTCCTGGAAGGAAGTGACCAATCCTTCAGCTACTGTATAGAAAGCATTATCCAGATCGAGTGCAAGCCTTTCTCCAAAAAGAGCATGGTTTCTTTTTTCATAAACAACATTTCTCTGCTTATTCATTACATCATCATATTCCAGCAATCTTTTTCTTATCCCAAAGTTGTTTTCTTCTACTTTTTTCTGCGCTCTTTCTATGCTTTTGGTAACCATGCTATGCTGAATCACTTCTCCTTCCTTATAACCAAACCGGTCCATTATTGAAGCAATGCGTTCACTTCCGAAAAGCCTCATCAATTCATCTTCTAAAGAAACGTAAAACTGTGTAGTACCGGGGTCACCCTGACGACCGGCGCGTCCGCGAAGCTGTCTGTCTACACGACGGCTTTCATGGCGTTCAGTTCCGATGATAGCTAAACCTCCAGCATCTTTAACACCAGGCCCGAGTTTTATATCTGTTCCTCGCCCAGCCATGTTAGTAGCAATAGTCACTGCTCCTGCAAAACCTGCTTCTGCAACTACCTGTGCTTCACGGGCATGCTGCTTCGCATTTAATACATTATGAGGAATTTTCTTTCCCTGTAACATTTTGCTTAGTAGCTCACTCACTTCAACAGAAGTGGTTCCTACAAGTATTGGACGACCTTCTTTGCTCAGCTTTTCTATTTCTTCAATAACTGCTTTGTATTTTTCTCTTTTTGTTTTGTATACCAAATCCTGGTGATCAACTCTAACAGCTTTTACATTTGTAGGAATGGTTACCACATCAAGTTTATAAATATCCCAAAACTCACCTGCTTCTGTTTCGGCAGTACCGGTCATACCACATAATTTGTGATACATTCTGAAATAATTCTGAAGAGTAACAGTGGCGTATGTCTGTGTGGCCGCTTCAATTTTTACATTTTCTTTTGCCTCAATAGCCTGGTGCAATCCATCACTATAACGACGGCCGTCCAGTATACGTCCGGTTTGTTCATCTACTATTTTTACAGCTCCGTCCATCACTACATATTCAACATCTTTGTCAAATAATGTGTACGCTTTTAATAATTGCTGAACAGTATGTATTCTGTCAGCTTTGGCAGAATAATCATTTAGAATAGCTTCTTTTTGTTGCAGTTTTTCTTCTGCAGTGATTTCCTGCTTTTCTACTTCAGCCAATTGTACGCCTATATCTGGAAGAAGGAAAAAATCGGGATCTTCTCCTGAACGAGTAATAGCCTGAATGCCTTTATCGGTAAGTTCAACAGAATTGTTTTTTTCATCAATATGGAAAAACAATTCTTCATCTACTTTTGGCATTTCTTTCTGCTGATCTGCGAGGTAATGATTCTCTGCTTTCTGTAGTTTAACCCTAACCCCAGATTCACTCAGAAATTTTATCAATGCACTATTTTTGGGTAATCCTCTAAAAGCCCTCATGAGTGATAGTCCACCGCTTTTCGGATCATCATCTCCTTCTGAGAAAAGTTTTTTGGCTTCGTTAAGGTATTTAGTAACTACCTGGCGTTGCATTTCAAATAACCTTTCTACGCGTGATTTTAACAGATGGTATTGTTGTTCATCACCTTTAGGAACTGGTCCCGAAATGATCAGCGGAGTTCTGGCATCATCAATTAATACGCTATCTACCTCATCCACCATGGCAAAATGATGTTTGCGTTGCACCATTTCTTCAGGATTATGCACCATATTATCACGGAGATAGTCAAAGCCGAATTCATTGTTGGTTCCGTAAGTGATATCTGACTGATAAGCTTTTCTTCTTTCGTGACTGTTGGGTTGGTGTTTATCGATACAATCCACAGTAAGGCCTAACCATTCGTAAATCGGACCATTCCATTCAGAGTCGCGTCGGGCGAGGTAATCATTTACTGTAACTATATGTACACCTTCTCCCGCAAGAGCATTGAGATAAGCTGGCAGTGTTGACACCAGTGTTTTACCTTCACCGGTAGCCATTTCAGAAATTTTCCCCTGGTGCAAAACTGTGCCGCCTATAAGCTGCACATCGTAATGCATCATATTCCATACTACCTGATTACCGCCAGCAGTCCATGTGTTTTTAAATATAGACTGATCGCCTTCAATACGTATATAGTCTTTTTTTATACTAAGCGTTTTGTCTAATTCTGTGGCTGTGGCCTTTATCTCTGTATTTTCCTTAAAGCGACGGGCAGTTTCTTTCACTACAGCAAAAGCTTCAGGTAAAATATCTTTTAGCACCTCTTCAAGTTTGGCGTTTCTCTCCTTCTTTAGCTTATCAACTTGCTGGTAAGCTTTGTCTTTTTCATTGATATCACTGGAGGGAAGTAGCTCTGCCTGTTCCGTAATTGATTTTATCTGGTTGTCAATTTCAGCAACGTATTCGGCTATACGTTGTTTGAATACAACGGTTTTGTTTCTGAGGTCATCGTTGGATATTGACTGAAAGGAGGCAAAATGTTGATTAATGGAAGCTATAATTGGTTCGATCGATTTAACGTCTTTATCAGACTTGCTGCCACCGAATATTTTTGATAAAAAACCTAACATATTTATTGAAATCTGTGTTGTTTAAAAGTATTGATGCGTCAAATATAATGCTAGCTAATGGTAACTGGCTATTTTGACAGGAGCGCAAAGGTAATAAAACTAAGGTTAGTGGTGGGGCGGCAGAAAGGATGGATATGATCACAAATAAAAATATCATGTGTGTATTGTTAAGTTTTTTAGTATTTTTACAGCTAAAGATATTAGTTATGTCATTAGCCGGAAAAAATCTCAAGTACTTGCGCAAATTAAGAGGTTGGACACAGGAAGAGTTTGCTACCCGATTAGGTATTAAAAGATCTTTACTCGGTGCATATGAAGAGGAGCGCGCTGAGCCGAGGCTGGATGTTCTTGAAACAGTCAGTGAAATATTTAAATTATCCCTGGATGAATTATTTCTGACGGAACTCGGAGAAACAAAGGGTAATTATCTTGCCAAGCGACGGGCACAAAAATTAGCGGCCGGAACCAATGAGATTAGTTTTGTTCCTGTTAAGGCTGCCGCAGGCTATCTTGCAGGATATTCAGATCCTGAATATGTTGACGAACTAAATACTTTTACCTTACCTATGCTGGCTCCAGGTAATTACAGGGCTTTTGAGATTGTTGGAGATTCAATGCTGCCGACACCCAGTGGTTCAGTAGTAATCGGAGAGCTAACGGAAAATCTCGATGACATTAAAAGCAACCAAACTTATATTGTCATTTCACGTAATGAAGGTATTGTCTACAAGCGTATCATGAAGAACGGGAAATCGAAAGGAAAACTTACACTTGTTAGTGATAATACCGCTTATCAGCCCTATACTGTTAATACCAGTGATATTCTGGAAATATGGAAAGCTTCTATGATTGTCAGTAAAGCTAATGTTCAGCCTCGCTGGGATGTAAATCAACTGGCTAATGTGGTCAGCACTTTGCAGGATCAGGTGGCAAGCTTAAAAAATAAGCTTAATTGATTATAGCTATTTATCTGATAATCTATTACTTAAATTGGTTTTCTGTTGATTAAGGTCAATAAAGGTCAATAATTATGTGCTTCAGGCGTTTATAATCGTGCCTCAATGTTAGGCCCGTTTTGATTTTCGGCTATTTTTGCAGGCCCCTAGTTACAATGCGAAAGTTGATCACTCTTATATATGTCCTCGTTTTTTATTCACTGGTTTGTACCGGGCAGCAGCAAGATGTACAAGCGCTGAAAGTAATATCTTCGGTACATATAGATGGTATCCTCGATGAAGATGTATGGAAAGATGCGCATTCGGCTACACAATTTATCACCAGTTCTCCATCTTTTGGCATGCCTGCCAGTGACAGTACGACAGTTAAAGTGCTATATGACAATACTGCAATCTACATAGGAGTCATATTATATGGTGATCCATCACAGATCAGAAAACAGTTTACCCCTCGCGATCAGGAAAGAATGGCGGATGTCGATTATTTCGCAGTGTTTATAGATCCCTATTATGACCGCCAAAATGCTTTTCAATTTCTGGTCACTTCTCAAAACGTTCAGAGTGATGCACGTGTTTCGGCAGCAGTTACTCCGGCAAATGGAGTATATGGTGACCTTAGTTGGGATGCAGTATGGGATAGTCGTGTGAGTATGCGAAAAGATGGCTGGAGTGTGGAAATTAAAATTCCTCTCTTTTCACTGCGTTTTTCACCCAAAAAAACAGAACAATGGGGAATTCAGTTTTTACGATTCAGCCGCAGGGTGAATGAAAGTTCTTTCTGGAATGCTGTTAATCCGAACATAAATGGTTTTGTTAACCAGTTTGGAAGGTTAACCGGATTGGAAAAATTAGAACCACCATTACGTTTGAGCTTTTCTCCTTACCTGAGTGGTGGATATAGAGGAACTCCTTATCATAATGATCAGTATAAAAATGAATGGTTAAGAAGCGGGGGGATGGACGTTAAATATGGAATAAGTGAAAGTTTTACACTGGATGCCACGCTGATCCCCGATTTTGGACAGGTGATTTCTGATAATGTGATTAATAATATATCTCCGTTTGAAATACAATTTCGCGAAAACAGACAATTCTTTACTGAAGGAACAGAGCTGTTTAATAAATCAGATTTGTTCTATTCCAGGAGAGTCGGGCGTGAACCCAACGGTTATAAATCGGTGATTGACTCTGTGGGTAGGGGAGGATTAAATAATTATGATATTCTTCAGAATCCATCAATAACACGTTTATATAATGCGTTTAAATTTTCTGGCAGAACAAGTAACAACCTGGGAATAGGCGTTTTTAATGCGGTGGCGCGATCTGAAAAAGCTAAAATAAGAAATAGAATTAGCGGAATGGATTCTGTTATTACTACTGAAGGACTTGCCAATTACAATATTTTTGTATTAGATCAGGCGCTAAAAAATCGTTCCTATATAACCCTAACAAATACCAATGTTTTACGTAATGGTTCGGGTAGAGATGCTAATGTAACTGGTTTGGATATTGCTTTATATGATAAGAACAACAGGTTTGGAATTATGATGCAGCCACGATACAGTAAAATATTTGAACAAACAGGAAATTATGATGGGTTTAAAAATTTTATTCAGATTGGAAAAGTTAGCGGTAAACTACAGTATTCACTAAGTAATGATCTAAAGACAGCACAATATGATCCGAATGATCTTGGGTTTTTATTATCGCCTAATGAATTCACTACAGTTGCAAATGCCAGTTATAATATATATCAGCCAACCAAATCATTACTGAATCAGGTATATAGCTTTTCAATTTCACAATCTTATCTGTATAAACCGTTTGAGTATCAGAGAACTGAGTTAATGGCTGTATCCAGTTGGACTTTTAGGAATTTCTGGACACTTGAGTTGCAGGCAGGTGCTTTTCCCTCATGGCAAAATGATTTTTTTGAATTACAAACCCCTGCCAATAAAAATGAAACACCCCGTCAAAAATTAAGGAGACCATCTTATTATTATTTGTTTGCAAAAGGAAGTACTGACGCGAGAAAAAAAATGTACTTCAGTTGGAATCTTGGTGGAGCTGAAGGTCCATTACCGGATAATCCATTCTATAAGTTTTCCCTGGAAGCCCGTTATAGATTTAGTGAAAGATTTACAATGACGGCCTCCTATTTTCAGCAGGAAGATAAAGGTCAATTTGGTTATTCTTTTACCAGAGATGATTTAACAGACCAGCCCATCCTTGCTAGACGGAGATATAGAGATGTGACGTCTATAATCAGTGGTATTTACAATTTTACTCCACGAATGAACATTACATTCAGGGCTCGTCATTATTGGAACAGAATACTAAATACTAATCTTTATGACGTACTTCCTGATGGTAATTGGGTAGAAAAATTATCCTTAATACCTTCTGATTATAACGTAAACTATAATGTATTTAATCTGGATGTTTTTTATACCTGGGATTTCAGATTGGGTAGTAGAATTATTCTGGCCTGGAAAAATTCCTTAGGTCCGGACTATGAAGATTACATTAATGGTACGATTTATAAATCCTATTTTAATAATGCCAGAAGAATATGGCAGGTTCCGCACGCTAATGAAGTCACACTAAGATTTATTTATTTTCTGGACTATCAGCAGTTCAAAAGAAGACGTTAACTGCTCGCAGGCAGAACCCAGTCAAAACGTTACATAAGAGTACATATTGTTAGCTACTACTGGATTGTACCTTCTGGTATACGATGCCAGGTATAGTTTTTAGGTTAATGCATATTAGTGATAGAATAAATATTCTATCGCTGGAACTGATAAAAAAAATATAGCCATAAGGAAAGACTGTTTTTTACACCAAATCCTATAGTTGTTATACGCTAATCAATGAGTGATTGACAATAGCAAATACACTGTCCTCAGCAGTTGCTTTAATACCAACATACCCGGTAAATCTGCTGAAAGCGGGCAGTATACAAAAGTCGGCAGAAAAGTAAAAGCAAGGAAATCGTAGTGATTGTTTGCCCGACCCTTTTAAAGTTATACCAGGATGGATATGGCCGGAAAAAACATAACACTGCTCTTCTGTAGGAGTGTGATAATCATGTTGAAAACGGAATTTATCAATAATCAACGAGTGATTGTGTAATTGAATTCCATTATTTGCATACCATTCTTTACCTAAAATATCATGATTGCCTTTTACTAATTGAATATCCAGCAAAGGGAAATCATTTCTCCATTTAGTGAAAAGTTCCAGTTCTTTATTTGCATGACTATGGAACATGTCACCAACAACAATTATATTTTTAGGTTTGAAGTATTGGATTTGAGCGACGAAACGCTGTAGATCTTCTTTAAACACTAATCCCGGAACAGCTATGCCTGATTTCCGGAAATGTCCGGTTTTTCCAAAATGGAGATCAGAAACTATTAATGTTTTTTCTTTTTCCCAATAAATACATCTTTCTGAAGAAAGACAAAGTGATTCTTTTTTAACTTCAAATTCTACAATTCCCTGCATGATAAATGCAAATATACGAGGCTGAAAATTTATTATTTGCTAAGCTGTTCCTGCATTCTTCTTACCCTGTCTTCCAGTTTTTCAGAAGAGAAATTTTCTCTCAGACTATCAACTTTTAGCGGAAAACAGAATGGTGTTAATTTTTCCGGAAAGGAAATAATGATTTTTGATTGTTGTATTCTGGATAAAGTATCACGTAATCTTACTTCTTCCATTTGTTGTTCCATTACTTCTTTAAATGCTTGCCTTAATAATAAATTATTATTATCATACTCACTAAATACCTGATACAGCAAAGAAGCAGAGGATTGAAGATGTCTTGCTTTTTTATATTCACCTGGATATCCCTGAAATATAAGTCCGCCTATCACAGCAATATCCCTGAACTTTCTTTTTGTCATTTCTGCAGCATTAACACTTTTCTGAATATCGGTCAGTAGATTTTCTGAAGAAAAAAGTTCCTCTGCATTACTGTCATCTATTGGAATAGGCTGATCGCTCAGTAATTCAAAACCATAATCATTCATAGCAAAGGAGAAAGTAATAGGCGTTATCCTGCTGATTCTATAAGATAGTAATGCAGCCAAAGCCTCATGTACCAGTCTTCCTTCAAAGGGATATATAAATACGTGAAAACCATCTCTTGTTTCAATATGCTCAATAAGTAATTCATTTTCTTTTGGAATATGAGATAGTTTTTTCTGCAATTCAAAAAGTGGGTAAAGTGTGGTGATTTCTATATCGTCAGCCTGAATATTTTCGTTAATCATGTTAAATGCTTCATGAAATTTTTTTCGCAACATCAGACCCAGGTTAGATGATAATGGTAGCCTTCCTCCATTCCAACTGGGTACGATGGATTTTTTTGAAGTGGATTTTTTTACTATCACCGTCATGTCTTTGATCATAATAAATTCGAGGTTACGTCCCGATAATGTAAAAGCGTCTCTGGGCTGTAGTTTTGCAACAAAATATTCTTCGATCATTCCAATATATCCTCCCGATTGAAACTTTACCTTAAGCATTGGATCACTTACGATTGTTCCAATATGCATACGATGACGCATAGCTATTTTTCTGCTGGTAATTCTGTAAAGATTATTTATAACCTCCACTTTTTTGTATTCGTCATACTGTTGTAATGCTGTACCTCCTGAAGTAATAAAAAACAGGATTTCTCTAAACTCTTCTTCGCTGAGAAATGCATAACAATATGTAGAACGTAATTCCGGAAGTATTTGTACAGGATCAAATCCATCTGATATAGCCAGCGTACATAAATATTGAATCAGTACATCAAAACATAAGATCATAGGATCTCTGCTTTCTATAAAATCAATTTCTTTTGCGGATTTTAATGCAGCGGCTTCAACAAGTTCAAGAGAGTGGGTGGGGAGGAAATATATTTTACTGATTTCTCCGGGCTGATGACCACTTCTGCCTGCGCGTTGTAAAAAACGGGCTACTCCCTTTGGTGAACCTACTTGTACTACTGTTTCAACGGGCCTGAAATCTACTCCAAGATCAAGACTTGAGGTGCATACCACTGCTTTTAGTACACCATTGTGCAGTGCGTCTTCTACCCATTCGCGCATTTCCATATCTATTGATCCGTGATGCAGGGCAATTGCACCGGCTAGTTCGGGACATTCGTCCAATATCGTTTGATACCATCTTTCACTCATTCCACGTGTATTAATAAAAATCAGCGTAGTGCTGTTATTATTAATGATATCTATAATTTTACGCACGAGTTTAAGGCCGAGGTGACCAGACCAAGGGTATTTTTCTATTTCATCGGGAAAGATTGATTCGATGTCAATTTGTTTATGAATATCAGCTTTTACGAGTTTTCCTTTTGTTGTTTTCTGATTGAGCGCAAGAGATGCCATTAATACTTCCATTGCTTCATCTATATTTCCTATGGTTGCACTAATGCCCCATATATTAATATCGTTTTCACTGCATGCAATAATTCTTGAGATAGCAAGTTCTACCTGCACACCACGTTTTGTTCCGATTAACTCATGCCACTCGTCAACGGCAATTGTTTTAAGACCGGAAAATATTTTAGCATAACCTTTTTGGGCCAATAAGAGATGTGCACTTTCCGGAGTAATAATTAATATTTCCGGCATTTGTCTTTTTTGTTTTTGTCTTTCGCTAACAGAAGTGTCTCCATTTCTGCTGCCAACTTTCCATTGCAATCCAATAGAATTAATTACTTCTTCCATTGCCCTTTGAATATCTTTAGCCAGAGCCCTTAATGGTGTTATCCATAATAGTTGTAAGCCATTATTTTTCTTAGATAAATAATTATCAGGATAACAATTAATAAATTCTATTATCGCACCAATAAATACAGAAAAAGTTTTTCCACAGCCGGTGGGTGCATTGACCAGTCCTGACTGATTATTAATAATATGTTGCCATGTTTCTTCCTGAAAAGAAAAAGGAGTTATTTTTCTTTTATTAAACCAATCAATGATTATCTTATATCCTTCAGTTGTATCAAGCAGCCTGTTTGCTTTATTTTCCATATTGCTTCAACATCATTTTAAGATCGTCGAGTGTGTTGATTTCGGAAGCAGGTTTATCTTTCCGCCACCTTGAAATTCTGGGAAATCTTAATGCTACACCTGATTTGTGCCGGTTAGAAGAAGCGATTCCCTCAAAAGCAATTTCAAAAACCAATTCCGGTTTGACTGTTCTGACAGGTCCGAATTTTTCAATAGCATTTCTTTTAACAAAATTATCTACCTGAGCAAACTCTTTATCAGTAAGTCCTGAATATGCTTTTGTAAAGGGAACAAGTTTGTCTCCGTCTCTAACTGCAAATGTATAATCAGTGTATAAATTGCTTCTTCTTCCGGAGCCTTTTTGTGCATATATCATCACTGCATCAATAACCAGAGGGTCAATTTTCCATTTCCACCAATCTCCTCTTTTTCTTCCTACTTGATAAGTAGAGTTTTTGCGTTTAAGCATTAATCCTTCACTATTATACTCTCTCGAAATTTTGCGTTTCTCTGATAATACCTGCCAGTCGTCGAATTCAACAATAGGCGATAACATGAGAATGGGAATATTTACTTTATGGACTATAGCTGATAGTCGCCTTCTTCTTTCTGTTAAAGGAAAATCTCTGATGTCTTCACCATTTTCTTCCAGAAGGTCATAGGCGAAAATCGCAGCAGGAGCTTCTTCCAGTTGTTTTTTAGTTACATTTTTACGACCAATACGTGTTTGTAACACATTAAAGTTGAGCACTCTTCCCTCTTTAACAGGTAAAATCTCTCCGTCAACTACTGTTCCGTCAGGCAGTTTTTCCTTTAGTGAATTGTATTCAGGAAATTTATCTGTAATCAAATCTTCTCCTCTGCTCCAAACAAATAAAGATTCATTACGTTTAATGATTTGTCCTCGTATGCCATCCCATTTCCATTCAGCCTGCCACTCTTCGGGAAGACCTAAAGCATTCAAATCATCTTCAAGAGGATATGCTAAATAGAAAGGATAAGGTTTAGACTCATCAGTGCTTATAGATGAAGGACTTAATAGTTCATCAAATGGCATAGTAGAAGGATTCCAGTATCCGCTGATTCGATGCGCAATAGTGCTGGACTCGAGTTGAACGGTTTTAGCAAGAGCATTTACCATCATATTCTGAGAAACACCTACTCTGAAAGTACTCGATAATAATTTATTAAATACAAATCTTTCCTTTGTATTTAGTTCCTTCCACGAATTAAGAATGAATTCTTTTTTAATTGATTCTTCGGCTTTTTCTAATTCAATAAATTTTTCAACATAATAGGAAAGTGAATGTTGAGCAGAAATATGATTTTCTTGTTCCGGAATTAATAATGCAATGGTTTCAGACATATCGCCAACTGTATGATAACATTCCTGGAATAACCAAAGAGGAATTCCGGTTAATTCTGCACACCATTCTGATAGTTTAGTACCACTAATAGTTCTGCGTGGACGTCTACCGGTAAATAGCGCTATTGTCCAAACTTTATCTTCAGGAGAAGCCTGTTCAAAATAAGTAAATAATGCATTGAGCTTATCATTTGTTTTTGTATGTGAGCCCAGTTTATATACAAGATCTGCAAAAAGCTGAAGCCCTTTATATTCGTGTATTGTTTTTTCGTATTTACTCATCGCCAGATTCTCCATTGGTATTTTGAATTAAACTTTGAGCATTATCTTCTTCTTCTGTTCCATATTCAGTAGAAACTTCTGCCGCTGTAATTCCGATTTCATTTAAATACCGGCTAAAAACAGATTGAAATCCATGAGTGACAAATACTTTATGGGCATTAGTGGCTTTAACAGCTTCCAATAATCCATTCCAATCCGAATGATCACTTAAAACAAAACCGGCATCAGCATTTTTCCTTCTTTGATTACCTCGTACCTGCATCCATCCGCTACAAATGCCTACGCTGTAAGGAGCAAACCTTCGCATCCAGGATGTTCCTTCTGCAGAGGGAGGTGCAACAATTACTGCATTCTTAAATTTTTCTTTTGTCATTTCCTTACTCACTCTTGATATATTAGGAAATTGACTGGGTAATAATACGCCGGCAGCTAATAAATGTTCATGCATATTACAAATTGCTCCATGTCCGAAAATATTAAGTTGAACATTATTAAGAGCTTTGAGAATACGTTGTGCTTTACCGAGAGAATAAGCTATCAATACAGAATTTTTACCAGCTTTATTATTTTCTTCAATCCATCTATATATATCTTCAAAAATAGTTTCCTGTTTTTTCCACTTATATATAGGTAAACCAAATGTTGATTCTGTTACAAAAGTGTGGCATTTAACAGGTTCAAATGCTCCACTGATTTCATCATTTTCTAACTTATAGTCACCGCTAACGACCCATATTTCTCCTTTGTGCTCTACTTTAACCTGGGAAGAACCTATTATATGACCAGCAGGAAATAGTGTAATTTTTACCCCGTTTCTGATAATTGTTTCATTCCATTCAACTGTCTGGTAGTTATTTTGACCGAGTCTTAATGATAATATAGGTTTCGTTAACTGATGGCAGAGATAATTTGAACTTCCCCATCTTGCGTGATCACTGTGACCGTGTGTAATAATGGCATTTTCTACCGAACGCCAAGGATCGATGTAGAAATTGCCGGCAGCACAATACAATCCTTTATCGGTAAATTCGATGAGGGGCATATCGTTAAGTTACGAAATCCCGTGCCAGTAACAATTAGTAAACAGCTGTGATTATTCCATCTACCTTTTTTACCATATAGATTTTTTTATTTTCCATATAGTCGAGGGTATTGGTTTTATTATTTAAAACCGGTTGTATTTCAAAATCGGTAAAAATGCGAAAACGACTATCGGACAGACTTGATGAGAAATTATTGCCGTTCAGATGAAGCTGATGAACAAAGTGGTAAAGTGTTTCGTATCCTTTGAAGAAAAAATCTGTTGGGCGAGCATAATATTGATTCCTAAAATCGTTGGTGAGAGTTGTACCCAGCGCATGATCAGCGGGAATATAAAATGGCGTTGTGTACATAACTTCTATTCCTTTAAATTCAGGACGTGTAAAATTGGTTGCATCCCACCAGGTAGGCATCCCAAACAATAAAGTGGGATGAGTTGTATTAATAGAAGCCAGTGACTGTGTGATTTTGTTGGCAAATTTTATGTCCAGACTACCTGCGATAACAACTGTAGTAGTATTGTTATCAAGATGCTTTTTTAATTCTTCGACTGTAAAATTATCTTCCAGTACAACGTTCTTTATTTTTAATGGAACAGAAGCTGTATTGCTGCTTATCTCATCAAAATAACTTTTAAGTCTATCTTCCTGACTGCCTTTTTTCCTGAATGCTACAATAGGAGAGAGCGCATAGTTTTTTTGAATAAACTTATATATAGCTGAACAATGTGTGTTTAATGTCGAATTAAGAATAATAAAGTTTTGATTATTACTGATGCCAGCATCATTGGGATAGTTTACGTTCAAAAAAGGAACATCATTATTAGATGAAAATATTCCCAGCGATTTAGCTTCATTTGCTGTTACATGACCAATAATCAGATCTATTCCCTGAAGTTTCCCTTTCCTGATTATTTCATTTACAGAAGATGAAGATGATTTGGTATCGTATACAAACAGGTCAAGAGGTATGTTTTCTTTGGAAAGAGAATCTGCTGCCAGTTCTGCACCTTCATATAATTCAAGCCCCGGATTAATATATTTAGGAAAATTTTTTCCCTGTTTATAATAAGTCGAGGAAGGACTATAAACCGAATCAAGATATAACGGTGTGAATAATGCAACTCTTAGCCTTTTTTCTTCGTTGTTTTCCTGAGCAAAAGAAAAGGTACATGCGATGGCTAATAAGACTGATATAAATATTGACTTTATCTGCATAATTTATTGCTAGACGTTTACTCCCATTCTATCGTTGCAGGAGGTTTGCTACTGATATCATAAACAACTCTGTTGATACCTCTTACATTATTAATAATTTCATTTGAGATAAATGCCAGAAACTCATAAGGTAAATGTGCCCAGTCAGCGGTCATTCCATCAACGGAAGTAACGGCTCGCAGTGCTACGGTAAATTCATAAGTTCTTTCATCACCCATCACGCCAACGCTTTTAACAGGTAACAATATAGTTCCTGCCTGCCAAACCTGATTATAGAGCTGATAATCTTTTAACCCTTTTGTATAATGATAGTCGGCTTCCTGCAAAAGAGCCACTTTTTCAGGGGTGATTTCTCCTAATATTCTTATTGCCAAACCCGGACCGGGGAATGGATGGCGTTGCAACAAATCATCGGGAATGCCTAATTCCTTACCAATTTTCCTTACTTCATCTTTAAACAAAAACCTTAAAGGTTCTACAAGACTTAAATGCATAATGTCGGGAAGTCCACCTACATTATGATGCGATTTTATAGTGACCGAAGGACCATGAACAGAAACACTTTCTATTACGTCAGGGTATATAGTTCCCTGTCCCAGTAATTCTATGCCTTCGATTTTTTTTGCTTCTTCCTGAAAGACTTCTATGAACAGACGTCCGATAGTTTTACGCTTGGCCTCGGGATCTTCCTTGCCTTTTAATTCTCGGTAAAAGAGTTCTTTGGCATCTATGCCTTTAACATTCAGCCCGATTTGGTGATAAGTTTCTAATACCTCTTCAAATTCATTTTTACGCAAAACGCCATTATCAACAAAAATTCCGGATAACCGGTCACCAATAGCCCTGTGTATAAGTGTTGCGGCTACTGTAGAATCAACTCCACCACTTAGCGCCATAATTACTTTACGGTTGCCGATGGTTTTTTTCAGTTCGTTAACAGTATCGGTAATAAAATGTGCCGGTGTCCAGTCCTGTTGACAGCCGCAGACATTTACGAGAAAATTTTTAAGTATTTTTTTTCCTTCTACGGAGTGATAAACTTCGGGGTGAAATTGTACACCATATAAAGGTTGTTTGTTTTCCCTGGTGCTTTTAAAAGCTGCATAAGGAATATCGTCGGTAGAGGCCAGCACTTCAAAACCATCAGGAAGCCGGAGAATAGAATCACTATGACTCATCCATACCTGTGAACGATCTATTACATCGTTTAGTAATACGTCTTCCTGCTTTTTATACATTAAAGCACGACCATATTCTCTCTTATTACTTTTAGCTACGTCACCACCATATTTTTTGGCAGAAAGTTGTGCACCATAACAGACGCCCAAAAGCGGAAGTTTTTGTTGCATTGCCTCAATGTCTACATCAGGGGCATTGGTATCGTTCACAGAAAACGGTGAACCTGAAAGGATGATTCCCTTAAGGGTGTTGTCGTAATGAATAGGTTTATGAAATGGAGTGATTTCGCAATATACATTGGCCTCTCTTACAGCCCTGGCAATCAATTGGGTATACTGACTACCGAAGTCGAGAATTAATATCTTTTCCGTCATGGTGGTGCGAAGGTAGAAGAAATCCTATAAATCCACATATTTCACGTTTATCCAGATGTTCCTGTTTCTTCCTTTATCATCTGTGCATGAAATTTTAACCTTCCCTTCTGCCGGAATAAAAAACTGCGAAGACTTTGCATCAGCAGCTTTGTGAAAATGATCGTTGATATACCAGAATACCTGACTTACATCCGTACCTGTTCTGCATTGGAGCTGCAAAGGTTCGGGATCTTTTTTGCTGATGAGATATTCGGTACCATTTCTTGGATAGAGTATGACCGGTTTTTCATCGTTGAACACTCTTTCACAATTGCTATTATGAAAAGGGACTTTGTCGTATGCCAGATGATTTTCTTCCAGATAGGCTCTCATGTCCGGCGAGATTAATTTATATAATTTCTTTTTATAACCTGATGAAGGCATACATGATTTACAATAAGAAATTTTTTCATCCACACTTACCATTATTTCCTGCACATTATCACATTTATTCATTGAGGAAACTAGAGGAATAAAATAGTCTGTAATAGTATGTTCACAATGATCTGAGGGAAGTAATCCGGTTTCGGAACAAACCATCCGGATATCGCAATCCGGTGGTGGGGAAAACCACTCCTGATCGCTATCATAATCTATAGTATTGAATATCTTGAATAAAAGAGGCGTAGCTATTTCAGCTCCGTTTAATTCAGGAATACCCAATCCCGAAAAATTGCCTACCCATACAGCCACCGTATATTTTTTATTATATCCTATGCTCCAGGCATCTCTTCTTCCATAAGAAGTTCCTGTTTTCCATGCAATCTTTGGCATTCTCTCTGTGCTTTGCCAGTTAAGGGGAAAATCAGGTCTGTTGATTTTCGACAGCGTTTCATTGATCATAAAAGCTGATGCACGACTTAACACTTCATATTTTCCCTTATGAGAAGTGTTGGCTAATATACCTGGTTCTACAAAACTTCCCTCGTTAGCAAAAGCAGAGTATAAGCCGGCTAATTCCTGCAAAGTAGCTCCGCAGCCACCCAGTATCATAGATAATCCCAACTTTTGCTGGTCTTTTTTGATTTGACGAAAACGACATCCTCCTAAAGCGGCAATAAGCCGATGTTTACCCAAAAGATTAAGAGATTTGACAGCAGGAATATTTAAGGAGTGTTCAAGAGCATAGGAGAGTGTCACATAGCCATTGAATTTCTTATCATAATTTTCAGGTGCATAGCCGTCATAGTTAATTTTAACATCAGCTATCGTAGCTTTTGGTGTGAGTAATCCTTCTTCGATACATAATCCATATAACAAAGGTTTGAGCGTGCTGCCTGGTTGTCTTACAGCTGTTATACCATCTACCTGCCCTCCGTCAAGTGTATCGGTGAAATCTGCAGAGCCTATATAGGTGATGATATTATGTTGACTGTTATCAATAATGAGTACCGCTGCGTTTCGGATATTCTTTGCATGGAGAGAACGAGAGTAGTCCCTGACAATTTTTTCAGTCTTGAGCTGAGTAACAAGATCTATGGTAGTAGCGATTTCTGGTTCAATATTTTTTTTCAGCTTATATGATAAATGAGGAACGTATCTGGGCACCGATAATCTTATAGCGTCAAAAGGTTCGGATAAAGCATCTTCAATCTGCTTATCAGTAAACACTTTTTCATCCCGAAATTTTAATAACCATCTATTCCTCTCCTTAATAATGGCGTCATTATGTTTGCCCGGAATCAATGATGAGGGACGATTGGGTATGATACATAAGGCGGTGATTTCTGCCAGGGATAAATGATCGGGATCCTTATTAAAATATAAAAGGGAAGCAGATTTTACTCCCTCGATATTTCCTCCATATGGTAAAAGGTTGCAATACATCTGCAATATCTCGTCTTTGTTATATTTTAACTCAAGTTGGCAGGCACGAAAAATTTCTATTAACTTGTTAAGGTAATTTCTGGATTTAGGTTCCAGCGCACGTGCCACCTGCATTGTAATTGTCGAAGCCCCGGAAGTGCGCTTGCCCTTAAAAATGTTCTTTGTCAGCGCTCGCGCCATAGCGAATGGATTAACTCCTTTATGGTTGTAAAAGAGTTTATCTTCTTTTTCAATAATAGTTGTACGGAGTAAAGGTGAAACTTCATCCAATGACGTTTTCATGCGCCACTTTTCATCTTTGGTTAAAAAAGCATGCAGTACTTCTCCTTTATTTCCAGTAATAATTGTTGAGTATTCGATCTTATCGGGTAGAGGGAAAAAAAAGTGTAACAGAAAAAAGAGAAGAACAGAAAATATCACTAATATCAAAGACCATTTCAACATGGTTGTAATTTAATATTTAATAAGAAATATGCGTAACATCTTTATAGTCTTATCAATGGTTTGTTTGCTATGCTGTAACCGTACACCTTCCAAACTGATCAATCAGCTGACACTTGATGATATAAATACTACCTGGGTATTAGATGACGAACGATCTAAAACAGCTGTTCCGATGGTAGATCTTTATTTTAGCGAACCAGTTGATGTTGCACAATTAAAAAGTAAGTTAAAAATACAGGTAGAGGGTCAGCCTATTCAATATGATATCCAAACACTTTCCAATAACAACCAGGTTACTTTAAAGCTGAGCGGTATATCACCTCAGGATAAAGATCTGGAAACAGGATTCACCATTGAAAAAGGGTTACGCTCAGTTAGCGAAAACAAATCAGAAGCGGCAGAAATAAAACTTGTATCCAGTATTCCGTCACCGTTTAATCTCGTAATTAATGATATTTCTCCTGAGCATAATGGGTTGAGTGGACTAGTATATGTTCGTACCAGTCAGCAATTGATAATGGATGATATTTCAACGCTGATTAAAATAGAACCTGCTGTGAAATTTACGGTTGAGAAAACGGATAATGGATTTATTCTTAAGAGTAATGATTTTGATGCTGAAAAAAATTATCTTCTCAAAATTGCAAAAGGACTAAAGGGACTTTTGGGTGGCACATTGCAGGAATCTTATGATAGAAATATTGCTTTTGGTGAACTGGAGCCTACTATCCGTTTTGCTACGAGCAAAAGTGTTTTTCTTTCTGCTAAGGGAAACAGAACATTGGATATTAATATTGTTAATGTTGAAAAAGCAAAAATAATTATCTCAAAAATATATGAAAGTAACTTGTTAAGTGCGCAGCGATATGGTTATTATCCAAGAGAAAAATATCAAGATGACGATTATTATTACAGCGATTATGGAAGTAATGAGTTAACAACCGGCGATATTATATATGAACAGGAGATAGATACAAGAGGTTTACCGGAAGTAGGCAACAGTAAATTGCTGAAGTTTAATTTTGAAGATAAATTAAGTGAGTTTAAAGGAATATATCATATTAAAATACGCTCTCTTAAGGATTCATGGATATCTGACAGCAGGTTTATTGCCATGTCTGACCTCGGACTGATTGCTAAGGAAGGATCTGACAAATTATTTGTTTTTGTGAATTCAATAAAATCCGCTGAACCTGTTGTAGGTGTTAATGTAGTAGCCTATGGAACTAATAATCAGGTGTTGGGAATGGCAGCGACTAATTTTGAAGGTGTTGCTGAAATAGCATATACCCGAAAAGAGTTTGCCGGTTTCAAACCGGCTATGGTAGTGGCCAAAACAGAAACTGATTTTAATTATCTCCCTTTTAGCAGTACAAAAGTTAATACATCAAGGTTTGAGACCGGAGGAAAACGAAGTAACAGTACCGGACTTGATGCCTACGTATACGCGGAAAGAGATATTTATCGTCCGGGTGAGCGGGTAAATTTTGCTGCTATCATACGCGATAGGCAGTGGAAAGCGCCAGGTGAAATACCGGTGATTGTGAAGTTTTTAATGCCTAATGGAAAAGAGTTGAAGACCTTTCGCAAATCATTAAATACAGAAGGCTCTTTAGAAGGCAGTGTGGATATAAATAACGCTGCTATAACAGGAAGTTATACGCTTGAATTATATACTTCCAATGAAATATTATTAGCCAGCAAATATTTTAGTATAGAGGAGTTTGTTCCTGATCGCATAAAAGTGGCTGCAATGCTAAATAAAACTTCATTCAGCCCGGGTGAAAAAGCTCAGTTAACTGTAAATGCAGTTAATTTTTTTGGACCTCCTGCATCCGGAAGGAATTATGAAACAGAAATACAGATAAGATCAAAATATTTTAGTCCGGCTAAATACAATAAATACAATTTCTCTCTTCAGAATGCAGGGTTGTCATTTGATAAAGTTGTTCGCCAAGGAAAAACTGATGCCGCGGGAAATGCTTTGGAAGTGTATGAGGTTCCTGCGCTATATAAAAATAATGGTGTTTTGCAGGCCAATTTTTATTCTACCGTTTTTGATGAAACTGGTCGGCCTGTTGGCAGAGCTGTTTCTGCTGATATTTACACCCAGGATGTTTTTATGGGAATAGAAAATGATGATAACTGGTATTATCCTTTAAATCAATCCGCTAAATTTTCATTAATAGCTGTGGACAAAGATGGAAAAGCGGTTTCTGGAAAAGCTGTGGTAAAAATGATTAAGAGGGAGTATAAAACCATTGTATCCAAAGCCGGTAGTTATTTCAGATATGAATCACAACAGGAGGATAAAGTATTAGCAGAACAAACAATTTCTGTAAATGGGGAATCCTCATTATATATATTCACGCCAAGGTCTCCGGGTAGTTATGAATTAAGAGTAGCCATTCCGGGAGCATCGGGCTATGTTTCAAAAAGATTTTACAGCTATGGCTCGTGGGGTGGAGAAAATAGTTCCTTTGAAGTAAATACAGAAGGAAATATCGATATAGCTCCGGATAAGTCAGGATATGCGATAGGAGAAACAGCGAAAATACTTTTTAAAACTCCTTTTAACGGGAAAATGCTGGTTACTGTTGAAACAGATAAGCTGCTATATCATCAATATGTAAATGTTGATAAAAGAAATGCTTCTATTGATGTAAAAATAAAAGAAGAATTTCTTCCCAATGTGTTTGTTACGGCGACATTAATTAAACCTCATGGTATTAGTGATATACCCTTAACTGTTGCACACGGATTTCAGGGAATGAAAGTGGAAGAAAAGAAAAGGATTAACAAAGTAGAAATTCTGGCACAGAAAAATACAAGATCAAAAACTAAACAAGAGGTCACTGTAAAAGCGACTCCGGGTAGTTTGGTTACACTGGCGGCAGTGGATAACGGGGTATTGCAGGTGAGCGATTTTAAGACTCCTGACCCTCATCAGTTTTTTTATGGACCAAGAGCGTTAGAAGTAACGGGTTATAATATTTATCCATTTTTATTTCCGGAAGTGAGATCAAGGCAAAGCAGCACAGGTGGTGATATGGGAATGGATAAACGTGTAAATCCTATGCCTGCTAAAAGAGTTCAGATTGTTTCATACTGGAGCGGTATAAGCAAAGCAGATGGAAGCGGACAGGCAAAGTTCTCTTTTGATATTCCTGCTTTCAGTGGACAAGTTCGTTTAATGGCTGTAGCTTACAAGGGTAATACTTTTGGGTCGGCAGATGCTAATATGACTGTGGCAGATCCTCTTGTACTAAGCACTTCCTTACCAAGATTTATGAGTCCGGGTGATAGTGTTGCTGTGCCTGTAACTATATCAAATACCACTAATAAAAATGCTGCTGTTACTGCTTTATTAAAAACCTCGGGTCCATTAAAAGTTAAAGCAGAAAATAGTCAGACTTTAAATATCGCAGCCAACAGTGAGGGGAGGGTAGTATTTAATATTCTCGCGGATGTTAAGGTGGATACCGGAAGAGTAACCGTTGAAGTAAATGGGTTGGGTGAAAAATTTTCAGACGAAATTTCAATTGGCGTAAGACCTGCTTCACCACTTCAAAAGATTACTGGCAGTGGAATAATTGATGGAGGAGCTGCTCAGAAAATTAATATAGATGTATCTGATTTTATGAGTGGCTCGGCTGATTATCAACTTGTAGTGAGTCGTAATCCATTATTGGATATGGCTGCTCAATTAAAATATTTGATACAATACCCCTATGGATGTACCGAGCAAGCGATTTCTGCCGCTTTCCCTCAACTATATTTTGCTGATCTTTCTCAACAACTTAGTGCTAACAGTAATTTGCTTGTCGCCAATGAAAATGTTAATGAAGCTATTCGTAAAATAAAACTCCGGCAATTATACAATGGAGCGGTAACCTTATGGGATGGTGAAGGAAAGGAACACTGGTGGAGTTCAGCATATGCTGCACATTTTTTACTGGAAGCAGAAAAAGCCGGATTTGAAGTGGATAAGAATGTATTAAACGGTTTATTGAACTACATTAATAATAAACTAAGAAACAGGCAAACTATATCCTATTATTATAATCGTGATCAAAACAAAAAGATTGCTCCTAAAGAAGTAGCATATAGTTTATATGTACTGGCTACAGCTTCGCGTCCGAATATTCCTGCTATGAATTATTATAAGGCTAATCTTCAATTGTTAAGCTTAGATAGCAAATATTTATTGAGTGCTGCTTATGCTATTGCAGGAGATTCAAAACGTTTTGCGGAAATATTACCCGGATCATTTAGCGGAGAAGAATCTGTGCCACAGACAGGAGGTAGTTTTTATTCCCCTATACGTGATGAAGCCATTGCTTTGCACTCGCTGATAGAAGTGGATCCTGATAATAGTCAAGTGCCTGTAATGGCCCGACATATTTCGCAGCAATTAAAACAAAGAAACTGGTATAGTACGCAGGAATGTGCATTTAGTTTTCTTGCATTAGGAAAACTTGCACGCACAGCTGGAAAATCTACTGTAACCGCTGAGTTAAAAGTAAACGGGAAAACTACTGGCAAATTTGATGGTAAGGATATAAAACTTTCTGCCAAAAATTTAAACGGTCATGTTGTAGATATTACCACTAAGGGAAATGGAAAATTGTATTATTTCTGGCAAAGTGAAGGTATTAGTACAAGCGGTCAGTATAAAGAAGAAGATAATTATATTAAAGTGCGTAGACAGTTTTATGATAGATATGGAAGAAAAATCGATAATAATATTTTTAAACAGAATGATTTAATTATTGTACAGATATCGCTCGAGAAAATATACAGTGGTGCTGTTGAGAACATTGCGGTAACGGATATTTTACCTGCTGGTTTTGAAATAGAAAATCCCCGTACAAAAGAAATTCCTGGTATGGATTGGATTAAAGATGCGGCGTATCCCCTTTCTTTAGATGTACGCGATGATAGAATTAATCTTTTTGTTAACCTATATGCCAATAAACAAAATTATTATTACGCAGTGAGAGCTGTATCTCTTGGAGAATATGTAATGGGTCCGGTGGGAGCTGATGCTATGTATAATGGAGAATATCATTCTTATCATGGTGCAGGTAAAGTGGTTGTTGAACCTTAATTTTGCGCATGACATGGAAAGAAAGAATGATTTTGTTGATACTTGCGAGCCTGAATTTTACCCATATTTTAGATTTTATGATAATGATGCCATTAGGAAATTTCCTGATGCCTCATTTTAATATAGACGCACGGTTTTTTAGCTGGATAGTTGCTTCATACCCTGTAACAGCCTGTGTTTCAGGGTTGATAGCTGCTTTTTATGTTGACCGGTTTGACAGGAAAAATGTACTGCTTTTTGCTTACACAGGATTTCTTGCAGGAACGCTTTGTTGTGGTTTAGCTCCCGACCCCTATTTTTTAATGGCAGCAAGAATTTTAACCGGTTTTTTCGGTGGCCTTATTGGAGCACAAGTGCTGTCTATTATTGCTGACACGTTTTCTTACGAAATAAGAGGGAGAGCTATGGGAACTGTTTTTATGGCCTTCTCTGTGGCATCGGTAATAGGTGTGCCATTTAGTCTTTACCTCGCTAATAAAATCAGTTGGCATGCACCGTTTATTTTTATAGCACTTATTGGATTACCTATAATGTTTCTGATTATCAAATATCTTCCGCCTATGAATCAACATTTACAAAGCAGAGGTAATGTTGAGCAACGATATAAACCTGATGTTATAAAAGTATTTAAAGAAATAATTGCTAACAGAAGTCAGGTAATTGCATTGATGTTATCCGGGGGATTAATGCTGGGACATTTTTTAATTATTCCATTTATTAATCCTTATATGGAATTTAATGTTGGGTTTTCTAAAGACCAGACACCGGTAATTTATATGGTAGGAGGTGTAGCTGCTCTTTTGTCTTCGTCGTTCATTGGGAGGCTTGCTGATAAACATGGTAAATTTAAAGTATTTCGTATCTGCCTTATTATTTCTATAATTCCTGTTTTTGTGATTACTGATATGCCCACTATGCCATTTGCAGCAGTTCTTGCAGTGTTTGGATGTTGGTTTTTATTTTCTACGGGAAGAAATATTCCGGCCCAGGCAATGATAAGTACTGTAGTGAATCCGGCACAACGGGGACAGTTTATGAGTTTTAACTCCTCTTTTCAACAATTGTTTACAGGTATCGCGTCCATCATTGCAGGTTTAATTGTGAGTCAGGATAGTAAGGGAAGAATTCTTCATTACAATTGGTTGGGTTATCTCAGTGCCGCAATTGTTTTTGGAACACTGTTTCTGGCTATGATTTTGGCAAAAAGACAATCGCTTAAATAACATTACACAATGTTTGTATTGATTGTTTAAGATTGCCTGCTGCTATATGTATTTAGCTAAACAAAAACTCAATATCTTCTTCAGAAAGATTTTTTACAAACCCATCATCGTCTCCAATTAATTCTTTTGACAGTTTCGTTTTTTTCTGCTGCAACTGAACAATTTTTTCTTCAATAGTGTTTTTGCAGATCAATTTATAAGCAAATACATTTTTTGTCTGGCCAATACGATGTGTTCGGTCTATAGCTTGTTGCTCTACTGCAGTATTCCACCATGGGTCAAAGAGAAAAACATAATCTGCAGAAGTGAGATTTAATCCGGCATTGCCTGCTTTAAGACTCAGTAAAAATATATTTGTGTTATTCTGTTCATCATTAAAATTATTCACTATCTGCTGTCTTTTTTGGACAGCTGTATTGCCATCTATTCGATAGTATTCTATATTATTAGTCTCCAATTCTTTTGCAAGTATGTCGAGCATTGAAGTGAACTGCGAAAAGACAAGTGCTTTATGATGAGTAATTATATTTTTTAATTCTTCAATTAACGTTTTTGTTTTTATAGAATCGTAAGTGAACACGTCTTCGTCTTTCACGAGTTCGCAGGAATTGCACACCTGACGGAGTTTCATAATTCCATGTAATATGGAAAGTTTTCCGCCGGATATTCCTTTGTCTTTAATTTCAAGGAACAAACTACTTTTTATATTTTCTTTTATGCTTTCGTAAGCAAAGCGTTGATTGTCGTTCATTTCGCACCATAAAATGGTTTCCGTTTTAGGAGGAAGGTCGGTGGCTACCTGTTCTTTGGTTCTTCTTAAAATAAATGGAGAAGTCAGCTTTTGTAACGCCAGTATTTTTTCCGGATCGTGGTCCCTGTCAATAGGATCAGCATATTCCCTCTTAAAAAACTCCCTTGAGCCTAACATTCCTGGTAGAATAAATCCCAGCTGACCATATAAATCAAAAGTGTTATTCATAACAGGTGTGCCGCTGAGAGCTATCTTATTTATAGATTTTAGTTCCAGAATAGCTTTTGAAGTGAGCGCAGAAGGATTTTTGATATTATGACTTTCGTCGACTACAATACTATCAAATAACATATCATTCAGTTGTTCAATATCGCTTCTTATTGTGCCGTAACTGGTAATGATAATATTGGTTTTAGCTGATTGCATTTCTTCCAAAGATCTTCCTGTACCATGATAAACCA
>CAZQIQ010000036.1:0-1988 GCA_964593835.1 uncultured Chitinophagaceae bacterium
TAACGATTGCAGATGCTGTCAGGTATTTTTCAGGTGTTCAGTTAAAAGATTATGGTGGTATAGGTGGTTTGAAAACCATCGATACAAGAAGTATGGGTAGTCACCATACTGCAGTGTTTTATGACGGTATACAACTGGGGAATGCACAGAATGGTCAGGTGGACCTGGGAAGATTTTCGTTAGACAATATTGAAACCATATCATTATTTAATGCTCATCGGTCGGTACTGCTGCAACCCGCACGTTCCTATGCTTCAGCCGCATCTATTTATATTCAGTCAAAAACGCCGGTATTTTCTGCTCTTAAAAAGTATAACGTATCAGCCAAAATAAAAAGCGGTTCCTTTGGTTTGATCAATCCATCGGTGTTATGGGAACAAAAGATCAGTGAACGAATCTCTTCATCATTGAATATGGAATGGATGAATGCTCACGGCAGATACAAATTCAGATATAGTAATGGTGTGTATGACACATCTGCCTACAGACAAAATGCAGACATAAACGCATATCGCATAGAAGCCGGTTTAACCGGACTGTTAAAAGATAGCGCCGAATGGAAAGTTAAATTGTATCATTATCAGTCAGATCGTGGATTGCCAGGCGCTATTGTGGCTAATAAGTTTGTCAGAGGACAACGACAGGACGACAGAAATTTTTTTGTTCAGTCATCTTATAAAAGCAGTTTGACAGGAAAATATCATTATGCCCTCAATGCAAAATTTGCACAGGATGATTTGCATTATACTGATCCGGAAATGATCACGGCAGACGGACCTTTAAATAATACATATCAACAAAAGGAGCTCTATTTTTCATTTGCTAATCAATATACTATTAATGACTGGTGGGAAATTGCAGCTGCTGCCGATGCGCAATACAATACGCTGGATGCTAATATATACCGTTTTCCCTACCCTTCCCGTTATCAGCTATTAGGCGCGTTATCTACTCAGTTCAATTTAAGAAAGCTCGTTGTGCAAGCTGGCGCTTTACAAACGTTCGCGTGGGATAAGGTCAGGCTTTATGAAAAAGGAGATAATAAAAATGTTTTAACCCCATATATCACCGCGTCATGGCAACCCTTTTTACATCAACATTTTAAAGTAAGGGCTTTTTATAAAAACATATTCCGACTGCCAACATTTAATGATCTTTATTATACGTTTATTGGCAATACGGCACTCAGACCGGAATATGTTAATCAGTATAATATCGGATGTAGTTGGGTGAAACCATTATATGGCTGGTTAAAATATTTGTCAGCAGAGATAGATATTTATCATAATGATGTAGAGGATAAAATTGTAGCGGTGCCTACTACAAATTTGTATAGGTGGATGATGGTGAATATCGGTAAAGTAAAAATTCATGGAATGGATCTGCGCATTGATAATTCCATGTCTTTATCGTCTATGGTATTAAATACCAGTCTGAAATATTCTTTTCAGCGTGCGCTGGATAAGACCATTGGAACGGATCATAGTAAACATCAGATCCCTTACGTGCCTGTTCACAGCGGTTCTGTTGTAACCAATGCTTTCTGGAATGATTATATGCTTAATTACAGCTTTATATATAATGGATACAGATACAGTCAGAAAATGAATATTCCGGTGAACTATATAGAACCCTGGTATACTCATGATATTTCATTAGGCAAACAATGGATGTATAAACAAAAAGCGGTTAAACTTATGGTTGAAGTCAATAACCTGTTTAATCAGTATTTTGATATTATTATTAATTTTCCAATGCCCGGTAGGCATTACCGTGCTACTTTAAGTGTTAAGATATAGTGATGAAGAATCAATTCTTTTTATTTTTTTTATTCATATCCATTTTTTGCAGCTGCAGAAAAAATGCATCCGTATTAAATAGTGAACAGGAAAAAATCATTCCTGAACATGGATTTGTCAAAGGCTTTTATTTGCTCAATGAAGGTAATATGGGGATGAACAGAGCATCACTGGATTATTGCGATCTGG
>CAZQIQ010000036.1:1998-2389 GCA_964593835.1 uncultured Chitinophagaceae bacterium
TAAACCCGGAAGCAACGCGAGAACTGGGTGATGTAGGAAACGATATTCTTATCTACGGATCTAAAATGTATATAGCCGTAAATATGTCCGGAAAAGTAGAAGTATTAGATGCTGTTACAGCCAGACGTATTGGTCAGATAAATATCGATAATTGCAGAAACCTGATATCGTCCAATGGCAATATATATATAAGCGCGTATACCGGAACCGTTAATAACCCATCCTCTCCTAATGGTACTGTGACGGAAATTGATACTACAGGGTTTCAAATATTAAGACAGGTCACTGTTGGCCGGCAACCGGAAGAAATGGCTGTTGTGGGCAATAAATTATATGTGGCGAATTCCGGTGGATATACGCCATCCAACTACGACAGAACGGTTTCAGTAGT
>CAZQIQ010000036.1:2399-4555 GCA_964593835.1 uncultured Chitinophagaceae bacterium
TGATCTGAATAATTTTACTGAGATAAAAAAAATTGATGTTGCAGTAAATCTTCACCGTATCAAAAAGGATAGTTATGGAGATCTGTATGTATCATCAAGAGGTAATTATTACACTACCTATTCTAAATTGTATATAATTGATTCCGGAGATGATGTATTAAAGGACTCTATGGATATTGCAGCAGGAAATCTTTTTATACAGGGCGATACTGCTTATGTGTATAGTGCGCAATGGAATTATATCGATAATAAAAATCAAATTAATTATGCGCTTATTGATGTAAAAAATGAAAGACTGATCAGCAATCAGTTTATTGATAATATTTATTCATCAACTATTCGACTCCCTTATGGATTGGCTATTAATCCATATAGCGGGGATATGTATATAACAGATGCCGGTGATTATTTATCACCCGGAACATTGTATTGTTTTGATAAAAACGGGGAAAAAAGATGGTCAGTACAGACAGGCGATATTCCCGGGCATTTTGCTTTTTTGCCTTCATCACACAATTAATTATTTATGTGCAGAATTCTGGTATTTATATTCATAGTATTTATAGTCTCCTGCAGGAAGGAGGAAACTTCCGATACCGGTAAGCGACATATCAGACCGATTACATCCAGTAGTATAAAATATATAGACAAGATATATGAATACCTTCCTGCTCCCGGGCAATTTGTTAACGAGAATATCGGTAATGCACAATCCGCTGAAAAAATTACAGGGGGAACCAGTAATGTACTGACTCTTGGAGGCTTTGGTGGATATGTTACCGCGGGTTTTGATCATTCTGTGCTTAATAAAAATGGATATGATTTTGCGATATACGGCAATCCATTACCTCCACCAAGAGAATGGTCGGAGCCGGGAATTGTGATGGTAAGTCAGGATATCAATGGAAACGGAAAGCCTGACGATCGATGGTACGAGTTGGCGGGTAGTGCATACCATCATTCACAAACAAAAAAACAATACAGAATTACTTATTACAACCCTAAGCAATATGCGCCTGTTGTGTGGAAGGATAATGAAGGAAATACCGGATCCATGCCTGTTAATGATTTTCACCGGCATAACTATTATCCTGAATTTATTAGTCAGCAGGACTCCGTAACTTTTAGTGGTACACTCTTGCCTGGCACCTTAAGTTATCTTGAAGGAACGGAATTACATATTAATACTGCTTTTGTTTTTGGTTATACGGATAGCTGGTCTGTTGAGGATAATTATACTGAAAAAAACTACAATTCTTTTGATATTAACTGGGCTGTTGATGATCAGGGAAATCCTGTCAATCTAGAAGCCATCGATTTTATCAGAGTGTATACCGGTCAGCGAGAATTTGACACTTCTGTAGGTGAAGTATCTACCGAAATAAGGGGCGCTATGGATTTACATATGCCTTAGTGGTATATTTGCTGATTAAAAATTTATATAAAGAAGCATTTTAACCTTTATCCTATGAGATATGTTCTAGCTCTCTTATTTTTCATTTGCCCTCTCTTTCTTTTTTCTCAAAAAAACAGCGGGTACGCTTTGATTTACGGTGGACTTTCTCCTAAACAAGGGGACAACAAAGGTGTGATTGGTTTTTCCGGTGGGCCAAAGTTAAATAAGAATACAGGAATAGGTCTTGGCATAGGTTTTATCAATTTCGACTCTCCCTATATTCCTATCACGCTCGACTTTTGTTTTTTTGGCGAAAAAAAGAAAACCACTCCTGCTATTTTAGTAAAGGCGGGGCATGGACTCTATGATCAGAGAGTAGGTGGTCAGGGAGTAAAAGGGGCATTTACCGGCTCAGCAAATTTTGGTGTATCATTACCAACCGGTAAGATAAAACCGATGTTTATGATCGGGTATGCTTATTATGGCTTTTCCGTCGCAAGTCAAAATAACGGAGGGAAAGGAAAAAATGAAAGATTTCAATTGTTATTTGCGCTAAAATTATAGTTTTTTAGTGCGGCTTTCTGATTATTGCACTTTTCTTTGATTATCTCTGCAAATTTTTACATCTTGAATTTTGGGCTATGTTAGGTCTGTGATCATTAAGACCATCCAGGATCATCGTTCATGTAAGTAAGCTAAGGAGGTTAGTAAATAAAAAAAGGACAAATCGCTGAAAACGAGATGTCCTTTAGTGACCCCG
>CAZQIQ010000036.1:4565-11085 GCA_964593835.1 uncultured Chitinophagaceae bacterium
CCGTAGTCAAATGCTCTATTCAATTGAGCTACGGGGCCATTCCCTTATAACTTTCGCTATCGGGGAGGCAAAATTAACTGAAACTATCTTATCTGCCAAAGATAAATTTCAACTTCCCGAAGGATAATCGCTTTTAAGCCAATATATTAATGAAGTAGTCAATGTTCTGCTCCTATCCCACCAAACCTTTTATTTCTCTAGTGAGGACTTCAGGGTATTGATCGATCAGCACAATTGAAACTTACCATTGTACATTATCCTTTCACCTTTTAGTGATCTTCTCCGTATAAAACAGACATTGTAAATTAGTGAAATGGACGGTTATTCACTATTTAAAAAATGAATGTTCTCCTACGAAAAAATCAAAATTGACTGAAACTCGAACCGTATTTGCGATTAAGCAAACAGAGGCTGGTAGTTCTGGTGGTGTATAGAAAAATGGGAATTAGCAAGACAAATTCGTGAAAAACATTATATAAAACAGAGGGTATATTAAAAGTCGATACAGGCTCTGTTTATTGGGATTGATTTAATTGTGTGATTACTTTGAAGTTAATCCCAAATTGTGAGATCAAATATTGACTACTTCACATTATTCCCGGGTTCTTCAAAATGCTTTTGATACTTCCTCTAACGCTGTGATTCAATCAGGTTTTCAGCTTAAATTATTGTTTTTCTATCCTGCACTCCCCTGTTTCTTTAATAACTTTGCCGCCGTAAAGTAAACCTGAGGTATTTTAAAAGTTATTATTGAATAAATAGTATGGTATGAAGGTAGCTATTGAGTTTAAGGCGTTATTGGAATCAGGAGAGTTATGGGCGATTACAGGTGGTGATGGAGCGGGACATAGTCAATTGTTAAAGCAACTGGATACTAAGAATGCTGAATGGGTTTCTTTTAAGCATAACTTTAAGAATCTTTCTAATACGACTGATTTTTATTATCAGCAGCGGTATAATTCGATGGATTCAGAAGATGCGCTAACGGTCAGGGAACATCTCGAAAAATTGTCGGGACAACCAGGTTACTGGAATCTGGAAAATATCATTCAGCGGTTTGCACTGGAGTTACTACTGGACGAGCAGGTCATTAAGCTTTCAAACGGAGAAACCAAAAGGGTATTGATTGCTTCAGCATTAATTAAAAATCCCTCCCTCCTGCTATTGGATCATCCCCTTACAGGACTGGATATAGCTACCAGAAAAGAAATAAGCAATCTGCTGAAAGAAGTGGCTGCTGCCGGAACAAAAATTGTAATGGCCACCACTCCTTATGATATTCCGGAAGCCGTTACGCATGTAGCTGTTTTGCATAAGGGAGAACTTGTTTTTCATTCAGATAAAAAAGATTTTCATCCTAAAGACTTTGCATTTCATGAAGCAGTCAATATTGATGAACAACTTTTAAGACAGTTGCTTACACGTAATTCACTTCCTCAGTTCAGTACTGTTATCGGAATGAGAAATGTTACTATCATTTACGATGGTAAAAAAATTCTGGATAATATTAACTGGACAGTAAGGCAAGGCGACAAATGGGTATTGTCGGGACCTAATGGTGCAGGTAAATCTACCTTGCTCAGTCTGATTACAGGAGATAACCCTCAGGCATATGCGAACGATATTATACTGTTTGACAGAAAGCGGGGATCAGGTGAAAGTATATGGGATATAAAAAAACAAACGGGTTTTGTATCTCCTGAACTTTTTCAATATTTTCCAACCGACTCTTCCTGCCTGCATGTGATAGAATCCGGATTTTACGATACGATAGGATTGTTCAGAGCAAGTGATCCTGCAAAACAGGAAATATGCAGGCAGTGGATGACCTTGTTACATATTCAGCAATACGCAAATGTCTTCTTTAACCGTGTTCCGTCCAATGTGCAGCGTCTTTGTTTGTTAATTAGAGCGCTTGTCAAAAATCCACCCTTACTTATTCTAGACGAACCTACGCAGGGCTTGGATCTTTCTCAGCAACAATTCTTTACCCGATTAATTCAGCTTATAGGCAATCTTACTAATACTACGATTGTTTATGTTAGTCATTATAAAGAACATATCCCTGAAAACATACAATTACTTTTAGCACTAAAAAACGGGAAGCAGGTTGATTAGGAATTAGTAGCGCTATCAGTTTTGTAATATTTGTTTAGGATGTTTTCTATAGGTCAGATTGAAGTCTTATAAGAGATATTTCTTTTAATTCATTTGCTGAAAGCCAATCTAATACCTGATAATTTATAGTCTGTCAATGTATATTAACAAGCACAGCAATATGTAGCAACATGCGGAAATGAGGTGGTATCAAAAGTCTGGTACATCCTCTTCTTATTCGGGTATTTAACGGAAGATGTTTTCGTTTAAGTATTTTCAGGCACTTCAAAATACTTTCGACACTCCTTTATTTCCCTATTAAAGTATAATGGTTAACCTCTCTGCCTGTAGGTTAATATTGGACAAATGTTATAGAATAAGTATTACAAAATGAAACTAAGTGATATTGATGTAGGATGATTATTATCCACCATGCCCTCCTCTACTTCAATATGTATTTCTCAGGATACGTACCTTTTTTAAAACTGTCAAATCCGAACATGGTGGGATTAAAGGGAGTGATAAATCCAACATCAGCTTTAGTGGGTATTTTATCGCTTAAACCTGTGGCCCAGTAACATCCGTTGACGATTAATCGACGAAGGTCTTCACTGAGCAGATCTACAGCAGCTCCCATAGTAGTAGTAAGTACTTTACCCTGTTTGCCGGATTCGGCTGCATAAGTTTTTGTCCATGCAACGGGCATCACCGATTTATTAAGATTAACTGGATCAGTAGCACTCATGCCATTGGTGGAAAGTCCGTATAATAATACTTCTGTATCGCTGGTGAGTTGTTTAGTGGTATACACATCTGTAGGTACCCAGATGTCCTTTACGCCGTTGAGGAGTGGGTTCTTTTCATTTTCTACAATACCATTGGCGATGGTTCTTGTACCTTCCTGACCATGAATGCCATGATGATCGACCCATGTTTCTCCCAATATTTTTTTACCAAAACCTCCTTCCCATCCTTTTACTTTACTATCGAAGCTGTATTTGGCGTAAGGACTTTTCTTATTTTTTTCATAGTTGAAGGCATGGGTTGCTGTACGAAGAGCGATAATAGGTTTACCGGCCTGCACATACTGATCGATAAATTTCATCTGGTTGTCCGGAAGTTCTCTGAAGCGTGTAGCGATGAGCAACAGATCTGCCTGTTGTAGTTTTTCCAATCCCGGAATATTGGTTTTATTGTAAGCATCAATACTTCCATTAGATGGATCAATAGAAAAAAGCACGGTACAATTGAAGCCGTGCTTTTCTGCTAATATCTGTGCGAGCATAGGCAGTGATTCTTCGGAACGGTATTCTTCGTCACCACTGACCAGCACTATATGTTTACCTGTTCCGGCACCCTGCCTGCCTTTATATTCCACCCATAACTGATGTTGCGACTGACAGGATAATGTTAGTACCAGAACAATAAAGAATAAAAATTGTTTAAGCATATCGTTGTCGATTATGCTTAAAAATAATTAATTCCTCATTATTTAGCTGACCATTTATTGTTATCTCGATTAATATCAGGTAGAGTTTCGTCAGGATCTATAGATACTTCAGTTATTTCATCGGTTGATTTATAATTGAATTTCCATATACCACCACGCTGCCATATTTCCACGGGAAGATTAATTCTGCCGGTTTTGCCATTTCTTTCTTTTATCTGAACAACTACAGGCATAGGAAGTTGTTCAAGATTGGCAATAGTAATGACAGATCCGTTGGCAGGATCATTTTTGCTATACTCCACGTCTTTAACAGCAACGTCTATTTTCCAGTTATTCAAAAACCATCCGCGCCAAAACCAATCCAGCGATTCGCCGGCATGATTTTCTATGCAATGGAAAAAATCCCATGGTGTGGGATGTTTATAAGCCCATTGCTGAGCATAATATCTGAACGCACTATCAAATCGTTCTTTGCCTAATATATTTTCACGTAACAGGTTAATACCAAATCCCGGTTTGTAATAAGCTACAATACCCAGATTTTTCTGCTGTACTACATCGGGTGCATTATAAATACTCTGGGCATTTTTGCCAAAAAAGGCTTGCGTAAGACGACTGGCGCTTAATTCCCTGTTATTGGCATATTCTCCGTTATTAAAAGAATTTTCAGCCAGTGTATTGATAAAAGTATTAAATCCTTCATCCATCCATGCATGCTTACGTTCATTGCTGCCTACTATCATCGGGAACCATATATGCCCGAATTCATGAGAAGTTACACCCCATAGTCCTGCACCGGTAGCATTGATACCGCAGAATACAATGCCCGGATATTCCATACCTCTAACAATTCCGGCAACATTGATCGCTGTAGGATAAGGATAAGGATATAAATAATTAGAATAAAATTCCACACATCCTTTAGTGTATTCAGTCGATCTTCCCCATGCTTGATCAGAACCTACTTCTTCGGGATATACAGACATCGCCAGAGATGTTTTGCCGCCAGGTAGATTTATTCTTGCTGCATCCCACACAAATGCCGGTGAAGAAGCCCAGGCAACGTCTCTTGTATTTTCACATTTAAACTTCCAGGTTAATCGCTTGGTTTTTGTGGGACGACTTGAAGGGTCTTTTATCTCTTTTGCCGTTCTGAGCATTACAGTTTTCTCACTCTGACTCGCAGTTTTCCATCGTTCAAGTTGTTTAGCTGTTAATACTTCCTGCGGATTTAAAAGTTCTCCTGATCCGACTACAATATGACTTGCAGGAGCTTCAATATTATATACCACATCACCATATTCCAGATAAAACTCTCCCTGGCCTATATAAGGCAATACATTCCACCCAGATATATTATCGTATACACATAATCTGGGAAACCACTGCGCAACTTCATAAATCCATCCGTTCTTTGTTTGCAAACGTCCCATTCTGTCTGTTCCGTATTCAGGAATAAGGAACGAATAATCAATTTTGAAAGTTATTTTACCACCATTGGCTTTTAAAGGTTGTTCCAGATTGACTTTCATTCTGGTGTCTGTAACAAAATAACTGGCGGCTTTTCCATTTTTAAAAGTCACCGATTTAAGTTCATATCCACCGTCGAATTCATTTCTGTTGGCCCATCTGCCGCCATCAATCGTTGTAGTTGCAACACCTCTGGACTGAAGATCGTAGATATTCTGATCAAGTTGTAACCATAAAAATTCCAGATCAGAAGGACTGTTATTGGTATAGGTAATTTCAACAGATCCGCTCACGCTATTTTTTATCTCATCCAAAGAAGCATTGATGTTATAATCTGCCCTGTTTTGCCAGTATTTCGGACCAGGACGTCCATCAGCTGTACGATATTCATCTCCATAACTTGGATAGAAGTCTGCTGCAAAAGCTTCTTCAGGGTTGTAATTACCCCATTGCTGGGCAGATACAGACATTCCAATCAGAATGATCCAGCAAAATGCTGTGAGTCGAAACAATAATCCCATAGCTAAATAACTTTTATGAAAAAAAATAAGATAATGCCTCAAAAATAATACAATAGCCAGCAACTGATTGATTTTTGAAATGAATAACTTTACCGTTCATATAATTTTATTACCGCTATGCCTCATGCTACCACATTATCTGCCGTACTTAACGGTTTAATGAGCAGATATAAAGAAAGAGTCCCTGATGTGTCAGCTATTATCAAAGCGATGATCAGCGAAGGATTAATTAATAAAGAAGACGAAATAGAAAATGATCACATTGCTTTTCGTACACTTGGCGTTGAACATTTGGGAATACAGTCGCTGGAAAAAATATTCCTTCATTATGGATATGTAAAACAGGATTATTATTTTTTCGCTGAAAAAAAATTAAACGCTCATTGGTATTCTCCAAACAATCCTGCTGATCCAAGAATATTTATCAGTGAATTAAGAGTGCAGGATCTTTCACTGACAGTACAAAAAATTATTCATAGTTATACTGATGAAGTAAAAGCTGATCCTGTATTAACGCTTGATCTCAATGATGCGGCTGTAGTAGACCATTTTCTGCACAGTGGTTTATGGCGTTTGCCCTCCTGGAGTGATTACCAGACTCTTGCTGCTGAAAGTGAATATGCTGCATGGGCAATATATAACAGATATTATTTAAATCATTTTACTGTTAGCGTGCATAATCTGCCGAATGGTTATAATACTGTGGCTGAATTCAACAACTTCCTCGAAAAAAACGGATTTATACTGAACGATTCTTCTGGTAAGGTAAAGAAAAGTCCTGATGGCGGATTGCTACAAAGTTCAACAGTCGCTCATATGATAGCAGCAGAATTTGCGAATGGTGATCAGCATACTATTCCCGGTTCATATGTAGAATTTGCTGAACGAAAAGTGTTACCTCAATATGCCCATCTTTCTCCCGCTTTAATTAAAAGAGAACATCGCCGTGAAGGATTTGAGGCGGCCAATGCTGATAAAATAT